>JAJDBT010000026.1 GCA_029261215.1 Nitrospirota bacterium | reverse complement strand
CAATTCTACAGATTTTGAGCGTCACCGTATTCGATAAAATGCCATTAAATCAAGTCGTTGCAGATTCAAAATACAAACCAGAGGACTTCTCCATGTCTAACCAATTGAATTTATTCAACTATTTAACCGGACAGTAGTGATGCCGCTCTTTTTATACGGTGTGTCGAATCGCGATAAAGCACGGCTCACGACTATTTTCCTGCAATACTTCATCAATCAAGGCATTGAGTTTGATTCATTTCTGGTTTTTGAAAATCAACAGGAGATGCCCCGCGCCGACCTAGCACGTCTCTCCAATGTCGGAGGTGAAATGATCGCCTCCTTAAATGCCGAGGACGACTTTAAAAGAAAACTGCTCAGAAAGGCGGCATAGTCCAGAATGGCATCGAAAAGTGGGTTATGAACCAGAGAATTTCAATCAAAAGAGGTCTAAAATAAGGGATTTTCAAAACCCTTGCGAGTGCTGAAACCCGGCCATGTTTTTTTGGAAATGAATCCCTTGGCAACAAAATGACGGCCCTTGAAAAATGTTCCTGATTCTTCTTAAAAGAAACTTTTTAGCTGTGTGAGTATCTCAAAACCCTCACCCCACGCTTTCCGCTAATACGCTATACTTAAGCATGTCTGTACTGCCGTTTTTGTATTTCATTATTTTGTTGTGAGTGCGTATGTTTCAACACCATGATGCCCTTGAGGTCCTCAATCAGCATCTTCCCCTGCGCGATAAACTGATCGCCGCGCACAGGTCGGTCTCCGAAACCTTCCCCTTTATCGTCCGGATTGCCATTGCCCTTTATGACCCTGAAACAAAAGTGCTCAAAACCTTATTGCATAGCAGCGGGGAAGACAATCCGCTCGACCATTATCAGGTACTGCTCAACGATGCGCCCTCTCTCAAAAAAATACTGGAAAAAGGCCTGCCCCGCGTGGTCAATAACCTGGTGACTTTTGAAGCCGGAACACATGAACACACGCAGCGCATTGGCCGACAAGGGTATGCCTCAAGTTACACGATGCCCATTTTTAATGACGGGGCCTTTATGGGTTTTATTTTTTTCAATGCGGATAAAACAGAGGTGTTTATCGAAAGTGTGCTCCGGCAAATAGACATTTACGGACATTTAATTGCCTTGATGGTGATCAATGAACTCACCTCGATTCGTACGCTGGCCGCTGCGGTAAAGACCACAGGCCAAATCACGCACACACGCGACCCGGAAACGGGAAGTCATCTGGATCGGATGTCGCGTTACAGTGCGCTGATTGCCTCGGAACTGGCTGAAAAATATGGTCTGGACGATAGCTATATTGAACACGTTTTTATGTTTTCGCCTTTACACGATATTGGAAAAATCGGGATGCCGGACAGTATTTTGCTCAAACCGGGAAAACTGGATGATGCGGAAAGAAGGGTGATGAAAACACATCCCCACAAGGGGCGAAAAATGATTGATCATTTGCTCAAAAATTTTGGCTTGGAACATATTGAATACAAGGACGTGCTGCGCAACATCGCCCAATACCACCACGAAGCGGTGAACGGGAGCGGGTATCCTTCAGGCATTCAGGGGAAAAATATTCCGCTTGAGGCACGGATTATCGCCGTCGCGGACATCTTTGACGCATTGACCAGCGCCCGCCCCTATAAAGCCGCATGGAGCAACGAAGCGGCCATCGATGAACTAAAACGGCTTTCAGGAGAAACCCTGGATGAGGATTGTGTGAACGCCCTGCTTAAAAATATGAAGGCGGTCGAGGCCATACAACAGCGTTTTAAAGAAAGCCCTTTTGCTTAACATCAACAACAGGAAAAAACCACTGCCTCCTCTAAAATAAAACGACCCGCCGAAACCGAAAAAAGCACCGATTCAAATCAACCCGGAGGGTCTGTTGCGCGTCCCTCACCCCCTATCGTGCAAACTTGGCCTGGGCTTCTTTTTCTGCCGAAAGCACTTCACCCAAACAGCAGCGACCTGAGGGACTCAGGGTTTCACAGTCGCAATTTCCAATTGCGACTTCCGAGTGGAGATGTATTCCGAATGAAGATTGGCCGGTTTTATCGACTTCCGTTTCGATCATTTTTTTGCTGATCTCAAAACAGTAACAGAGCCAGACAGGATCTTCAGTTTCCTTGAGGCCCACACGCACCTTTAAATCTTCTTTTTGAAAACATTGCCCGCTTTCGGGGTGATAGTAGACCGTATCGCAATCGGCGGTTTTGCAAAAATAATAACCGCTGTCCTTCACGTCGTGGACGCGGTCTTTTTTAATGAGGTGACGCAGGGTTTTGGAAGAGACGGTCTGTCCTTTTTTTCCATTCACCGGGCAGGCCAGGGCCTTATGGGCTTTTTGAGGAGACGCGTTCTGACAACAGGATGCTTGTTTTGGATTGTTTTTCATTTTTAATCCCCCGGTTTCGGCGAATATGCGACTGCCTTACAGGCACGTTTTTGTTTCGTTAAAGCAAAAAGGGTCATGCCGATAAAAACAAGAAGCACAGGGAGCAGCATAAAATCCAGGTATCCGGTGGCGGCACCCAGACCCAGCACCCCCAATAAAACAACAAGCACCGGCGTAAAACAACACAGGGCAGCGATGACGGTTCCTGCGATACCGGTGAATAACAGTTTATTTGACGGTTTTTTCTCCACGCGCTTCTTCCCCATCCAGTGATTCCAGAATCGGACAATCCTTGCTTGGCGCGCCGGGTTCCTTGCAGGCTTTTTTTAACCTGATCAGGGCCTTTTTGATATTGTTCAGGGTTTTGATTTTGCCTTCGACATCCATCAGTTTGTGTTCAATTCGCGCGCTCACATCGCCGCAGGTCGCCGCTGGCTCAACTTTCAGGGCGAGCAGTTCAGTGACTTCATCAAGAGTAAAACCAAGCGCTTTTGCGTGTTTAATAAAACGGAGCCGTTCAACGTCTTTTTGGGAAAATTGGCGATAGCCAGATGCACGCCTGGGCGCTTTGGGAATAAGCCCGCGACGTTCATAATAGCGGATGGTTTCAATATTCACCTGCGCCGTTTTAGCCAGCCAGCCGATGTGTACGCCTTCCATTCTACCTCCGTCATAAAAAGCATAAACCCTATAGTAGACTACAGAGTCAAGACCTTTTTGCATTAAATGCTCTCCCCCTGTTTTCTGGCAAGATGCGTCTTAAACCCAAGACCCAGGTTTAAGGGAACAGCTTGACACCGCTTCTTTTTTGCCCTACAAAGGAAATAATGAAAATAAAAAATAAACAAACCCGGCCTTTTTTGATGTGGCTTGTCATGCTTGTGACGGCCTTTTCGCTCTGTAGTGTGGGAGATGTGGGTTTGACTCATGCGAAGGGACATACGGAAAACCCCAGCGCGCCCGTCTCACGCTGTATGCTCAGCACCTGTGACACGCTCATCTCTAAAAATGTCTCTTCTCCTGAAGCCGAACCAGATTTTGCTCCTTCTCTGGGCTTGTCCTTCATTCCGCTTTTATTGTTAAATTACCGAACCGGGCTGACGCTTCCCGCTGCCCTGCTTGCCTTACAAGACCCGCGTCTTGAAAACCCGCCACAGCTTTACCAACTGTACTCCGTTCTCATTATCTGATCCTTCAGTTTCGAAGCCTTTTTGCGCTTCATCCAAAATAAAGACCCTTATCACTTTCACTCTCCGAAGGAGTTTACAATGCTGAAGTGGACGAGGCCTCTGGCCCACATCAAAACCACTATTTTTTTGATCATCATGGGATTTTTTGTCCCGATTTTTCTCCCCACCTCCGTTGAGGCCATCCCCGCCTTTGCGCGAAAATACGATATGTCCTGCACCTCCTGCCATACCAAAGCGCCCCGCCTGAATGCTTTTGGGGAAGCTTTTCATATGGCGGGGTATCAGATTCCGCAAACCCAGGAAGGTGAACTGCGGAAAAAACGCCAGATCGGACGCATTCACTCCGAAACCGAACTGATGAATATCTTTGCGCTTCGGGCGACGGGAAACTTCGCCGAGTCTTTCTCCGGGGGCAAGCCGGTCGAAACAAACCTCGCGCTGCCTCGCGAAATCGAGCTCTATTTTGGCGGAACATTCACGGATGACATCAGTTATTTTTTCAATTTTAGCAATGAAATTGATGCGATTGAAGGGATAGACAATGCGCTTTTCGAAAAAAAGACGGTATTCGGTCTCGGAAAAGAATTTTTCCTGATGTTTAATCTCGGGCCTTCAATCCTGGGCCCCCCGTCCGACCATATGAGCGGCCCCATGGTCATGGGGCCAATGGTCATGGTCGGTAAGGTGGATCCTTCAACAAATTTTTCTTACTCAACCAACAGGCAATTGATCATCAAAACTCCGGGACGCGTTGATGAAGCCGGAAACATACAGCGCTTTACGCTCACCCCCTATGCTTTTGCTGCTAAATTTTTTGGCCTGAGCACCGGGACTGGAAAGGCGATTGAAGTCACACAGTCTGTGCTTTACAACTCTGCGGGTGATTTTGGAGTGGATGTCCATGCCATGCTGGGTCAGTGGATGTTGCAGGCAGGCATCATGCAAGGCATCAACGCAGGCACATCTGATGTAAACGAAAAAAAAGATCCCTATCTCATGGCGCGGATGAATTTTGGCGGCGCGCACTATTTTTCCGGCAGCGTTTCAGGTCTTGTCAACTGGGGAAATGATACCGCGATGGTGAATAATCAACTCATTGACTGGTTTCGCTACGGATTCGCGGGCAATGTGAAATACAAATTGCTCGACATCTACGGGGCGATCATTTGGGATAAAATCAGCGGACTGCCTCCAAGCGCCGCCGCGACCTTTGATGACAGCGCGTTGGGTTTAACCATTGAAGGGGACTTCCTGATGACGGATCAACACCTGCTCTCCCTGCGTTATGATCACATGGAAGCCGGTGGTTTTGTTGGCCAGAAAGCGGACGGAAAAACCCTGACCCTGCAAATCAGAAAATACTATCGGGACAATTTCGCGGTTTTTTTACGCGATACCGTGAATGTCGGAAAGGTTAGTGAGAACCCGCTTCAAAATTTCCGAAACCTGATCGCGATGGGCATCGACTTTGATTTTTAAATCATCGAATCAATTCCCTTTTTTTAAGGGAAAGAGAGAAGGAGAGTAAAATGCAACAAACAAAATACAACATCAAACAAAGCGCCTTGTGGCTGATCAGCCTCTTCCTGCTTTTGTCTGCACCCGTTCAGTCTCAGGAGATGGATCATTCCACAATGGGAAAAGGTGCACAAGAGATGCCGGGGATGAAGGGCATGAAAGACATGAGCACGATGGACAAGATGCCTGAGATGAGCTCCGATGCCATGGCCGTCATGAAAGGGAAAATGATCTACAACATGAGCTGCTTTTTATGCCACGGGACGAATGGGGAAGGTGACGGCCCGGCCTCACGATTTATCGGTCCTTACTCCCATCCCCGGCCGAACAACTTTACGTCGGGCATCTTTAAATTTCGCTCAACCGAGTCGGGTGATCTGCCCATGCTGACAGACCTGATGCGGACGATCCGTGAAGGGATTCCGGGCTACATGCCCTCCTTTCGAAACCTGGGAGAAGACGGCATCAAGGCCGTGGCCCTCTATATTGCAAAAACCTTTATTCAGGAAGAACTGCCGACGACCACGACAATCAAGTATGCCAAACACGTCGGGCCTTATACCTATTCCGCAAAAAGCGCCTCTCGCGGAGGCATGCTTTACAACATCATGAAATGTAATGAATGCCACGGAAATGACGGCAAAGGCGGCCGAATGGATTTAAGAGATGAACGAAAGATCATGATTCATCCCGTTGACCTGACCCGACAGGAAACCTTTGGCAACGGGACATCCCACGAAGACATCTACCGCACCATCATGACGGGTCTTGATGGAACTCCCATGCCGGGCTACAATGATGCGTTCAAAGGAGAGGAAGACAGCGCCTGGGATTTAGTGCATTATATTCTTTCCTTGCAGGGACGCTGAGAAACACCTGAAGCAAATACCCGCAGAGCAAAAGGAGAACAGAGATGACCGTCACGCAACTGGCAAAACGCCTTGAAATTTCCTCTGAAATTGTCCGGTATTACACCCGAATCGGACTACTTGTCCCCGCACGCCATGCTGAAAACGGATACCGGTTTTTTTCTCTTGAGGACGTAAAACGGCTCAAGTTCGTCCTGCGCGCCAAGGGTCTGGGCTTTACACTTTCTGAAATTGGACAAATCCTGAATCATGCAAAAAGCCACGACTCGCCTTGTCCCCTCGTACGAAACCTCATCGCGCAACGGATAAAAGAAAACCGCGAAAGGCTGGATGCCCTCGCCCATTTACAAGTTCGCATGGAAAAAGCCCTGGCCCAGTGGCAGGAAATGCCCGATGGCATACCGGACGGGCACTCGGTTTGCCACTTGATTGAGACCATCGACCATGACTAAAAATAAAGCTTGCTTGTGAGTAACACACAGGTTTTACAATGAACAATAAATAAGGAGCGACCTTGGAGTAACGTCTTCTACTAAAATGGGAAAAACCCCGTTTTGATATAGCGAGCGAGCGGGGGATTTCTCCTTAAACCATAAGGGGAGTATAAATGAAAACTGTTCTAATCACCCTGGGCGCCGCCCTCACCCTTGCCATCTTAGGCGGACTCCTATTCATCAAAACCGGAGTATTCAATGTCGCAACCGAATGGAAAGACCCGGCTTTGCTTCAGTGGGTCTTTGAATCAACAATGGATCACTCCGTAAAAAGACGCGCGGCTTCAATAGAAGTGCCGCCTCTCGACGACCCGGAACAAATCAAAGAAGGCTTTCGCAGCTATCGAGAGATGTGCGCCATTTGCCACACCCCCCCTGGAGGTTCAGCTTCCCCAACCGCCAAAGGACTGAACCCGGAGCCGCCGGACCTTGCAAAAGACGCTGAAGACCTCAGCGACGCCGAGCTGTTCTGGATTACCAAAAACGGGATACGAATGACAGGGATGCCCGCCTGGGGCCCCACGCATAGAGATCCCGAGCTCTGGAATATTGTGGCCTTTATAAAGACCTTACCCACGATGACCGCCGAAGAATATCGTACGCTCGATCACGAATTGGCGCCAGGACACAGTCATGGCGATGGGGAAGATCCACACAACGAAGGAGGGCATGGCGACATGGAATCGGACGAACATCATCATGACGAGGCCCCGCATCACGATGAACTCGGAGCAGGGCTGGACGGCCCCGAACATTAAAAACAAAGCCGCCCTCTAAGAGAAAGCACAGGAGGTTAAAATGGTTAAAGATGTCGTTTGCGGTATGGAAATTGATGCGGCTTCGGCCGCCGGAAGCCACCAACACAATGGGGAAACCTATTATTTTTGCAGCGCCCATTGTTTATCTGCCTTTAAAAAGTCTCCTGAAAAATATTTTGAGCCGCCCAAAGAAACCACAGCTCCGGAACACGCGCACAAAAAGATCGCCCCAGACACAATCTACACCTGTCCCATGCATCCTGAAATCGAACAAGCGGGTCCCGGCGACTGTCCAAAATGCGGCATGGCCCTTGAGCTAAAGGGCATCCCTGCGGCACCCACAAAAACAGAATACACTTGCCCGATGCACCCCGAAGTTGTGCAGGATCACCCCGGCAGTTGTCCAAAGTGCGGCATGGCCCTTGAGCCTAGATCCGTCGGTGGAGACGAAGAAAACGCCGAACTTAAAGACATGAGCCGACGGTTGTGGTTGAGCAGCCTCCTGGCGCTTCCCATCTTTTTGAGTGCGATGGGGGCTGAATTCTGGCCGGATCTTTTTGCTCAATTCGTTCAAGCCAAAACCCGCCAGTGGGTAGAATTGATCCTCTCTACGCCCGTTGTCTGGTGGGGCGGCTGGCCTTTTTTTGTGCGGGGATGGAAATCCATTGTGACCCGTAACCTCAACATGTTCACACTCATCGCGCTGGGCGTCTCCGTCGCCTGGATATACAGCTTCATCGCCATGATGATGCCCGGCATTTTTCCATCGACCCTCTTCAGCGAGATGGGAGTGATCCCTGTCTATTTTGAAGCCGCCGCCGTCATTACGGCACTCGTGCTTCTGGGGCAGGTCATGGAACTGCGCGCCCGAAGCCAGACCAATGCCGCAATCAAACTCCTGCTCGGCCTCGCTCCAAAAACGGCCCGCATTGTCCGGGAAGACGGGACGGAGGAAGACATTCCCCTTGAGCATGTGCACGTCGCTCAAGTCCTCCGTGTGCGTCCCGGTGAAAAGGTTCCTGTGGACGGCACCGTTGTAGAAGGCGAAAGTAACGTGGACGAGTCGATGGTCACGGGAGAACCGCTCCCCGTGACAAAAACCACTGGGGAACGGCTCATCGGCGCGACGGTCAATGGCACCGGGAGCCTCATCATGAAGGCAGAAAAGGTCGGCGCGGACACACTCCTATCGCAAATCGTACACATGGTCGCGGAAGCCCAACGCTCCCGCGCGCCGATTCAGAAACTGGTGGATATTGTCGCAGCCTACTTTGTCTCGGCGGTCATGGTGGTTGCCCTTCTTACTTTTTTGGTTTGGGCCAATTTTGGGCCGGAACCCGCCCTGGCCTATGCGGTTATTAATGCCGTGGCCGTGCTCATTATCGCCTGCCCCTGCGCTTTAGGCCTGGCCACACCGATGTCGATTATGGTGGGAACAGGCAAGGGGGCCATGATGGGCGTCCTGATTAAAAATGCGGAAGCGCTTGAGATTATGGAAAAAATCGACACCCTGGTCGTTGATAAAACCGGCACACTCACTGAAGGAAAACCGAAGCTGGTCGCCGTGACCACCGTTTCAGGCACAGATGAAACAGAGGCGCTCAAACTTGCGGCAACACTGGAAAAGGCGAGTGAACATCCTTTGGCTGAAGCCATCGTGCGGGGAGCCGAAGACAGAAAGATCACATTGGCTAAAACAGAACATTTCCAATCGATCACGGGAAAAGGCGTCACGGGAGAAGTGGAGGGGAAAAAAATCGCGCTCGGCAATCTCAGTCTCTTTGAACATCTCGGCATTGATCCAGGCAATTTGCCAGATCAAGCAGATGCCGGACGCTCGGAAGGCCAGACCGTTATGCTGCTTGCGATTGCTGGCAAAGCCGCAGGCCTGATCGGCGTTGCCGACCCGATCAAAACCAGCACGCCGGAAGCGATCAACAATCTACATGCCGAAGGCATTCGCGTGGTGATGTTGACCGGCGACAGTCTTAAAACCGCTGAAGCCGTCGCTCGCAAACTCAAGATTGATCAGGTACAGGCAGAAGTCTTGCCACAGCAAAAAGCCGATATCATAAAACAACTTCAGGCCGAAGGACGAATTGTGGCGATGGCGGGAGACGGCATCAACGATGCACCAGCTCTAGCGCAAGCCCATGTCGGCATTGCCATGGGCACGGGAACCGATGTGGCCATGGAAAGCGCTGGCGTCACGCTGGTGAAAGGAGATCTGCGCGGTATCGTGCGCGCCCGACGTTTAAGCCGCGCAACAATGAAGAACATCCGCCAAAACCTCTTTTTCGCCTTTGTCTACAATGCCGCAGGCGTCCCGATCGCGGCAGGGATCCTGTACCCCTTTTTTGGATTACTACTTTCCCCGATGATCGCGGCCCTGGCCATGAGCTTCAGCTCTGTTTCGGTCATTGGCAATGCGCTTCGCTTGAAAGGCGCAAAATTGTAACGCAACCCCCATTTGCATCTGTCAAGCTGGGGAAACATATGTCCCAGCTTGACAGATGCAAGCCTTAGTATTACACTTCAAGTAATCGTAACACAAAAAACACAACTTTTATTAATAGGTGTTACCACGCTCCAAAATCAGCAGGAACATGGGCATGGCAAATATTAAGGAGGGTCTTCTCTATGGCTGTAGCAAAAACCTGGTTTTTCATCACGATTCTTTTTGTGCTTTATCCAAAATTTGTAACAGCCGAAGAAACACAGAGACTTCCGCCACAGTCCCAGGACAAACCACAAAAAAAGAGCGAAAGAAAACAACGACTTCAGCTAACTCCTAAAAACAACTCACCAGATCAGAGCACTAACCCGCCCTTAATCACGGAACCTGAGCCCGGCATCCCCCAAATCCGTGAGGAGCTGCAACAAATCAAGGAGCGGGTCAATTCCATTGAACGGGACATCGACCGAAGACCCATTTTTTCTGAAGAAGGATCGGAAACAGACCAGGTTTATCCGCTGCAAACGTCGGCTAAAACCCTTATCACCGGGGGGATGACCATGATTGCACAGGGCGTCCTCAACAATGAAGCCCGATTTGGCGGCGACCGCGCCGATGGGAGCCTCTCCATCGACCTGATTTTAGAGAGCGAAATTCGCGACAGCGGTCTTCTGATTATCCGAGGTGATTTTATGCGTGGTGAAGGATTGCAAACATTGCCGCCGCTTGCGGCAGGGGTAAATGCCGATATTGAAACCTTTACAATCAGCCACGAAAGCTTTCACCTGATTGAAGCCCTTTATGAACAAAGCTGGAAAAGTAACAGTTACCGCTTCTCTTTTGGGCAAATCGACACCACCTCTTATTTTGATCAGAATACGTTTGCCAACAGCGAAACCTTTCAATTTATCTCGCCCCTTTTCGGCAACAACCCCGTCATCAACTGGGGTGGCGACGAAAACGGATACGGGCCGGGCTTTGTCTTTCACGTTCATCCCGTTGAAGTCCTGGAGCTGAACCTGGGTCTTTTTGAAGGAGATGGCAATTATAATAATATGTTCGATCAGCCCTTCATTATTCTGGAAGTCGAGCTGGAATCTTACCGGGGTGATCTCGAAGGACACTACCGCTTGATGTTTTGGTCCAATGAAACCAATCGGACTGAAATACTCAATCCGGCAATAACGGCTTCTCATAATCGCGGATTTGCGATCAGTTTTGATCAGGACCTGAATAAACAATATGGAATTTGGGGACGGTTTGGGGTCCAGGATGGAAAGGTTTCAACTTTTGACCGGCATGTCTCACTTGGCCTGCACTTCCATGCACCCCTCGACCGGAATCAGGACACCGCTGGCATCGCCGTTTCGGGCACCTGGCTGAGCGGTGAATATACACAAAAAACCGGTCTCGATAAAACGGAATATGTCACTGAAGTTTTTTACAATATCGCCCTGGGAAGCGGCATCCACCTTTCGCCCGACATTCAATATATTGCCAATCCCGGCGGAGACGGTAAAATTGATCCGATCACCGTGTATGGCCTTCGTGCTCAGCTTATCTTTTGAAATGTCGATCAAGAAACACGCTCTGCGTTTTGATGGACAAGTTAAGGAGTTAAAATGAACATCACAATACATCGATTACTTCGCTTTTCAGCGGTTTTTCTGCTTTTAAATCCCGTCGCACAAGCCGCCGCCCAAAAACTGACGGTGGTGACCACCGTCGCCCCGATTACCAATCTCGTGCGAAATGTCGCGGGCGATCAGGTCGAAATTCAAGGAATCGTGCCAGAAGGCACGAACTCACACACCTTTGAGCCTTCGCCTTCGGATATCAAATACCTGGCGGCGGCCGATCTGCTTATTTACAACGGGCTTCATCTCGAAATTCCCACAGAAAAACTGGCCCACGCCAACAAAAAGGACGGCGCAGTTTTTGTAAAACTGGGCGATCAAACCATTACAAAAAAAGAATGGCAGTTCGATTTCAGTTTTCCAGAAAGCGAAGGCCACCCCAATCCGCACCTTTGGCTCAATGTCGCCCATGCCATGAAATATACAGAAGTGATTCGGGACGCCCTGGTGGCACGCGACCCGGCCAACCAGGGCGAATATGAACGCCGCGCAAATGCTTATCTCGTGCGGCTGGTCAAACTCGATAAAGCCATTATGAGCGCCATGAGTACCATTCCGGAAAAGAACCGGAAACTGGTGACCTATCATGATTCCTGGGCCTATTTTTGTCCGCGCTACGGCTGTGAGGTGATTGGCGCGATTCAGCCCTCTTCTTTTGCCGACCCTTCTCCACGAGAGATGGCGCGTCTGATTGATCAGCTCAAAGCGGCCAAGGTACCGGCCATTTTTGGTTCCGAAGTTTTTCCGAGCAAAATTATGAATCAAATTGGAAAAGAGGCAGGCGTACAATTTATTTCTACGCTGAGAGATGACGACTTGCCCGGAGAAGACGGCGCCCCGGAAAACACCTACATTGGCATGATGCTTGAAAATGTGCGGACAATGACCGCAGTCCTCGGCGGAAATGCGAAAGCCCTTGAAGGAATTGATCCAAGTAATCAGCAATAATTCGGGTATACTTAAACCCGGCCCCTCTTTTTTAAGAGGCATTCAAAGGAGAGTTCAATGTCCAAATTAATCCGGTTCGGGGTTTCTATTGATGAAGAACTGCTCAAAACCTTCGATCAATATATCGAGCGGAAACGATACACCAATCGCTCCGAAGCTCTGCGGGACCTGATTCGGAACCACCTGGTTGAAGAAGAGTGGGATGACAACAAAGAAACCGTCGGAACCATTACGATTGTTTATGACCATCACGTCCCGGAATTAATGGAACGACTGACGGATCTGCAGCATCAATACAGTGACTTGATTCAATCAACCCTTCATATTCATCTTGATGCCCACCGCTGCCTGGAAGTGCTGGTGGTTCGTGGCCGCAGCAAAGAGATTAAAGAAGTCGCAAATGGCCTGATCGCCACAAAGGGCGTCAAACATGGCAAACTCACGGCAACCACCACAGGGAAAGATCTGAATTAATGACAACAGCAACATCAGAAGCTGTACTCGCAACCCCCCTCGTTCACTTTTCAAAAGTGAGCTGCGGCTATCGGAATAAAATCGTTTTTGAAGATTTAACGCTACGTCTCTTTTCAAAACAATTTGCGGGACTCGTCGGGCCAAGTGGTGCGGGAAAATCCACGCTGCTCAAATCCATACTGGGCATGGCCCCTTTACTTTCCGGTTCGATTTCCATCTCCGGAAAAAGAGTCAATGGCCAGCCCCCTGCAGAAGTGGGCTATGTACCCCAAATCGAAACAGTAGACTGGGATTTTCCCGTGACCGTGGAACAAGTGGTCGCAATGGGCCTCTACCGGAAATCAACGCGTCTGCCTTGGCTGACCCGGCCTGAGCGGATGCTGATTGGCGAACTTTTGGAACGGCTGAACATCGGACACTACGTCAATCGGCAAATCAAACGCCTCTCCGGCGGAGAGCAACAGCGTGTCTTTCTCGCCAGAGCCTTGATCGCAGACCCGAAACTGTTGATTTTAGATGAACCGACTTCCGGGGTCGATGTCAAAACGCAGCACGCCATCCTGCATTTACTTGGGGAAATTAACCGTAAAGGGGTGACAATTTTACTCACGACCCATGACTTGAACGCAGTCGCGCGGCATCTGCCCTGGGTCATTTGTTTTAACCAGAAGATTATTGCGCAAGGGCCGCCGGAAGAAGTCTTTACCTCAAAAATACTCTCCCGCACCTATGATTCTGAAATGTCAGTCATTCGTCAGGGCGATGTAATGATGGTCGATGACAGTCCTCATGAGGGGCATCACTTTGAGAAACATCGGCATCCGTCTAAAAAAAAACCGCACGAACATGATGGAGCCCCGCATCAACATTGAACTTTATTACAGCCCCTTTAAAATATGAATTTTTTGTACACGGTGTCTTGGCCGCTTCTCTGGTGGGCGGCATTTGTGCGCTGATCGGCGTTTACATCGTTTTAAGACGCATGAGCTATATTGGGCACGGTCTCTCCCATGCCGTCTTTGGCGGGGCAGTGGTCAGTACCGTAATGCAATGGAATTTTTACCTGGGTGCAGGCGCATGGGGCTTTCTTTCCGTATTGCTGATTAACGCAGTGGCGCGGAAAAAAAAGGTCGGAGCCGATGCGGCCATTGGGGTCATTACCACGGCCAGCTTTGCCGTAGGGGTAGCGATTATCAGCCGCTACCGCAAATTTACCAAAAGCTTCGAAGCCACACTTTTTGGGAACATCCTCGGCGTGACCTCCGAAGACCTCTGGATCATCACCATCGTGGTAATCCTTTCAGCCCTGTTGATTTTTATCTTTTACCGGCAATTTTTATTTACCACTTTTGATACAGAAGTCGCGCGTATTTACGGTGTGCCCGTGGATTGGGTCGAACGGCTTTTTTCACTGATTCTGGCCTCGGTCATCATCGTGTCGATGCAGGTGATGGGGGTCACGATGATTGCAGCGGGTATTATTATGCCCGCCGTCACGGCCCGCGTCCTCACGGACAGCTTTAATAAAATGGTCTTTCTGTCTGTTCTCATTGGAACGCTCTGCGGAAGCCTCGGCATGTATGTCAGCTTTTATTCCGACGTCTCCTCCGGCGCAACCATCGTGCTGGTTTCCGCAAGCTTTTTTCTCCTGGCCTATCTGTATCAAATGGTGATGGAAAGAAGACCTCCAAAAAAAGAGGCCCCTTCAGCACAAAAAAAAGAAGAACTTCAAACCCACATCCATGTGCATGGTCAAGAACACACGGGCTTTTACCATGTCCACGAGCATGTTCACACAGAAACAGAGGACGACGCACAAAAAAAATCGAGCACCCAAATGCCGCCACGAAAGAAGCCCTAGCACAATTAGCATCAACTGTACCCGGAAGCCTCAAGATCGTATTTTTAAAACGCATGTCCAAGGGTGAAATGGAAGGCGGAGCTGCTTTCGTAGTCTTCCCGGTCAAGTTTGTATCCCCAATCCAGACGAAAAGGGCCAATCGGCGTATTATATCTGATCCCCAAACCAACTGTTGATTTGATTTCAGAAAACCGCACATCCTGATATCTGCGCCAGACATTGCCATGATCCAGAAAAAAAACCAGGCCAAACGATTTTGGAAAAGCATATCGAAGCTCTTCATTTAAAACAAGCATGGCATTTCCACCCACAGGCACCCGAGCCGAACTCTGAAGCTGGCCGGGAGGGGCCAACATCGTCAATCCATCCACCCCGAGTTTATCTTCGTCATAGCCTCTTACCGTATTTCTCCCCCCCAGAAAAAAACGTTCCGGGATGGGAATATTTTCCGTTTCTCCAAAACGCTCAGCGAACCCAAATCGGCCTGAAAAAGCAAAGATCAACTTCTTCGAAAGGGCATGATAGGATCGACGTTGAAATGTTGCTTTAACCATCTGGATATTCGAGGCCAGCATTTGCGCTGCATTACGAAAAACAAGACTCGTCACCGAACCACTTCTGGGATTAAAGGGATCATCACGGGTGTCGTAGATAAAAGAAGGATTCAGGCTGCCGATGGTATAGGTCGCATCATCTTCGGCGGTAAGTTCTGCCTGCTCGGGCACATTGGTCGTTTTTTTTCGTTCAATCTGGTACAGCAGCGCCCCGGTAAGACGATCCGTAAAGTTTTTTTCAACACCCGTCACCAAACTGAAGGTTTCAAGGTTAAAGGCCACTTCTTGTTCCTGAAAATAGGAGGCAGTTGTTCTCGCGGTAAGGCTCTCATCAAAAAACCAGGGCTTCCGATGGAGCAGGGAATACCGCTCTTCAACACGACTCCGTTCCATCCGCCCAGCGAGCGAATGTCCTGCCCCGCCAAGGTTGTGATGAGAAAGGCCTAAAGAACCACGAAGACGTTCCCGGTCACCATATCCAATCCCGAAATCAAGTGCAATTCTTGATTTCTCAATCACAGTTAACTTGAGGTCTTGTCTGTCCGAAAAGACTCCCTCATCTCCCCCTTCGTTCGAAACATTAGGATCCGGCCCCTGAGTGACCGGATCAAAGCGGACGGATGAAAAAAGTCCCGTTTGATAAATATGTTTCTGACTTTCAAGAACCGTTTCAGGATTGTAAGGCTCGCCCGGCTTCATCTTGAGCTCTCTCAAAATAAGGTCATCCTGGCTTGTTTCATTTCCCGTCAGGGAAACATCGCCAAAAAAAGTCTGTGGCCCTTCGGTGATATGATACCTGAGTGTGACATCCGTTTCGTCCAAAGAAAAATGCAGCTCAGGGCTCACGTCTGCTTTAAGATATCCCCTTCTTGCGTACTCAGACAGGAGCGCCCGCCTTCCCTGCCTGACGATTTCCCGTGTAAAAGGATGCTGTCGCGAAAACTTGAGCGCCGTCTCAAGCTGAGCCTCAGTCAAAGCATGGTTTCCTTCAAAATCAATACTGACAATCCGGGTTCGAGCGCCTTCATCGATTTTGAAAAGAAGATCAACCTGGCTCCCCGCATCGTAAAATGCGACCTCTGGTGTCACAGTGACATTTTTAAAACCTTCCTCACGATAAAAAAGGGTCAATGCCGTGGCGGCAGCCTCAAGTTCTTCGTCTGAATAATAACTTTTTTGAAAACGACCCGACTCACTCAAACTCATCTGCTGAAGTAGCCTCTGGCTTAAAAAAGCGTAGTGACCAGAAAACCGGATCTTTTTGATGCGGCTTCTGGGGCCGCTGTCGATCATAAAATAAGCCTCGACCCGATCTTCCTCTGGAACACTTTTTATGCGTGGCGTTACCGTTGGAAAAGGAAAGCCCTCACGTAAATAAAACTGCTTCACCTGACGCGCACTGGCTTCCAGAACACCGGGTTCGAGACTTCTTTCTTTTTTAAACAAGAGCAAGGATTCCAGCACCTTCCTGTCAAGAAGCTCCCCCCCCTCAAAAATAACCTTCAGATGCTCAGAAGGCTCAACCGTGATTGAAATATCCACTTCATTGGTTTTTTCGTGAAAACTTACGCCTGTCGGACCAATCACTACCCGAAAATAACCGGCTTCTTCATAGAATTGCACCAGTCGATGGATATCTTCCTTAAGTTCACTTAAAAGATAATATTCACCTTTATTCGAGTAAATCTGAAGACGCAAGCGCCAGGGGGAAAAGACCTTTTTCCCCGAAAAAGATACGCTCCGAATCTTCGTTCTCGCACCTTCCTTAATGGTAAGCATCGCATCTACGCCCGCATTTTTACCAGAAGAAAGAATCATTCCCCAGGTCACTTTCGCTTGAAAATAACCCTTGTTCCGGTAAAGCGTTTCGATATCAGCCATCCCTTTTTCGAATGCACGACGACTAAACCAATCCCCTTTTTTCACCGACATTGTCTTGAGAAGCTGCTTTTTGGAAAGAATACGATTTCCCGAAAAGTGCAGAGACTTTAGAAGCAAATTTTTGACCCAGTGAATTTCCAGGACAATGCCTTTTGCTTCAAGTGGTTTTATCGTGACCCAAACAGACTTGAACTGTTTTGTCTCATACAATGCGCTGACGGCCTCACGAATCAGCCGCGCCTGATAGGCATCGCCAGGGCGAAATTTTATGACGTCATAAAGCTCGGATTTTGAATAGGGCCCCGTCTCGTCAAATACGATTTCATCAATGGCATTGCCTTCCCAGACTCCCGCAGAAGACCATACTAAATCGTCTGCGGGGCTTTGAAGCGGGAAAAACAGCAACAAAAAAGGAATAACAAGGGCTTGAGCCGCACGAAAAATAATATGCCTATCAGCCTTCAGCGAAATTCGAACCGGAATCGGATGTCCCCCCCTATTTGTCCATCTTTATCACGTTTTCCAACAAGCGAAATATTTCTATCTACTTCATAGACCATACGAATCACTTCTTCTTCAGAGGGGTCGAGCGTTGTCTGATAGATCACCACCAATCGATCGTTCATGAGTCTTTTTTCTGCAGTCAACCGTGTACCCACCGTTGCATTCGCATCCGTCCCGTCAATAGAAGGCTCCACGCGAATTTGATCAATGCCTGTGATTTGCTCAACCGGAGCACCCACGATTTCGGTGACCTGCTCCACCGGATTGGCAAAGAGTTCCGAGACCACAAAATGCGTCGCCTCATTCCCAGCGCCTCCCCCCCCTCTCGCAAGCTCTGCCGTCGTCCTTCCAATCGCAAGCAGGGCCAGGATATCGCCCTCGGGCAAAGAAGGAAAAGAGTTCCATGTCAGCGTAATCTGGGAAAGTGTTCCAGACACTCCAAGATCGATATCATAATTTCGCTCTGTCACTTCATTTCGAGCGGTTGTCCGCGCATTTAATTCAAAACTTGGATTGATGTCATCCAGACTTAAAAAGTTAACCGCACCCGAGCTGACTTTAAATATATTTTTCCTGAAATAAATTTCCCCATCGGCTGTATCCACCCGGCCCAGCAATTGAGGCCTGTCAAAAGAACCTTTGACAAAAAGGTCCACAACAAGCGGCATCTTGGCCAGATTATTGGATATCCAGATATCTTCTTTTCCATAAAGATGAATATTGATCTTTGTTTGACCAATCATCGGGGTCTCTTCAGAAAGCTGATTGCCTCTTTTTTTGATTAAATTACTGACCAATTGTTTCAGATCCACTTTTTTTTCATAGCTGATATTTTTAAGAACCAGATCACCTTTGAGGGTCTGCTCCAAGCCTTTTCTTTGAAAAAACAGCTCTCCTCGCAAGGTCCCCGGCAGCTCATCCGCAAGATCCAGGCGCACTTTTTTCAATTCCAATAAAAATCCGAAATCACCGGCCTTGAATCCTGCAAGTGTTGTTTTTCCAGTGGCATAAAAATCGCCGCCACCCAATTTCCCCTGAAGGTGATCCAAAACCACTTGCCTTTCATTAAAGACAGCAGATAAGGACGTTATTTCAAGCGACTGGGAAAAATTGACCGCCCGAATCTTTCCGCCTCTCAACGTGAGTTCTCCTCGTAATCGTGGCGCGGCCCAATCATCTGAAATCGCAAGATCCAGAACGGCCTTTCCCTGGGCTGTAGCAATCTTTTTTGAAAAAAAGGTGATGAGGTTCAAGTCGGCTTCACCCTTTAAAAAAAGTCCCCAGCTTTTCAAAAGCGTCAGGCTGCCGTTGAGCTCCAAGGCTGTATTCTCCCCTTTAAAGCGTGTGTTTTGAAAGATAAATTTCCCGGATTTTGCTTGAATAGCGAGTGGTCCGTCATTTTCAAGCTGGTACGATCCAAAATCGGCAACAACTTTACTTAAATCTCCGGAAAGATTCAGCAAGGCCGGTTTTAAAATTGCGCCGCTGCCCGACACTTTACCCGATGCATGTATTTTCACATCAATAAGCGGCCCCGAAAGGTACGGCTTTAGAAGCGGATCAATCTCAAAGTCCTCAAACGACCCCGCAAAATGAACAGGGAAATCTGGCGCGATTTTCACCTCGCCTGCAACCGAAATATTTTTATTGGGAAAACTGGCCTCAAAAGCAATTTCCTTATCATGCCAATCGGCCTTAATTCGTCCACGACCAGCGGAAAAACTGTCATATTGAAAATCTTTCACAGCGGCAACAAACAGAATTTTCGGGTTTTTAAAACTACCTTCCCCAGAAACCACCAGCCCGATACCGGCCCTTAGGTTCGGCGGTATCCAGTTCAATAAATGCGTTTTTTGAACCCGCAACCCTTCCCCTTTCAGGGCGAGCGAATAGGTTTCATCATAACGAATCGCGCCCTTCCCCGTCACAAGGCTCTTATCGTGTGACAATACGGCATTTTCAAGCAAGACCTCTTTTTCTGATACCGTCAGATCCACCCGCCCCTGTTTAAACGCTTCGCCGTACAAAGACCCCGCCTCCAGGGTAAAGGGCCCTTTGACGATAAAGATGTCTGGGTCGCCCCGGACAATGATCGCGCCATGCACGACCGAATACAAGGGGATTTCCAGTTCTAAAAACTGAAAAACTTCTTGCGGATTTCCAGATTGCACATTTACCCTGAAATCAAAATAAGGGACATTTGAATCACTCAGTTTCAGCGTTCCTTCCGCCGAATAAAGCCCCTCGGGGCTCGGCGGGAGCCCCTCTTCCTGTTTGGCCGGAATAGCGAGAACCGCCTTTACCAGCTTAAGCTGCTTTTCCTTATAGTGAAGCTCCGAAGCAAGCGAAGTAAAAGACTGACCTTTAAGCGTCCCCGCCTCAAGAAGGAAGCCCCCGTGAAAAACGGGCTTGCCCTTCTCTTCACTCAGCAAACCATTGGCATGTAATTTACCCTTTAAAGGGAGATGGAAAACCTCTGCAAACACCTCAACATGATCACTGCTCAGTCCTGTATCCAGCATCAAGCCGGCAGACTGAGACCATTTCCCGTCAAAAGAAAGCGCGGTCTCCGGGAAAGCCAAGGCCCCTTCTTTCAGCCCAAGCCCAGCGGCTGACCAGTCCCATTTAAGGCTTCCGTTTTGAAAAAGGGCCAGCATTTTTTCAACAGGACGTGAATCTTCTAAAACGGGAGGAGAAAAAAGCGGGAGCCGCATCACACGCGCAATACCCTTTGCTTCGAGCGGATCTGCTGCATCCGGCACGTGCGAGACACTCAGATCGCCCGACGCAAAAAGGCCTTTTAATGAAATGCTTTTGAGATCGTCGGTAAGAGGCATCAGCGCAAAACCCTGCTCAAGCGGAATATTTTCATATTGAAGCTGCGCTTTAAATGCCGGGTTCTTTTGCGCGCCTGACTGATTTTCTGAAAGATGGGGCCATTCTGCTTCAAGCGCTCCAGAGAAAGCCCCAGTAAATAGATCTCCGCTTACTCCGCCCAAAACAATTTTCTGATCTTGATAAGAAAATTCCCCGTTTGCGGAAGAAACGACCGATTGTCCATCAAGGTCAAGCTTTGGAAGCAATAATTTACCATTCAAAACCACATTCGGAATTGCCCCGGTCAGACGGCCGATAAAAGCAATCTCTCCTGAGATCGGCCTTTCTTTCAGATAATCCCCTACCTTTTGCCCCAAACCCGCCAACGGGATCTCTTCAAGCGGCAGATGCAAATCGACATGGAGGTCCAAGGGTTTTTCATCCTTGAGCTTGATTTGCCCATCCGCCAAAAAGGTCGCCTTTCCAGAAGCAATAAATACTTTCTTCACCTGAACCTGATCCGGATGAATCGCAAGCTGAGCTTCAAAAAAATTGACCTCGCGGCCTTCGCCCTCGAATCGAACCATTCCTTTTTCTGCGTTGAACTCAACATCAAACTGATCCATGCCCAGGTTGGGTTTGATTTCGGACGAAAACTTCGAGAGAGAGAAGGACTCAAGGCCCTGCGTTCCGCCTTCAAAATGAAAGAGTCCGTCCTGCAGGATAATTGCTTGAACCACGACTTTTGGCATTCCCTGATTACCCGTGCCTTGAGCACTTTGCGTGCTTTTGAAGATGCCCTCCTTTTCAAGATCTGTCGCCGCCACCTGAAACAGCGGGGTGTCAATTTCAATCTTTCTGATCAGAAAAACCTCTGTAAAAATCGAACCGGGACTGACGTAAATTTGAATGGATTTTGCAGAAAACAATGGCGGACGATTTGGAGTGTCCGAGGCCAGGGTCACCCCTTTAAAGCTCACAGACGATGAAAGCAGGTTTAAAGAAGCCTCATCAATCGAAACAGGTCGCCCGATGACTTTTTCCAGCTCGGCTTCTGCCAGGTGCTCGATTTTTTTAGAAAAAACCTGGCTGCCAAGAATCGCCTGTGAAAGTGCAACGCCCGCAGTCAGGATAATCAGTATGGAGAGAACCCATTTTTTGGACAAACAGGGCTCCTTTTCAATCAAAAATGGATGAAAAAATTAAAATCACGGTGGGAAAAATAGACAGCAAGATAATTCAGGCACCACATACAAAAAGAGCAATCAGGCCTGGGGTTTCTTCTGTAAGGCAATGTACTTCATTCTTAAGGTATAGAGGAGCTGTCGCAGCAGGTTTTCCTCCTCTTTTTTCAAGTTCCCCTGAGTCTTTTCTTCCAGCATCATCATAAGATCAATAACCTGACGTGCATTCGGGAGTTCAATCGTTTTTTGACCCGTGCCGGGATTAACCTCTTCCCCAAGATGGATCAGGGCCGATGTCGCCAAAGAGAGCACAAAAGAAGAAAAATCAACCGGGATATCATCTTCTAGATGTTTCGCCGTTTCGGCTTCGTAGGCTGATGCGGCTTTCTTTTCGACTTTTGCTGCCTCCGGAGACTCTTTTAAAACAGTGTCTTCTTTCGCCTCACCCGCAAAATCAGCATGGCCTTCTTTTAAAATAAAGGATCTTTCTTCTTCCATTCTAACACCTCCCCACCAGAAGATCTGCTTTGGGGAAAAATCGTACCATACCGCCGCTTTCTTTTCAATCTTACCACGCGGGACTGTTAAGAGTTAATAATGTGTCCGGTATTTAGCACATAGACTGTCCGGATTATTCTGTCCTAGAAAGAGGGGGTGGGATGAGACGGACAAAACTGCTAGAGGAGACACGAATAATGAGATTTGAAGAGATCTATAGGC
>JAJDBT010000025.1 GCA_029261215.1 Nitrospirota bacterium | reverse complement strand
ATGACAAGCATTATGGACAAAACGCGGTTGGACTGAGCCGCGTACCCTAACGACTTGAGTCTACAATACGATTTTCTATGTGGATTGTATAGAGGCAGGTGATCAAAATTTTAAAAATATTTGGAAGGATCGTTGCCCTTGGAAGCAAGGTGTCATCATATTTCGAATCATGTTGCGCATTTCACTGAAATCGACAGGGTGTTTCACTCGAAGCCGACACCTTGTCGGAGCGGAGCGACGCTGGTTTTTTTATCTTCTATGAATCTGTCGGCTTCGTCAACTTCGATCGTGTTTTCCTCATTGATTCTCCCTTCAAAATGATCTTATAAGCGTTGTGGACAAGCCTGTCGAGTATGGCGTCGGCAAGGGTCGGATCGCCGATGGCATCATGCCATTTGCCCACAGGCAGCTGGCTCGTGACGATTGTAGAACGCAAGCCGTTTCTGTCTTCCACGATCTCAAGCAGATCCCGCCGGTTTTCTGCTGTCAGCGGCGTCAGCCCCAGATCGTCCAGGATGATCAGGTCTGTCTTTGCAAAGGCTTTCATCACTTTGCCATACCGCCCGTCCGCTCTGGCCACGCTGATCTCGCCGAGGAGTCTTGGCAGTCGGGTGTAAATCACCGTGTAGCCTTCAAGACAGGCCTTGTGGGCCAGGGCGCAGGCGATGTATGTTTTTCCCACACCAGTCGCCCCTTCGATTAAAATACTGTGATGATCCCGGATCCATTTGCAGGAGGAGAGTGCCATCATCATCGATTTGTCCAGGCTCCGGGCGTGCCGGTAATCGATATCCTCGAAGCAGGCACGTTCCCGAAGCTTTGCTTTTCTAAGTCTGATCGCGAGTCTGCGGTTTTCCCGCTCCAGCATCTCTTGGTCGATCATAAGACCCAAGCGCTCATGGAAGGAGAGCGTGTTAATCTCATCGGCCTCCTCCTGTTCTTTCAAGGCCTTCGCCATACCGATGAGTCTTAAGGTGTTGAGTTTTTCAATTGTGGGATTGTTGAGCATATGAACATCTCCTTTCAATGATAGTAGTGGGATCCCCGGACGTTCGGGTGATCGATGGGGCCCTGCTGTTTGGGTTTCTCCGGCAGGGCTTGTTGATCCAGTCTGGTTTTCAAGATCGACCGGATGCTCTTGTATGAGAAGGCCTTGATAAAGAGGGCCCTTTGGCAGGCGGCTTCCAGCCGTTCATCGCCGTAGACCTTGCTAAGGCGCATGATGCCGAGACAGGACCGAAACCCTTGCTCCGGATGGGGGCGACGTGCCATGATCGCGGCAACCAGATCCGCTGTGGCTGTGCCTGTCTTCTCGGCCCAGCTAATGATGCGGACAGGGGTCCATTGAAGATGCCGCTGGTGAGACTTTGGCATGTGGGCTTTGATCGTGGTGTGGGCTCCTTTGCAACGACTTCTCAGATGGCTCGCCACCCGTTTCCCCTTATGGTAAATCTCGACGGTGGTCGACGTGAAACGGATATCCAGTGTTTGTCTGACCAGCCTGTAGGGGACGCTGTAATAATGATCCAAGACGGCCACGTGATAGTCGATGTTGAGCTTGGCCTTCTTCCAGTCACCGTATTGATAAGGCGAGGAAGGCAAAGGCCCCAATGCCGGTTTGTCCAGCTTTTCGAACAAGGATCTCCTGCTGCCGGGCTGTTTTTGGAAAGGGCGATCATTCAGTGCTTCGCGCAGCTCGCCGATCGCCGCGTTCAGATCGTCCAGGCTGAAGAAGGTCCTATGTCTTAGCTTCGCCAAGATCCAGCGTTCAACCAATAAGACACCGGCCTCCGCTTTTGCCTTGTCTCTGGGCTTTCTCACCCGGGCGGGGATAACCGCCAGGCCGTAGTGTGCCGCCAGGTCCTGATACGTCGGGTTGATATCCGGCTCATAACGGCAGGCCTTCGATACACCGGAGGCGAGATTATCCGGCACGACAATTTCCGTGACGCCACCGAAGTATGAGAACGCCCGCACGTGGGAACCTGTCCAATCAGGCAATGTTTGCGTCCAGGTCGCCTCGGTGAAGGTATAGCTCGAAGCCCCGAGGACCCCCACGAAGATTTGCGCCTCGCGTACTTCACCGGTCGTACGATTGACGACAGGCAGGGTTGGGCCGCAATAGTCGACGAACAGCTTCTCGCCGGCCTTGTGATTAAACCGCATGGGTAGATCAAGATGCCCTTTCCACTCCCGGTATAGATTGCAGAACTGGGTGTATTGATAGCCGCTGGGATGGACTGCTTTGTATTCCTGCCATAGAAGTAGCAGGGTCACTCCCTTGCGCTTGAGCTCCTTGTGGACTTCCGAGAAATCCGGCCGGGGACGTGTCAAAGATGGGTCAGACGAAAAAACCGGGAACACCAGACGCTCAAGCGCGTCATCATCGATATCATCGGGTAGTGGCCACGATATCCCGGCTGAATCGGCGCGGCTCAAATACTCCGAAACCGTGCTGCGGGCCACACAAAGACTTCTTGCGATCCCACTCACGCTCAAGCCGCATGAGAACTTTAGGCGAAGTGCCTCTTTTACTTTACGCATGGTCAACCTCCTAGCTGGCATCAATTCCCTCCCTGTTGATGAACAAAAAGGGTAAAGATACCGGGTTAACCAGCGTCGTGGATCGCTCTTTATGAAACCGTCAGTCCGATTCGGCTAGGTCGTTTCAACACGACTTCAAAAAACCGCCGGAATCGCACTGAAATCAGGTGCCGACTTCGAGTGAAATCGGGTGTCGGCTTCGTGTGAAATCACATGCCGACTTCCGGTGAAATATGCAGATGGTGCCGTTCCCGTATTGCAGTTGCAGCTCGCCTTTATTGACGGTCCTGGTGGAACATCGAAAGCGCTTCAGCTGAACTGTACGATTCTTGGCAAAATGATAGGGGATACGACCCCCGGCGCGGTCACGGTCATTAACCCCGATTCAACGGGTGTATTGAATAAACAAGACCCCGATGGATATGAGACCGCAGGTGCCCTTCTTGCCACGGCACTCGGGAATACCCTGATAGAAAATAGAGACAAGCTGGCCTTTGTTTTTGCGTCCGTTCTTAGTGATGCCCCCAAGAATGCGGGATGGTTGACATTACAGGAATTCGCATATGTATATCAGCAGGAAGAAGACGGCAAGTTAGGCAATTTTGCGATTTTGGGCATGCTGACTTCGGGGGATATTTCCACTAAATCTCATGTATTCGATACCTCGCTGTTGAGAACCGGAGACGATGTCGGTTTTGAATTGTCCGGAACTCAGTTTTTGAAGAATATTATCCTGCCTAAACTGCCGGGGGCCTATCATGGCAGCCAGCTTTCTCAATTTAAAATGTCAGGGAATACAATCGTAAACAACGGAAATGTTTCTTTAAATGAGGTCAAGGTCGGGCTGATTTGGTACCCCCCTTATATCAATAATCTCAGTATCTCCATACAAGACACCGCCATACTGACGGTTGCAAGCGGCGCGTGCAACATTACCGGCTTGGACGATGCCTACGTGAGCTTTTCAATCTCAGCAAAAAATGAAGCCGCCTTTGCTTCCGGAGGGGCAATCATCTTTGAACCCTCCTCCAATCAACATGTTTCAACAGGAAAGCATATCCCCTGGTGGGAGAGCTTACTGGGCGCCTTGACGGCCGGTCTGTTGAATTTGATTGTTGACCTCATCAGTAACGCCATTGAATCCAGTGTCGCAGGGGCCGTCTCAAAAACAGGGGTTTCTGCAGCATCCATGGGAGCTGCAATGGTTTCGTGGCCCGGCGAGGGTCCTCTGGATTTTGATAACGGAGGTTTGGTCGATAACTTTTTTATGCGTGGTAAATCCAATTAACCATTAACGATCAGGAGAAAAATATGACACAAGCAAAAAGAATACAGCCAGTAGACACCTTGGGATGGGATACCGTCTATGCCGCCCCTTTTCCTGTTGTAAACAGTGCAATCATGGCCGACAAGACCTATCCGGCAAGCTTCAATTACACAGACGATACCGGTGTGGTCATTAGTGGGACATGGACCTCATGGCAGCTCGTCCAGGGCGGAAGTGGATCAAATGTTCAAATGGTGTGTGTTGTTGAAAAGGGAAGCATTTCAGGCCTTTCCCAACCCGATGGGGACCTGACAGGCTCCAGCATTATCATGCAGGTCAATTTAACCCAGGTTACAGATGCCAGCAAGAAGTTTACGGACAAGACGGCAAAAAAAGGAACAGGAAATGCCGTCGCGCTTGTTACGAATGCTAAAGCCCAGGGCGTAGATCCTGCTGTAAGCGTTTTATCATCCTCCAGCTATCCAAAGGTGACTTCAGCGCTTTTTCTGGATCTCATTAACACCGTATTCGGAAAATACTTCTGTCAAAACATCTCAGATTTTACACATGTCTTCAGTATTATGATGCTGAATGAAGAGGCGGATAACGGGAGTTTCAGCTGGCTCAAGCCCTCTGCGTACACCTATGCCGTTGGAGAGCCTGTCGGCGCAAGTATTGATGACTGTGTTTTTGGCCTGTTATGTAAGGTTGATGGCGGCCAGATTCAACCGACTGATCAGCAGGCGGTCGATATTGACGCGCTTCAAAACCTGCCAGCTGGTTCAAATTCGACCTTTCTCATCAGTGCAGAAAAGCTGACCGAGCATATGCTCCTGAATGGTGCGATTAATACCATTCAAGGTTCAAAAGCCAGTGATTTTACCATCGGGGTGGACGGCGTCAGTATCAGCAACAATGCGGATATCACTTGGGGCAACTTTCAAACAAAGGATGGCGTCATCTCTCCCAAAATAGGGAAAGGAAACTTCACGCTGTCTGTTGAAGAGGACCATATTTTGCTGGAGATGGTGGATGTCACGTATACCCCGACTACCGGGTTTTTGATGACCATGTCGATTACACAAAAGTTCGGCTATAAAACGGTTAAACGGAAAGATGGCAAATACGTATTCGTTCCAGATGATAATGCCTTCGGAAGTCCACACATTGTGTCACAGGTGAGCATGACAGAGGGCATGAAGATCGCAGAGATTACACTTGCTGTATGCGGGGCTGTGGCGGGTTTGGCCTGTGGGATTAGTGCAATTGGCTCAGCCATTGCCGCAGGTGCGGAAGCGGGCGTAGATGCCGGTGTGGCCACGGTAGAGGTGAGTGCAGATGTGATTGCTGATGCGACAGCCAATGAAGCACAAGCCGTTGCGGATGCGGAAAGTACGGCGGCGACCAGTGTGGACGCGACCTTGGGTACCGGCGCTGCGGCCGTGCAAAATGGCAGTTTTTTGTTGTCCAGTTCGTTCCGGATGTTCGCCGGAATTGCGGCCGCAATGGCGGGCATTGCATCTGCGGGGATTGCAGTCTCCGGGTATGTCATTGGAAAAGAGTATGACAAAATTCCGGCCTTTGATGATTTTGCGGCGAACTGTGTTGGCGCAACCAAGTGGCCCAATATGAAGGATGCAACCTTGATCTCTGCCGACCTGAGACGATCTTTGGTCATTGCCGTTAATCTTGAGGAAGCGTAGAAATCGCTTGTGGTGTATTCGTTCGTCATGAGCGCATACACTTTTCTTTAAAAAAAGTACCGAGATAGCAAGATGTTCCTTAAAGCCCCAGGCCAATTGGAGGGCATTGCCAAGCCCTCCATTGGTCTGGGGCTTTTTTTTTGAACCAGCAAAGGGCCTGGAAGATGATGACGTGGATGCAAGCAGTTTGGGTAAATTGAACAAGAAGCATCCTGCCCGGAAACCTCAAAATCGGTGGGGGCTATTTTTTCAAAAAGCCATCTACACCGTTTTAGGCTGAAGAACTCTCTTAATATAAATGGTTAACGATAGATAAGGAAATGCAACTCAGATTCTAATGAAAAGAATTGTCCTGTGTCTTTGCGGGGAATGTCAAAGCCAGGGCCTCGATAGTATAGTAGAGGAGTCTTCTGTTGTCTTAGTTGGTGTTTCGCCACCACTTCTCAGAAAGGGCTACAACGCGGTCGTTCACTTTCGAGCTATGTTCCTTGCGACGTTTTTCAAACCAGCGTGTCCCATCTAAGACAATGCCATTCTCGGGTTTTTCTTTAGGATCTGGTAAATCCGCAGAACTATCAGCACGAGTTTCCTGACATAGGGCCGATTCATTAGTTGAGGAACCAGAGCCGAAATCTAAAGTAAGCTGCTTCATATTCATATCCATATTTGATTAATCATATCAGATTAAGGTCCTTCAACTTCTTGACTGTCAATGATTCGAGAATTGGAATGGACTCTAAGGTTGTAGACATAACAGGGGCTGCGTTTTTTGGGTGTATGCGCTTCATTTTCCCATCTTTTTTGCGATCGACACCTTCTGGAAGTCTAAATAAAGGCAGGTATCTACGAGGTGCAACCCCTTCATACATGAGAATTCTCACCTTGTTTTTTTCAACTTCTGATTCTGTTATTGCGTCGGAGTGAAGTTTTGTAGCGAGACTTTTACGATAAGGCTCAATGTAGTAAACT
Organism: Nitrospirota bacterium; assembly: GCA_029261215.1. Taxonomy (GTDB): domain Bacteria; phylum Nitrospirota; class Nitrospiria; order SBBL01; family JAADHI01; genus JAADHI01. Next base: position 18,844 of record JAJDBT010000025.1, on the reverse strand, counting down.
GAGTCAATGCCAGAAGCAATTATGTGGCGTGCACAGGAATGGCAAGGATAAGTGGTAGCGTACAGAATGCCGCCTATTAATTTTTGTCCATTGTTGTGACCAGCGGAAAGTATGGCATGCATCTCTGCGTGAACAGCTCTCGAGAATTCTAATAGGTGCCCAAGTTTCTCGTTTTTTCTAACTAGATGGAGTGCATCGGCACGCTTTTCGGATGACAATACGTCTGCTTTTATTAGGCTGGACACGACCATCTCCGCCAGAGTATCCTTTTCTTGATCATTGAAGCAAATCCCTCTCTCAAGGTTCCAACATCGAAAATCTTTTTCGCTTCCCGAAAAATTGCTATCTGTTCGATAGAGTGAACCGCCAAATTTAGGGACATCATTCCATCCAATTGCGATGACTTCTCCGTCCTTGTCAATTATTGCAGCCCCTACTTGTCTAGATAAACACGCAGAGTTCCCCGCCGCTGACGCTGCGTGGTACATTGCAGTTTCATGAATTGTTGGAGTCACTAGCTTTGTGTGGAAAAGAACATGAAGCAACCTTTGAACCTTCTGTTCAATAGCAGTATCAGTTAGAGAATCTATTCTTATAAAATAATCACTCTCGGGAAATAAAGATCTGACAGTTTGCCCCGTATCCAACTCCTCTCCAGAATCTTGGTCAACAAGTTGGTGTAACTCTGGGGCATTCATTTTTTTCGAAAGGTTTTCTGTTCGCTTTTCCAATGGAGAAAAGCAACCGATAAAATAAAAAATTTCTCCATACGTGTTCCTTAGTTGATGAAGTTCCTCCTGGTTTTTTATTGAATCAATTATGAAGCATTGCCGACGTGGCGTTGTATCTTGTCCCTTCGGGCGAGTAATGGCAATGTGATGAATGGCTAGATCAGCAAGGATGCTGGGATGGTAGGTTTCTCGAAGAGAGTTGCCAGCTGCTATTAATTCCTTTTTATCTCGAAATGAATCGGATGACTCCGGATTTAACGAAACTAACTTTTTTCTATCTTCCAGAGATACGCGCTTCCTAATAATTTCGCTAAGTTTGATTGTCTCCACATTGTATTCATAATCATCTTCCAATGCAGTTTTGATCCGCTCCGCCACTTCGTGGATTGGGGACCCTATTGGCCCACACATTCCAATCACCAGCTCTGGAGTATTTAGATCTTTTGGATTGGGGGCGCCTGAAGTGAAAATGGACTGTTGTGAACTATGATCCACTTTACGGATAGGTGTATTTTTGAGCTCTTCTCCCATTTAGCTATAATTTCCAGGGGTCTGTTCCATAGGTGCAACTTTCACGTAGAAGGCTTGTTAAATCTGCATCTAAACCCATGTTGCATTAGCATTGGTAGACTGTCTATTAATATCGCTATTGAATGATTGCAACCATCGACTCGAGTAAGGGAAGCTAATAACTAATCACAGTTTTGGCCCAAAAAGCTAAATTTTGATTCTCAGATGCTAACAAATAAAATTAAAAATGACAATTCTATACTCAATATTTTTTTGGGTTTGATCGGAACTAGCCTAAATATTCAAAAGTTCTCTTAAAAGATTTGATTCAAAAAACTCTGCTCAGAAAGAACTGAGGGGAAATTGAAACGTTTCCAATGTGGAGAATTCTGCCCACAATGGTTATTACTCGAACCCCTCAGAATGTGGCGTTTCTTATTTCTGAATGAAGGATGTTCCAGGCTTTATCAATTTCGTGTTCATGGTCGATAAGGTTTGTGTGAACACGTCTTCTGTTGAAATGCTGGGAAATGGTCTTCATCGAGGTCTATTTTGTGATTCAGTTATAGATAAGTGGTTGATCCCCTTCAAGGCCATAAAACCCACAGATACCCGCCGTAGCCAACAAGCAGGAGGGCACCTTCCCAGCGTTGAAGTTTTAATCCGGTGTACAAAAGCGGCAGGACGGTCACTGAAAATCCGATCATAACCCACAAGTCCAATGTCGTGATTCCACTTGATGTCAGCGGTTTGAGAATAGCCGTCGCACCCAAAATGCCCAGCACATTAAATATATTCGACCCAACGACGTTTCCGATGGCGATATCCGGCTGCCGCCGCACGGCTGCAACAACAGATGTTGCAAGTTCCGGCATACTGGTTCCGGCCGCGATAATGGTCAAGCCAATGATGGCTTCGCTGATGCCGATTTGTCGTGCGATGGCCGTTGCGGATGTTACGAACAGCTGGGAGCCAAAAATCAGGAACAGCAGGCCGCCGCCAATCCACAAGAAATCCCGAAAGGCCGATTTGGTTTCGGAGGGGACTCCCTCCTCGAATTCCTGTTTGATTTCCGGGGGAACTTCTTTTTTGGCCATCCGAATGGTAAAACCGAGGTAGATGATCAAAGCGCTGAAAAGCACGGTGCCGCCCAGTCTGGGCACAGTGCCTTGCATGATGAAAAAAACCGAGAGCAAGGTTGCGAAAAACATGATCGGGACATCATATTTAATAATTTGAAGACTTACTTTGACGGGGCAGATCAGGGCGGTCAAACCAAGAATCATGCCGATATTGAAGATATTGGAGCCCACGACGTTTCCAATGGCGATATCCCCTTGATTGTTGAGCGCAGCGCCGATGCTCACAACAAGCTCCGGTGAGCTGGTGCCGAAAGCGACGACGGTTAACCCTACAATCAGCGGGGTTAGCCCCAACCGGATGGCCAGGGAAGCGCTGCCCCGGACAAGTCCCTCTGCGCCGAAGGTCAGTACGACGAGCCCAAGGATTAAAAGAAGACTGTTCATTAACATCAATCATCCCTCATAAAGTGTATTCAATGTATCTGCATGGTGTGTGTTCATGGAGTCGGCATCTGCGGAGTATTTAATCGACTTCGTTGGATAAGACGGTGAGCAGGGAGACAAAGGCATCCACGGACTCCCAGGAGGAAGACTCTTCCATGGTGTGATAGCCCGTGGTCGGGATTTGAAGGGTGGTGCCGTCCACCAGTCCGTTTGAAGCAGCGATGATGCGGCCCATTTCCGTACTGCCCAATGAGCGCGGTTTTTCTCCCGCCTTTACCAAACGATCATTTTCTGTTTCGACGTAGCGATTTTTGTATAAATAGCTGAACTTATTTTCCCGGCATAAATACTCAATTAGTCGCGTCGCATCTTGATTAAAAGGGGCATTTGCGTCCTTTTCCCTTAAAATCAATTGCTGCTGATTGGCCGTTTCAATTGTTGGAAAGGGGCTGGTATCCAGCACAAACAGCCGGTTGGTTGATCCGCCAAACCTGCGAAACCATTCGAGCAGGTAGCGCCAGCTTTTTCCTGCTTCTTCTTGCGCGGTAAAAAAAGCTGTGCCTTCAAAGCCGAGGCTGAACAAATGCACCAGCGCCGCAGCGCTTAATACGTTGTCCAACTGTCCTTCAAGGCGGCCTTCCCTGATTTTGAGGTGGTCTTTAAAGGCTACAGGGGTGCCCGCGACGACATGATCCAGTCCTTCTATTTCAAAGATGAGGTTGTTTCTAAATTCACAGACATACGAATTCTTGATGACGCCGCTTCCCCTGTAGACCCCGGACCAGGGTTCGTAGGCAAAAACGGGCAGAGACTGAAATCGCCCCGTGATTTTTGTGATGAGTTCTTCTGAGACGGAATTGCCCAACAGATCGGTTCGGTTCCCGGAAACAAAGGCAGCAAATTGAAACTCGTTCGGCCCGGTGCAGACGAGGCCGTGACGATCAATATGTGCGGAAAACATTGTACTAAAGGGTTTACTGCCTTGTGCCACCAGAAGCCCCTCATACCAGGTCACATGGGCTCCGCGCTCTTCAAGCTCCCGCTGCAAAATGCGAAAAAAAGAATGTTCCGAACCGACGACACTGGGGTGCCGTATGATGGCTTTGAGTAAATCAATAAACTCGTGATTTAACATCGGCCCTTTCATGATCCGTTTCCGTGGTGAATTTTCCAGTTTTAAAAATGAATCCGAACCGCTTAGTCACTCTTTTCCAAAACCTGAGCGGAGGATAAGCGGCCTTTACAGGATTTTAAAATATTGTCCAGCATTTTGCCGTAGGACATCTCCTGTAGTTTCGCCATTTTGGCAAGGTGGCCATCCCAGCACCAGCCGGGATTCGGGTTGACTTCCAAGAGCCGCGGGGTGCCATTGTTGTCCAGCCGCCAGTCAAAACGGGCATAATCACGGCATTCTAGGCGCTCAAACAGCTTGAGGCAGCTTGCGCCCAAAAACCGCTCAACATCCTCTGAGAGGTTGGCCGGAACAGACTTGATTTTCCAATATGGTGAGCTCGGGTCCCATTTGGCTTCGTAACCGCATATCTTGGGCAAACCTTCGGGCAAGGCCGAATAGTCTTCCTCAATAATCGGAAGGATGTTATATGAAGTGAAAGGGTTTCCGATGATGCCGACACTGATGTCTTTTCCCGTTAAATATTCTTCGATTAAAATGGGTTTGTTGTAGCCAAATTTTTCCCGGATGCCAATAATCGCGCTTTCGAGAGACTGCAAATCGTAACAGACATTTTTTTGAGTAATGCCAAAGCTGGAGTCCCCGTGATTGGGTTTGACGATTACCGGGAAGGTGAGCGGAAACTCGACATATTGAATATCTTCCGGATTAATCATGCAGGCGCTTGGCACCGGAATATCCATTTCCTTGGCGATTCCGCGAACCAGCGATTTGTCATAACAATAGGCCAGACACTGCGGGGTGCCGCCCGAATAATGAAAGCCGAGGACTTCCAGCAGTGCGGTAATATGCAGTTCTTTGGAGGCTTCGTTGTTAAAACCCTCGTCGCACAGATTTAAAATATAATTGCTTTTGCCCTTCATCTTTTGAAGGTCTGGAATCAAGGTATTGTGCCGGTCCAGATAAATAAAATCATAGTTCGTTAATGCGGACAAGGCATTTTTCAATTCGTTGATCGTATGATAATCGTCATCGTCAAAGCTTCCGTCTGGTTTGACTGAATCCTGCTTGCTGGGATCTCCGAGCAAAACAAGCACGGTGTCCTTGCTCTGTTGGACTTTTTTGACGGCGGACCATTCCTTTTTCGCCACAACAGTGACAACAATCCGCTCCGCCATCATGCCTAAATCCTGATTTCGTTTTGATTCCGAGCTCACATTTGCGATTTTAGAAAATGCCGTAAAACCGACTTTTGTCAGCAGGGACTTCAGGTCTTCATTTGCGTAGAGCCGCTCCGCGTAAAATTGATCTGCGATGACCCCTTTATTGACATGCGTGATGACTTCGCGGGAAATCAGACGTTCCTTGTTTTCAGAAAGTGAACGCTCACGACAGACAAAATAGTCCTTATCAATCCACTCCCAGCTGCGTGGTTGAAAATTCGCCCGCATGTAGTTGCCGTCTGTGAGGTCAACGAGCAATTTTCCCTCAGGTTTGAGTACCCGCATCACTTCTTTCAGAATTCTGTGGTCGTCCTCTGTGGATTCAAAATAACCAAAACTGTTTCCTGCAATAATGACCGCTTCAAAGCTGTCGTTACGGAAGGGGAGTTTTCGGGCATCGCCTTCTCGAAAGGAGACAGTGAGGCCATTGGCCTTACTGATCTTTCTCGCCCGATCAATCAAATAATGGGATCGGTCAAAACCGACGACATTCGTATACCCCCGCGTGGCGATCTCCATTGCATGACGTCCCTGACCGCAGCAAAGGTCCAGTATCCCACCATCCTGTGAGGTCGAAATTGCAGCGAGGAAAATATCCACTTCATGTTTGGTAATATCCTGATCTTCAACAACATCCCCGTCTGTTCTCAGGTAATTGGCATTAAATAGGTGCCGCCACCAATCGGCTTTCACATAACTTTCGAGGTTCTCAACCGGGCCCAAGACCTCAATGAGTTTTTTGTTTTTATCTTTCGTAATTTTTGACATCGTTTTTTTGATTACCCCTAGCGTTATATTGTAAGGCCCAATGTGTCCTTAAACGGCAAAAATTGCATCAAGTTCGATTTTAAATCCAGTTTAGCATGTACCCTGAATCACTTGAAATCAAGAATAATGCATTGCATTTATGTGGATTGCGAGACAAAAAAGCAAGAAAATTCTGTATTGATCTGAAAATGGTGTATTTGAATTTTTTGTCGGCAGGATCTCCAAAAAACGTAGCAGAGCCCCCCCCGGCTTTTCAAGGCTGCGAGATGGAAGATGTATGGTCGGAATTATCCTGTGCGCCAGTTTCTGTCTGTTTGAGCAGTATGGCTCCTGTTTGGCCGACGATCTGTTCGTAATCGGGTTTGGAGAGCGTGAAGGCCGTGGCATAGTCTGGATGCCGTACAAAATAACTCCCTTTCGTCTCAAAAAAATGGTATTTCGTATCTGACCCGCCTGCGGTGACCAGCAGGGTGACTGCATTGTCTGGGGGATCTTCTTCGGCGGCGCCACCCACTTGAAGTGTGGTGAGGGCCTTGAGCAGTTTTTCCGCCTCTTCTTTTACAACCGTGCCATCGGGTTTAATTGCAGCCCATTCCCCGTTGATGTGGGTGAGATGAAAGTCCGGGCCCTCAAGCTCCGCGACTTCTCCTTGGACTTGAATCAGGCTGCGGTCGAACCATTCTTTTCCCTGGGCCGGAATATCGAACACATTGAAGATCACCGCATAAACAGCCGCATCATTGGCTTTTCGGGCATGTACTTTCCTGAAACCGGGTGAGGTACCGACATACAGTTCGGATAACACGTCCGCCCCTTTTGCGAGTGTGATGCGCCGCTGAAATCTTTTTTCCGCGACCTCAAAGCGTGTTTGCGCGGCGGTGCTTGTGGCGACCGGCCAGCCTCCTTGAGTATTAAAGAGGCGCTCCAAAAGCGTCTCCACTTTGGCAGGGTTTGCGGGGAGCGCATGGTAGTCGGGAAGCTGCCAGCGGCCTCCTGTTTTTTGAAGAACGACCTTTTCCCCTTCCCCGTTTTCAATGGTGATGTGATCAAGTTCACTTTTATCCGCAGCCACCAAGGCTTGGCGGGCCGGGCCGGTTTCGCTTGCGGCCTTGCCAAAATAAAGCCCTCCCGCCAAAAGCACTTGCAAAACAAGCAGGGCGATGAGTAGGGTTGTGCGGTTTTTCATTGTTTCCTCCTCAAGCAGTCAAGGTTTGAAGGTAGCGTCGGTTTCGACGTTTTTTCCGGATACGTTGAATGAAGGCAAGCACGCTCAGGGCGATAATCGCGAGGCTGTAGTTGATGGCTTCCCAGATTTGGCGCATTTCCTGAGGCATGGGCGGCAGGGTACGGTTAAAGTGTCCGCGTGCGCGGATCGCAAGCAGTCCCTGCTCTTCCAAGGCCCAGTCCACGGCGTTGGCCGCGAGCTGTATGCCGCCCAGTGCCGCGCTGCCGTTGACGGCCCCAGCGAGCTGCGTCACCCGGTCTTCCAAAAAGGCATTGGAGGAAAACAGAATGATGCGGGCCGATTCGGGCGAATGTTCAATCACGCTGCCAAGGGCGATCGCATCACTGGATGCGTTTTTGTCGTTCTCTGTTTTGTCTTCACCACCTTCGGTTTTTTTGAGCAGAGGGGACTCTTTTCCTGAAAAATACGAATCAAAGCGGCCTTCACTGACGACTCCGAGCAGGCGGCGGCCCGTGTCTCCTTCCGGAGTGAAGGCACTCATTCCGCCCGGCCCGATTTGCGGCATCACATTGAGCGCATCGGAAAGCCAGGCCTTCTCAGAGCTGTGCAGCAGCTCCGTTATTTTGCGTGCGCTATTTTTCCCGGCATCCAGAGAAATGGGCGAGGCCCAGGCCAGTGTGACCTGATTCAGTCCCCGTGTTATCGCGCTTTCCTGATTTAAGCCGCTGTTCCGGATATCCGGGAAATAGGGATAGTCAATCATGCGGATTTCCTGAAAACTGAAGCCGCCCGCCTGCCGCGTTACCGGGACGGGAAAGGCGGCATTTTGCGGATCAAGCACCACTTGTTCCTCGACGGCGAGACCGTGATGGGCCAGCCAGTCCTCCAAGCCGCTTTTCTGCTGCATGAGGCTGAGGCGGTTACGCCCCATGTCCGTCTGAAAGGGAGAGGTGGCCAGCATCACCGTCCCACCGCGCATTAAAAACTGATCCACGGCAAAGAGGCTTTTTTCATCAAGTTCCGTCATCCCGGCGAGCAGCAGCAAGTCCGGCTCTCCGCCGACGCTCCCCGTGCTTAAATCAACAGACTGGATATTCAGCTCGCCTTCCAATGCGGCCCGGAGCTGATTAAATTGTGGGCCACCCATGCCAAAACGCGCCATTTGCGGATCGGTCGTGGGTGTGGCGAGCCCGACCGTCTTGGTAAAGCCGCTGGAAAAGCGTTTGACCGCCCCTTCCAGGTTTCGCCTGAAACCGTCTTCACTCAAGTCGCCCAAGGGCACCTGAATGACCTGGTCTTCTTTTGCGAGTGTGAGGTAAAAATAAAATGTTTTTGTGTCAAACAAGCTGGCCATCATGGATTTAAAGCCAAAGTCCCGTTCTATTTGCGCCGCCACTTTGCCGCCGTTCGCTTCGGGTGAGATAAATCGGGTTTTTAGGCGACCTTTTGCTGTTTTGTCCATGTCCGACAGGGTTTTTTCAAGAATGCCCTTAAAGGTCTTCAGGGCTTCGGGCAGACGGTCTTGCTCCGAGACATAGGCGGTAAACTGAAGCTCGCCCTTTACTGTGTCAAACAGGTTACCGCCGGACTGATAGGCTTGCAGTACCTTTTTCACGGCGCGGGTAATGTCGTATTCCGGGTTTCTCAGTTTCACGTCGAGATCGGTTTCCTGGGTGGCCTTAACCTCGATTAGTTGTTGAAAACCCAAAGTCTGGAATTCATCGCCGTATTGCACGAGCACGTCAAAATAGGAATTGACGAGCGAGGCCTGATAGCGGTCGGAGACCTGAAAGGGCACGGGGCGGATGCCGTATTTCTGGTTGGCTTCCTCTTCTAGCTCCGGGGAGGCGATGGGATCGATGAATTCAGCCCGCACGCGGCCGTTTCCCGCAACCTCGTATTCCCGGATTAAATCCCGCATCTGGGGCACAAGTGGCGCCAGCAGCGGATGCGTCTTTGCGCTGAAATAACCGCGAATGAGCAAGGGCTCCTGTAATTGGGCGAGGTAGCCCTGAGTGGCGTCGGAAATCGAGTAGATGTCACCCTCCGTAGTATCGACCCGCATAAAATTCATCTGCCCCAGCCACAAGTTGGCTCCCAGGACATTGGCGATGAGAAGCATGGTCGTCATCCGCCATGCCCTGTGATAACGCTTGTCGCCAGTGGCGGCCCAGCGCTCCTGCTCGAGTGAGAAGGTATTCAGGGTCAAAAACGTTGCGATGAGGCTCAGATAATAATAAAAATCCCGCACATCAATCATGCCGCGCGTAATGGCGTCAAAGCGTGAGCCGGTGCCGAGCAGGCGCAGCCATTCCCCCACTTGATTTCCAAACAGTCCGGTGATCGTGCGTGAGCCGATGAGATACAGGAGGCCGCACAGGGCCACGCTGCTGATGAGGCTGACGATTTGATTGTCGCTGCGGGCAGAGACAAAAAGCCCCGCACTCAAATAGGCCCCACCCAGCAAAAACGTGGCGATATAGCCGCTGAAGACCGGCCCCCAATCGAGATCTCCCAATAGCGAGACGGTAAGAGGCAAGGGGAGCGTGATGAGCAGGGCCAGGCTCAGCAGGGCGAGACAGGCACAAAATTTTCCTGCGACAAAACGCCAGATGCCGATGGGCTGGGTTAGTACGTGTTCCAGCGTGCCGCTTCTGCGTTCCTCGCTCCACATGCGCATGGTCAGGGCGCTGCTGAGAAAAATGAGTAAAATCGGCATCCACTCAAAAAGGGGACGCACATCGGCGATGTTGCGTGAAAAAAAAGCCTCGCCCCAAAAAAAGATAAACAGGGTCAGGGCGGCGAAGGCTCCCAAAAAAAGATAAGCTACCGGAGAGGCGAAAAAGAGTGTGAGTTCCTTGGTGGTGACGCGCCGGATATGGGGATCAAGCAACATGGGCCAGTTCCTCCTTTTCATTCACCTCCCGGAAGACGCTTTCAAGATCCCGCTGAGCAGGGGCCAGCTCAAAAAGGGCGTGTCCTGAATCCACCACGGTTTTGGCGATTTCTGCAGCGGCTTCTGACAAATCCACATCATCCGAGATTTTGATCTGCACTCTAAGCTGTTGGTCTCCGCACAACACGGTATCGATGTCCAACACGCCGTTCACCGGGGCAAGCAGACGGGAAACAGTGTTTTTCGAGGTCAGGTTCGTTGAAAGTGTGAGGCAATGGCCGGTGCGCAGCGTTGTTAGTTGTTCGTCCACGGCCAATACCCCGTTTCGCATGATGAGGACGCGGTCGCAGAGCGCATCGACCTCTTGCATGATGTGCGTTGAAAGAATGACGGTGGCCGTTTTCGAAATGTCCTTGATGAGTGCACGCATCTGCTGGGTCTGCGTGGGGTCGAGTCCGTTGGTCGGTTCATCCAGAATCAGCAGCTTCGGTTGGCCGAGCAGGGCTTGGGCCACGCCGACACGTTGTTTGTACCCCCGAGAGAGCGTACCGATGGGCGCGAGTAGTTTGGCGGTGACGTCGGTGGCCTGAATGACCCGGCGGATTTCCCGGGTGCAGGTTTCTCCGGCAAGGCCCTTCAAGCGGGCCGCGTAATCGAGGTAGTCTACGACAGACATTTCCGGGTACACCGGCAGATTTTCAGGCAGGTAGCCGAGGCGGGACTGAACGCCACGTCGGTCGCGGGCGAGGTCGATGCCGTCCACCAGGATGGTGCCGTTGCTGGGTTCGAGATAGCCGCTCAGCATTTTCATAATCGTTGTTTTTCCCGCGCCGTTGTGTCCCAGCAGCCCTGCGATTTCACCGGCCTTGATGCTAAAGCTGACATCTTGCACCGCGACAAAGTCGCCGTAGGCGCGCGTCAGATTTTTTGTCGTAATCATGTTTCTCTCCTGCGATGAATGAAGAAAACACATCCAATTTTAAAGTCGCGGAGCCTGCCGGGTCTTGCGTGCATCGGGCACGGTCTTGGCTTGAACAAACGGGGCCGCCGTTTCAGAAGGAACGGCGGTGTTCAGCGCCCTATCGGACAGGCACTCCAAAAAAATAATAATTCAGGCAAAAGATGTCAAGAGGCCGCATCTGATTTTTTTGAAAAAATGATTGGAGAGGTCGCTTCAGTAGGGGTTGAACATGTTTCCCATATGTCCACAGTGTTGGTCTGGATTCCCGTCTGCAGGGGAATGAGAAGCGAGAAGACACAAAAAAGCCCGGCGAAAAACACCGGGCTTTTTTTATTTGGTGGGGCGGCGGGAACTTAACAGAGTGCCTAACTACATGATAATACTACGATAATTTTGAGCAATATCATAGCAGTGTTACTAAGAGTGTTACTAAAAGAAAAAGTCACCCTATAATCTCATCGTATACCAATCTACTGTAAATACAAAGGCTCGGTTCGATTGTTAAATACGGAATCGAATTTCTAACAGAGAAAAGTGGCCCTGTAGATAAAGCACTATTTCTTCACCCTTCCTACAAAAAACCGGCTATCATAACTTGTCACCATATAAAACCTTGATGCTTAGGTGTATCAAGTATTCAATGAGGGTGACCAAAGGTCTGAGAAGAGTGCTTTTAGAATGAAGTTCAACGAAGATTCACGGGTAAAAATCCCCACTATCCTACATTTGATGCGTTTAGGGTATGAATACCTCTCTCTGAAAGACTCGCAGGCCAGATGGGATGAGTCAACCAACATCTTCACCGACATCTTTCACCAAAGCATCAAACGCATAAATCCCAATCTTAATCTTAACGACCTTGAAGCCAAGCAATGCTTTGATGACATATCACTCTGCCTTGAAAACGAAGACCTCGGCAAAGCCTTTTACGAAAAGCTCACCAATAAATCAGGCACGCGCTTAATCGACTTTGAAGATTTCAACAACAACACCTTCAACGTAGTCACTGAGTTGCCCTACAAAAAAGATGATGAAGCGTTTCGCCCGGATATCATATTGCTGATCAATGGCTTGCCACTGGCGTTTATCGAGGTCAAAAAACCCAATAACAAAGATGGCATATTGGCCGAACACAAGCGCATTCAAACGCGATTCCGAAACAAGAAGTTTAGAAAATTCGCAAACATCACACAGTTGATGGTGTTCTCGAACAATATGGAATATGACGATAGCTCACCGATGCCGATTGAGGGCGCATTTTATGCCACCGCGTCCTATCAAAAACCGATTTTCAACTATTTCCGTGAAGAGCAGAAATTTGATTTAAACACTCTGCTCTTAACGGTTGATGATGCCAGTGAAACCTCAGTCCTCAAAGACAACAACCTGTTGAGCATCAAACAATCACCAGAGTTTGCCAAAAACAAAAGCCCTGATACACCGACAAACCGAATTTGCACCTCACTATTCCAGCGTGAACGTTTGGCCTTTGTGCTGGAGTTTGCCTTGACCTACGTGAAAGAGCGTATCGGCTTACAAAAGCACATCATGCGTTACCCGCAAATGTTTGCCACCAAAGCGATAGAGCAGAAGCTGGAAGAGGGAGTGAAAAAAGGGATTATATGGCATACCCAAGGCAGCGGAAAAACCGCGCTGGCCTACTACAACGTCAAATACCTTGCGAATTACTTTCAAAAAAAAGGGGTGATTGCCAAATTTTACTTCATTGTCGATAGGCTTGATTTGCTGATTCAGGCCAGTAAAGAATTCAAATCACGCGGCTTAGTGGTTCACAACGTCAATTCCCGTGATGAGTTCGCCCGAGACATCAAACAACCCGCCGCCATTCACAATAACTCAGGCAAGGCCGAGATCACGGTTGTGAATATTCAGAAATTTAAAGATGATCCCGCCGTTACCAAAAATAGTGATTACAACCTCAACGTTCAGCGCGTCTTCTTTTTGGATGAGGTACACCGTAGCTACAACCCCACGGGCAGCTTTTTAGCCAACTTAGAGCAATCAGACCGCGACTCAATAAAAATTGGTTTAACGGGTACACCCCTATTAGGTGATGAATACAACTCCAAATCACTGTTTGGTGGTTACATCCACAAGTACTACTACAACTCATCCATTAAAGACGGTTACACCCTGCGTTTGATCCGTGAAGAGATCGAAACCAGCTACAAGCTCACCCTACAAAAAGCCTTGGAAGAGATCGAAATACTCAAAGGCAATGCGGATAAAAAAGTTGTTTATGCCCACCCAAAATTTGTTGAGCCAATGCTCGACTACATCGTCAAAGACTTTGAGCAAGCCCGTATATCAATGAATAACAACGGCATCGGCGGCATGGTGGTGTGTGATTCATCCGAACAAGCCAAAATGATGTATGAGGTGTTTCAAGAAAAATACGCCCTAACGAAATTTGTGCCTGAATTAATGGCTGCTGAGCCACGCGCCAGTTACAACGCTAAAAAGAAACAAGATAGCGAAGTCACCACCGCCGCCGTTATTTTGCACGACATCGGCACCAAAGAAGAGCGCAAACAGCTAATTGAAGATTTCAAAGAGGGCAAAATAGACCTCCTATTTGTCTTTAACATGCTGCTGACTGGCTTTGATGCCCCACGCTTGAAAAAGCTCTACATAGGCCGCGTGATAAAGGCTCATAACCTCTTGCAAACCCTCACCCGCGTAAACCGTACCTATAAAGGTTTTGATTATGGTTATGTGGTTGATTTTGCTGATATTGAAAAAGAGTTTGAAAAAACCAACAGGGACTATTTCAAAGAGTTACAGTCAGAACTGGGTGATGAACTCCAACACTACAGCAACCTTTTCAAATCACAAGACGAAATCGCGCAAGAAATCCAAGAGATTAAAGAAGTCCTTTTTCACTTCGACACCCGCAACCTTGAGATTTTTTCCGAACAAATCACCCAGATTCATTCCCGTGGTGAGATGCTAAAAATCACCCATGCCCTCAACAATGCCAAGTGCCTCTATAACCTCATCCGTCTATCGGGTGATTATGCTTTGCTGGATAAGCTCGATTTCCAAACGCTCACCGTACTTTCAAGGGAAGCCAACAACCGCCTGGCCCTCATCAACACCAAAGAGGCCCTGGAAAGCAGCGTAGACACCAGCAACCTGCTCAATGTCGCCCTAGAAGATGTGATCTTTGCTTTCACCAAGGTCAAAGAAGAAGAGATGGTGATTGCAGACCAACTAAAAGACACCCTTCAAAAGACCCGCGAAGCCCTGGGTGGAAACTTTGATCCACTAGACCCGGTCTTTATCACGCTTAAAGAAGAGCTGGAGCGGCTCTTTAAAAAGAAAAACCTCAGCGAAGTCTCAAAAGAGCAGATGGAAAGCAACATCAAAGCCCTAAACGATATTTACAACAGAGCCAAAGAACTGGAACGACAAAATCAGCTCATCAAAGCCAAATATGACAACGATGAAAAATACGCGCGTTTACACAAACGGCTGATGGAAAAAGACCCACTCACCAACAGTGAAAGCAAACTGTTTGATGCTCTGAAAGGCTTAAAAACAGAAGTCGATAAGCAGATCGAACAAAATGCGAAAATGCTGGAAAACGAAAGCTTCGTAAAAAAAATGATGCTGCGTTTAGTGATCGAGCAATTCAAAAACAAGCAAGATATCCCCTTAACGTCCCAATCAACTAAGCGCATCAATGGCTTAATCGTTAAAGAGTATATGAATGAGTACCACGGCCTCGCCGCCTGAAAGAGAGAACAGAATGACCACAACTCAGCAATTTGAGCAACAAACCAAAGCCCTGATTGATGACCTAAAAAGTGTCTGCGCCAACTATGGCCTGGGTAATGATGGCAATGAATTTAAGATCATCACGCAGGTGTTTTTGTATAAATTCCTCAATGATAAATTTATCCATGAAATTAAAAAATTGGATAAAACCATCGCCAAGGCCAAAAACTGGGAAGATGCCCTCTTAGCCCTCAGCGAAGAGGACTATGAAATGCTCACCATGCAGCTCAGTGAAAGCACCGCTGTGATTAGCCCCGATCACTTCATCACCTCACTGTTTAACAAACAAGATGAGGCCAATTTTGCCGATATATTCGACACCACCCTCATCGACATCGCCCGCGAGAATAGCGAGATATTCTCGGTACTCACCGATGGGGGTGAGAAGATCGTGTTATTTGAGAATTTAAGCAAATACGTCACCGACAACCGGGATAAATTTTGCAAAGCGATTGTTAATAAGCTAACCGGCTTTAGTTTTGAGCATATCTTTCATCAGAAGTTTGATTTCTACGCCACCATCTTTGAATACCTGATTAAAGACTACAACACCAACAGCGGCGGTAAATATGCCGAGTATTTCACGCCTCATGCCGTCTCAAAAATCATGGCACGTTGTCTGGTGCAGGGTGATATTGATAATGTCACCTGTTACGATCCCTCCTCAGGTTCAGGCAGCTTATTGATGAACTTGGCTCATGAAATCGGTGAAGACAAATGCACCCTCTATTCACAAGATATTTCACAAAAATCATCCGGTCTATTGCGCTTAAACCTCATCCTCAATGATTTGGTTCACTCCATCCACAACATCATTAAAGGCAACACCATCCTAGAGCCTTACCACAAACAGGCCAATGGCGCGCTAGAGCGCTTTGACTACATCGTTTCAAACCCGCCGTTTAAACTCGATTTTTCAGACTTCAGAGATGATCTAGACAGCAAAGAGAATCACGAGCGTTTTTTTGCAGGCATCCCCAAAGTACCGGCTAAGAAAAAAGAGTCCATGGCCATCTACCTGATGTTTTTACAGCACATCATCTACTCACTCAAAGCGAAGGGCAAAGCCGCTGTCGTCGTACCCACTGGGTTTATCACCGCCCAAAGCGGTATTGATAAAAAGATTCGCCAAAAGCTGGTAGAAGAGAAAATGCTGGCCGGTGTGGTGAGTATGCCCTCCAACATCTTCGCCAATACCGGCACCAACGTCTCCATCTTGTTTATCGACAAAACCAATAAAGAAGAGGTAGTGCTGATTGATGCCTCAAATCTGGGTGAAAAGGTCAAAGACGGTAAAAACCAGAAAACGCTGTTAAGCCATGCCGAAGAAGATCAGATCATCAACACCTTCAATAACAAACAAGCGGTGGATGATTTCTCGGTGGTGGTGAGTTATGACGATATTAAGGCGAAGAATTTATCTTTAAGTGCAGGGCAATATTTTGAGGTAAAGATTGAGTATATGGATATTTCAAAAGAGGAGTTTGAAGCTCAACTCAATGGGTTTGAATCTACGTTGCAAGAGCTGTTTTCCAAGTCCAATGATTTACAGGTAAAAATCAAGGATGGTTTAAAAGGACTGAAGTATGAGTGAGCTAAAACAATACAAATTTTGCAAACTATATGACATGGGTTCTGGGATATCCTCTAAACCAGAACAAGCAGGGCATGGCTTCCCATTCGCTTCATTTAGTACGGTCTTCAACAATCAATTTTTACCAGAATCATTGCCTGATTTAATGGATACGTCAGAAAAAGAAAGGAAAACGTACTCAATTAAGGAAGGTGATATTTTCTTAACCCGAACAAGCGAAACGCTGGACGAATTAGCAATGAGCAGCGTTGCTGTGAAAGATATACAAAATGCAACATACAGTGGTTTCTTAAAGCGACTCAGACCAAAGCAGAGTGATATTAGCTATCACAAATTCATGGCATTTTATTTAAGGAGTAAGCTGTTTAGGAAGACCATGAGCAACAACGCCATAATGACGTTGAGGGCTAGCCTAAACGAACAGATATTTTCATATTTGGACTTGCTGCTCCCAGAATATAAAGAGCAACAGAAAATAGGTGATTATTTATACCTTCTGAATCAAAAAATAAAACTCAACAACAAAATCAATGCTGAGCTAGAGACCATGGCCAAGCTCATATATGGCTATTGGTTTGTGCAGTTTGACTTCCCCGATGCCAACGGCAAGCCCTATAAATCATCGGGCGGAAAAATGGTCTACAACGAAACGCTAAAACGTGAAATTCCTGATGGGTGGGAGGCTAGACCTATATCAGACCTATTAGATATAAAAACTGGTAAAAAGGATGCAAATCATGCAATAAGCAATGGTAGGTATCATTTTTTTACCTGTGGTGATAAAGCATTGCGGTGTGATGATTACGAGTTTGAAGGGAAGTCTATTCTACTTGCAGGAAATGGAAATTTCAACGTAAAAAAGTTTGATGGTAAGTTTAATGCTTATCAAAGAACTTATGTTTTGATCCCTGAAAACAAAAATTTTTATGGGTTGGTTTTTTACTCTGTTCAATACAAGGTAAAACAATTAACTAAAGGTTCTCGTGGTTCAATAGTGAAATTCATAACTAAAGGGGATATAGAAGATATTCATATTCCTATGCCAAAAGACAGTAATGATTACTTTTATGGAATATTCAATAAGGTTTTCGAGAAAATTGATGTGACATATAGAGAGAACCAGAAGCTTACAGAGCTAAGAGACTGGCTCCTACCCATGCTAATGAACGGCCAAGTCACCGTTAAGGATTGATGAGCGGGGCATATATAGGGATGTAAGGCAATGGCAGCGCAATACTCAAACCGGCACTTTTTCAGGAAAACCCCCAGTCACTATTTGGCGCTGTTTTTTGACGCGAAAGGGATTCCGCTTGATGTTGATTTTGGCCAACTCAAAGAGAATGATGCTGATGCCCTGCAAACGGCCCTAAACAAACTCTCTGACAGCCAAATAACCGATATTGAAGCTGAGTTTCAGGATGTAAATGCACTGGCCTGCGAGGGCGGGATTATGGCCTTGGTGGATGAGGCGAGCTTTCATGGTGATGATGCCTTTATTAAAGAGATCGCCGCTATTGATGGCTTTCATGCCAAGGCAATGTGGGCTTTTCTCCACAAGCCGAAATACTGGCACGGCGCGGCGATGTTTTTACATGCCGATAATGTCAGCCCCTCCTACTGGAAAAAACGTAACGACTTGCCCTGTTTGCCCCCACAGGTAGAGGAAGAGGATATTCAAGCCTTAGCCAAGGCAATTAGTAGCTATTTTTTCCATAAAGAAGGGCGAGGTAAAAACTGCACTGTTGAACCCTATCGCCGAAATCAAAAAGAGTACTTCTTTGCCTACCCTGAAGACTTCGCCCAATCTGCTGTGGAGTGGGTGGGCGGCACCTTAAAAAGCCAGGCCCATCACCCGGCCTTTGAAATTATCTTTGTCTATTGTGAAACTGAAGGTTCACTAGATATTTACGCCCCTAAAAACAGCAAAGCCATTGCTGATCTACAGGTGATGTTTGCCACTAATATTCTCAAACTGGAAACCTTGGCCAAGGGTGTGATTGATAAGCGGGTATATGAACTCGCCCCTGTGGTGGAGGATGATTTTGAATTCAAAATTGAACCCGCTTCGGGTATCGCCAGCGTGTTAATCACCAAATTAAGAGTCACGCTAAAGCATGTTAAAAAACGGCGTATCACCATAGAGGCCAATGACCATAACGCCCCTGATGCTGTTTGTACCTTACTGGAAAAACTCAAACTGCCCGCCTATTACGTCACCCAAGTGAGCTTAAAAGTCACATTTGAATCCATCGGCAACAAACGGGCAAAAACCCGCACCGTCAATATTACCCACCCCAACTCCTGCGCCTTAAACCATGATGGCAATGATTTAAAGATTCGGCAGATGCTGGCCAGCTCAGGGCTTGAGCCTAAAGCTGTGAGTGGCGCTGAATAGATTGTGCATGTTAGATAACAAGCAAGCCCTAAGCACCTTAATTGAGCATGTAGACGCCTCTGACAAGCCGGTGAGCCTTGGCTGGGATGAGGTACAACAATGGCAGGATGGCGTGTTAAAG
>JAJDBT010000024.1 GCA_029261215.1 Nitrospirota bacterium | reverse complement strand
ATGAGTTTGCTTTGATTGTAGTCATAGGTTTTGTATCGGGCCATTGATTCACCTCAATGAATAAGATTCCAATGGAGGATATTTTAACAAATGACGACCAATATTTACAGCACTTTTTGGGGTTTTCCTACAGCCTCAACGTACAAGCTAACCTGGCCGCCCAACGACAAACAATAAAATTGAAACGCAGATTTTTGCGGTCAGGTTGAGCGACGGGTTATACAATTTATAAATTAATTGATACCCCTTTGTCCCCATAACTTTCTAAGACTGATTCTTTCGCGTTTATACCTGCAATATCTAGAAAATACTTTGCAAACTGGTCTTTTGGTTTACTTCCATCTCCCCATGTATTTAGGACTCTATTTACACTACTTGTAAATAAATCTGTAATTTGAATCAACAAATTTCCTTCTGAATCAACTGACTCAAAGCTTTGGGTTCTCAATTTATCATCCAATTGAGCCTTTGAAGCATTATTGAGCTTATCTTCAAGATCAGCCATAAGAATTTTGTCACTTCCTATTTCTTCTCTATCCTTAAGGAATGTTATAGTCCGTGGGAGACGTGCTCTTCCTGTGTCATGCTCATGTTTAATCCCTCCGAGTAAGAGCTGATAGAACAGATCCTTATAAGCATCCTGAACATTTGAGATTCCTTTTTTCTCGAGACTTAGAAACTTGAAACTTGTAAAAGCACTTTTTTCTTTAACTAAGTCAGCCAGCTTTAGGTATGTATTCAAATTGTTCTTTGTGATTTCCTTGAAATGAAATTCTTTGTCGAAATTTTGATCTAATTTTAGACCAAAGATATCCTTCGTCAATCGAAATACTTCAAGAGGATTTAGTATCCAAAAACTGCCCACTATCAAATATTTGTTTGTTTTCCCGCTCTCATCAGCATAGACGGTATAGCTATCTGGAAATAATGATTCACTTATAGCGTTTTCCCTTTCTTCTAGTTCAAGTGTTCCTCTGTGGGCCCTTACAGATTCGTCGGCTAAAAAAAGGTTGTATGTATTTTGTATTTTTGCGCGAGCCCGAGAAATTGAGGTTAGACGCTTTAGGTTATATAAATCACTCACATCAATCGTGTTTCCAGAAAAAATATCACCTTCAAAATGTTTCCAATATTTAATTTGCAATGTGATATCTGAATTACGTGAATCTGGGTAATTATTAAGGACCCAAGCAACTCTTTCTGTCAGGGTATCAAGTTGATACGACGAAATTTTCGACAGGATAGAATCCCGTTCTTTTTTGATTTTTTGTTCTTTCTCATTCACCTCAGGTTCATTGAACTCAAGGCTTTCTTGTAAGCGATCTTCATTCATAGTTTAAATCTAGGAATTAGTGACTAATGTATAACGGGACGGAGTTGAGCGGAATGTTCTGATTCACGGGGCCGCGCTTGCGGGGTTTCGTGAATCAGGTTATTACCGCTCTAACGCAGAGTTAGGCCGCCGCAGGCGGGCGTCTCAGCGTTGCTTGAACTCCGTCCCGTTAAGTCGACCGCCGTAGGTCGACTTAACTTGTGGTTATGCAGAAATTTTTCTGTATAACCACCCTGATATTGCTGTGATAAGGAATTAATTCTGTCTAATTCTGTTCTATATACAGAATTTTGGACAACGCTATCCGAGTTCAAGGCGTTTTGCTCTGTGGGAAGGGGTTTTATATGCCACACGGAGATATAAAAGTCAAAAAGAGCATAGGAACCTATGACTTGTTTAGGACTCGTTTTCTCTAGAATGCTAACTTTTATGTATAAGTTAACATTCTGTAAAGACAAAAAAACCGTTTTCCTACAGCCGCAACGACTGAGCCAACCTGCGAACCCACGACCTGAGTTTATTGCAACGTAAGACGAGTCTGGTTGAGCAACGGTTAGGGTTTTTCTACTC
This sequence comes from Nitrospirota bacterium, assembly GCA_029261215.1. Classification (GTDB taxonomy): domain Bacteria; phylum Nitrospirota; class Nitrospiria; order SBBL01; family JAADHI01; genus JAADHI01. The sequence goes on along the minus strand of JAJDBT010000024.1, from coordinate 3,145 downwards.
AGACCAAATTGGATCTTGTCCCCTGATTCGACAAATTTTCCTTCATACAGGGGACTACGAACTCGCCCCCTGTATGAAGGACTTTTCCAGGACGATTTTTCCTTTTTCAGGCATCATCAAGAAATGACCCAGTTTCGCGGTAGATGTCAACCTCTCAAATTCTTTGACCGGTTAATCACGATTTGCTGATAACGTGACGGGATAGACTTGTCTCATAAAAATAGAGCACACTAGATCAAATCCAAGCTTTCTATTACGCCAGCATTTTTAAAAGCATGATTGGATACCAGGAACGGAGACGATTTATAGTCTCCACGTGGCCGAATAGGACTTACATATTTGAATGCTTGGAACTTAGCGATTTTTTCTAGAACCTTTTCCCGTTCGGCAACATTTTCAGCGCCTATACAAAATGCGATCGGTGCTTCGCTACATTGTTTTAGCCAGTCGAAGTCACTTCCGCAAACAGCATAACAACGTGATGCCTCATACGGTTCGAAAAACTTCTTGGCATGAACGAAAAAAATAATCGGAGCACCGGTCATTATCAGCGCACGCTTAAAGAGCTTATTACGGTAGCTCCCAACATGAGGACCCAACGGATGACAATCTTCACAGTTAACCCCAGAGGCGGCCGCAAGTATAAGCATCTGCGTATCGCCATGTCCGGATTCAGGCCATGCGTGGATCGGATCAGCTTTCATGTATGAAGACATTTTCTTTACCAGTTCAACATGCCTTGGTGGAATGGGTTCATCCCACCCGGGATTCTTACCGTCTGCACTATCGAGTTCGCCGTAGGTGGCGCCATACTTGTCATCAGGCCTCCCGGTTGGTCTTAGATAGTATGGAGTAATGGAGCGATACATAAACTGAAGAAGTACGAGTACATTGTTTGTGAAGACCGCAAACTCCTGCTGCCGTGCTGCCACTCCTCGATTCCGTTCAATTAAATCCAATAAGGCTTCCGCCACAAAGGCTAACGTAGAACCTGATTCGAAGAAGATTCGCTTATATCGGGAACCAACTATCTCTGAAAAAGAATAATGCCAAAAGAAGCGTGCTAGTTCTTCTTTCATGTGTACCTCCGTGTCGCAACGAATCGAAAGACGCTCTTCTTTACAGAGCCCATCGAGTGCCACCTTGAGGAACCGCTGGAGGTGAAAGGGCATTAACTGATTCGCAGGTATTAGTCCGGGAGAGCGGATGCCACGATTCTGGACGAGATTGCGCAGTGCATCGCTTACCGATGTATTAATGGATCCTTCAGCCTGCTTGCCACTCCGAAAGAAGCTGACTTGGTTTTTCTTGGCTCGATTTCTAAACTCGAAATATTTGTTGTCCCAACATCGCTCAGGGTCGCCAGATAGAATCTTGTTACGCGCTTTTCGCGCATCAGTCTCCTCCATGAGTAGCATTAAAGTGCTCTTGCCAAGCTTCTTGGCACAGTCATACTCGTACTCTGTATAGCTGATATCCTCGCCTGTTTCTGGATGTTTCAACGTCGATCCGTAGCGACTTCCAACAATCCCAACATATACATCACAATGACGAAGTTCTTCTTGTATGACTTCAAGTGAGGTCACGGAATCGGCGGGCCAGAATTCCATCCCGATAGGAATATGGCCAGCGCGAATAATCGCCTCCTTCGCCCCTTTTCTTTCGAGTTCAAAGTCGTCGCTTGTCGAACTGATAAAAATTCTATAAGCTGGCACACTTAGCATTAAAACCTCCAACCTGTTACAACTCAGTCTAAGACAATCAAGCCGCATAGAATTTTGGACAAGGCTATCCGAGTTCAATGCAGTTCGCTCTAGGGGAATGGGTTTAGAATATACCGGTTAAATATCAGCTTTTGTTAAGGGAGTCAATCCCCTCAAATGGGGGGGGGTATTGAATTTATTTCAGGTATAAATAAAGGTATCCGGAATTTAATATAGGGATATTTTTGTTTCATCATGGACAGCGAATAAAAGAATATTTCCTGAATGCTTTTGGAGTGATCGATATTTAAATTTCTCACAACTCTAAATCGTAGATTTGGGGGGTTTACAGTCTGAATGCCGAGAGGGGCCAAAGTCTGTTGCTGGTTTGCATAGCCGAAGGCTTCCATGAGCAGCGGAATCGGCGCCTGGTTTTTATACTGCCAAATAACCTCATGTCTTCTTCTATCATGTAGCGGCCAAATTGTCTTCTCTGGACAACATCAATTTTTTGATCATCTCATTTAATCTTCGGCCGCCATTCTTGTAAATCATATCTCACCAAAAGGGAACCCTTTTGACAGGGATTTTCTTCTCTCCTAAGTCATTGATAAATAAAAGCCTTGCATTCACCATAAGGGTGTGTCAAAAAGAATCCATGAAAATAGGCTATGCAAGAGTTTCAACAGAAGAACAAAACCTATCCCTTCAGCTCGATGAATTGGAGGCTGCTGGATGTGAAAAGATTTTCCGAGATGAAGGAATAAGCGGTATCACCATTGAGCGTGATGGTCTTTCACAAGCACTCTTGGCAATTGGTGAAGGGGATACGCTGGTCGTTTGGAAACTGGACAGATTAGGTCGTTCCTTATCCTTCCTGTGTGACCTGATTGAACGGCTTGGCAATCAAGAGGCAGGCTTCCACAGCATAACCGATGGGATAGACACAAACACAAGCGGGGGGACTCTTGTGTTTCATATCATGGGCGCTATGGCACAATTTGAACGCTCTCTTATCGTAGAACGCACAAAGGCGGGGATGGCTGCTGCAAAAAAACGAGGGCAGCATATAGGACGACCGCCAGCCTTATCTTCGGGGCAAATCCAACATATGCACGAACTTCTGAACCATGGCAAAACCCAAGGAAGCGTAGCGGAGATTTTGGGGGTATCAGCGAATACCATTGGGCGAGCGGTTAGAAGACAAAATGGGGCTAGAAATTAATGGTGTTCCGGACGAGGGTGAACGGATTATTTTGGAATAACTCAGTCCTCCCCCGACATAAAACCCTGATGGAAAGGGTAGGCACCCGTCTTTCTATATAATAGAGGAAGATATCTATAATATTCAATTTTAGGTGAGCCTTAGAATTATTAACTTCGAGCAGTATTCAATGATTGAAACGAATCGGGGGATGAGTATTCGTGTCGATTAGGCTACA
>JAJDBT010000023.1 GCA_029261215.1 Nitrospirota bacterium | reverse complement strand
GAAGCTGCCGCGTAAACCCGCTGCGCTGAGCTCCTGATGTTTTAGTACGGGAAAAACCCGCCCAGACTAAAACATCAGGCCCATTAAAAAGCGGACAACTCATGTGCTCTAAATCCGGACAACTCTATTTGCTTTTAACACAGAGTGGGATGAATCGCATGAGGCATCACAATATGCTTGCATCATGCGATGGATTTTTTTGAAAATAAATCCGAATATTTTGTGAATCTTAAAAAGAAGTCTTAAAAGTGACAAAAAATGGTTCATTTCTATTGACCTCTGTGGTGCCAGAGGATAGTCTTGAATTGTAGGGATCATGACCTTAATCAATAGATAGCTATTTGAGGGATAGGGATGAAGACCGCAATTTTTTCAGCATTTCTTTTCATATTTCCCCTGTTTTCCTCAGGAAGTTTCCTTGAGCAAAAAGACAAGTCAAACCCCTTAGCGGTACCTGCGGGCTTGATTCTCCCCCGTCCGCAAGTCAACGAAGGTGTTTCGCAAGCGGCAAAGCCCTTGACGATCCGCATTGTGAATCTCGGTCAACAGATGATTTATTTGCAGGGTATTCGTGAGGTTTCTAAAGAAGGTAAAGTTCAGCTCTACTTTTATCACCGAGAAGAGGGGCGCGGATGGAAACCTTATTTTGACTCGCTCCCCTGTAATCTCCCGACTTGCCGTAATCTGCATAGGCTTAGCGGCGGCTGCGGGGATGGAGAGCCCGTGGTGATTCGCCTTGGTGGCAAAGGGAGTTATAATTCGATCAAGGAATTTCAATGGGGCGGTTTGCTTTATGAACGCAGTGAAGCGACACGTGAAAGCCGAAAACGGCGGTATTGTTATAAAGGCTGGGCACCGATTCAGGGCCAGGTGCGTGTTGAGGTCGAATATTCTAAAACAGTGAGCCGCGATGATGAGCGTAAGGAATTGATGGATGGTCGTGACCACACGGCCATTGAATTTGATTTGCCAGCTTCAAACCGGGTCTACGAAATTGCGGTGAATGGCTAGGCCGTCTCTTCTGATTTTTCTGATCCTTTTAAAATACCCATTAATAGCGGCTGTCATGACGCAGGAGTTCCAAGAACTCTGAGCGTGTTTTAGGGTCGCTTTTGAATACACCCAGCATCGCACTGGTGACTGTTTTGGAGCGTTGTTTTTCAACCCCGCGCATCATCATGCAGAAGTGCTGCGCTTCAATCACGACACCCACGCCGTGTGGATGGACGTGATCCCTAACCGCTTCGGCGATCTGGGAGGTTAGTTGCTCCTGAATTTGAAGCCTTCGGCTATAGTATTCCACGACGCGGGGGAGTTTGCTGATGCCGACCACCTTTTTATTGGGCAGGTAGGCGACATGACACACGCCGAAAAACGGGAGCATATGGTGTTCGCAGAGAGAGTAGAATTCAATTTCCTTTACAATGACCATCTCTTCGCTGGCAATTGGAAAAAATGCGTCGTTAAACACTTCTTTCAGATCCTGGTGATAGCCCTTTGTGAGAAAACGAAGGGATTTATCGACGCGCCCTGGCGTATCTTTCAGTCCATCGCGTTCTGGATTTTCGCCCAATTCAATCAGGAGTTGTTTGATCAAGGTTTCCATGAGGCCCCTTTAGTCAAGTTCTAGAAATTTGGGATAAGTGGTGAGGTTTCGGCATCCTTCTTTTTCGACCAGAACCATGTCTTCGATACGAACCGCGCCAATTTTTGGATAATAGAGCCCCGGTTCAACCGTCACCACCTCGCCTTCCTGCAAGAGATGGTCAACCCTCGAAATGCGGGGCGGTTCGTGAATATCCAGACCAATCCCGTGACCGGTGCCGTGGAAAAAGCCCTGCATTCTGCCATCAATCAGTCCGGTCTGGTAACCACGCTCTTCAAAGTAGTTCATGATGCTTTGATGAATGTCTTTTCCGTTGGCCCCACTTTTTACCTGCTGGATTCCCAGCAATTGACCTTCCAGAACGGTATCATAGAGTCGTTTTATCGTATCCGGGGCTTTCCCTTTGACAACGGTTCGGGTCATGTCGGCATGGTAGCGGGTTTCGTTTGAGCGAGGAAAAATATCAAAAATAATGGATTGGTTCGCACGCAGCGGCCCTGAGCCTTCATTATGAGGATCACAGGCGTCCACGCCGCAGGAAACAATCGTATGTTGCGCAATGCACCCTTTTTTCATGAGTGCGAGGTCAAGGTGTCGGCGGACAGATTCTGAGGTCAGTGCCTCGCCTCCAAGCAGGAGCAGGCCATCTTTAATTTCGGACTGACGCAAGAGATCCAGTGTACTGTCCAGGGCCGCTTCAACGGCGATTTGGGCTTGTCGAATGGCATCGACTTCTTGTGGTGTTTTCAGTGACCGTTGTTCAAAAAAAGGTTCATTTTTGGTGATGAGGGTATGGCCCAGTTTCCTTAATTGATCAGCATGTCTCAATGGAAAGTTTGCGGGAACGACCCATTCAGAAACCGCGTGCTCCGCCATTAAAACATGGAGCACATCCGTCAGTGAAGGGGCAGCAAGGCCCGATATCTTGGTCTTGGCTTCGTATTCGGAATAAGGGAGCACCTGGTCTACTGTAGACTGCGCACGGGCCCGATCGACCTCTAGATCGCTCATTAATAAAAGGGATTTTCCATGAACTTGTAGGTAGATAAATGGGTCTGGCGCGAGGAAACGAGAAGCATAATAGATGTTCGCGTCTGTTTCACTGCCTGCGATGATCAGGACATTCGCGTGTTGATCGGTTTTAGGGTGTTCTTCTTGTTCGGCCACCTAGAGGCCTTCTTCTTCTAAAAACCGTTCTGAGTCAATGGCGGCCATACAGCCGGTTCCCGCTGCTGTAATGGCCTGGCGATAGATGGCGTCTTGTACATCGCCCGCGGCAAAAACACCGGGAATGTTTGTTTTTGTGCTACCCGGTTTTGTCATTACGTATCCGGCGGCATCCAAATCCAGTTGACCTTTCAAAAATGCGGTATTGGGAGAATGGCCGATCGCGATAAAAAGACCGTCTGCTTTGGGCTTTGAGATTTTCCCGGTTTTGATGTCTTCCAGAACAAGTTCTTCAACGCGGCCTTCTTTGCTGGCCGTGATGTCTTTGACGGCTGTATTCCAAAGAAAATCGACTTTTGGGTTGGCCATGATTTTGTCCTGCATGATTTTGGACGCCCGCAGGCTGTCGCGGCGATGAATCAGCGTGACCTTTGTTGCAAAGCGGGTCAGAAAAATCGCCTCTTCCACTGCGGTGTCTCCACCGCCAACAACAAACACGTTTTTTCCCCGAAAGAAAAATCCGTCACAGGTAGCACAGGCGGAGACGCCATTTCCCATCAGACGGCTCTCGGCAGGCAGACCCAATAGTTTGGCCCGTGCGCCTGAGCAGAGGATGATCGTTTTTGCATAATAGGTCGTGTCATCATCGACGACAACTCGAAAGGGGCGCTTTGAAAGATCAATCTCAGTCACATCTCCAGTGAGAAAGGCCGTATCAAACCGTTCAGCCTGCTGTCTCATTTGAAGTATGAGGTCGGGTCCCTGAACGCCCTGGGCAAATCCGGGGTAGTTGTCCACATCGGTCGTAATCATTAATTGGCCGCCAGCAGTCGCGCCCTCAATTAAAAGTGGAGAAAGATTGGCCCTTGCGGCATAAACCGCTGCGGTGAGTCCCGCCGGGCCTGAGCCGATGATGATGACATTGCGCTCTGTCTGATTTGCTGCGGCTTCGCTCAACTCAACCTCCAAGGTCGTTTAGGGCATCTTTGATATTTTTTCGGACACAAGTGAAAATGGGTGTGTCCAGCAAGGTGTAGCGGCTGGCTTCTGCGTCACGAAGCGCCATCACGAGGTCGAGAAAATCTCCCGGAAAATCGGATTCAAAAGCCACGACGAATTCGTAATCGTCCAAACCAAAAGAATACGAAGTATTGATTTTTACGGTTGGGTATTTGTGGCCGATTTCAATGTGCTCATTCATCATGCCCTGACGGGTTGACTTGGTAAGCAGGTACCAGTCACGTGTTTTGACAAAAGGATAAATAAAGAGATATTTCGCTTCGCCAGGCACAACGGTCAGTCGGTTGGCTTCTGATCCTTCGTGTGAGTGTTTGTCCACATAGGTGGAGCGTTTGGTCATGGCGAGGTAGGAATAAGGGGTGTTGATGTATTTTCCGAGACCCGTCTGCAGAATTTTAACCATCATATCCTGTAAATCTTCAATCTCGTAACTGATGCGCCAAAGCATAAAATCGACTTCTGCCCGAATCCCTACTGTGGAATAGGGAACAGTCATCACCTTCGAATCAAACTCAGCCACGACGGCTTCGAACTCTTTTTTCCCTTTTTCCCGTTCTTCCGCAGGAAGACGTCGCCATGCGGGATCGACTTTATAAAATTGATAATTGACATATTGCCTTTTGAACGTTGCCATTTAAAAAATCCTCCCCAAATTTGTATTGGTCATCTTAGTCGGCCGATTTTATCAGCGCGCTTGTTAGGAAAGCAACCCTTTTCCATGAAGGATGCGGATTGCTTTCGGGCTTTGATCTGTTTGTTTCGGACTTGTTTATTATTTTGTTTGGACAAGCGAAGGTCTACGCCGCCCATAGCTCAATAATAATTCCAGTCGGCGGACGAGAAGCGAGATAAGAAAACCAATCGAAAATATCGAGGCTAAAAAAACGATATGGTGGTCAAAGTGAATTTCTATCTCTGGTCGAAAAAAATGTGCATGTCCAATCAGAAAGCCATAGGAAAAGAGAGTGATGACGGTGACTGTCCAAACAAGATTGATTTGAAACCAAAGGCCGGAGGCCGCGAGTAAAATGGGGTAGAGAATTAACAGGTGGCTTGTAATCCCGCCATTGTTTAAAAGTGCCGCTGTGAGAAAGATGACGTCAGCCGCGGCCCAAAGCAGTCGTGCGGCCTTTTCAAACTTTGGCTTTTTTAAAAAACCATCCAGACCAATGGATGTGAAAACCCAGAGGGTGAGAATGGAAAGTAGTGTGTAATGGTATTCCGCCGTTCGGATTTTGAAGAGGTGGTACCAAAGAAGTTCAATGCCCATAAAAAAAGAAAGTACGATGAGGTGGGAAGAGAGTGCGGGATTTCTGCGTATCCAGCACTTGATCAGGTCAGGCAAACTTGTTGCGGTCGATTCGACAATGTCGCCAGCTAAAAAACGGTCGAGGTCGTCGGCCAGATCATTTGCAGAGGCATAACGCTTTTCAGGGTCTTTTTCGAGACAGCGCAGGCAAATTTTCTCGATGGTCTTAGGAATCTCCGGTGAAATACTGCGAGGCGGCTGGGGTTCTTCTTCGATGACTTTTACGAGGGTTTCGAAGGCGTCTTCGCTTTTAAACGGGGGCGATTTTGTCAGTAACTCGTAAAGCACGGCCCCCAGGCCGTAAACATCGCAGAGCGGGCCAATTTCAGATTCATCGCCCTTGGCCTGCTCCGGGGCCATATAACAGGGCGTGCCGGAAATGGCTTCGGTGTCTTTCCCGATGCCTCGCCCTCCAAGCCCTCTTGCCAGACCAAAGTCTGTAACGAAAGGCTGGCCTGTTGGGTCAATTAATATGTTAGAGGGTTTTAAATCCAGGTGGACGATATTTTTAGCGTGCAGATGCGCAATTGCACGGGCCACGCGTGCAACCACACGAATCGCTTCTTCCGTAGAGAGGGGGTTCATCCGGTTTCTTCTGGCGAGGCTTTCTCCTTCAATGTATTCCATTGCGATGTAATGCTGGCCGAGGACTTTTCCTGTCTCATAAATCCCGACGATATTGGAATGCCGGACGCTTGCCGCTGCTTTGGCTTCACTGCGAAAGCGTAAAACATTTTTCCAGGCCAGGAGACGGTTTGAGAGAATGACTTTAATCGAAACCACCCGATCAAGGTCTTTTTGAACGCCTTTGTAAACGACGCCCATGCCGCCCCTGCCCAGCTCTCCTAAAATTTTATAAGGGCCAAAATCGAAAGGGTATTCGCTTAAAAGTGAGGGGGTTGAAAGGTCTAGCCAGTCAATTGAAGGCGCTTCGGGGTCGCTTCCAAAGGAGACAATCTCTGTCGGTGGGTCAAAGGGCTCTGAGTCTTGTTGTTTGTCTAGATCGCTCAAAACAGGCCTTGTTTGATGATCGATTCTGCACAAGATTGCTTAAAACAGGATCATACTACCCTAAATAAATCCATTCAACAAATAAAATCGCTATTTGTTTTGAAGAAATGAAGATATTGCAATAAGGAGTTCCAGCGGACGTTCGGCGACGATGGCATGGCCGGTTTCCTGAAAAACAGATAATACCGCATTCGGGATGCCTGACTGTAAGTCGTCTTGGTAAGGGAGCGGGATGGCGTTGTCCTGGGCCGCACCCACGATGAGCGTCGGGATATTGATTTCAGCAAGGCGGTGGCGGAAGTCTGGCAGAATATTGTTTTCACGCACCAGGCCTTCAAAAGCGCGGGAAGATCGGGCGATCTCGATTTTTTCAGCAGGGCTGAGTTTTTGACGAATCAGCTTCTCTTTGATTTCCGGGCGATAATAAAATCGATCCAAGATTTCTTTAAAGTTCATGCTCGCAGGATTACAAATCGGAATTTCGGGAAGACTTCCTGCGCATGTTGCGACGAGGATAAGCCGGGAGAATCGATCGGGTCGGGAGAGCGCGAGGGAAAGCGCAATCCAGCCTCCCATTGAAAAACCCAGCAAATGGCAGCGACGTAAAGCCAAGGCATCCATCCACTCCAGAATAAAATCTGAAAGATCTTCAAGCCCCCTTATTTCGGGCATGTCCTCCGACTGCCCAAATCCCGGATAATCCAGCGAGTAGGCATGGAAGTCGTTTTCAAGGGCTGGGATGAGCTCAAAGAAATCGGCGGCGCGCCCCGCAGAAGAAGGGAGTAAGAGCAAGGGCGGGCCTGATCCGGCTTCGATGTAGCGGGTTGTCCTGCCTCTTACATGAATCTTTTTTTCAAGCATCCAGATTCCATAAAGGCCGCACCAGCTGTTTTCGTCTTTTTCAGAAAAGCAGACCGGAGTTTTATTCGGAGTGTTTGTTTACAAACGCTTTGATTTCCTCGATATATTCGAGGATCAGTTTTGCTTTTTTGAGGCCAAACTGAAAGGGGAACTTGTCCTCGTCGCCCTGGCTTAAAACGAGCATGGGGTTTCCTTTAAATTCCGATTCTTTTGCGGGCATCTTCGTTATCTCCTTAATGGGATTGTTGTGTGATATCGCATTGTTAAACTTCTGTTTGTACGTGCTGAAAGGACATGATGTATGTGCGTGATCCGAGCACGAGCGCAGAGCCGACAGCGACATAGATCACGCCGATCACAAGCGGAGGCGCACCGACGGATCGAACGATTTTGCCGAGGGTCATCATGCCGACCACCATCATCCAGCTTTTGGGACTAAAAGTCATGTAAACAGGGCTCAGTTCGGGAAGCGTCTTAATGCGGGCGATGTATTTTTTCGCCAGTTTTTTTAAGACCAGGTTGCCCTTGATAAATCCGATGATCAGCGCAATAGACAGGCCGATGACTTCTTTTATGCCCGGATCGGCACTGCCGTCACTGAGCACGCTGAGGGAGCGATTTCCAAAAAGGAAGACAGATCCGGCAATTAAAAGGCCAGTGCCGACCATGCCCCACATCAAAAAAGCGACTTTCAGGTGTGTTTCTCGTTTAATGCTCAAAGTAGATGTTCCTTTCTTGTTTTTTGATTCAAGTTCATGTTGTCTTGAGACTCCGCTGCCGAAGGGCTTCATAGGCCACAATGCCGACTGCCACAGAGACATTGAGAGACTGTACATGGCCTAACATTGGAAGCACAATCGTATGATCACATTTTTCCAGAATTTTTTGCCGAATGCCTTTTCCCTCGCCACCCACGACAATTGCAACCGGGCCGGTAAAATCGTAGTCGGTGTAAGGCATCTCTCCCGAGACATCCAGACCTACAATCCAGAGTCCTTCTTTTTTGAGCTGTTCGATACTCTGACCCAGATTACTCACCTGGGTCACCGGCAAATGGGCCAGTGCGCCCGCCGAACTTTTTGAAACGGTCGCCGTCAAGCCCACGGCTCGCCGCGCCGGAATCACCACGCCGTCTCCGCCGGCGGCATCCACCGTTCGGATAATTGCGCCCAGGTTTCTTGGGTCTTCCACGCCGTCAATCAAAAAAAGAAGGGGTGAGGCCGGGCCTGTCTTCGCTTTTACAAGCAGGGCATCGAGTTCGTAGAGTGGGGCTGAAGCCATCAATGCAACCATGCCCTGATGTTTCGGCGTTTGGGCGATTCGATCAAGTTCTTCGCGTTTTGCCATCAAGACCGGAATATTCTGACGCTTGGCCAGAGCCCGGACTTCGTCGATGACTTTATCCCGCCGGTTTTGTAATACATAAATTTTATTCACTGAAGCGCCGGAAAAAAGCGCTTCCCGCACTGGATTTACACCGTAAATCATTGTTTTTTCACTCATCGTTTCACCCGCGTTGTGCCGTCCGGCCGATCTTCAATGATCACACCTGCTTCTGCCAATCGATCCCTTATTGTATCTGATTTGGCCCAGTCTTTATTTTGCCGAGCCGCTTCGCGTTCAATGATCAAGGATTGTATGGTTTGAGTATCTATCCCGTCTGTCTTTTCGAGGGCGAGTGCCCAGGGTTGATAACGCCAGTCCTGAGGCGATACACGAAAAACCCCTAGCAGGGCGCCGAACTTTTTCAGCAGTCGAGCCGTTAAACATGCTTTTTCGAGATCCCCCTGCTTTAAACATTGGTTCGCGGCGGCGCGCAATTCCTGAAGCACGCCAATCGCCCGCGCCGTATTAAAATCGTCATCCATTGCGGCCTCGAAATCCTGTCGAAATTTTTCGAGTGTTTCATCGGGTTTTTCTCCGACATCGTCTGAAATTTCCTCTATTTTTTGAAAGAGGACATAGAAGTGATCGAGTCCGCTTTTGGCGACCTTCAATCCTTCGTTGGAGAAATCAATGGGCGAGCGGTAGTGCGTCGAGAGCAAATAAAATCGAAGCACTTCGCCGACCACGGGTTCCGGGAACTGAGCCGATTTTTTAAAAATTTCGTCAATTGTAAAGAAGTTGCCCAGTGATTTAGACATCTTTTCCTGGTCGATGGTGACAAAGCTGTGGTGGAGCCAGGATGTCGCAAAAGGCTGGCCGGTAAAAGCTTCCGATTGCGCGATTTCATTTTCATGATGCGGAAAAATTAAATCTTCCCCGCCGCCATGAAGGTCGATGGTTTTTCCCAGATGTTGCATTGCCATCGCCGAGCATTCGATATGCCAGCCTGGCCGCCCCATGCCCCAGGGGCTTTTCCATGTCGGTTCGCCCGGTTTTGAGTTTTTCCATAAAGCAAAATCACCCGGATTTTTTTTACGTGAATCGACTTCTACCCGCGCTCCGGCTTCCAGATCTTCCAGGTTTCGTCGAGAAAGTCTCCCGTAGCCTGCAAAGGCATTCACCGAAAAATAAACGTCTCCATCCACCGCATAGGCCATGTTTTTTGAAATTAGTCCTTCGATCATGTTGATCATTTCAGGAATATGTTCAGTGGCTTTGGGGGATACGGTGGGGTGTCCCACCCCCAGGCGTTTCATGTCCCGCTCGTAGGCGGCGATAAATTCGTCGGAAACGTCTTGCCACTGCCGCCCTTCTTTTTCGGCACGAGCGATAATTTTGTCATCAACATCGGTGTAGTTTTTGACGTAGCGGACGGTAAGCCCACGGTATTCGAGATAGTTTCGGATGACGTCAAAAATAATGGCGGATCGCGCATGTCCGACATGGCAATGGTCGTATACGGTAGACCCGCACACATAAAGCGAGACTTCGCCCGGTTTTTGAAGGGTTAAAGGTTCTTTTTTTCGTGAGAGGGTATTACTGAGTTGCAACATGCAGGGTCTCCGGTTCCTGTTTAATGAGGGCGATCCACGGCTTCCCGCTTCATCTCTTGCCAGCCGATGGCCCCAATGAGGGGTACAAAGGCGCAGTCGGTCAATTCAGTTTCTGTAAAGCCGGTCTCGTTTTTGACGATTTTTTTCAAGACCTGCGAGGAGCGGTCGCCGACAGGAATGAGCAGTCGCCCCCCGACCGCAAGCTGCTCAACAAGGGGATAGGGGACTTCCGGTGCTCCCGCAGCAACCAGGATGGCATCGAAAGGGGCGGTTTCTTCCCAGCCAAGCGAACCATCGGCGCATCGAATGCGGACGTTTGTATAGTGAAGCGCATCCAGAACAGACCGGGCTTTTTGAATAAAGAGCTCTACGCGCTCAATTGAATACACCTCTGCGGAGAGCTCTGCCAAAATGGCCGCCTGATAACCAGAGCCTGTGCCGATTTCCAGGACTTTTTCAGTACCCGACAAAGCGAGGGATTGTGTCATGAGTGCGACCATGAAGGGTTGTGAAATGGTCTGCCGCTCTCCGATCGGGAGCGCGTGATCGCCGTAGGCCTGCTCCTGAAAGGCTTCTTCAACAAAGAGGTGCCGGGGAATTTTGCGCATTGCCGACAAAACGCGGATATCGGTGATTCCCCTTGAAATCAATTGTTCTTCGAGCATACGGTGGCGCACCGATTTAAAGCGGCTCACCCCGCCATTCCCAAAACTTGTGTGACCTTCACGATGAAACTCCTGTTTTTGTGGCCTGATTTTAACTGAGCCGACCTGTGAATGGCAAGGCGGTTCACTTGAAGGGATGAAGCTCACAAAAAGCCATCAGGGATGCAGATTGAAAAACAGAAGGCGTAATCTTGATAAAATACTTCTTTCGGGGCATTGCTTCTATAGGCGGAGTCCCTCATGATTGGCCGCTAACTGAGTGACCCCATTGAGTTGGTTTTTTCTCTCGATATCAACCGCGTTCTTTTCTACCAAAAGGGAGAAGAAAGTCTCCATAAAAAGCAAGACATCCAAAAAAGGAATTTAAGAATCGCTTTGGAATGAAGGAGGTCCAGATGATGGAATGTCCTAGATGTCACGGCATGATGGTGAATGAGCAAGTCTATACTGAGCAAGGAGGAATCGAAATCGCGCGATGCATCCACTGCGGGGATGTGATTGACAGCGTGGTGATTTTTAACCGGAGTCGGCCTGATTTCGAAATTAAAAAGGTTTTTCGCGGGTGTACCGCAGTTGCCAGTATACCGATATAACCTTGTTATTCCCGGATCAGGGCCGTTGTGAGCACTTTTGAAATGAGCGTGCTGCGGTTATGAACGTCCATTTTTTCAAATATTTTTTTCAGGTGTACTTTGACGGTCAGCTCACTGATAAAAAGTTTTTCTGCGATGGTCCGATTGGTGTCCCCCTGGCAAAGGCATTTCACCACGTCGAGTTCCCGCTTAGAGATCCGGTATCCTTTTTCAACCTTTGACATGTCAATGACACAAGGCCCTTCATCTCCCTCAAAGGTCCACTGGTTTTGCGATGAAAGCCATCTTTTTTTTATGGCCAGATGAATGGCCTCCATTAATTGGGGGAGGTCATCTTTCGATTTTTCAAGATAGTCAAAGGCCCCTTCATGCCGAAGTGATTGCACGGCAGTTTCCATCGTGGCCTGACTGGTCAGCATGATGACGACCATTTCCGGATCAATGGATTTTGCGGTTTTCAAAACCTCGATTCCGTTGATTTTGGGCAAATGAATATCGAGAATCAAAACCCCGATATCATAGGTTTCGTCATGTAAAAAGTTGATCGCTTCCTGTCCGTCTTTTGCCAGGTAAAGGGGATTTTCGATATGCTCTTTTTTAAGCGATCGTTGAATGATGGAGACATCCTGAGGGCTGTCTTCCACCAGGAGGATCGGGATTTCAGCGTATTCCATCTGCACTCCTTGGAGAGGCTGTGTTTATTTAGGAAAGCGAGTGGATTATAATCGGCCTGCGAAGCTCAGTCAAACACGTGTGGGGAGATCGCATGCATCTTGTCGATCAAAACGAATAAGGGGAGTGAAGCTTGGATCTTGGACAGCAGCCGGGCGGATTTAAGGAACCGCCCGATCTTATGAAAGAGATCGGGATCGATATGGATGAAATCCAGCGTCGTATGGATTTCATTGGATTGACCCAGAACGACATTAAAATGCTTTCAGAAATGGCCGGTTTTGCCGAAAAGAATGTGGCGCAGGCTGTTTCCGATTTTTATGAGCACCTGCTTTCTTTTCGGGAAACCCGGATTCTTCTCAAAAATCAAGGCGCAATCGACCGCCTGATTGCTTCCCAGAAGGCCTATCTGATTGAAGTTTTTCAGGGGCGCTTTGATAAAGCCTATTTTGAACGGCGGCTCAGAACCGGCGCAGTCCATCACCGTATCGGACTTGAACCGAAATGGTATATGGAAATCTATGCATTTTATGAAAATTCATTGTCCTCCCTCATTGCCGTCGCTTATCATCACGAGCCGGATCGGGGTTTGGCGCGGGATCAGGCTTTGCGCAAGATTTTTCGGATTGATATGGCCCTGGCTCTGGAATATTATTTTTACAGCCGATCTCTAGAGATGAGCAAAAAACTGGAAAGTAACGTGCAGGGTGTGGACGATTTTACGCGAATGCTGTCACACGACCTCAAAGAACCGCTGCGCGGGATTGAAGCCTTTTCGAGTTTTCTGCTCGAAGATTATGCAAGTCTTCTGGACAACCAGGGGAAGCGCTACCTTAACTATCTGAAGGAGTCAGCCACCCGAATGAAGGAGCTGATTCACGATCTGATGACGCTTGTTTCAATTACAGGAAAAGGCCAACATCTGGATCAGGTGGATTTAAATGACCTTTTAGAACAAGTGAAGCAGGATCTGGAATTTGCCATTCAGCAGAAAAATGTTGTGCTCTTAATTCACGACCCGCTTCCCGTGGTTCATTGTGATGCGATTCAAATCACCGAAGTTTTTAAAAACCTGATTTCAAATGCCATCAAATTCAATACGGCCACGCCGCCCTGTGTTGAAATTGTGGCGAAGGAGGAGGACGATCTGCACCTGATCGCCATAAAAGACAACGGCATTGGCATTGATGCCGTTTATCAGAAGCAGATATTGCTGCCCTTCGAAAGACTGCATCATCGTGGGGAATACGAGGGCACGGGTGTGGGTTTGGCGATTTGCAAAAAAGTAATCGAGACCTCGGGTGGGGAAATTTGGCTGGAGTCAAAAGTCGGGGTCGGCAGCACATTTTATTTTACATTACCCAAAACCCGGAGATTTTGAGGGGTTTCCCCATCGTTCCGCCAAATGATAAGAGGATGTCCGACATGGCTCGAAAAAAACAGATGCGGGTTTTGCTGGTTGAAGACAATCTGCACGATATTGAAATTACTCAGCGCGCCTTTTCGAAAAGCTCGGTCGAGGTAGAGCTTGTCGTTGTGCGTTATGGTCAGGACGCACTGGATTATCTAAACCATCGTGGACAATTTCATCCGCCGGATATCTCCCCCCGGCCCGAGATGATTTTGCTGGATTTAAACCTCCCCCGAATGGATGGTCTGGAAGTGTTACGCAAGATTAAAAAAGACCAACATTTAAGATCCATTCCGGTCATTATTCTCACTGTTTCTGATCGCAATCAGGATATCGCCCCCAGTTATGATTTGGGTGCAAATACCTATATCCAAAAACCGGTGGAATTCAGCGATTTTTTGCGGGTGGTCAAAGGCATTCAGGACTATTGGATCGGGATTGCATCCCTTCCAGGGGGCTGATCCCTTATTTTTCGTCTTTACTCAAAGCGGATTTTTCTCCAAACAGGTCGATAAAAACCGCAGTATCCGTGCTTCGGCCCAATACTGCGCCTGCCAGGGCGAGCTCCCCTGAACAAAACCCACATGCCCGCCGTGCACAGAAATATCGTGAGAAAGCCAAGGGGATTCACGCATTTTTTGCATCGGGAGATGTTCTCCCGGTAAAAAGGGATCGTCCTTTGCGTGGATAATCAGCGTCGGCAGTCGAATCCCTTCGAGAAAATATTGTGCGCTGCATTGGGTCCAATAGTCTTTGGCATCTTTGAAATGGTGAATCGGCGCAAAAACCTCATCTTCAAACTGAATGTAGGATGTGATGCGCGCCACAGCCGCAGGATCGATCCAATCGGGATGTCCCGCCGCTTTTTCCAGCATTTTTTGTTTTAAAGTGGGCAGAAAGTGCTGCCCATAAAGACGGCCAAAGCCTGCATCAATGCGATGCGCGGCCACCCCCAAATCAAAGGGGACCGAGATGGCCGCTGCCCCATTCATTAAACGTGTCGCTTCATCGCCGCGCTCTCCCAGCCATTTTAAAAGCACGTTCCCGCCGAGCGAAAAACCGGCCGTAAAGAGCGGCGCTTCAGGCCATCGTGCGCGTAATTGTCGAATCACCCAATCAAGATCGGAGGTCTCCCCCGAATGATAAAAGCGGGGCTGACGATTGATTTCACCACTGCACGATCTGAAATTCAAGGCCACCCCGCACCATCCCTGTTGTCGGGCGCAACGCAGCATCCCCAGTATGTATTTGGAATGTGATGAGCCTTCCAAACCATGCAGTAAAAGGAGCATGGGTACTTTGTTTGTATCGGCATTTGAGGCAATGGGATTGACAAAATCAAGGTCAAGAAAATCATCATCCGGCGTGTCCCAGCGCTCACGCACAAGGGGAAGCACCGGCGTCTCGCCAAAATATTTGCGCCAAACCGTTTGTTGATGCCGGTTTGTACACCACCAGGCAGGGGTAAAACCGTTTTTTTTAATAATACCGTTCATTTATTGGGAGGGGGTTTTGTTCAGAGTAAGGTGAGCCACAGTCAAATCGTTCCGGTTAAACCCAAATTAGGGGGGCTGATATGTTCAATCAGTCACATCTCTTATGCCAAAAGCATTAAACATTTCTTGAGACAATTGTTCGGCTATTTCATCAAATGTTTCACCAATGTCCCGCTTGTGGATCGGCCAAATAATTTCATCCCTATCGTATTTGTAATATTTGGGTCTGAGGTTCTTACTGAACAAATATGTCCCTTTAGCTTTCAGGTACTTGCAAGTCACCGCATAAGGAACGTCAGTGTTAGAGGTTTCTAGCGCATCGGACACTAAAGAGGCGAATCCTCGGAACAAATCACAAAATCCAGAATGAACTGAGTGTGCTTCAGCCCCATGAATAGTCTCGATGTCCTTGTTTATGTAAATCGTTTCTACATATCCTGTTTGAGATACTGCAGTGCGCCATCGAAGGTCTTCTCTTGAATCTTCTCCACAAATAGATGAAATCCCGATGTTAGGACCGATTAGGCAGCTAAGGTTGCCGTAATATCCAAACTTTTCTTTTCTATCATCTCCTCTTACCAGCTTCTCGAAGTCTTTCCCATGGACTTCCCAAGGCTCTTCGAGGGAAATAAGTGGAACGGCCTGTAAAAGAAAAAGAGGGTAACGGTCAAGATAGTATTTGACGATTTCCGTTTCTTTTTCTTGGAGCAACTTCTGCGCCCCTTCTTCATAACTAAATGAATTCAAAACAGACTCCCTTATTTCATGGGTTGTCATTGGGAAGGAGGATTCGGAATGTCTGATATAAAAAGATCGATGTCCGTTGTGAACGACCATGTGAGGTCTATAGGCACTGGCCGGGATATGAATGAGGATGACATGTAACCCACTTTCTAATTTGATTGGTATGATTTTTAAACCGACGATCCGTGGGTCGATGGATGAACTTGAGAGTCTTTCGAGGTCTTGGGCCACCTGTTCTCCATCGATGATTCCCTGGATTTGTTGTGCAGAATCTAGGCCATCGATGGGTTCTTTAACGCCAATTAGGATGCTTCCGCCACTGGCATTTGCAAAAGAGGTGACGTCTTTAAGAAATTCTTTTTTTGGATTTTTGCTATCCTTGGAAGGGTCTTGATTTTTGTATGTTTGTTCCTTGTAGTCAAGATGGAGCCCCTCTGAAATTTTCAGTGAAAGGAACTTTTTTAAATCATTGACGGTACACTGAAGTGCAGATTTACTCGTAAAATACATAAGGCCCTACTTGTTTAATGTTTCAACAAATAAACGTATATTATCACCCGAATTCCTGAAGTTCAGGTCCCGGCAGAATTTTCGGCATGTTATCTCTATCCATACCTATACTTCAAAGTTCTTTTCCCTTGAAAATCTATTTCTTCTGCTAAATACCCCCCAATTTTCTCAGACACTTTTATCGAAGCTTTGTTCAAGGGATGAATCAGGCTAATGATCTCCCTTAGATTAAGCACTTCCCGCCCGTAGCCCAGTAAGATGTGCGCGCCTTCTGTGGCGTAACCTTTGCCCCAGTCTGATTTTTGGATGAGCCAGCCGATTTCCAGTCCGGGCCAGTTTTGAGGACGATGAAAGCCGATGCGGCCGATCAAGCGGTCTTCTGTTTTAGTGGTCACGGCCCACATGCCGTAACCGCGCAATTGCCAATGCCCCAGAAAAAACGCGATGCTTCTCCAGCTGTCTTCCAGGCTCAGCAGTGCGCCATCTCCGATGTATTGCATGACCGCTTTGTCTGAACAACATCTAAAATAGGCTTCCGTATCGGCTTCGGTGAAGGCCCTAAAAATCAGGCGCGGGCTTTCCAAAGTGGGGATCATGAAGGCTTGCCTCCTGTGTGGGTTTGTTTGTGCCGATGGTTTCTCTTAAGAAATCACGTTCAGCCCGTCGGCGGGAGCCTGGCCTAAATCGCCCATGATGACATTGTTGTCAAAAAAATCGAGGGCCTGTTGGTCAGGTTTTGAAGTCAGGCCGATCACATGCGCGTCGAAATATTCCAGGGCCGGACGGAAATAGTGTGTGACGGCGGCATTACAGGTATCGATGACGATGAGATCAAAGGTTTCTATTGGAACATCCGGATTGTATTGAAGCGCCGACACAGGTGTTTCGTGGGTTGTCGCCGGGTCTTTCTCTGCTAAATCTTGGTTGAGTAACAGGTTGTGCAGGTGGGGCAGTGTGGTGATGCAGAGACGGGCGTCGGAGGCGATGGCCTGATGTGTCAGATGTTGTACCGTCCAGGTTTTGGTGAAGAGGCGATGGTCGTCGGGCGAAAGGGTTTCTTGCATGAATTGGGCAAGCCGTTGCCCGATATCCGCAGAATTTACGAGATAAAGCACACGCCGCACATCGGCAAACTTGAGCAGTCGATCCAAACCTCGAATGACCACCGTCGTGCGGTCGGAATCGGCGGGCATGTCCACGAGGACACGTGGCCGGTTTTCTTTGAAGGAGTTCTCCAAATGCCTGAGTGTTCGGATTTGTGCGACGGAAAGCCCGTCTGTCGTCAGCGGCGGCATGTTTATCAGCATGCGTTCGTGAAAGGTGCGGCCGCGCCTGCGGTGCTCCGGAAAATATTCGGCGGCCATGTCGCGCGGCGTTTCGCCGACGATGCCGTCTTCGAGCCAGATTCTGAGCGTTTCGGGCCGGTGAAAAGCAATCAGGGGATGAGGCCCAGGTTCGGGGTCGAAGGCATTGGTGAAACACTGATGCTGTCCTGTGCTTTGGTACAAAAAAGGAAGTGGTCGGACAAAGAGACGCAGCGTGAAGGGCAATCCACGTGTGTATTTTTCGGATAAGACCGGCACGCCAGTCAAGTCTGTGGTTTCGGGCTGTCGTTCAATGATCCCGGCCGCTTTTCCTTCAATACACAAGAGGTAATCGATTGCCCCGTAGCCGCGGGCCAGGGGGAAATCTCGAATGACTACCCCAAGGGCTTGCTGCAAGTCGGCCGCGTCGTGGTTTTGAATGACCCACCCTGCGGCGAAAAGAAGTGATTCAATGTGTGTTCGTATGGGATCTGTTGTGCGCATGCGTGAGTTCCATTTTTTTAGGGTTCGGTGCGCATTATCTTATGAAAAGGGCCGAAACACAAATTCAGGCATTGCAGGGCTATGTATTTTGGCAGGAATCGATGCCTGTTGACAAAAGGATGTGAAATTCAATAATCTCCCGCCATGATTAAATCCTACCCGTTATATCGAGATCCCCTTTTTTGGCTCAGCGTGCTGTTGTCTTTTTTCGCATTGACCCTGAGCGCAAATGCGGAAGAAGTCAGAACCCGGCTTTCAGGAGAGCTGAGGGTGAATAATACGCTGGCGCCGAATGTGGTGGTGTATCTGTTGCCTGAAGTGAAAGGGTCGCTGCCGATTGAGCCGGTGACTTTTACGCTGATTCAAAAAGAGCTGGCTTTTTTCCCGGACTTTAGCGTGGTACCAATGGGCTCAACGCTTGTTTTTGAAAATCAGGATGATACGATCCATAACGCCCGCTCGAACGGCCCATCGAACCGCTTTAATATTGGTTCCCAACTTCCAAAAACGCTGAAAGAGGTGTTGCTCGAGCATGACGGAGTTGTCCCCATTGTGTGCAGTGTGCATCCTGAAATGAGTGCATTGGTATATGTTTCGCCCTCTCCATATTTTGCTAAAACGGATTCAAAGGGCCGTTTTGAAATTCAGAATATAAAGCCGGGGAATTACACCATTGCCCCCTGGCATGAAAGTCTTTCAAGAAGAGAGGTGGCGGCGGGACGAAAAAAAATTACCCTTGAAAAACCCTCGGAAACCGTTTTTCTGAAGCTCATGGCCATGGGTGGGCTGGAGACAGACATGAGCATGGTGAGCAAGGCGGACTGGCTGCCGGAAGTTGAAGCGGTCGAGTTGGCGCTTGAGGTGGCGTTTTCCAGATGGGAAAACAAACATCATACTTCAGCGACGGCGAAGGTGATGCGGACGCAATCGGCGCTGTATCAGGAATCGGGGCTTAGAAATGCGATTGCCAAAGGTTTGGGTGAACCGCGTGCACTCGCGCTTGAAAAACGATTCGACGAAATTCGAAAATCGGTACAGGGTCTCAAAAAAGGCCAGGCCGCAGCAGGCTTAAAGCAAGATATTCAAACACTGGTTTCGGATTTGAAAAAAGATGCGGAGGTCTTGAAAGCGCGATAAACCCCGGTGCTTGAAAAAGGCATCCGAATGTGAAAAAATTGCTCCGCTTTCACTCAGTACTTTCAATCGAAAGGAAGAACATGCTTTCAAAAAAAGGCAGGCTGATCTTTAGAATTGTATCTGCGGGTTGTGTTATGGGCTGTGCCGTGGTGCTTTATTTTGGCTTTGTTTTTTTTCGAGACCGCCCCAAAGTATTTGTTCTCTACAACGGGTACATCATTCTTTTAACCGGGTTGGTTATTTTTATGGTTCACCGTTACATCAAGACGTATATTACCGATTAAATCAAGACAAACAAGGCGATATCTCTATTATCTCGCAGGCCCTCTTCAAAAAGATGATGCTCTAAAAAACAATGCTCCACCCCGGTTCTGTCCAAATATTGTTCAGAGGGGATTTTATGGCGAGTTATGCCCCATCGTGAAGGTGATTAGGAGGCTAAGGCGTAGAACTGTTCGGCAGCAGTGCGACTCTCTTCTTTCTCCTCCCTCGATCCCTGAGGTGGTAGGGTTTTAGTGGACACATTCTTAAGATTGGATTATCAATCATTCAGGAGGTGTTCAATGAGTAATAAGCAAAGACGGAATCACACAAAGGAGTTCAAAGAAGAAGCAGTAAAATTAATAAAGGATCAGGGA
>JAJDBT010000022.1 GCA_029261215.1 Nitrospirota bacterium | reverse complement strand
GAGCTCTGAATGATCCAGACCGCGCAGCAAGAAGAGCAGTTCAGGGGCTTCATCCAGCCTGGCGCCGATACCGTAGAGGACGGCGGCCAGGTGTTTGCAAAGATCGGCCCAATCGGGACAGTCGCAATTTAATTTAATTTCTCTCGTTGAGGGGAAGAGGCCATTCTCGGTATCGGTCACGACCGCCATCACCGCCGATGACAGTTTGCCCTGAAGCAGTTCCAGTAAGGAGCCGATCTTCCCGGAACACTGTCTTTTGATCGCCCGCCATTTTGGGTCGGGGAGTTTCTTGATTGTAATATCGATGTGATAAAGCTCAGAGCCGCTAACCATCGCTTGGATGGCTCCCGTCTTGATCTCCAGATGACAGACCGAACCGTTTCGTACATAGGTGCGTCCCCTCGGCAGGCGGTTTTCGTAATCGCTGAACTTCTCCAGATGATCACACCAAGCCTTGCCCCAGAAGGTGCTGGCGATGATGCGTCCGTCGATCTCGACCGGCTGAATCTTCTCTCCTTTCTTTTGGCGTTTCTGCATCTCTTTTTTGGCCTGGGCCTGACGCGCCGCCACAGTCACGTAAGGTTTGTAGCCATACCAGCTCATGTTGTCTCCTGCATTGAGGTTCTATTCAAATCTAATGAAACAAGATCCAGCAGTTCCTCATCGTTCATTTCGGTCAATAAGGTTTCCGCGCCCCCCTCGAGCAGGTTTTTGCCAAGAGCGACCTTTTCTTCGATCAGGGCATCAATTTTTTCCTCCACCGTGCCACGGCAGATAAATTTGTGAACCAGCACATTCTTTTTTTGCCCGATTCGAAAAGCGCGATCCGTCGCCTGGTTTTCAACCGCCGGATTCCACCAGCGGTCGAAGTGAATAACATGCGATGCAGCCGTCAGGTTCAAACCTGTCCCACCCGCTTTAAGCGACAGGATAAAAAATGGGGGACCATTCTCGTCCTGAAAGGCGTCCACCAGCGATTTTCGTTTTTTGACCGCTGTACCACCATGAAGGATCAGCCCGGCGTGGCCAAAGACGGCACTGAGCAAATCGGCCAATGGGTCGATTATTTCGCGAAACTGTGTGAAGACCAGCACCTTTTCCTGACGTGCGCCGATTTCTTCGCAGAGGCTTTGAAGCCGTTCAAACTTTCCACTCTCGTGAGGGTGGTACATGCCATCGCCTAATGCCTGGCTGGGATGATTGCAAATCTGCTTGAAGCGCATTAAAAAGGCGAGTACCAGTCCACGCCGTTTAATACCGTCACTCGTCTCAAGCGCCCTTTCGAGTTCTGCAACCGTTTTGCTGTAGAGCACCCCCTGCGGTTTAGCAAGGCCGCAGTAGGCCTTGACTTCGCATTTATCCGGTAGGTCGGAGATGATCTTTTTATCGGTCTTCAGCCGTCTCAGGATATACGGGGAGACCAGGTTCCTGAGCGGCGCAAAATGACTCTGCTCATGTCCTTCAAGCCCCTTGATGAATTTTTTAAAAACGCCAGCCGATCCGAGCAGGCCGGGACAGAGATAATCGAAGAGCGACCATAAATCGCTCAGACGGTTCTCAATCGGGGTGCCGGTCAAGGCGATCCGGGCCTCACTCTTCAATTTCTTCACTGCCCGGGTCTGACGTGTTCCGGGATTTTTGATCGCCTGGGCCTCATCAAGCACAACCAGCCGCCACGGAATGTCGGCCAACCAAGGCTGACGCTGCAGCATGCCATAGCTTGTCAGCGCCACATCGACCTGCGACAATGCGTCTTCCGGATGGGCCGCAATCGATTCGAGCGACGGCCTGTCGCATTCGGAAGGGTGAATAAAAGCGATGCGGAGTGATGGGGCGAAACGGTTCAGTTCACTTTTCCAGTTGGCCAGCAGTGAGGCGGGCATGACGAGCAGCGCCGGTTTGTGCTGTTCCTTTTTCTCCTTTTTCAAATGCAGCAGCAGGGCAATCACCTGAATCGTTTTCCCCAGGCCCATATCGTCTGCGAGACATGCGCCAAGCCCGAGTCTGACGAGTAGCCAGAGCCAATTCAATCCGTCTTGCTGATAGGGACGCAAGTTTCCTTTCAGTCCCGTGTCTGGCGCGGCCACCTTCACTTCCTTTGTGGCGCGGAGCTCCGACAGTTGGTCTTTCAACCAGCTTCCGGCATGGATAGCTGACCAATCATGAATCTCATCTTGCCTGGTATCTGCGCTTCCCAGATCAATTTTCGAACCGGCGAGAAGACGCATTCCCTGCGCAAAGGTCAGTCCCCCATGTAAGGCATGCTGTTCTACCTCCTTCCAATGCGCCAGGGCCTGAGAAAGCTTCTCCTTGTCGACTTCGATCCATTGGCCTTTGAGGTAGATCATGCCATCCTGGGACGTAAGCAACTCCTTAAATTCCACTTCCGACAGCCTTTCGTCTCCCAAGGCGATATTGAGATTGAAGTCGAGCATGGCATCGAGGCCGAATTTGTTTTTACGCTTTTCGCCAATCGACACGGCGACCCGTACCCGTTTGCGAGTGCGCCACCAGTCGGGAAGGCGGACCAGCAGGCCGCTCTCTTCAAAGATCGTAACCTCCTTGAGAAAGGCGTAGGCCTCCTTTGCCGTCCAGGCCAAGGGATGAAAGAGATCTCCCGATTCGACCAGGCCGTTCACCAGGGCGCTCTTTTCCGCCGCGCACTGAACAGGAGAAAGGAGATGGACCAACTGTTTTTTGTCTCTCGCCCCGGCGTATTCCTGGAGGGCCTTGCTCAAGGGCTGGAACTGCACCTGACCGCTGTGCCCCAGACGGGGGGCGTAGGTGGCCATGAAGGCGAAAGGATAATCCGGATCGTTCTTATTCTCCGCCAGATGAAAACAGACCCGGCCCACTTGATGCCAGTGGGGTGCATGCTTTTTCAGCCAGGCGGACAGACTCAAACCGCTCGTTAAAACGGCATCGATTGTCCAGCGATGAAGTTCTTCCCAAAGCCGGGTCAGCAACTCGCCATTCAGATATTCCGCCCCTGTCATCGGTGGGGCATTCAACAGCAAAGCTTTCAGTTCGTCATGACCCAGCATTTCCAGCATCTTCGCGTCGGCATCGAGCTCCGGAAGTCGGCAGAGCCGACTAAGATATTCCACCCCCATCTCGCGCCAGAAGAGGATGGAAGGCTCTGTCTCTCCAATCGTCTGCATCGCCAGATAGAAGAGCCCCTCCGGCGTTGAGCGATTAAAAGCCTCAATCACCTTCTTCATAGGGCGATCAATTTGCCCCTCTTCATTCACCTTAAGCTGTAAATGTCCTCTGGGCGTGATATTCAGGATGCAGCTCATTTTCTTTTTATCTTCGCATTCCTTTGAGTGGGCTTACACTAAAAAAACCACAAGACTGCTCGTATGAGATCATCTCGCCGAGACCTGTATGTGTCATCGGCCTGTTGTAAAACATTTCGGTAGTAGAAACAACTTATATCTGAGGCTAATATTTATTCCATGGCGCGAATTATTTTGATTCGAGAAGTCAAAGCGATATAATCACGATCATTGCGATCTGAATCATGATCGCCGATCTCGGCAAGCGGAAAAAATGAAAAGAAAGAAAATACCTTACGGAAAGAAAGTGTCCGTGAAACTGACCCTGCGTGAACGCGATCTCATTCGGGATGACACATTTTGCGATCTGGACTTTGCCAGACTTGCCATTGTAGAAGGCAAAGGCCTTAAGGTCGAATTGTCCTTGGATGAAATCGAGGAGGTGCAAGGCTATGTCGCTGCTAAGGCGAATCATACTAAAAACTCGAAACTAAAGAAGGAACTTGATCAACTTTTCTGGAAATTCCAGGTCTTGCTGGACACCTTTGATGACCAAGATGAAATAAGAAGCAAGTAGGTAGCGGCACAGCGTGCTCTTCCCTCCGAGCAGGCAAATTACGAGTATTTCATGGTCAGATCGAAGCTCTATTGACGATTCATCGTCGAAACAATAAAATGTCGCGATGATTCTGCATGTAGATATGGATGCATTTTATGCATCAATCGAGGAGCGGGATCGGCCGGACCTCAGGGGGAAACCCGTCATCGTTGGCGGAAGTCCGAAAGGCCGGGGAGTCGTTGCCGCCGCAAATTATAAAGCCCGCGCCTTCGGTGTACACAGTGCGATGCCCGCATCGAAGGCCCGTCGGCTCTGCCCCGATGCCATCTTCTTGCCACCGCGAATAAATTACTACGCGGAGGTCTCCGAGAAAATCCAAAATATTTTCAAAAACTATACTCCGCTGGTAGAACCCCTCTCTTTAGATGAGGCCTTTCTCGATGTTACCGGGTGCGAAAAGCTCTTTGGAGATTCCGAGGCAATCGGGAAACGGATTAAACAGGAAATTAAGGAAGAGATCGGCCTGTGCGCCTCTGTCGGAATTGCTCCCAATAAATTCTTAGCCAAGGTCGCCAGTGACTTAGGAAAGCCCGATGGCTTCCTGGTCGTCAAGCTGGAAGACATCCAGGGCTTTCTCGATCCGCTCCCTGTGGGCCGCATTTGGGGGGTAGGGAAGGCCAGCGATCGGGTACTCGCCCAAAAAGGGATCCGGACCATCAATCAGCTCCGGCAGCAACCTCGTCAAATACTTCACGAGCTATTTGGTAAATGGGGCGACCAACTCTGGGAGTTCGCCCATGGGCGGGATGGCAGGGAAGTCATCCCTGATCACGAGATAAAATCGATCTCTAACGAAACGACCTTTGAAAAAAATCTTGACGATTTCGATCCGCTTCGATCCCATATAGTGGCACTGACAGAGCAGGTGGCCTGGCGTCTGCGGCGTCACAATCTCTCTGCCCGGACTGTGGAAATCAAGATACGCTTTGCCGATTTTAAGACCATCACGCGCTCTCAGACCTTGCCTAAAGCAACTCATACGACCCAGGTTCTCTTGAGGGTTGCCCTTGACCTTTTGAAAACAAACCTGGAGAAGAAACATCCCCCTGTCCGATTAGTGGGCATGGGCGTCAGCCACCTGGTATCTGGCGAATTAATACAGGGAGAGCTCTTTTTAGATGAGGCCAGGCAAAAACAGCAACGCATAGATGCTGCGACAGATCTCATCAGATCTAAATATGGGGAATCCGCCCTTAAGCGCGGTGGGGGTGAGGCGCATAAATAAAAACCGACAGGCGTGACTTCCAGACATATCACATGCTGTAGCCAGCACCCTCAACTTCTTCCCGTAGTCGAGATTTTTGATATGGTCCCGTCTGTGCGAGGTTACAGATGGCATTCCTCAGATTTAGACTGTAAGCGTGATTTTCGAGGGATTTCAATCTGGTTAGGGTTCCTAGTGGCATTCATTAGATATTGGCTGCTATATTGATATTTGAATTAAACAGGTAAATACAACCTTCATCCCACTGACTTTTCTATCAAAAACACTCAGAAAGAGGTATAGCTATACACTACGCATACTATTCATAATCACGGGATCGTGCGTATTCTAAAGATATTCTCGTTGCCTCTCTTCCACCTCACTCTACGCTTGAAGTGGATTCAAGAATCTATACCGAAACGATCGCTTTCATAAGTAATTAGACAATAAGCACTCATCATTATTCAGAAAAAAATGTTCTTTTTTCCAGGATCTTTTTGAAATTCTGATAGGAGTAATTGTCATGTGGAACTCAAGTGCTTCAATGATGGTATTTGATGTCTTGATTGTATCGCTCTCTATTTTTGCATCATTCAAATGTCTCCAACAATTTAATTCTTATGGCGACAAGATATCAGGGTCTCAAGCTAGGGAGAGAAAATCCGCTCTAAGCACCATTATCGTTGGATTGATTTGCGTTGCTTCCTTTTATTTAATCGACCTGCTTGTCATGCAGATTCTCCCGTTTTTCATGCCAATGAGAGATGCCATGCAAATCGTGAAAGACTGGCATCTCAATTATAACTGGTTTGTTTTGTTAGTCGCTGTGGGCTTTATCAGCATAGGTATTGTCCGATTAATTGGAGCCTCCTCAAGCAACAGACAGAGCAGTGAGACAGTTACAAAACCAATCCCACATGAGACTAGAAAGGTTCTGCTCTTTATTCCGGCATTTTCCGTGCTTATTATTGGCATTATTCTATCGTGTGTCGCTTCTATCATTATCCAGAAACAACACGAGGCAGAAATCAACAAGAGATTTCAGCAGGTCTCAGGAGAACGGATCGTCCTAATCCAAGAGCACTTGATCGATTCAATGAAGACGGTCCAACCTCTTAAAGCCTTCTATTCAGCCTCTCAAGAGGTCACAAGGGAGGAGTTTAAGATATTCGCTAAAAACCTAATATTGGATCATGGGGACGTTCAGGCGCTCGAATGGATTCCCCTTGTCACAGCAGATAAACGACAGGTTTTTGAAACAGCCGCCAAAAAAATATTTCCTGATTTTAAAATCCAGGGATTGAAACCGGATGGCGTCATGGGCGATATGCAGGAGAAAGATTACTACTTCCCGGTCTATTATGTAGAACCCTACCGAGGAAACGAAGCAGCATTGGGTTTTGATCTTTCTTCTCATCCGGAAAGAAGAGTAACTTTGGAAAGATCAAGGGACTCTGGCGAGAGTAGGTCGAGTGGGCCGATCACACTTGTTCAGGAAAAAGAGTCTATAAAAGCAATACTGGTTGTTGCCCCAATCTATCAAAATGGCGCCGCCATTGAGAGCATCTCGGAGCGGAGAGCGCATTTGCAGGGATTTGTCCTTTCTGTTCATCGAATCGACGCCATTGTGGCAGAGGCCTTGAATCATCTCGTTCAAGTGCCGATAGCCATCCGGATTGAGGATGTGACGACTCCCTCGGAAGGCGATCTGCTCTATCCTGATCCCTTCACAGAGGCCGAAAATATTCTGAGCCGCGGGCGGGACCCGGAATTGACTGAACTCATTCTGGAAAAGCACTTCTTTGTCGCAGGTAGTGAATGGCGGATTCTTTCAATGGGTTTTCATCGTGATTTTAGCGGTGATTTTAAATGGTGGGAAGCGACAGTTCCTATCGGAATATTTGTCGTTACCGGCTTACTTGCCTCCTATCTGCTCTTGGTTATCCGACAAAGAGAAGAGCAGGGCATCGCTGCCGGAACCTTACAGGCCGAGATCGACGAACGGGCAAAAACAGAAACACGGCTGAATCTCGCCCTTGAGGCGGCCAAGGGGAGTATCTGGGATTGGAATATCGTTACCGGAGAGGTTCTATTAGGGCCGAGATGGTTTAGTAGGCTTGAATATGAACCGAATGAACTCGAGCCAAATATAGATACTTGGAAAAAACTGCTGCATCCTGATGACAGGGCCCTGGTGGAAAAAAAGCTAGAGGCACTCCTTCAAGGAGAAACGGATGTATACGAATGCGAAACCCGACTGAGAACCAAATCGGGTCGATACATCTGGACGATTGATCGCGGGAAAGCGATCGCCAGGGATCAAGAGGGAAAACCGCTCAGAATGGTTGGTACCAATATCGACATTTCGAAGAGAAAAGAGGATGAGGAGCATCTTCACTTTCGAGCCTATTATGACGCGCTCACCGAACTCCCGAACAGGACGCTTGCATTCGAACGTCTATCCGATACGATCATGCAGGGCAATCGTTATCAGAGAAAAGCTGCGCTCTTATTTATTGATCTCGACCACTTCAAGCAGGTGAACGATACTTTCGGCCACATCGTTGGGGACGAGGTTTTGGTAATGGCCGCCGGCCGGCTTTGTGCCGCAGTTCGGGAGAGCGACATCGTCGCCCGCACCGGGGGGGATGAGTTTCTCACCATTTTGCCTGAAATTATAACTCAGGAAGAGGTCACGCTTGTGG
The DNA here is from genome assembly GCA_029261215.1 of Nitrospirota bacterium. Classification (GTDB taxonomy): domain Bacteria; phylum Nitrospirota; class Nitrospiria; order SBBL01; family JAADHI01; genus JAADHI01. The sequence continues at coordinate 1,674 of JAJDBT010000022.1, read as the reverse complement.
CAGGTAAGATCCTTGACCAGATGTCACTGCCATTTGAAGTGAAGGGCCGTGATCTCTTCTTAGGGGCCAGTATCGGGATTACGATGATTCCGGAGGACGGCCAGGAAGCTACAATCCTTTTGAAAAATGCCGACAGGGCTATGTATCAGGCCAAGTCCAAAGGGCGTAACAACTACCAGTTCTTCAATAAAAAGATGGAAAAAATAGACAAAGAGCGCACGCTCTTAGAGTGGGATCTCAGACAGGCCATCGACAATCAAGAACTGATCCTTCACTATCAACCCATTGTGGACCTGAGATCTTTAAAGACAGTATCTTTAGAGGCCCTGATCCGCTGGCAACACCCGCGTCGCGGCTTGGTCTCACCCGATGAGTTTATCCCGCTTGCAGAACACTCTGGACTGATCTCTCAGATCAGCCAGTGGGTTTTATTAACGGCCTGTACCCAGGTGAAAAAATGGCAGGACGTTTATGGACTGGATACCGCCATTGCAGTGAATCTCTCATCCAGAGACTTTCAAAATGGGGGCCTCTCTGAATCACTTGTCCTGGCTCTGGAGCAAAGTGGCCTGCCCGCAGAATCGCTCATTCTTGAGATTACAGAAGGCCTCATGCTCGACCCGAATGAAGAAGCCCTTAACACGTTACAGACGATCAAAGATGTGGGCATCCGGCTTTCAATCGATGATTTCGGAACCGGTTATTCTTCCTTAAGCTATCTCTCCCGATATCCCCTAGATTTTCTGAAGATCGACAAATCCTTTATCGAAGCAATTCACTCTGATCCACAAAAGAAGGCCCTCGTTGAAGCCATCACCCGGATGGGACAAATCATGGGCATGAAGGTCATAGCAGAAGGGGTCGAGACCTACGAAGAACTCTCCTATCTGATGGATTTAGGATGCGATAAGGCTCAAGGATTCTACTTCAGTAAACCGCTTTCTGTGGAAGACTATGAAGCCGTGTTGGAGAAACGGTAGAAGGGTTCGACCTGATAGAACAGCTTTACTTTTTGTCGCGTTTTCCCGGTATTCCGGTTCATTAAAAACGTGCAAACGTCCCTCTTGTTGTCCTTAAGTTATACACAGGTTCTATTTGAATGCTCTATTTCCGAGGTGTTTTGTTTTTGAGGAATTGTAAGCGCATTCGATAAATTTTAGATTTAAAATTTTCATCGACTTTAAGATGAAAGAACCATTTCGGGGCAATCTCAGTCGCTTCACCTTAACCCAGGGATGTCGAATGTCCCTCACACACCAACTGACCCCTTGATTTTTTAACAGGCCAGCTGGTTTTAGCGTGTTTCGCAGTTCTGATGGCATCAATAGCCGGAAGCATCGTTGCTTTTGATTCAAGCTCTTGGATCGATACCGCATAGGTTTCTATTTTTGCCCCCTTGGCGGATGGGTCATTGGGAAAAATCCACGCACTGTATTCCTGTTTGTCTTCCCGGTAGATCAGTTTCCACCAATAGTCCGGGGTTTGTATCCCGTGGCTTTGGGTAAAGTGGTCGTTCTGTGTGTCCTTCCCCCAGATCACACCGCCCCATATTTTTAAAGGGGTAATCTCTCGATAACATTCCGTGATGATTTCGGTTTGAAACCATGCGCCTTTGGCTTGATTGAAGGCTGAGGCTTGAGGCAAGATGTTGGTGAGATAGAAGGTGTCGGCGAA
>JAJDBT010000021.1 GCA_029261215.1 Nitrospirota bacterium | reverse complement strand
CCCGGTGGCCCTTGTGAAATCGGCCTATCGGGATTTAGAGCAAATCGTTCTAACGGATTTGGAGGACATGCTGGAGCACGAAATCGGCATGCTCACCACGGTGATTATCGGCAATAAAATGACCTTCACTTTGGATGGCCTGATGATTACGCCGCGGGGCTATCAAAGCAAGTATGAACTGGATAGTTTGGATGAAAAATCCGTGCAGCTCATGCGGCAAAAAGTTATCGAAGCCAAACCGGCGCAGTCTTTAAAAACCTACGGCACGCTCTACGGCATCGGCGTCGGCCCCGGTTATACCAAGTACCTGACCTTGCAGGCCCGTGACGCGATTGAAAAGGTCTCGTATTTATTTTATCCACGGGGCAATTCAACCGACGAAAGCATGGCCTTAAACACCATCGAACCCTTTATGCGAAAAGAGGTCAAGGTCGAAGAGCTGATGTTCCCGATGACGACGGACCGGAACCAGCTTGAATATTATTGGCACCTCAATGCCCAAAAAGTCGCCGATATTCTCGCACGGGGCGAGGATGTGGCTTTTATCACCCTAGGGGATGCCACCCTTTATTCGACCTATATTTATGTGGTGAAAACCCTGCGCGAGCTTTTGCCGAAGGTGCCGATTGAGACCATTCCCGGCATCTCCAGTTTTTCCGCCGCGGCCGCAATGATCAATCAAGCCATTGGTGAGGGCAAAGAACGCATCGCCATTCTCCCGGTGAACCGGGATGTCTCCAATGTGCGGGACGCACTGGAAAACTTCGACACCATCGTGCTCATGAAAGTGGGTTCAAAGTTGAATCGTGTTGTGGCCTTACTTGAGGAGATGAAGCTCATCGACAACGCGGTCTTGCTCAGTTATATCGGGACGGAAGACGAACGTGTTGAGCGAGATTTGAGGCAATTCCGCAATCAAACTTTGGGTTACATGACCTTGGTCTTGGTTAAAAAACACGAGCAGTTTTTATTGGACGAAGAGGAGGAGCCATGCCAGAAAGAGTCGGCCTTATTATCGTAAACACCGGAAACGGCAAGGGCAAAACCACGGCGGCTTTGGGTTTGGCGATGCGGGCTGTGGGCACAGGTTTACGGGTGGTCATGATCCAATTTATAAAAGGCTGTTGGAAGACGGGCGAGCAGGTTTCGGCCAAAAATCTGGGTTTTGAACTGCGCCCCATGGGTGAAGGCTTTACCTGGATCACACAAGACCGTGAACGTGACATTGCCAAGGCAGAAGCGGCCTGGGAATACGGAAAAACCTGCATGGCTTCCGGAAATTACGATTTGGTCATTTTTGATGAAATGAATATTGTTTTGGATTATGGATACTTGGTTTTAGAAAGCGTAATAGAAACCCTTCAAAATCGCCCCAAAGATTTGCACGTGGCCCTCACCGGAAGACGTGCGAAAGCAGAAATTATTGAAATCGCCGATTTGGCAACCGAGATGGTGGAGATCAAACATCCTTATCAAAAAGGGATTAAGGCGCAAAGGGGGATTGAATTTTAAAGCAAATCCCCCCTGGCCCCACTTTAACAAAGTGGGGCCAGGGGGGATTTTTACAAAGGAAGGGCAGGGGGGGATTTTATGAATAAAGAAGCCGTCGTCTATTTTGTGGGGGCCGGGCCGGGCGACCCGGAATTAATCACCGTAAAAGGCAAAGGCCTGCTTGAGGCGGCCGAAGTTGTGGTCTACGCGGGCAGCCTCATTCCGCCCGCGACTTTGGCCTACGCCAAACAGGCGAAGCTATACGACAGCGCTAAACTGACCTTGGAAGAGATCCTCGCCATCTTGGTCTCAGCCGCCAAGGCAGGGAAAACCGTGGTACGACTGGCGAGCGGCGATCCTTCGATTTATGGCACCATCGGCGAACATGCCGAAGGACTACGGGCACAAGGCGTTCAGGTCAAAATTGTGCCCGGCGTGAGTTCATTTACGGCTGCCGCTGCCGCGCTTTCCAAAGAACTCACCATTCCCGATGTCGCACAAACGGTGATTTTAAGCCGATGTGAGGGCCGTACCCCCGTGCCCGAGCTTGAAAAATTGTCCATGCTCGCGACACATCAAACGACGCTCGTTCTTTTTTTATCCATTCAATTGGTCAAAAAAATACAAAAAGATCTTTTAAGTGCCTATCCGCCAGAAACGCCTTGTGCAGTTGTGTACAGAGCGACTTGGCCCGATGAACTGATTATTCGCTGTGAGTTATCTGACTTGGCTGAGCAGGTGAAAAAAGCAAAAATTACTAAAACGGCCCTGGTGATTGTGGGGAAAGCCCTGTCTGCAGAAGGCATGCGTTCGAAACTCTACGACCCGACATTTAGTCATTCCTTTCGAAAGGGGAAGCCGTTAGAATAGTCCGACACAAACCACGATGCCTTTGAGAGAAAGAATGCAAAAAATAACTGAATCAGAACGTCAAGCCGTCTACAAAACGATTTACAGCCGCCGAGATACACGTGGAGAGTTTAAAAGCGATCCCATTCCCGATGAAATACTACTGCGCATTTTGGATGCAGCCCACCATGCCCCCAGCGTCGGTTTCATGCAGCCCTGGGACTTTATCGTCGTGAAAAATCCCGAAATCAAAAAGAAGATCAAGGCCGGGTTTGAAATCGCCCACAAAGAAGCGGCTGAGATGTTTCAGAAAGAAAAACAGGCGCAATACACGTCCTTCAAATTAGAAGGCATCGTGGAAGCGCCCGTGGGCATTTGCATCACCTGCGACCGCAGCCGCACCGGACGCACGGTGATTGGACGCACCGCCAACCCGGAAATGGATCTCTACAGTGCCGTCTGTGCCGTGCAAAATCTCTGGCTGGCTGCGCGTGCTGAGAATTTGGGCGTGGGCTGGATGAGCATCATTCATCACGATCTTTTAAAAGCGATACTGGGTATCCCTGAAAATATCGTCCCGATTGCCTATTTAAATGTAGGTAAAGTCAGCCATTTTCACGAACAGCCCGAACTCGAAAAAAAAGGCTGGCTGCCACGACTGCCACTCTCCTCCCTTTTGCACTGGGACCAATGGAAACCACTCACATCTACGGAGAAATTTTAAAATGTATGAAATCAACCCCAGCAACCTGGACGATATCCAACATGTCGTACACGGCGGGAAGGTCTTTGCCTTTGCGCGCCAACAACAATGCGCAGTGGAAGACGTCATCGATTTCAGCGCCAACATTAACCCCCTCGGCATGTCACCCAAGGCAGAAGCAGCCCTACGGGAAAATATACAACACCTGGTCCACTATCCCGACCGATTCTGTATGGCCCTGCGGGAAACCCTTGCAAAACAACACCGGCTGAAAGCCGGGCAAATCCTCATCGGCAATGGCTCGACGGAACTGATTCATTTGATTCCAAGGGCCTTTGGATTCAAAAAAATCCTCATGACCGCCCCCACCTTTTCCGAATACGAAACCGCCGCAAAACTGGCCGGTTGTGCAGTGCAGGTGCTCGATTTACCGGCGCAGGACGGCTTTCAACTCCGGCCGGAAATGTTGATCGACCTCATTCACGCGCATAAAACAAACGGCATTGATGCCCTGTTTTTGTGCAACCCGAATAACCCCACCGGACAAGTGCTCACAAAAAAAGCCTTGCTCCCCGTCATCGCCGCCGCTTTTCACGAAGGCATTTCGGCCATCGTCGATGAAGCCTTCATCGACTACACCCCGGCGGAGTCCCTGATCGGCGAAATTCCCTGGTATATCAACCTCATTGTCCTGCGTAATTTTACCAAGTTTTACGCCCTGCCCGGCCTGCGCATTGGCTACCTCGCAGGCGGCATGCATCCGGTTTCGCAAATCGAGTCCATCAAACCGACCTGGTCCGTCAACCACCTCGCCGAAGTCGCGGCCCTCGCGAGCCTGAGCGATGCAGACTATGTCCAAAAAAGCCTTCAACTCATTGAAGCAGAACGCGATTATTTAATAGAGGCGCTCACACAACTGCCTAACCTCACCGTCTTCCCCAGCGCCGCCAATTTTATATTATTTCAATTGAACAAACCGCTTCCGGACGCGGACGAGCTGGCAAAACGGCTCGGGCCGGCCAAAATCCTCATCCGAAGCGGCGAATCTTTTCGGGGTTTGGGGGATCGTTTTGTTCGCATCGCTGTGCGCTCACACAAAGACAATGCATTGCTCGTCGCACAACTTCGCACTATCCTTCAACCCGGCGGGGCGGCATGAACCACAACATCTTGATTCTGGGTGGCGCACGTTCCGGTAAAAGCCGTTATGCCCTGCACCTCGGCCAGCAGGAAGACGGAGAAAAAAAAGTCTATCTGGCCACCGCAGAAGCAAAAGATGCCGAAATGGCCGCACGGATTGAAGACCACCGCCATGAACGCGGCAACGACTGGCAGACCATTGAGGAACCGCTTCGACTTTCTGAAACGCTTCAGTCCCTGGAAGGCCAGGCCGATGTCGTGCTCATCGACTGCCTCACGCTCTGGCTAAATAATCTCATGATGAAAACAAACTCCGAAGGAGAAATCACCCAGGCATTCGACGGGCTGATTGAAACCATCGCGAAAGCCAAAATGACCATCATCGCGGTCTCCAACGAAGTCGGGCAAGGCATTGTCCCTGCCGATGCCCTCACGCGGCGCTTTCGGGACCTTGCAGGGCGATTAAACCAACAATGGGCCGCCGCTGCACAAACAGTGTATTGGATGCTTGCCGGCATTCCTCAGAGGATCAAATGACATTCAAAAACCCCGAAGGGACTCAAATGGATCGCTTGAATAAAATGCTCGATCACATCAAGACGCCTGATCTTCAATGCCAAAGCCTCGCGCAGCAGCATCTTGACCGCCTGACCAAACCGCCGGGCAGCTTGGGGCGTTTGGAAGAACTGGCGGCATGGTATATTCGCGTGCGAGGGAAATTTCCGCCCACACTGCCAAAAAAAGCCCTGTTTGTCTTTGCGGCGGATCATGGCGTGTGTGAAGAAGGCGTCAGCGCTTTTCCCCAATCGGTCACGGCGCAGATGGTGTTTAATTTTTTAAAGGGCGGTGCGGCGGTGAATGTGCTCGCCCGACATGCGGACGCGGAGGTCCGGGTCGTCGATATGGGCGTTGATTTTGACTTTGGCGAAATCCCGACATTGATTCATCGAAAAATCGCGCGCGGCACACAAAACATGAGTCGTGGCCCCGCCATGACCCAGAAACAAGCCCTCGCCGCAGTCATCACCGGAATTGATTTGGCGGAAGAGGCCGCCAAAAATGGGGTCACCCTGCTCGGCACGGGTGAGATGGGCATCGGCAATACCACGGCAAGCAGCGCCATCACAGCGGTATTGACCGGCTCGGATATCGCAACGGTCACGGGCCGGGGGACGGGCATCGGCGATGAAACCCTGGTTTTAAAACAGGCCGTCGTGCGATTGGCCCTCAATGTGAACCAGCCCGAAGCAAGCAAACCCCTTGAGCTGCTCCAAAAAATCGGCGGCTTTGAAATTGGCGGCATCACCGGACTGATTCTCGGAGGCGCGGCCCACCGAATTCCCATCGTCATCGACGGTTTTATCGCCACCGCCGCCGCCTTGATTGCGGCCGCTTTGAAACCCGAAGTGACGGCCTATCTTTTAGCCGCGCATCAATCAGCCGAACCCGGTCACCAAATCGCCTTGAAACACCTCGGATTATCGCCGCTGCTGGCTTTCGACATGCGTCTGGGTGAAGGCACCGGCGCGGCGCTGGGCATGAGTATGGTCGATGCCGCGATTAAAATCGTGAACGAAATGGCGACTTTTGAACAGGCAGGCGTCTCCCAAAAAGAGGACGATGCGTGAAGGCGATGCTCAGCGCCATTTCAACACTGACCATTATTCCGCTCGCTCGTTACACCACGATACGGGAAGATGAATTGAACGCGGCCTTGCGCTATTTTCCGCTGTGCGGCCTCATGATCGGGGCGATTTTATTCGCCAGCGCACAAAGTCTAAGGCCCTTTCTCTCGCCACTGCCCTTAGCAGCGCTCTTACTTGTTTTCTCCGTGCTGATCACAGGGGGACTGCATCTCGACGGGCTGGCCGATTTGTCTGATGGATTGGGGGCGGGGGGCGATTCAAAACGCATATTGGCCGTCATGAAAGAGAGTCAGGTCGGGGCCTTTGGCGTGATCGCCCTCGTGCTCGTGCTTATTTTAAAGTTTGCACTGTTTCACGAAGTACTCAGCAACGGCCGCCTCAATGCCTTTTTAATCATGGGGCTCTTCAGTCGCTGGGCCATGGTGCTGGCGGCCTTTATTGGGAAATATCCCAGAACCGAAGGTACGGGAAAACCCTTTATCGGGCAGTGCCGCAAAAACCACGTTTTGATCGCCACCGCTCTCACCCTGTTTTTGGCCATATATATCTTAAACACCCCGGCCCTGGGCATCCTGGTTCTCGTCACGGCCTGGGTGTTTCTGTTTGTGCATTTTTTAAATAAAAAAATCGGCGGGCTCACCGGAGACGGCCTGGGGGCATTGAATGAACACATCGAAGTCCTCGTGCTTTTTGCTCTTGTCCTCTTGCCACTTAATCATTAGGAGCCTGTCATGAACATCGTTTCATTTCTCCCCAGCGCAACCGAAATGTTGTATGCGCTGGGACTGGACAAACAATTGGTCGGCGTCACACATGAATGTGATTATCCGGAAGCGGCCAAAGATAAAACGGTCGTGGTGAAAAATGCCATCGACATGCAAAATTTCACACAGGCCGAGATTGATCAATGTGTGAGTGATACCGTCAAGGCGGGGAAAAGTCTGTATGCGGTGGACGAGCAACAACTGAAAGCCCTCGCGCCCGATCTCATTCTCACGCAGGATTTGTGTCAGGTCTGCGCGCCGTCTGGCAATGAGGTCTCGCGGCTTTTAAAACACCTGCCCAAAGCCCCGGAAATCGTATGGCTCACGCCAACCTGTCTGGCGGATATCTTTAAAAATATGGCACAAATCGCATCGGCCACCGGCACAGAGACACGGGCCGCCGCCCAAATCCGCGTGCTTCAAGACCGGGTCGAGGCAGTCAAAAAAAAGACAGACACGCTCAAACATCTTCCTCGCGTTTTTTTCATGGAATGGCTTTCCCCGCCCTATTGCGGCGGGCATTGGGTCGGGGAGATGATCGAGATTGCGGGCGGTCTTGATCCCCTGGCCAAAAAAGGGGCCGATTCCGTGCGGGTGCCCTGGGAAAGCGTTGTGGCCGCCGCGCCGGAAATTCTGATTTTATCGCCCTGCGGTCTTGATCTTGAAAAAACCCTGGCACAGGCAAGCCTGCTGACCGAGTATCACGGCTGGGAAAAACTGCCCGCAGTTCAAAATGGCCGCGTCTACGCCGTGGATGCCAACAGCTATTTTGCCCGCCCCGGCCCACGGGTGGTGGATGGCATTGAACTGCTCGCGCATTTGCTTCACCCGGACATTTTTGCGTGGCAGGGGACAACGGATGCCTTTCGGGTTTTGGATTGGGAATGAAGAAATCCCCCCTGGCCCCCCTTTTTCAAAGTGGGGTAAAAAATTGATGGTGTGGGACTTTTGTTTTAAAAGATTTTCTTCCCCCTTTGACAAGGGGGGAACGAGGGGGATTTATCCTTAAATATAACCCTGAACTCAAATCTTTTGCGCGTTGCTTGCGTTCGGAGATGACTGAAAGCGAAAAGAGGCTTTGGTTTCGTTTGCGGAACAAACAGTTGGGTATTCAATTCTACCGGCAGAAGTCGATTGGGAATTATATTGTCGATTTTTACGGGCCGGGTGCAAAATTGGTCATCGAGGTTGATGGGGCGCAGCATTTGGAAGACAATCACGTTGAAAGTGACCTCAGCCGTGATACATACTTGGCGGAACAAGGTTTGAAGGTTTTAAGCTTAATAACGTTCAGGTTCTGCAACAAATAGACGACGTGTTAGAGGCCATCGTGAGAGAAATTCTCCTCAATCCACCTTTGTTAAAGGGAGAGCACAAAACAAAATAAGGAAACCACCGCCATTTTTTACCCCACTTTGCTTAAGGGGGGCCAGGGGGGATTTGACAATGAAAAACTACATTAGCTTAAAAAAACTCATTGAGAATGAATCTTTCGTCTTATGCCCCTTTGTGACGACCGATAAATTTATATCGTATTGCAAAGAGAGGGGTATACAAACTTCAAAAGGACAACTCGAACAATTTGAAAAATTGGGGATTTTCTTTCCCGTTGCCCGTGTCAAATTCCCAAAAATTAAAATAAAAATTGAAATCGACCGAGAGCGGAATCAACAAAAACACTTTGGAGTCTTGCAAGAAGGGGAAGAATGGGACGGCGATATTGAAAAAAAATACGCAGGATTCGGGTGGACAAAAAATTATGCCGAATCATGGTTTAAAGAAGGTCACCTTTGGGATCCATCGTCCACAGAATTTCAAGAATGGAAAAGCTTCAGAGACAACGATGGAGATCTTCAAATAGAAAGCTATTATTCTATTTTTCAATGCTATACGCTTTACAACTTAAAAAAGGCGACTGAAATACCAGCTCATGTGGAAGATTGGTTTAGTTATGAAGATGAGGAACTCAACAGAGTTGCCAAACAAACTTCTGAACGGGCCAAAGGGCGTATTAATACTTTAAAAGAGTCGGGTGTCAGAGGTGAAAAGGCGCCGCTCCTCTGCCAAGCGCTGTCGAATCGTTTTTTTCCAGAAACTCAAACAGATCAACGGACAATAAGCTCCTACATGCCTTCGATATCATTCCCAGGTTTTTATGAGGGCTGGAAATGGGATTGGGACGACTATTGTGACTCGTGGGATGCTAAAGCGTTTCTCAAAGCTCTTGATTTCACAATTGAAGACATCAAGGACATCCATGAGAGGCTTTCAATCGATGCTCAATGGATGGATCCCTTAGAACACTGGTATGCGCTAGTCAGCTTTGTTGCTCTAGATCACAAGAAAAAACTAAAGGGCGACGCTTTACTGGCTCAAACAATATACTCCATGGAACACATGGTACGTCTGTTTTACAAGGCCCTTACAAGTGAAAAGTTGTTTGCCCCAAATGAAAGCTACAATTGGCACCCTGATAAGTACCACGGGGAGGGTGTTTCAGCTAATAAGTTGCAATACCTAGAATTTCTCACAAACCAATATCATCTAAATCCACGACCTAAATTGATTCTCGTTGTCGAGGGTCACGGCGAAGAAGAACAATTCCCCAGATTGTCACAGGAACTTCTTGGGCGCTCGTTTTTGAACCTTGGGATCGAAATTATAAACTTGCAGGGAGTCGGGGGCTTCACCGGAAAAAAGAACACAGACAAATACGGAGCATTGGAAAAGTTTATTGATTATTACCACGATAGGCAAACGATTGTTTTTGTCATCCTTGACGATGAGGGGCACGCTAACACAGTAAGAACTAATCTAATCACAGCTCACTCAAAATATAATAAAGATCGCATGGTGACAAAACCCGAATACATTCATTTATGGGAAAAGAAAACAGTTGAGTTTGAAAACTTTAGCCATAGTGAAATTGCCCAAGCCTTGTCTGAAATGAGCGAAGGAAAACCTACTTTCGCTTCAAATGAAATAGGCGAGTGTTATGACCAACTGAAAATTAGGAAGTCAGATCCCATCAGCAAACTTTTCCAAGAAAAAACCGGTACTGGGTTGAAGAAGCCAGCTTTCTTAGGAATATTATTCGGATACATCATAAAAAATGCTGAGAATGAATTCGATGAAAAAAAGGTTCCTGTAAGATCGGTTTCCAAAGTCTTGCAACGTGTTATTCAGCTTACTGTTTCGAACAATCAACCCGCAAGCTATGGATCATGGGAACGAAACCAAAAGACAGGCTATTTTGGCGATATTAAACAATAGAACCAATGAGGACAAAAACCATGCGTATTACAAAAGTGTATACCCGCTCAGGAGACAAAGGCACGACCCGTTTGGTCGGCGGCGTTAAAATCGCCAAGGACCATCTTCGCATCGAAACTTACGGCACCGTCGATGAGTTAAATTGCATCGTCGGTTTGGCGCGGGCCTTTAATCAGGATCAAATGAAAACCCTCGCGGAAGCGGCGGAACTGGATGAATGGCTGCATACGATTCAGGACCGCCTCTTTGACATCGGCAGTATACTGGCAACCCCGCCGGGCAAAGAATCCCCGGCGATGAAAAAAATCCTTAGTGACGAAATCGACGCGCTGGAAAAGCGGATGGATGACTGCCAGGAAGTCCTGAGACCACTGGAAGAATTCATCCTGCCCGGCGGCGGCAAGGTCGGCGCTTTTTTGCATCAGGCCCGCACGGTCTGTCGAAGGTGTGAACGGCTTTGTGTGCGACTCAATAAAGAAGAACCTGTGCCGGAGGCCGTTTTGCGTTACATCAACCGCCTAAGCGATGTCTTTTTTGTGCTCTCCCGCTGGATCGCGCTCGCCCAAAAAGAAGACGAAACCCTTTGGAGACGGCATAAGGAATGAGTGTGTAGGTTTGACATGTTTTTTACACGATGCCTTGTGTGATATGATCTGTTACAGGAGGAATAAACAATGGCGACTAATCTTGCAATCGACAATACCCTCATCAACGAGGCCCTAAAACTCGGTGGTTTTAAGACAAAAAAAGACACCGTGAATACTGCGCTGCGGGAGTTTATTAATCGTCGAAAACAACTTGAAATCATTGAATTGTTTGGGAAACTAGACCCTGACCCAGAATACGACTACAAAAAAGGCCGCCAGCAATGAAAGTGCTTGTGGATACCCCAATTTGGTCCTACGCACTTCGATCCAACCGCAAAGGATTTGAAAAGCATGTCGAAAAACTTGAGAGTCTCATTGCTGATCAACGCATCCTGATGATTGGTCCCATTATTCAGGAAGTTTTATCGGGTTACGGTGATATAAAACAATTTGAAAAACTTAGAAAAAAACTCAGTTTTTTTGAAACGACTCCAATGATTGAAGAGGACTATGTTGAGGGTGCAAGACTCTATAACATCTGTCGGAAAAAAGGGGTTCAAGGTTCGCATATTGACCTCTTGATTTGTGCTGTTTCCATTCGATTAAAATCAGAAATATTTACGACCGATCAGGATTTTAGTTTTTATCAGAAACATATCCCAATCAAACAGCATCACATATGAGCAACAAAACAAAATACCTTATGGTGCAGGGCACCGGTTCTCACGTCGGCAAAAGTGTGCTCGTCGCGGCGCTTTGCCGGATTTTTGCCAATCAGGGGCTGCGTGTTGCGCCTTTTAAAGCGCAGAACATGGCGTTGAATTCTTTTGTCACCGTCGATGGCGGCGAGGTGGGACGCTCGACCGCGCTTCAGGCCAAAGCGGCGCGTACGGAAATCTCTGTTGAGATGAACCCTGTTTTGCTGAAACCGAAGGCGGAAAAAGAGGCGCAGCTGATTTTAAACGGCAAGCCCTACGCCGATGTTTCGGCCTTTGATCAATTTCATCAGAACAAGGCCTTGCGCACCCTGAAGTGGGATGCCATTGAAAGCAGTTTGCAGACCCTTTCGCAGCAATACGATCTGATTATTATAGAAGGGGCGGGCAGCCCGGCAGAAGTGAATTTGAGGGAATTTGACATTGTGAATATGGAAGTCGCCCTGCATACCGGCGCACCCGTGCTGCTGGTGGCCGATATCAACCGGGGCGGTAGTCTTGCGGCGGTGGTCGGCACTTTGGCGCTTTTGAGTGAGGTGGAGCGGGAACGGATTTGCGGTTTTATTTTTAATTTGTTTCGCGGCGACAAACGGCTTTTTGATCCGGCAATTGATTTTTTGAAACAGAAAACGGGCCTGCCCACGCTGGGCCTGATTCCTTTCGACCCCGCACTGGCTTTGATGGAAGAAGATGCACTGCGGCAAGACACGGTTTGCAAGGGCGATCCGGAAATTGACATCGCGATTGTGGCGCATCGACATCTTTCCAATTTTACGGACTTCGATCCTTTGATGCTGGAGCCGGGCGTCATGCTTCGTTTTGTGCACACCCCGATTCAGTTGGGCCAGCCGGACGCGATTATTCTGCCCGGCAGTAAAAATACGATGAGTGACCTGCAACACCATTTTGATACGGGCATGGCCCAGCGGATTCGGACGATGGCGGAAGAAGGCACGCCCATAGTCGGCATCTGCGGCGGCTATCAAATGCTGGGCAAAGAATTGTTCGATCCCGATAAAGTGGAATCCAATCAGGGGGTACTTGAAGGACTGAATCTGCTTGCGCTGATAACGGAGTTTCAATCCGAAAAAATCATCCGGCGCGTGTCCTGGCGGCTCTCCGGCCAGCCGCCCTTTTTTGAAGATGCCGAAGAAGTGGTCGAAGGCTATGAAATCCATTGCGGCATGACCCGCGCTGTTGATCCGATCTCAAATCCCGCTTTTTTTAGCACCTTGCCGGACGACGAAGAGGAAGGTTTTGTGGATCCTACAGGATTAATTTTTGGCACCGCCTTGCACGGGCTTTTTGAAAATGATGTGTTTCGTCGGCGTTTTGTAAATGTTTTGCGCCGACGAAAAGGCTTGCGCCCCCTGCCAAAACCCCTGCACTCTTTCCGTGAATTTGAAGACAAAGAGATTGAGCGCTGGGCCACGTTTGTTGCTGTACATCTGGATTTAAAAACCATTCAGTCGATGCTGGATTTATCCTGATGAAGCGCGTTTTACTGCCGCTCCTTTTTCTACTGCTGTGGACGGGGAGCGCCAGCGCAGCGGAGACCAAACCCCAGCGCATCGTATCGCTCACCTTAGGCACGGATGAAATTCTGCTCTCCCTCGTGCCTTCAAAGCGCATTCTGGCAGTCACGGCTTACGCGCTCGACCCGAATATTTCCAATGTGCCGGAATTGGCCAAAACCATTCCGAATGCCATGAGAGAAGCAAGCGTCGAAGTGATTGTCGCGCTTCAACCAGACCTGATCCTGGCGGCAAGCTACACCTCGCCCGATGTGCTCACGCAGTTAAAAGAAATCGGGATGCCCATCCTGATTCTGGCGCATTTTTCAAGTATTGAAGGGATTAAAACCAATATTCGCGCCTTGGGACAAGCGGTGCATGAAAACGAAGGGGCCGAAGCCCTGATCGCCCAGATGGAGAAACGTCTGCGCGCCGTAGAAAAAGCAATCGCATCCAGCCCCGACCGCCCCGGACTTTTGTCTTATGATCTGGATGGCTGGACCGCAGGCCGCGACACCACTTTTGATGAAATCGTTCGGCATGCCGGGGGGAGAAACCTGGCGGCGGAGGCGGGCTTGAAGGGACACCCCAAAATATCGCTGGAAAAAGTCGTGGCGCTCGACCCGGAAATCCTCATTCTGAATCAATGGCACCTGGATAAAACCGATCGCAATGACCGGCTTTTAAGTCACCCGGCGCTTCAGTCCGTCTCGGCGCTTAAAAAAGGACAGGTCTTTGAGATTCCGGGAAAAGAGCTGACGGCGGTGTCTCACTTTATCGTCAAGGGAGTGGAGGAGATGGCGCGGAAACTTCATCCGGCCCGGTTTACGGAAATATCCCTTACCCCATGAAGACAAAAAGCATGACATGGGCTCAGACAGGGCATCGCGGACCAACGCTCGCGAAATCAATGCTCTGGTTATTGATCCTCTTGATCGGCACGATCCTTTTTGCCACGGCGACGGGCGCGGTGGATGTGCCGCTATGGGTCGTCGCAAAAATCATCCTGAATCAACTGCCTTTTGTCGAACTCGGCGGCTGGGAAAAGACGGATGAAATGATCATCCTCACCCTCAGGCTTCCCCGTGTACTGCTCGCCGTATTGATCGGCGGGGGCCTGGCGATTTCCGGTGCGGCGCTTCAGGCCCTCTTTCGCAATCCAATGGCAGACCCCGGCGTCATCGGTGTATCCAGTGGGGGCGCTTTAGCCGCGGTCATTGCGCTCGCCACGGGTTTTGCGACCACACACAGCCTCGCCTTGCCCGCCTCTGCTTTTTTAGGGGCTTTGGGCACACTTTTTCTGGTTTACAGTATTTCAGCCCGGCAGGGCAGAACCCCCATTGCGACCCTGCTTTTGTCCGGCATCGCGGTCGGCATTTTTATGGGGGCTGTGCTTTCACTCATCCTCACGCGGATCGACTCCAGCGCCGCGCTGCGGGAAATCTTTTTCTGGCTGATGGGCGGGCTAGACGGGCAGGGATGGGCACAGCTCAAAATCGCCCTCTGGCCTATTCTCATTAGTAGCGTGGCGCTGCTCTTTTTTTCAAGAGACCTGAACCTGCTTTATTTGGAAGGGGAATCAGGCGCACAGGCGCTTGGCATGGACGTGAAAGGCGTTCAACGGTGGCTGCTGGTGCTCTCCGCTTTGATCACCGGCACAGCCGTCGCTTTTTCCGGTACGGTTCCTTTTGTCGGCCTGATCGTTCCCCATGTGATCCGGCTCATCATCGGACCCAACCATCTCACCTTATTGCCTGCAACGTTTTTAGCCGGCGGTACTTTACTTGTCGGCACAGATCTGGCTGCACGCACACTGGCCGCGCCAGAGGAACTTCGACTCGGCACTATCGCCGCACTGATTGGCGTGCCCTTCTTTTTGTACTTGCTGCAAAAAGACCGGAAGAACAGCCTGAGCTAAGACAGTAAATATTCTATTTTTATAAAAATTAACCTCTAACCTCTAATCTCCTCTCAAGTTTTCCCTTTTTCTTTCCGATAACCTCTACAGAAGCAAATCACACATAAGCCCCCATTGGGGTTCAAAAAGGATGGAGCGCCTGTTATGAATTCAATCTCTCAACTCTCGCCTGATTTATTATCAAAAAACGCTTTAGGGCCCAATCAGCGAGAGTTGATGAACACCCAGGCTTCAAGCACGCAATACCAGGTTCAAAAAAGCACGGATTTTACTCTATATACCGCCGAAGGAGACAAGGTCACCCTTTCGACCTTCTCGAATATGGAAGCGTCTGTCGCAACTTACAACCAGATGGGCATCGTTGACGGAGCAGAGATGCAGCGCCAGGACGCGACGTTTTCAGTGAGCCAGGAATTTTCCATGTCATTTGCGGTCGAAGGGGATTTGAATCCACAGGAACTTAAAGATTTGATCAAGGCCTTTAAAACGATTGAAAAACTGACCAGCGATTTTTTCAAAGGAGATACAGAAAAAGCCGCTGATCGGGCAAATAAAATCGCCAGCCTTTCGAGCATCGCACGCTTTGAAGGCGTCCTTCAATATCAAAAAAGCCTTTCCGTCGAACAGACGGTCACGCAATCGGCCCCCGCAACAACAGCACCCGTTGCGCAAAATGCCCTTCTCCCTGCAGAAGTTCCTTCGATCAATCCGCTTCCCGCAGACGAACCGGCACAAGTAAAACCGGCATCCATTCCCGCTCCGGGGCCCTCTCAAACAGAGACTGAGACCAAAACACCTCTCGCACCGGTCTCGCTTGATTCCGCATCCATCGACTCAAGACGCCGACTCGAAATCACCGCGCTTGTGGCAAAAATCACCGAAACCCTGGAGGAATCAAGTGTACCACCCCGGAAAATCACGAAACATTTGAATAAATTTATGGATCGCCTCTTTGGAAAACAAACCCGTAGACATCACCACAAAGAAGACATGAATCTTCAAGACCTTAAAATGACTGAAGAAATTAAAACACAGCTGACGCTCAATCTCTCGAAAAGCGCCAAGGGAGAGGGCATGACACAAGGACAAGACCTCGAAACAGCGCATCAGACCACTGAGCATTAAAAACAGACCTCACCTACACCCCTCACTGACTCGGGAGCATTTATGATTACAATTTTAATGATTGTCCTTTGGATCGTGGCCGCCGCGGCGAGCTGGTTTCTCATCATCGCGTTTAAAAAAGGAATCGGCTGGGGTTTTGCCGTTCTCTTCCTTCCTTTTGTGCCACTTATTTTTGCTAGAAAATTCTGGAGTGAGGTTAAAAAACCCTTTCTGATCTCCATTTCGGCATCTCTTGTCGCCGGAATACTGCTGATCAACACCATCCTGAATACGACGCAGGCTGAACAAAACACAATGATGACCCAACTTGCAAAAGAAACGATGCCAGGATCTACGCAGAAAACACTCACGGAAGACGAAAAAAAGGCCCTTATTGTCGTGGAAAAAATGATTGCGATGATTGAAAAGCTGCCAAAAGACGAAAAACAGCAGCAATTTTTAAAGGTGTTGAAACAACAGGTGCAATTCAGCCGACGGGGGCTTTCGGAACAGGAGCTGCTGCAGTTCAAACAGGACCTTGAGCTCATATTAAAACGCACCGACCTTAATAAAAATCAACGGCAGGATTTTGAAACAATGTTGAAGCATGTTAGGGGCGAGACGGGGTCAAAAACAGTGCCTGTCAATATTCCGGCGCCAGACATTCAGCAGGCTCCAGTGCAAGCCGGTCTTCAAAACAAGAACCCGATGGTGTCAATCCCCGCTGAAAATAAACCCAATCAAAACATCGCGCCACAAACCCCTCTTGAAAAAAAAGATCTTCCGGCCATCGCAAAACCTGCACCGGAACACAGATCTGTTAATTTTTTAGGGGAACAACAAAGCTCAAAGGGGCCGCGCTATAAACGGGTTTCATTTGCCCAGGTGAAAAACCACATTGGATCTCCCATTGTCTTCAAAGGACCACGTGGCCGCGAACAGGAATGCTTCCTGGTCCGGGTGGCCGACAAAAAAATGCACTGCACAAAACATCTAAGCGAAGGCACCTTTTCATTCTCGTTTGAACAACATGAAGTGAAAAGCCTCAAAGTCCGCCTGCATTAATCCTTTAAGACCGTCTAAATCGGGGGTGGGTCAGATGATCGAGATGCAGGCCGTCATTTGAGGGTCGATTGTTGTTCCATTTCCTGTAAATGTGCGTAAAGATCTGGATATTGTTTTTCCATCTCGCGAAATTCAAGCCCGACCGCATATCTGCCCTCTTCATTCAACTCTTTTACCCACACCACTTGTCCCAACAACAACGCCGAAATGACCCCTGCATTTTCACCAGGCAAATCGAGTTTTATCTTTGTCATCATCATGTCCCCCTTTTGGCACACATGATCCACATAACACCCCATGCCGCTCGTAGAAAGATCCCGAATCATCACATCCATGCTTTTTTCAAGCCCTTGCGGCGTAATATGTGCAATTGACGCCACAGGAACCCGCATCGTTTTTCGTCGATTTTCCATCACAATGCCTCCATGATTACGTGGTTTTCTAAAAGTCAGATTTAAGCATACCATGTTATTCTGAACACACCAGGGCTTGTGACTCTAGGCAATTTTTTTGAAACAAGGCCCGGTTCGCATGGCCTCTATTGCACCTAAAGAGAGCACTATGCTATATAAAGCCCCTTTTCTTTCAGAATGTGACGCCATGCCCGAACAGACAAAACACTGGATCACTAAAGGCGATAAAGTCCTCATGCCGACCTACGCCCGTTTTCCCTTGGTGCTGACACAGGGTGACGGCGCCACGGTGGCGGATGTTGACGGGAATACCTATCTCGATTTTGTGAGCGGCGTCGCCGTAAATGCCCTGGGACATTGCGATCCGCTCTTGGTCAACGCGGTACAGGATCAGGCAGAAACCTTACTGCATGTTTCCAACCTTTATTACAACCTGCCTCAAATCCAGCTGGCCCAAGCCCTGGTCGAACACTCTTTTGCGGACAAGGTTTTCTTTTGCAACAGTGGCGCGGAATCGGTCGAGGCCGCGATCAAACTCGCCCGCATATACGCACATGAAAACATGGCCGGGAACCAATTTGAGATTATTACAGCGGAGCAGTCTTTTCATGGCCGAACCCTGACCGCACTTTCAGCGACCGGCCAAACAAAGTATCAACAGGGCTTCGAACCCCTGGTCCCCGGATTTAAACACGTGCCTTTTAATGACATTCAGGCCATCGAAACCGCCGTCGGCCCCCAAACGGCCGCAGTCATGCTTGAGCCCATTCAGGGCGAAGGCGGTGTTCGTGTCCCTTCGCCCGGATACCTTGCTGCGGTTCGCAAGTTATGCGATAAACACGGACTTTTGCTGATCTTTGACGAAGTGCAAACCGGCATGGGACGAACAGGACATCTTTTTGCCTATCAGGATGAAGGCATTGAGCCGGATATCCTGACCCTCGCCAAAGGACTTGGCGGAGGACTTCCCATCGGGGCGCTCCTGGCAAAAGATAAAGTGGCGCTCAGCTTTAAGCCCGGAACACATGCCTCCACCTTTGGCGGCAACCCTCTGGTCTGCCGGGCCGGCATGGCTGTTTTGGACCGGATCACACAAGCCTCCTTTCTAAAACAGGTGCGGGAACGCGGCGCCGATTTGTGGGCGCGGTTTTCCGATCTTCGGGACAAAACAGGCGTGATTACCGACCTTCGCGGCAGAGGCTTGATGATTGCCATGGATCTTGCGATTCCCGCCATCCCGGTCATTGAGACCGCCATGAGACGGGGAGTCTTACTCAATCGCACTTCTGAAAAAACCCTTCGGCTGATTCCGCCGCTTACGATTCAGGCAGAAGAAATCAACCGGATGTATTCAATCTTATCTGCAATTTTAGTGGAGCAGTTCAATGCCAAAACGTGACCTTCTCAACCTCATCTCCCTCCCATTAAAAGATTTTAACTGGATCATGAAGCGGGCCGGGGAATACAAAAAAGGCTTTGTGCTGCTTAGGCCGCTTGAAAACCAGTCCATTGGACTGCTCTTTGAAAAAGCATCCACACGGACACGCGTCTCTTTCGACGTGGGAATCACACGCATGGGCGGACACCCCTTGTTTCTTTCTTTTGATGAAATTCAGGTCAAACGAGGAGAAAGTATTGAAGATACTGCGCGCGTGCTTTCCTCTTATCTTGATGGCCTCATCATCCGAACCTACGCGCAGGAAGATATGGAGCTCTGGGCAAAACATGCCACGGTTCCGGTCATCAACGGACTGACGGATCTTTATCATCCCTGCCAGATTCTGACCGATTTGTTCACCATCTATCAAAACCGGGGGCCTTTAAAGGGACAGAAATTGACCTATATCGGTGATGGCAATAACGTGGCACATTCTCTCCTGATCGGCGGGGCAAAGGTCGGTATGGATATCACCATCTCCTCCCCAAAATCGCGCCAGCCGAACAAAGACATTGTGACAAAGGCAGAAACCCTCGCTGAAATAAAGGGAAGCAAAATCACACTGGAACCCGATCCGGCCAAGGCCGCAGAAGATGCGGATATTCTGTACACTGACGTTTGGGTCTCGATGGGAGATGAAGATAAAAAAGCATCGCTCATGAAGGCCCTTAAACCCTACCAGATCAATGAAGACCTGCTTTCAAAGGCCAAAGCTGATTGCCTCGTGATGCATTGTCTTCCCGCGCACCGGGGTGAAGAAATCACAGGCGCAGTCATGGATGGCCCCAATTCGGTCATTTTCGAACAGGCGACCAACCGGCTTCCTGTACAACAAGCTATTTTGGAGTTTTACCTTAAACGATGAATACACAAAACATTAAAAAAGTCGTTCTCGCGTATTCCGGCGGGCTCGACACCTCCGTGATTATTCGCTGGATAAAAGAAACCTATGCCTGCGAAGTAATCGCCTATTGCGCAGATTTGGGACAGGGAGAGGAACTCTCTCCCTTAACGGAAAAGGCCAAAAAGACCGGGGCCTCCAAAGTCTATATTACCGACCTCAGGGAAACCTTCGCCGAAGATTATATCTTCCCGATGCTGCGTGCGAACGCCGTTTATGAAGGGGTGTATCTTTTGGGTACCTCCATCGCCCGCCCGTTGATTGCCAAAAGACAGATGGAAATCGCAAAGGAAGAAGGCGCGGATGCCGTGGCGCACGGGGCGACGGGCAAGGGCAATGATCAGGTACGTTTTGAACTCGCTTATCTGTCTATCGATCCCAAGATCAAAATTATCGCCCCCTGGCGGGATTGGGAATTTCAGTCCCGCTCCGATTTAATCGCCTATACAAAAAAATACGATATCCCTGTCGAAGCCACCGCAGACAAACCCTACAGCATTGACCGGAACCTTTTTCACGTGAGTTACGAAGGCGGCGTGCTGGAAGACCCCTGGACGGCGCCGTCCGAATCCATGTTTGGCACCACGGTTTCCCCCGAAGCCGCGCCCGATGAAGCCCTCACGATCGAGATTGAATACAAAGAAGGCAATCCTGTCTCAATAGACGGAAGGCCCTTTTCCCCGGCAACCCTGATTGAAAAACTGAATCAAATCGGTGGAAAACACGGCATCGGCCGGGTCGATCTCGTTGAAAACCGATATGTCGGCATGAAGTCCAGAGGCGTTTACGAAACACCGGGCGGAACCATACTACACACCGCGCACCGCGCGATCGAATCGATCACGCTCGACCGAGAAGTACTGCATTTGCGCGACAGCCTCATTCCGCAATATGCCTCAATGCTCTATAACGGATACTGGTTTTCCCCCGAACGGGAACTGCTGCAAACACTCATGGACAAGGCCCAAAAAGGCGTCACCGGCACTGCCCGCTTGAAACTCTATAAAGGGAATGTCATGGTCATTGGCCGAAAAGCGCCGCAGTCGCTTTATCGCCCGGAAATCTCTACCTTTGAAAAAGACACGGTCTATGTTCAAAAAGAAGCCGAAGGCTTTATTCGCCTGAATGCGCTTCGTCTGAAGTTGCAGACCATGAAAGATTATAATAATGTGAGATAGAGCCTTAGATTATCTAATTGATCATATGTTATATTATAATTCGTGAAGGTGTCAGCAATGTATAAACTTTTAGGGGAGCAACATGACAGTAAAAAGAAAAAATATGACAGAAATTGCTGAATTTGTGAATGAAAAAGCACAGAGCCAATTGAATAAAAGTCCAAAAGCAGAAGAAATACAAAAAGCAAAAGAAACACTGGAAAAATATTCGTCTTCATCCACATCCAAATTCACATTTACTTCGGGTCAAATGAATGCCTACATGGGATAGTATCCTTAACGAGATAGACAGCCTGAGTCCTTTACGGATCCTAGAAAAATATCTAGTAAATTTAAGTAAGTACACAAAAAGAACTTCCATATGCTACATGTCAGCTTTTTCTGTTATTAAACCACCCGTGCCTTCCCCGTTTCATTCTATAATAGACCAAGATATTCAGGGGTTTATGACGTGCTCCAAAGGTGTCGATAAAGAACATCTAGACCTCATACTCCATACCCCAGGTGGTGACTACGAAGCCACAAAAAGAATCATCACCTATTTGCACCAGACTTACAGTCATATCCGAGTTTTTATTCCACACCTTGCAATGAGTGGAGGAACTTTGATTGCCTGCGCTTCAGATGAAATTTACATGGGGCCATATTCCAGTATCGGGCCAACTGACCCTCAAGTATATCTAAACGGGAATTATGTTCCTGTTGATGCCATCATTAATGAGTTTAACAGCGCTTTTCAAGATGTCTCCGAAGATCCAACAAAAGCTCTGTTGTGGAGTGAACGGTTAAAACAGGTTCCATTTGGTCAGCTGAAAGCGGCTGAAAACATGAAGAACAACTCATTAAAATATCTTGATACACTTTTAGCACAACGGAACTGTAAGAATAAAAAAAAGATCACAGAACTTGCTAAATTTTTGAACAGCCACGAAGATCATTCTTCACACGGCAAAGGAATCAGTTTAGATGTTGCAATAGACAAAGGGTTGGCGGTAAAAGATTTAAGAACGGATAAAGAACTAGAAGACCTCATCCTTTCAATTTATCACTCTGCGATTTTGCTTTTTCAGAGAACGTCTGCACAAAAAATAATAATAAATAACAAAAAAAGAAGGTATATTAATAATTTTTCTCAAGACTAACCTTTACTGCTTGCCAAGCAAAATATCTACAACAAAAACCTAGCAATTCATTACAGAGGGACTACATTTCAGATCTCATGCCCAAAAAGAAAAAATCAACGAATAAAAGTCAATGGGAAAGTGCTGCATGGGAAGGGCGTTTTAAGGAAGCGGCTGATCCGGATGCGGCCGTTTTTACAACCTCTTTTACTTTTGATCGTGTGCTTTTTCCCTATGATATTCAAGGCAGCATCGCCCACACAGAGGGACTTGCCCGCGCCGGACTCTTAAGCGAAACGGAAAAAAAGACCCTGATCAAAGGTTTAAAAGAGATCGCGCTGGAGATGGAACAAGAAACACCGGCGGATCTTGCCAAACACCCCTTGCTAGATGAAGACATCCACATGCATATCGAACGCCGCCTCGTCGAAAAGGTCGGCGACGTCGGCGGAAAACTGCACACGGGCCGAAGCCGGAACGATCAGGTTGCGCTCGATCTGCGTCTCTTTCTCCGGGCCGAAACCGCACGAACCCTTGATCTGATTACAGCGCTTCAAAAAAGTATCGTACTGCGGGCCGAAAACGAGATTGAAACCTTCCTGCCCGGCTACACCCATCTGCAAAGGGCGCAGCCTGTCAGCCTCGCTCACCACTTGCTCGCCTATTATGAAATGCTGGAGAGAGACCGGGGCCGTTTTCAGGACAGCCTGAAACGCCTTGATCAACTTCCGCTCGGCGCGGGCGCACTGGCGGGCAACAGTTTTGGCCTCGACCGAAAAGCCAATGCAACAGCACTCGGATTTTCCGGCGTCACCGCCAACAGCCTCGACACCGTCTGCGACCGGGATGCGGTGACAGAGTATCTTTCCGCCGCATCAATGCTGATGATGCATCTTTCGCGCTGGTCCGAGGACTGGATTTTATGGGCCTCAGCCGAATTTGGCTACCTTGAACTTCCAGACCGTCTTTCAACCGGCAGCAGCATGATGCCTCAGAAAAAAAACCCGGATTTGCTCGAGCTGATTCGCGGGAAAACCGGACGGGTCTACGGGAGTTTGATCTCTATTTTGACGATGATGAAAGGCCTGCCGCTCTCATACAACCGGGACCTTCAGGAAGACAAGGAACCACTTTTTGACACGGTAACAACAATTCAGGGTGCGCTTCGCATCATGAAACGGCTGACCGATGAAGTCCATTTTCGGAAAGATCACATGACAGAAGCCGCAAGCGACGGCTTGCTGCTTGCCACCGATTTGGCGGATTATCTTGTCACGAAAGGCCTGCCCTTTCGTCAGGCACACAAAGTCGTCGGGCTCATTGTGTTTAAATCCATCGACGACAAAAGCCCTTTTGAGACTTGGACCCTTACGACGTTTCAATCTTTTTGTCCCTTGTTTGAAAACGATCTCTTTGAGCGGCTCTCGCTGAAAGGGGCCATCGAAAAGAAAAGCGGAATCGGAGGCACATCGCTCAAATCAATCAAGGCAGAAATTCGCAAGATCAACAAAAGATTAAAGTCATCAAAACATGTTCCCAGTTAACGGTTTTCAGTTGACAGTTAAAAACATAAAAAAAGAAATCCAGTGGCATCTTTATTCTGACCGGAAACCGGAAACCTTCAACCGAAAAACACTTCTTATTCTTGCCCTTATCGTCTTTCTATTTTTTTCTGGCTGTGGTAAAAAGGGATCGCCTGTGCCGCCAGAGGAATCTGTCCATGGACAAATGCCATTCCACTTAAGCAGCACTTCGTATTCATTTATCTATTCATAAAGGCCAATAAAGGAGCATCATGCAGGATTTTCAGTACCAGAACGGCACCCTCTATTGTGAAGGGGTTTCCCTTGACGCTATTGCGGAAAAAGTCGGTACCCCGTTTTTTGCCTATAGCCATCAAACTCTGACGCGCCAGATTCGTGCCTATAAAGACGCTTTTGCAGAAGTGCCGCATCTCATCGCCTTTGCGGTTAAAGCCAATGCCAATATCGCCGTCCTGAAACTCTTCGGCAATGAAGGCGGCGGGGCGGATATCGTTTCCGGCGGAGAGCTGCATCGTGCACTCGCTGCCGGGATCGACCCTAAAAAACTCGTCTTTGCAGGCGTTGGCAAAACAAAACCAGAGATGGCCGCAGCGCTTCGGGCCGGGATTTTGATGTTTAACATCGAATCGTCACAAGAGTTGACCGCACTTGATGAAACGGCCAAAGAGATGGGCGTGAAAGCGCCCGTGGCGCTTCGTGTCAACCCGAATGTGAATCCCAATACCCATCCTTATATTTCCACCGGCCTGAAAAAAAGCAAGTTCGGGATCGAAATCAAACAGGCCGTCGCCGAATACCACTTGGCTGCACGACTTTCTCATATTAAAGTCGTCGGGATTCATTCACACATCGGCTCCCAATTAACCGAGGTGAAACCCTTTGTGGATGCCCTGCAGTTGATCTCGGATCTCATTGACGGCCTGCGCGCACAAAACATGGACATCCAGTATTGGGACATCGGGGGGGGGCTTGGCATTACCTACAATGCAGAAAGTCCGCCGCTTCCAAAAGACATGGCCGATGCCATTTTACCGCTTTTAAAAAAGAGCGGATGCCACATCATCCTCGAACCGGGACGCTCTCTGACAGGCAATGCCGGGGTTTTGGTCACACGTGTGATTTATACAAAAGAAGGGGAAGCCAAAAGTTTTGTCGTTGTGGATGCAGGCATGAACGACCTCATCCGGCCCAGCCTCTATCAGGCCTATCATGCCATTCAACCCGTGCTTGAAAATCACCGGGGAAAAAAGGTCGTGGATGTCGTAGGTCCGATTTGTGAATCCGGTGATTTTTTGGCGCAGGATCGCGAACTGCCGGAAGCGATGCCAGGGGAGCTGCTCGCGGTCATGAGTGCAGGGGCCTACGCGTTTACGATGACCTCAAATTACAATGCACGCCCCCGGCCCCCGGAAATCCTCGTTCACGGCACATCATTTGATATTATCCGTGCACGCGAAACGATGGACGATCTATTGCGCGGAGAACAGATTCCGGAGATTTTAACGAGCCCCAAGGATTAGTCTTCAAAGAAAAAAGGTAGAACTCCGGCACCCAGTGTGGGTATACTTTCTTCATTTACTTTGTGTATTTATAGACAAACACCATGATTAGAAGAAAGAAAAGAGCAGGTGGCCCCGCATTTTTCATCACGCTTTTAAGCCTAAGCGCCATCGTGATCTTCGCCATTTACTTTTCAGCCAGTCAAGCGGAGCAGACAGAGAAGGCATCCATGATTTCTTTTTACGAAAAATTTGCGGTAAATGACAACTTTTTGGCCCAGCTCCCAAGTCATTATACCCAGGAAGGGGCTGAAGCGGTCCACAAAGAGGTTTCCGATTTTTTCAAAGCAGCCTGGTCAGACCAAGTCAACAAAACCGCGCTTTATGAAGTCAGTGAGCAGATTGAAACAATCATGCTGGATCGCCAGATAGTAGAAACTGAAGTCCAATCCCTATTGACCCTCATTCGAAAAAGGAGGGAAATGTAATGTCAAGTAAACCGATCCCTTTTTGGAAACTCAGCGGCAGCGGCAATGACTTCATCATTATTGATTATCGTCGGCCCATTCCTTCCCAGGATGAAATGCGGATGTTTGTCTCTAAAATCTGTCGGCGGGGCCTGTCAGTCGGGGCCGATGGCGTGATTCTTATCAAACCCTCCAGCATCGCAGACTTTGGATGGCACTTTTTTAATTCCGATGGGGGCGAAGTCGATATGTGCGCAAATGGTACGCGCTGCGCCGCACGTTTTGCCTATGAAAATAAAATTGCCCCTGCAAAACAGACCTTTGAAACAAAAGCCGGGATCGTCAAGGCGGAAGTGCTTGAAGAAAACGGGGTGAAAGTCCGGGTACAGCTTCCCGATCCTTCCCCCATTCACCTGGGCATGGAGATCGAACTCGGCGATCGGGTTTTGACCGGACATTTTGTGAATACGGGCGTCGAACACGTGGTCTACTTTGTGGATGATCTTGAAAAAATCGACATTATCGAGTTGGGACGAAAAACGCGCTATCATCACCTCTTCGCACCGGGAGGGACCAATGCGAATTTTGTGGTGGTCACCGACCGGCATAAAATGATGATCCGAACCTATGAACGCGGCGTGGAAAATGAAACCCTGGCCTGCGGCACCGGCTCCATTGCCGCCGCCCTGGTGGCAACCGCACTCGACAAGGTTGAGTCTCCGGTTTCCCTGCTGACACGCGGCGGCATGACCCTGGAGATCGATTTCAGGCAGGAAGGATCCTCCTTTAAAGATGTGTGCCTCAAAGGAGATGCCCGGATTATTTATAAAGGGGAAATCGAGCAGGAAGCCCTGCAGATCTAGCGTATTTAAGGAAAGGCGTATTTATATGAATCTTCAAGGTTCCATTGTTGCGATTGTCACCCCGTTTAAAGCGGGCCGGGTAGATGAAGAGGCTTTAACGGCATTGATTGAGTTCCACCTAGCGGCTGGCACCAACGGCATTGTGCCCTGCGGCACAACGGGAGAGTCCGCAACCCTCACTCACGAAGAACACAAACGCGTCATCGAGCTCACGGTGAAAGTCACGGGAGGCAGAATTCCCGTGATTGCGGGGTCCGGCTCCAACAGCACCGAAGAAGCCGTCTCATTAACGCTCCATGCCAAATCTGCCGGAGCGGATGGCGCGCTGCTCATTACCCCCTATTACAACAAGCCCACGCAAGAAGGGCTTTATCAGCATTATAAAAAAATAGCAGAGTCCGTTGATATTCCGATTGTACTTTACAATATTCCCGGTCGCACGGGGGTCAACATGCTGCCCGAAACAGTCGCACGCCTGATGCCCTTTAAAAGTATTGTCGGTATCAAAGAGGGAAGCGGCTCAATCCAGCAAGTGGCCGAACTGATCCACCTCTGCGGAAAACGGCTTACAGTTATTTCTGGCGATGATGCCATCACACTTCCAATGATGGCCCTTGGCGCAAAAGGGGCGATTTCGGTCACTGCAAACATCGCACCCGCCGATATGGCAAAAATGACTACCGCCGCCCTCAGCGGGGATATCGCAGGCGCACAGGATTGGCACAACCGACTTTATCCGCTTCATAAGGTCCTCTTTTTGGAAACCAATCCCATTCCCGTCAAAGCGGCCCTTGCGTTCATGGGAAAATGCAGTGAGGAAGTTCGGCTGCCGCTCACCCCGATCTCCGAGGACAATAAAGCCTGCTTAAAAACAGTAATGGCCGAATACGGCCTCATTTAAAATTCATATTTAATAGAGCGCATCTTCACGCAATAAAATAGACGGGCCTTCGAGCACACTTTATAAAACAGAGGATAAGACGGACGATGAAGATTATTATTTCAGGGGCTGCAGGTCGCATGGGGAGAGCCATATTAGAAAGCCTCTACGAAGAAGACGAACTCGAACTGGGCGCTGCACTGGAAAAAACCGGGCATCCGGCGATGAAAAAAGATGTCGGAGGTTTAATCGGCATCGGAACCTGGGGCATTTCCATTAGCGAATTTTCAAAAAAATCGCTGCAAAGCGGGGATGTCATTATCGATTTCACCTATCCTCAAGGCACGGTTCAAATGGTTCAGGAAGCCAAAGCCAATGGAAAACCGATTGTCATCGGCACCACAGGACTCACGCAGGATCACAGAAAACAGATTGATGCCGCAGCAAAAAAAATCCCGGTTGTGCTCTCTCCAAACATGAGCGTTGGGGTCAATGTGATGTTTAAATTGATCGCCGAGGCCACAGCCGCTCTCGGCGAGGCCTATGATGCCGAAATCATGGAAATCCATCATCGACTCAAAAAAGACGCACCCAGCGGCACAGCCATTCGTATGGGGGAAGTTGTCGCCGCAAGCCGTGGCACCACACTGCAACAGTCCGGACGTTTCACGCGTCAAGGCAACATTGGGGCACGGGTTTCCGGGGAAATAGGCTTACAGAGCCTCCGGGCAGGCGATGTTGTGGGGGAGCATACCATTACATTTGCAGGTCCCGGAGAACGCATCGAATTGACACATCGCGCCCACAATCGAAATAACTTTGCCCGAGGTGCACTCATTGCCGCCCAATGGGTCAGCCAACAACCCCCTGGTCTCTACGACATGATGGATGTGTTGAATCTAAAATAAAGGAGTCATCGTGAAGAAACTCGAAGTCGAAATGGCCGACCGCATCAAAAATCTGCCCCCTTACCTTTTTGCCGCAATCGACAAAATGAAACAGGAGGCCATTGAAGCAGGAAAAGACATTATCAATCTCGGTGTCGGAGATCCTGACCTGCCAACGCCGGATCCGATTATCAAAACCCTGCAAAAAGCTGCGGCCAATCCGAAAAACCACCAATATCCAAGTTATGTCGGCCTGCTTTCTTTTCGTCAGGCCGTTGCAAGCTGGTATAAAAAACGATTTAACGCCGATCTCGACCCCAAAACGGAAGTGCTCTCCCTCATCGGATCGAAAGAAGGGGTCGCACATCTGCCCATGGCCCTGATCAACCCGGGCGATACCGCAATGATGACCGATCCCGGCTATCCCGTCTATCACGCCGGAACGCTTTTTGCCGGCGGGAAATCACACCTTGTCCCGCTCACCCTTGAAACCGGATTTTTACCCGACCTTGATGCAATTCCGGCCGAAGTCGCGGATAAGGCCAAACTGTTTTTTCTGAATTATCCTGGCAACCCGACAGCCGCTGTGGCCAATCGTGCCTTTTTTGAAAAACTGGTGGCTTTTGCCCATCGCCATAATGTGGTGATCTGCCACGATGCCGCTTACTCTGAAATCTATTACGATGGAAAACCCCCGGTCGGTTTTATGGAGATTGATGGAGCAAAAGAGGTCGGAATTGAACTGCATTCCCTTTCAAAAACATACAATATGACCGGCTGGCGGATCGGGTTTGCTGTCGGGAACAGTAATGTCATCGCTGCCCTGGGAAAAGTAAAAACCAATATTGATTCGGGTATTTTTCAGGCAGTACAGGAAGCGGGAATCACCGCCCTGGAAATGGACGATCAACCACTGGCCGCGATACGCAATATTTATCAGGAACGACGCGATGTTTTAATTTCTGGTTTGCATAAACTCGGATTTAAGGTCGATCCGCCAAAGGCGGCTTTTTATGTCTGGATTCCCACTCCCACAGGGATCTCCTCTTCTGAAATGACGGCTAAACTTTTGAAAGATACCGCCATCGTTACCACACCGGGCAATGGCTTCGGCGCAGGAGGAGAAGGTTACTTTAGAATGACACTCTGTGTCTCAAAAGAACGCCTGCAGGAAGCAATTGACCGCATGGAAGCTGCCGGCATCCGAGGCTAGGGGAATACAAGCAATGCATCAGCAGATTGAGGCGGGGACACACCCGCCTCAATCAAATACCGCGTTTATCGGCATCGGCTCAAATATGGGGGACCGTCTCTCATATTGCCAAAAAGCCCTTCAGGGTCTCAGAGACACACCGGGCATTGGGGTCACGATCGTTTCCTCCCTTTACGAAACGGATCCGGTAGACTTTATTGACCAGGATCGCTTTTATAATGCGGTCATCGCGATTGAAACATGTCTCTCTCCACAAGACCTTTTAGTCCATTGCCAGATCATTGAGGCTGAGTTAGGCAAAAACATCAAGGTTCCGAAAGGACCGCGCACCATTGATCTCGACATTCTTTTTTATAACCAACTCGTAACCACATCCCCAGGGCTGATCCTGCCGCATCCCGAGGTTGCGCGTCGTGCTTTTGTGTTGATTCCTCTTTTAGAAATCGCCCCCGATTTTGTTCACATTCAATCTGCTCAAACGGCAAATGAACTGCTCAAGCAACTTGAAAGTGGAACCGACAGGCCCTTAATCGTAAAGCGCTTTGAGCCCGCATGGTGCATTAAAACGGAGAATTGAGAAAAATGCGCGTTGTCTCAAGCATCAACAGGGTTCGGCAAATTTTAAAATCAGCACGGTCAAACGGAACAATTGCTTTTGTGCCGACCATGGGGGCGCTGCACGAAGGACATTTGTCCCTCATGAAAAAGGCCAAGGCAGAATGTGATTTTCTCGTCGTCTCCCTTTTTGTCAATCCCTTACAATTTGGGCCTACGGAGGATTTTAAGGTTTATCCACGGGAGTTGGCTTCAGATCGAAAGAAAGCACACAGCGCAGGAGCGGACCTGCTTTGGATCCCTTCAGAAAAAGACCTTTATCCTCCGGGATTTCAAAGCACGGTGACTGTTTCGAAGATTAGCCAGCCCTGGGAAGGAATTTTTCGCCCAGACCATTTTAAAGGGGTGAGCACCATTGTCGCCAAACTGCTTCAAATTACCCGGCCAGACCGGCTTTACCTCGGGCAAAAGGATTATCAACAAAGCTGTGTTATCCGCCAAATGATTCGTGACCTGCATTTTGAAACCCAAATGCGTGTTTGCGCCACCTGCCGTGAAAAAGACGGCCTCGCAATGAGTTCGCGGAATGCGCGCCTGTCCACCAAAGCACGTGAAAACGCGGCCATTCTTTATCGGGCCCTGCAGGCCGCGAAAAACCAGGTTCGATCAGGAGAACGGGACGCAAAATGTATTATTCAAACCGTCACATCGCTCCTCGAATCCATCCCCGGACTCAAATACGACTATGTTGCCTTGTGTGATATCGAAACATTGGAACCACTTGAGCGACTGGCAGATTGCGCGGTATTGCTGGCTGCGATTCACATCGGAAGAGTACGGCTCATTGACAACATTCGACTTAAAATCCCTAAAAAATAAGCCCCCGAGACAGAGTGACTCCAGAGGCCCCATTCTTGTTTTAGATCCTATTTCAGCCCTTGGAAACACGCTGCTGTTCGTTGACAATAAATTGAGCAAAGTGATAAGTTAATTTACTGTTTTTAAGGTCATTGAAGATGTTGGTTCAAATGAAAGTCCGGGGATTGATGTTTGATCCCTATAACAATGCTTACATCATTATTCTTCGGGGAGAAGAAAATACCGATGTTTTGCCCATTTGGGTCGGCCGACCGGAAGCAAATGCCATTAGCCTCGCGCTGGAAGGGATTTTTACCCCTCGTCCCATGACACACGACCTTATCAAAAATGTCCTGGATTCGCTTGAAGCCAAGATCATTAGTATTGTCGTTACAGAGCTGAAAGACAACACCTATTTATCTAAAACACATTTGACCTATCAGGGTTCTGAAATTACCGTGGATTCGAGGCCCAGTGATGCCATCGCCCTGGCGCTTCGTGCCGACGTTCCCATTTTTGTGGCAGATGAAGCGATCAAAAAACCGAGTTCTGAAGAACTCGACCGATGGCTTGAAAATTTACGACCCGAGGATTTTGGAAAATATGATACCTAGGCAAAACGCGTTTTGATCACGCAGAGACATCCCTGTAAGTCATGAAATCAACGAGCAGAAAGCAAAAAGCATGAACATTCCCTTAAAAGTCGATGCAATTATTGCAGATCCCAATACCAATGCACAGATTGTCATTCTAAAAGATGAGCAGGATCTTGAGCTGCTTCCTATTTGGGTAGGTATGGCGGAAGGAAATGCCATCCGTTTCGCGATGGAAGGCATTTCGTCTCCAAGACCACTCACCCATGATCTGCTCAAAGATTTTCTGAATCACTTAAAAGTACCCTTGGAAAAAATCCTGATCCACAGCATGAAGGGCAGTACATACTACGCATCTTTGCATTTTCTGCAAACGCCACAGGCACAAAAAGGAAATGATCAAACAACAGAAAACCCGGCTCTCGACGGAATCACGGAGGAATCTGAAGAAGTGACGGTAGACGCGAGACCAAGTGATGCAATTGCACTTGCCTTGCGAATGGGCGTTCCCATCTACGTTACCGACGAAGTCCTGAGTAAAAAAGGACCTGAGAGCCTTGACGCTTGGCTCGAAAAATTAAAACCGACGGATTTTGGACCTTATGATGCGTAATTTTATAGTTGACAATGAAACTTTTTTGTATCACAATTTGCCGTTATTGATCTAATAATTGCTACTTGAAAGGTTATGAATGAAAACAACTTCTTTTAAAAAAGTCGATGTGGAAGAAAAATGGTACATCGTTGATGCCAAAGACGCGATCCTGGGGAGAATGGCCGTTCGAGTTGCAGACATCCTCCGAGGAAAGAACAAGGCGATCTTTACGCCGAATCAGGATCTGGGTGATCACGTGATTATCATTAATGCGGAAAAAGTGGCCGTCACTGGAAAAAAAGAAACGGACAAAACCTATTACCACCACACAGGCTACATCGGCGGAATTAAGTCAACCACCCTCAAAAAATTGCGAGCAGAGAAACCAGAACAGGTGATTAAATATGCAGTTCTGGGAATGTTGCCAAAAACAAAACTGGGAAACGCCATGGGTAAAAAGTTAAAAGTATATGCGGGGGACTCACATCCTCATTTTGCCCAAAAACCAGAAGCCGTCTCGTTTTAAAATAGAAAGGTCTAAGAAGTATGACATCAGCGCACAGTATCATTACCGGTAAGCGAAAAAATGCAGTCGCACGTGTTTACCTTACCCCCGGAGAAGGAAGCACAATTGTCAACGGCCGTACTTCAGATGCTTATTTCCCTCGCGAAACTTGGCAGTTTATTATTCGTCAGCCCTTTAATATTACCGATACAATCGGAAAATATAATGTCGTTGCCAATATTTCAGGTGGTGGACTGACAGGACAAGCTGGGGCATTAAGACACGGAATTTCAAAAGCATTGCTGGAAGTTTCACCCCATTTAAGGGATCAACTCAAAAAAGCAGGCTTCCTTACCCGCGACGCCAGGAAAAAAGAACGTAAAAAATTCGGCCAAAAGGGTGCAAGGGCAAAATTCCAGTTTTCAAAACGTTAAGAATTTCAACCTATTTCATATTTTTAAAGGAAGGTCGAAAGGCCTTCCTTTTTTTTTAATAAAAATTTTATGAAAATACGTCTGTTTTTTTATATTAAAAACAAATATAACACTATAGAGACAAGCCTATTATGAAAATTGCGATTATCGGGGCAACGGGATACACCGGAGGTGAACTCCTCCGGCTTTTAGCACAACATCCAAACGTGGAAGTCACTTGCGTGACCTCAAACCAATCTGCAGGAGAACCACTCTATTCCCGCCACCCTTTTTTAAAAGGACACTACGAATTAACACTCGAGGCATTAGATCCGCAAAAAATTGCACAAAAAGCGGACTTTATTTTTGTAGCGCTTTCACATACCACCGCGATGACCCCGGTACAACAATTTATGAAACTTGGGAAAAAAGTCATTGATTTATCAGCTGATTTTCGACTTGAATCCAGCACACTCTACGAAAACTGGTACAAATCACCTCATAAAGCCCCTGCTCTTTTAAATCAACGTATTTATGGCTTACCAGAAGTTTACAGAGACAAAATAAAAACAGCTCAGCTTATTGCAAACCCTGGGTGTTATCCCACAGGAACGCTTCTGGGTGTTTACCCCTTTCTAAAAGCAGGTCTGCTTGATTTTGATCGTCAAATTATTATTGATGCAAAATCAGGGGTTTCTGGTGCAGGACGGTCCCCCTCCTCAAAAACACATTTTCCGGAAGTGAATGAAGCACTGCTTCCCTACAACATCGGAACGCATCGTCATCTTCCGGAAATTAATCAGGAAATGACACATTTTGCCGGAAAAATGCCTCAAACCCTCTTCACGCCGTATCTTTTACCTGTCAATCGAGGGATTTTAACAACCATTTATCTGCCATTAAACACATCTCTTTCACAAAAGAAAATCGACACCGTTTTTGAAACATATCAGAATGAAACTTTTATTCGTCTGATTAAAGAACCATCCAATATTTCCAGCGTTCGTGGCACAAATTATTGTGATATCAGCGCTTTTGAAACGCCTTTACAAAAAACAGTTATTATCATCACCGCAATTGATAATCTAGTTAAAGGCGCAGCAGGACAAGCAATACAAAATATGAATTTAATGATGGGTTGGGAAGAATCTTTAGGGCTTTCAAATCCAGGATTTTTTCCATAAAACCTCTTTCACAGGATAGATATGATTTCTAAAAAAGAACAGATTACAACACTCCAAAAAGCTGGGATTACTGCTGTTTCAGGATTTAAAGCGGCCGGACTTTCGGCAAAAATCAAAAAGAATGGCGCACTGGATATGGCGCTCATTACATCCGATGTTCCTTGCACCGTGGCAGGACTTTTTACAAAGAATCGTTTTCCAGCCCCACCGATTCTCCTTAATAAACGTCATTTAAAAAAAGGCCAAGGCCAGGCAATCATCATAAATAGTGGCAACGCCAATGCCTTCACAGGCAAAGAAGGCGCTATCAATGCAAAGCGAATGGCCTCTGAGACCGCATCAACCCTGAATATCGCACCAGAGACTGTTTTTGTCGCATCTACGGGGGTCATTAGTGTTCAGCTCCCAATGGAAAAAATTATTCCAACGATTTCCCTGCTTTCTAAAGCGCTGTCTAAAGATGGAGGCAAAGCCGCAGCATCCGCCATTATGACAACAGATACTTGCCCGAAAGAAGTCGCTTTTAAAACGACAATAGGAAAAAATGAAATTTATGTCGGTGGAATGGCAAAAGGGGCCGGAATGATTCATCCCAATATGGCCACGATGCTTTCATTTTTATCCACTGATGTCTCAATGACACAAGCCTTGCTTCAGGAATCCCTTAAAGAAGCCGTCGATCACTCCTTTCATCGAATTACGATTGACCGGGACACAAGCACCAACGATATGGTTCTTCTTTTTGCCAACGGGAAAAAAGGACCGGAAATAAAGAGAAAAGACCAAAGTTACCATGAATTTACGGCCTTATTAAAAAAAGCCTGTTTGACGCTCGCTAAAATGTTAATTAAAGATGCAGAGGGTGCTACAAAATTAATCGAGATCAAGGTTAGCGGCGCCAAAAATAATACTGCTGCAAATAAAATTGCATTTGCCATCGCAAATTCACTCCTTGTTAAAACTGCCTTTTACGGAGAGGATGCCAATTGGGGACGAATTATAGCCGCAATTGGCAATTCTGGCGTAAAGGTAAAGCCTGAAGAAATTAATCTTTTTTTTGGATCCACAGAACTCGTTCATCATGGTCTTTATCTGGGCAGTGATGCCGAAAAGGATATTTCAGTTTATTTGAAAAACGCTGAAATTTGTCTGCATCTTTCTCTTCAATCCGGAAAAGGGGTATTTAATGTGTGGACCTCTGACTTAAGTCTGGATTATGTCAAAATTAATGCCTTGTATCGCTCTTAAGAAATGAAAATAAATTATAAGAGTCGCCACGGTGATTTTTTTTGTTTTTATAAGAAAATGTTATTAATAGTAGTAATAGTATGAGTCATTTTGTACGGATATATGATCTAACTTATTGAAAATAAAAAACTAATTATGGTGATATGTATGTGGATAAATGTGGAAGGTTTTTCTATTTAAGGGCGACCTGTCTTGATTCATTATGGTTGATCTTGTATAATCCCCCTGTTTTAACAAGACCAACCGTTCGGAGTTGTTTCTAATTCATTTAAAAGATCTTAACACTTTGAAAAATTAAAGAATAAGTAATCCACAGCTGTGTATAAACTTGTGAGTAACTTTTGGATTCTGAATGCAACTTGACTTAATTTGGGAAGATATACTGACTCAGATTAAACCCGGAATCAGTCAGCAGGCTTTTGATACCTGGCTTAAACCGACGTCTTTACTGTCTGTCAAAGAAGGTGAAATAAAAGTAGCTGTTCCGAATCAATTTTTTGGTGAATGGATAAAAGAGCATTACCATCAAATAATGAAAGAAGCGCTTGAAAGAGAGTTTTCTCAGGAAGATATGTCCATTCAGTTTTTGGTACAGAATATTCAAATAGAACCCAGTGGTCTTGAAGAAGGAACTGATCAAGAAAAAAAAAATCGTTTGCAAATTGTTCCGGTAAAGGAAAAACCGAAAGGAAATCTTAATCCAAGATATAACTTTGATTCTTTTGTTGTCGGTTCAAGCAATCAGTTTGCGCATGCGGCATCTTTAAAGGTTGCAGAGAACCCGGGTGTGACCTACAACCCACTTTTTCTTTATGGTGGAGTCGGTTTGGGAAAGACACACCTTTTAAGCGCTATCGGAAATTATTTGTCTTCAAAACATCCAGGTTTTCGTATTGCTTATCTTTCCACTGAAAAATTTACAAATGATGTTATTCATTCAATCCGATATGACAAGATGGCTGAATTTAGAAATAAATACAGAAGTGTAGATGCACTTCTTATTGATGATATTCAATTTATTGGTGGAAAAGAACGAACGCAGGAAGAGTTTTTTCATACATTCAATACCCTTTACGAATCGAGCAAACAGGTTGTCATTTCAAGTGATCGTTCTGTCAAAGAAATTTCTGATATTGAAGAGCGGCTTCGATCGCGCTTTGAAATGGGTTTGATTGCAGATATTCAGCCGCCCGATCTTGAAACAAAAATCGTCATCCTAAGAAAAAAAGCAGAATTGGAAAATATTGATCTTCCCAATGATGTGGCCCTCCTTTTAGCGACAAATATAAAAACAAACATTCGGGAATTAGAAGGTTCTTTGATCCGGCTGGGCGCTTTTAGTTCATTGATTGGGCAAGGCATTACTGTTGAAATGGCCAAACGTGTTCTACGAGACACTATTCAGGATCGTAACCGTGTCGTGACGGTGGACGATGTACAGCGTGCGGTATCGGAACGCTTTCAAGTTAAAATTATAGAACTGAAGTCAAAAAAAAGGACAAAAAATCTGGTGATTCCAAGGCAGATTGGCATGTATTTGACAAGAGAATTGACGAACCTCTCATTTCCAGAGATTGGAAAAGCATTCGGTGGGAAAGACCATTCCACCGTCATCCATGCATGTAAACAAATTCAAAAAGAGAGAGTAGAAGATTTCAATCTTAAGATGACGCTTGAAAGTTTGGCAGAGCAATTAAGGGAGGGCTGAAGTGAAAGTTAAGATTAATCGAAAAGATCTGTTATCCGGGATACAGCGTGTTCAGGGTGTTGTTGAACGAAGAAACACCATGCCGATTCTTACACATATCCTGATGGAAGCAGAAGGACAAAGCATTTCGCTTTTTGCGACAGATCTTGAAGTCGGGATTCAGGGATCCTACGCTGCAGAAGTCATCGAACCCGGTCGTGTCACCGTTTCAGCGAGAAAACTCCATGAAATTGTCCGTGAATTTCCAGAAGGCCCCGTTTTGATTACGGCTCAGCCCAATCATTGGGTGGTCTTGGAGTCAGGAAAAAGTTATTTTCGCATTGTGGGTCTACCGCCAGAGGAATTTCCCGTTTCCCCATCCACTCAAAGTGAAGAGCAAATTAAAATTAACCCAACACTTTTGTCCGGCTTGATTCGACGGACCCTTTTTGCAACCGGAGAAAATAATCCACAATACATTTTAAACGGCATCTTGATCCAACTCGAAAAAAATGGTGAGGGTGAAGGTCTTATCCGTTTTATTGCGACAGATGGTCATCGTTTGGCCGTTTCTGAGGGGAAAGTCTCTGGTCAATGGCATGATCGGGATGCCGGAATTATCCTTCCTAAAAAAGCGGTCTTGGAAATTAAACGTGCACTGGACGATGGAAATGAAGCCGGAGAACCACAATTGTTAATCGGTGAAAACCAGTTGATTTATCGCTGGGGAACTTTTGTTATTACTTCCCGCCTTATGGAAGGTGAATTTCCAAACTACAAACAGGCTGTCCCCGCAAGCAATACTAAAAAAGTCTCTGCTCAAAAAGACGATTTTGAAGGGGGGTTGCGACGGGTTTCTATTTTGGCGCGGGAAAAAACGAGCGCGATCAAATTTAGCCTGGAGGAAGGCCGTATTATTTTAAGTGCAAGCAATCCGGAAATGGGCGAAGCAAACGAAGAAATCGAGACGCCCTATGAGGGAGAAGGGTTTTCGACGGGATTTAATGCCCGTTACCTCTTGGATGCCCTTTCAGCCCTTCAGCATGAAGAAGTAACGCTGGAATTCAAGGACGCGCTTTCTCCTTGTTTAATCAGGGAAGAGTCTGAGGGGTTTTTGACTGTCATCATGCCAATGCGCGTTTAAAAAGCGGTTGATGAATTGATTATTTGATGTGTCCACTGTTCTATTGGATGGCTCTCATTTCGTTCCTGTTTGTTTCCCATTAACCAGAATAATGATCTCAGACGAGAATATTGGATTAAGGAAAAAAAATGACAACTGAAGGGAACAAAAGCGACTACAGCGCGGATAAAATTAAAATTCTTGAGGGTCTGGAAGGCGTTCGTAAACGACCTGCCATGTATATTGGTAGTACCGGGCCTGCCGGACTGCACCACCTTGTTTATGAGGTCGTGGACAACTCGGTGGATGAAGCGATGGCCGGGCATTGCACTGAAATTAAGGTTATCATTCACGTGGATAACTCAGTCACAGGGATAGATAATGGCAGAGGCATTCCGACAAGATTGCATCCCCAAAAAAAAATCTCCGCTGCGGAAGTGGCGCTGACCTATCTCCATGCCGGCAGCAAGTTTGATAGCGATACCTACAAGGTTTCTGGGGGTTTGCACGGCGTCGGGATTTCCGTAGTCAATGCGCTTTCAGAATCACTCGAACTGGAAATCAAACAAGACGGCCGTGTTTTTCAACAGCAGTATGCCTATGGTAAACCTTTGGGCCCACTCGAAACCTTTGGTAAAACCGACAAAACAGGCACACGGATCACCTTTAAGCCGGATGCAGGTATTTTTGAAGAAACTGAGTTTTCATTTGATACCTTGTCTGAGCGCTTGCGTGAACTGGCTTTTTTAAATAAAGGATTGACGATCAGTTTAGAAGACGAGCGGACTGAGAAAAAACAGGAATTTTGTTATGCCGGAGGCATCATCTCCTTTATCGAAATGCTCAACGAAAGCAAGATTGCCCTGCATAAGCCCATCTATATTGAAAAAGAAAAAAATGGCATGATATTGGAAGTGGCCGTTCAATATAATGATGGTTTTGCCGAACATCTCTTTTCCTTTGCAAATAATATTAATACACGGGAGGGCGGAACCCATCTCGCTGGTTTTAAGGGCGCGCTGACCCGAACGACCAATAGTTACGGCCAGGCCAATAAAGTTTTAAAAGACGGAGAAAGTTTATCGGGAGATGATGTGCGTGAAGGATTGACCGCAGTCATTTCGATCAAGCTTCCTGACCCTCAATTTGAAGGCCAGACGAAGACCAAGCTTGGAAATTCCGATGTCAAAGGGGTTGTGGAGACGTCAGTCAACGCAGCCTTGGCAGAATACTTTGAAGAAAACCCGGCAGTGGCCAAAAAAATCATCGAAAAGGCGATTAGCGCAGCCCGCGCCCGCGAAGCGGCACGTAAAGCACGGGATCTTATCCGTCGAAAAAATGTCATGGAAGGCAGCGGCCTTCCCGGAAAACTGGCGGATTGTTCCGAAAAAGATCCTGCACGCAGCGAGGTATACCTGGTTGAGGGAGATTCTGCGGGCGGCTCTGCGAAACAGGGTCGGGACCGGCGTTTTCAGGCTATTCTGCCACTCAAAGGTAAAATCCTGAATGTTGAGCGGGCACGATTTGACAAAATGATCTCTTCTGAGGAAATCCGGGTTTTGATTACCGCCCTGGGGACCGGGATTGGCAGTGAAGATTTTGACATCGCAAAAGCCCGGTATCATCGTGTGATTATCATGACAGATGCTGATGTAGATGGTGCGCATATCCGAACCCTGTTGCTGACCTTTTTTTATCGGCAAATGCCCCAAATGATCGAAAAAGGCTATATCTATATTGCTCAGCCCCCGCTTTTTCGGGTTAAAAAAGGGAAAAAAGAGCAGTATGTTAAAAATGAAGCCGCCCTGCGTGAGTACTTGATGACTTTGGCCGGGGATGAAATATCGCTCTATTTTGACCGGGAAAAGACAGAAATCAGCGGGGGACGATTCAAGGCCATTTTAAAAAAGCTGATCTCTTATGAAGCCATTATTGAGCATTTTGGGAGAAGAAGTATTGATTCAGACCTGCTGAGAGGTTTGACTCAGGAAACGTTTATTGACCGAGACCTCCTTCGGGATCGAGATCGTCTTGATACATTTATCCAAAACTTGACTACCGCGTGGCAAACCCAATACCCGACAGACAGCCTGAGTTATGAAATCGCTGGAGATGAAGAACATGCCTCTTATCAGGTCCATTTTAATCTTCAGAAAAATGGGCTCTTGCAATCCTTTCAAATTGACGAAGCGCTTGTGACTTCTCCGGAATTCAAGGAATTGAGACAACTTTCTCCCTTTAAACTGGGTTTGGGCCTCCCGCCCTACCGAATGAACGATGGAGAAAGTGAAAAAGAATATTCGAATCCTGATGAGATGATTCAATACATTTTAGAACGGGGGAAAAAGGGATTGTCGATTCAGCGCTACAAAGGGCTGGGCGAGATGAATCCAGACCAGCTTTGGGAAACAACGATGGATCCGGAGAAGAGGACCCTTTTGAAGGTAACCGTTGAAAATGCCTATGACACGGACAATATTTTTTCAGTCTTGATGGGCGATGCCGTCGAACCCCGGCGAAACTTTATTCAGCAGCATGCCGCTGAAGTGAGAAACCTCGACATATAGTTTTGTGTATACCGAAACCTTGGTAGATGAAGTCTTAAGAAACGAGATAGATTGACAGAACCCTTAGATTGGAGAAAAGATGCCTGAGATTGAGCACCGGACGACCGTAAATCTCGATGCCGAGATGAAGTCATCCTATATCGATTATGCCATGAGTGTCATTGTAGGCCGGGCTTTACCCGATGTCCGGGATGGTTTAAAGCCGGTGCATCGCCGTATCCTTTACGCAATGTTCCGGGAAGGACTGCTTTCAAACCGGCGTTATTCCAAGTCTGCGGGTGTGGTCGGCGAGGTGCTTAAAAAATAC
Source organism: Nitrospirota bacterium (assembly GCA_029261215.1). GTDB lineage: Bacteria > Nitrospirota > Nitrospiria > SBBL01 > JAADHI01 > JAADHI01. Next base: position 45,281 of record JAJDBT010000021.1, on the reverse strand, counting down.
CATCCTCACGGTGATACTGCGATTTACGACACCATGGTTCGAATGGCGCAGGATTTTAACATGCGTTATCCTCTGGTGGACGGGCAGGGAAATTTTGGTTCCGTGGATGGTGATCGGGCGGCAGCCTATCGATATACAGAAGCCCGGATGACCAAGTTGGCCGAGGAAATTTTGGCCGATATCGATATGGACACGGTCGATTTCTCCCCTAATTTTGACGAGACCGTGCTTGAACCGATAGTAATGCCTTCCCGTATTCCCAATCTGTTGATGAATGGTTCCACCGGGATCGCGGTCGGCATGGCCACAAACATCCCACCGCATAACTTGAGTGAACTTTTAGAAGGTCTGATTCTGCTTTTGAATGATCGGAGCGTGTCGATTGAAACCCTGATGGAAAAGGTCAAAGGCCCTGATTTTCCCACTTCTGGATTTATCTACGGGACACAAGGAATTAAAGACGCATTTAGAACCGGTCGTGGTTCGGTCATGCTGCGCGCACGCGCTGTGATAGAAATTCATCCTCGGACGGAACGGGAAACGATTATTGTGACCGAGTTGCCTTATCAGGTGAACAAGTCCCGGCTCCTGGAAAAAATAGCCTTGCTGGTTCGGGATAAAAAGCTTGAAGGGATCTCTGAACTTCGGGACGAGTCGGATCGTGATGGGATGCGGGTTGTCATCGAATTGAAACGGGGTGAAATGGGAACCGTGGTTTTGAACAATCTCTATAAACAAACCCAGATGCAAAATTCCTTCGGCATCATCATGCTGGCCCTGGTGAATCATCAACCCAGGGTGATGAACCTTAAGGAAATTCTGGAGCATTTTCTTGATTTCAGACGGGAAGTCATTATTCGCAGGACGCGCTTTGAACTCCGCCAGGCGGAAGCGCGCGCCCATATTCTAGATGGTTTAAAGATTGCGCTTGATCGCCTTGATGAGATTATTGCGTTTATTCGTCAGTCCGCGTCTCCCGATGTGGCCAAACAAGGCCTGATCACTCAGTTTGAGCTTTCTGCAATACAAGCGCAGGCGGTTCTGGATATGCGCTTACAGAGGTTGACGGCACTCGAACGCGATAAACTCATTGCAGAACTGACGACTCTGATGGAAAAAATCACGGCATTAAAAGCGCTTTTAGGCAGTGATGCGCTGATTTCGAAGTTAATTGAAGAGGAATTAAAAGAGATTCAGCAGAAATATGGTGATGAGCGTCGCACAGAAATTATTCCGGAAACCGGCGAAATACGGATTGAAGACCTCATTGCCGAAGAAGAGATGGTGATCACCGTTTCGAATACCGGATACATCAAGCGAAACGCGGTCACGCTTTATCGGAGTCAACGTCGCGGCGGGAAAGGAAAGATCGGGACCGGCTTAAAGGATGCCGATTTTGTCAGTCATCTCTTTATTGCTTCGACCCACAATTACCTGCTCTTTTTTACAGATACCGGGCAAGTGCATTGGCTTAAAGTGCATCAAATTCCAGAAGGGGGCCGGGCATCCAGAGGCAAAGCGATTGTCAATCTGCTTCAAATCCCTCAAGGGGAGACGATCACGGCCATTCTCTCGGTTGATCGATTTGACGAAGAGCGCTTTTTGGTCATGGCCACCCGAAAAGGTCTCATTAAAAAGACTGTGCTCAGCGCCTATGGCAATCCACGAGTGGGGGGAATCCGATCAATCAACATCAATGACGGAGACCGCTTGATTTCAGTTCGGCTGACTTCTGGAAATCATGATATCCTGTTAGGGACACGGCAGGGCCTTTCCATTCGTTTTTCAGAATCCGATGTGCGGGCCATGGGCCGTGTGGCAACGGGTGTCATGGGAATCCGACTTCGACGAGGAGATGAAGTTATCAGCATGGAGACGATTGGCCCGGATCAGCGGACTTCGGTGTTTACGATTACCGAAAACGGTTTTGGCAAACGCACCGAGCTTTCAGAATATCGGAAACAGGGTCGCGGCGGGCAAGGGATTATCACGATCCAGACCAGCCACCGGAATGGCCGGGTGGTGGATGCGTTTCAGGTCGAGGAAGAAGACGAAGTGATGTTGATTACATCCAACGGGAAGATTGTCAGACAAAAAGTGGATGGAGTACGTGTGATTGGCCGAAACACCCAGGGTGTGCGATTGATCGACATGGCCGAAGGTGACCATGTCGTGCGTGTGGCCCGCTTGGTGGATAAGGGAGATCAGGAAGAGGCTTTGGACGAAGTGGACTCAGAGGAGATGGATGATACCGAATAAATCGGGAAACTTTTTCCGAATAGGGCATCGTCTTTCTCGGGGCTTGAAAGTCTTGACTTGGGTCGCCCTTGCGGCCGCAGTGGTCTTGTTGGTCATTTGGGGAACCTGGTCACGCGAGGAATGGATGTCAAATCGGCTGATGGCCGTCGCGGAAGCGAAATGGCAGCAGGATGATTATATCGGGGCCATTCGGGATTACGAAAATGTGATCCATACCTATCCGACAAGCGGTGTTGTTCCAGAGGCTTACTATTGGAAAGGGGTCGGTTTATTTCTTTATCTGGATGATCCTGAAACAGCGGTGACGGCGTTGCAAAAAGTCGTACAGCTTGAATCAGACCGCAGAGTGTCCGAGCATGATATTTCTGCCCAACAATATCTCGCGGAGATTTACGAGAAGGCGCTGAATCAGCCGACAAAGGCGATTGCCGCATATGAAGAGATTTTGTATAAAAGCCATGATGAAAACCAGATTCTGGAAAGTCGTTATAAAATCGGAGAGCTTTATTACGCGATGGGGGAAATGGCACAAGCCCGGGTAGAGTGGGATTTGCTTGTCGAAAAAGCGCCAAAAAGCCATTGGGCACCCGCTGCGCTTTATCGAAAGGGGGGCACTTACTTTGTGACTGGTGCCTGTGAAGAGGCGCTCTCTGTTTATCAGTCCTTGTACACGAATTATCCGGAAGATGAGAACAGTCCCTATGCGAAATTTAGAGCAGCAAATTGTCTGGAAATTCAAAATCAACAAACGGAGGCGCTTGAACTCTATCGCAGTTTGATGGATGACTATCCAGATCCTGTTTTCATCAAACAGAAAATAACCACCCTTAGCCAAAAAATCCATCAAACATCCTAGTCTGGTTTTTTCGAACGCAAATGTTTTTCCATCGCTTTTTGTATCCATTTTTTCAAATGATCGTCAGAAACGGATGAAAGTTCTTGGGTGATGACCGCTTTGTCTTTTTCATCGAGTATTTTGAATGAGCGGCGTTTGATTTTTTTTGTCTGTATTTTTCGATGTGGGAGAGATGCGTTTACTTTGAGGTGAAGGGTTTTAACGGTTTCGGCCCCTAGATGTTTATTAATTTTTTCGATCAGGCCTGTTTTTAAAAAAGTCAGCTCGTGCATCCAGACCGGGCTGTCCACCAAGAGCGTGAGGGTTTTAAATTGCATCTTTTCGGGTGCCGTGTGTTGTGCAATTGTTTCCCCGACGAGTTGGGCCCACTCTTCCTGGAGCCGATAGAGTCCCATCTCTTTTTCAAGGCCAAGTTTGAGGGACATGGATTTGAGAATGGGTGTAATTGCAGTTGGTTTTTTCATCGTGTAAAGCATGCTATATTACCCTATTTTAAGAGTCAATGAGATAAGGTTGCGTATATGTCCGATAAAAAAGAAACTGATATTCCGGTAGTATCAAACCGGAAGGCATTTCATGAATACTCCATTTTAGAGAAATTTGAAGCGGGCATGTCTCTTTATGGGACGGAGGTCAAGTCGCTTCGAAGTGGTCGGATTAACCTGAAAGATAGTTTTGCCCGTGTGGATGATGGGCAGCTTTATCTTTATAATTGTCACATTAGTCCTTACTCCCATGGGAATCTGGCCAATCATGAGCCGACCCGGCGTCGAAAACTCTTGGTGAGTAAAAAAGAAATTTGGCGTTATTCAGGGAAAACGCGAGAAAAAGGCCTTACCCTGGTTCCTTTAAGAGTCTATTTTAAGCGGGGTTGGGCGAAAGTGGAGTTGGGTCTTGCCAAAGGGAAGAATTTATATGACAAACGCGAAACAGATGCCAAAAAATCAGCCGACCGGGAAATGCAACGGGCGATTCGAGGCAGAGGCGTTTATTGAATATTTTAAGGTGCAGGGAGAAAGTTAGAAGATGATATTACCGCTCGTAATCGGAATTTTGCTGGGTGCTGTTGTCGGGGTGATTGCTGAGCAAAAAAATCGATCTTTCTTCCCTTGGGCGATCTATGGGTTTTTTTTCTTTTTCTTCGCGATCATTCATATTGCGGTGATTGGAGATAAAGCCTATGAAAATCAGCAATTGGCCGGGATGGGTTACAAAAAATGCCCCGCATGTGCAGAAATGATCAAGTCCGATGCCGTCGTTTGCAAACATTGTCAGGTAGCCATTTCTGAAAACGGAAGCTTTCAGAAAAATCCATCCAAACCTGGATCGTCTTGCCGTTGGTGTCAACACGCATATGATCTGGAGGAGGGGAACAAATGCCCCAGTTGCGGCGGCTTACAACGACATTTTTTAAAAGACAATCCTGTTCTGCTTGTTCTGCTTTTTTGTTTGTTCGCAGCTGTTCTTATGCTGTTATCCCAGGTTGAAAATCAATCCATCACGCCCTTGCCTGAAACTGAAGAAACCGCATTCTTTTAAAAATAGAGCCATTTAAAGGCAGCTTGGGCCTTTTTTATGTGAGTCATTTGGGTAGAAGACCGCTGCCATGCTATTTTATATCGTGTGAGTTGCATGAAAATTAATTCACATTGTAGATGCGATTAGCGCTGAGTTGACCCCCTTTTGGAAGGGTGATAGACTAAATTACAAAGTCACATTGGTTGGTCTTCCTACAAACGGTGGAGGTTTGGTCATGGCAGATGCAAGGAAAAATCAAGAGACATCGAACCCTTTTCGAAAAACCATGAAGAAACTCTCAGAACAATTTAGCGGAGAGGATTTGGAAGCTAAAGACATGAATCATGAGGAAGAACGCGAAAGATTAGTTTTTAAAGTGGCCGCCCTGGAGAGAGAGTTAGAGGTTTCCCGCCGTTCAAGTCTTCAGTTGGATCAAGCGTTCAAGCAAAACGAAAAGCTGACTGCGACCCTTATGGAGGCAAAAAATCGTATTGAAGCCCTAAAAGAGGAAGTAGAAAAATTGACGACTCCGCCTGCGACTTACGCGGTTTTTTCGGGCTTAAATGAGGATGGGACTGTCAATATCTATGTTTCAGGTCGCAAAATGAAGGTGAACCTGCATCCGGATATTTCTGCAACTTCACTAAAAATTGGCCAGGAATTGGTCTTAAATGAAGCCTTAAACGCAATAGAGGCCTGCGGATTTGAGCCCAGGGGGGAAGTGGTTCGCGTCAAGGATCTTTTGGAGGATTACCGAGTTGTTGTAACCTTGCGCGGAGAAGAAGAGCTGGTGGTTGAACTGGCGGAGCCGCTTAGAGGTGTGCATATTTCTGTGGGAGATCACCTTTTACTGGATGGTCATTCCAGTTTTGTTTTTGAAAAGCTGCCGAAATCTGAAGTGGAAGAGGTCGTTTTAGAAGAAATTCCAGATGTTTCATATGAAGACATTGGAGGTTTGGAAGCTCAGATTGAGCAGGTTCGGGATGCGGTTGAACTCCCTTTCCTCCATGCAGAACTTTTTTTAGAGCATAAATTATTGCCGCCGAAAGGGGTGCTGCTGTATGGCCCTCCGGGCTGCGGAAAAACTTTAATCGCCAAAGCCGTCGCGGCGTCTATTTCTGAAAAACTGGGAAAGAACCGTTCGGGTAAAGATCTGCGTTCTTATTTTCTCCATGTTAAAGGTCCGGAGTTACTGAATAAATATGTTGGAGAAAGTGAACGCCAGATTCGTGAAGTCTTCAAAAAAGCCAAAGAGCGTGCAGACTCTGGCCATCCGGTCATCGTGTTTTTTGATGAGATGGATGCCCTTTTTAGAACCCGCGGAACGGGGGTTTCTTCTGATATGGAGGCGACCATTGTCCCTCAGTTTCTGGCAGAAATTGACGGGGTGGAACGGCTTCGTAATGTCATCGTAATTGGCGCGACGAACCGGCAGGATTTGCTGGACCCGGCCATTTTGAGGGCCGGACGCCTTGATATCAAGATTAAAATCGAGCGACCGGATAAAGAGGCGGCGACATCGATATTCCGTAAATATTTGACCGCAGATTTACCTTTTCACCCGGAGGAGATCAAAGGGGTGAATAAAAAAGAGGACTCTATTGTTGAAAAGCTGATTCATTCGGCTGTCGAGGAAATGTATTCGGTTGCGGAAGATAAACAGTTTCTCGAAGTGACCTATGCCAATGGCGAAAAAGAGACCTTTTATTTTAAAGATTTCTCAAGTGGTGCGATGATCGAAGGCATTGTCTCGCGTGCCAAAAAATATGCGATTAAGCGTTTTTTGGAAACCGGGGTGAAGGGATTGAAAAGCGAGGATCTCATCTCCGCGATTCAAGATGAATTTAAGGAAAATGAAGATCTGCCCAATACAACCAACCCGGATGACTGGGCAAAAATCGCGGGGCGCAACACCGAAAAAATTGTCCATATCCGGACAATGGCAGGCATGGCCGCAGACTCTCACGAAGTAGAGACTGTCGCGACGGGTCATTATTTGTAAAAGCGCGAAATTCCACATGCACTAGGAGGGGAGGCCTCACCGCAATGAAAAAGATCCTCGGAACAGAGACGGAATTTGGAATTGCTGCAAAAAATCCTGCGTCCTCCGATCCCGTTTCAAATTCTATTTTTCTCGTCAACAGTTACCCTTCCTTGCCTTCGACCTCTATTCTTTGGAATTATGAAAATGAAAATCCCTTGCTAGATGCACGGGGGTATGAAGCGGATGGAGAGCGGGAACGACCCGGCCCGGACTACAACCGTCTTTTAAACAAGTTGTTACCCAATGGTGGACGTCTTTACGTCGATGGCGCACATCCCGAATATTCAACGCCGGAGTGTGTGAATGCCCTGGATCTCCTTGTGTACGAAAAAGCGGGAGAGCGCATGATTGAGGATGCGCTTGAAATGACCCGCTCCCTTAAAGGGGGAACTGTGGCGCTGTCGGTCTATAAAAATAATTCGGACGGCAAAGGGAACAGTTACGGATATCACGAGAATTTCCTTGTATCTCGCAAGCTCTCTTTTGAAAAGATTGTCAGTCAATTAACCCCATTCCTGGTCACACGACAGATTTATGCGGGTTCGGGTAAGGTTGGTTACGAAAATAAAACGGATCCGGCCGCGTATCAGATTTCTCAGCGTTCCGACTTTTTTGAGACCCTTGTGGATTTAAATACGATGGTCAAACGTCCGATCATTAATACACGAGATGAACCGCATGCGGATCGTGACCTGTATCGGCGGCTTCATGTGATTGTCGGGGATACGAATATGTCCGAGGTGTCCACTTTTTTAAAAGTGGGGACGTTATCCCTGGTTTTGGCCATGCTTGAAGCGGGTTGTGAAGTCAAGGGTGTGGCTCTTGAAGATCCGGTCAAAAGTATCAAAGCGGTTTCCCGCGACTTGACCTTGAAAAAAACAATCCCACTCCTAAAGGGGAGGAAGGCGACAGCGATCGAAATTCAACGGGCGTATTTAGCTGTCGCCGAAACTCATTTTGAAAAAGACGAAGACCCGGTCACGATTGATATTTTAAAGCGGTGGCGGGATGTGCTCGACAAGTTGGAAGAAGACCCGATGCAGTTGTCTCGCGAGGTGGATTGGGTGATTAAAAAGACGCTGATTGACTCTTTTATTGAAAGAAAAGGCTGTGATTGGGAGGATTCGCGTATTGCATTGATGGATTTGCAGTATCATAATATCGATCGGAAAAAAGGGCTCTTTTTTTCATTGGAACGCGGCGGCTTTGTCGAAAAACTGGTTTCCCCTGAATTGTTGCGGAAAGCCCAGGAAGATCCACCCTCTGACACGCGTGCTTATTTTAGAGGGACCTGTCTTAAAAAATTTGCAAAGGAAATTTACGCTGCAAGCTGGACCTCTGTTTTATTTGATGTGGGTGGTGATACGATTAAAAAAGTACCGTTGATGGACCCGTGGAAAGGGACAGAAGTTTTAGTGGGAGCATTGTTAGAAGAAGCGAGTTCTGCAGAAGCATTGGTTCATTTAATTGCGTCATGAGGTAACTTGGCATGAAGAAACAAGATAAAAAAACAGAAGAAAAACAAGAAAGTAAAGAAGAGGCCTCTGTCGAGGCCAATCCTGAAGTTGTTGAAAAGGGTAAGAAAATAAAAGAAGATCTGGATAAGGTGATGGACGAAATCGATGATGTTCTTGAAGAAAATGCAGAAGAATTTGTTAAGAATTATGTGCAGAAGGGAGGAGAGTAGTGGCCCCATTGCAGTTGAATGATCCCGGCTCCAGTTTCCATGACTTATTGACCTCCCAACATCCTGATTTCTTGTTAAGCCGTCTGAGTATGGGAGGGGCATCAGCCGAAAATCAGTCCTTACTGGATTCTGTTCCTCACGGCACGACCATTCTCGCCTTACGGTATCGGGACGGTGTGGTCATCTGCGGAGATCGACGAGCGACTGAGGGCTATACGATTTCAGAGCGCCGTATCGAAAAGGTTTATAAAACCGACGAAACGTCGGCCATCGCCATTTCTGGCGCTGCAGGGCCTTGTATCGAATTGACCCGTCTTTTTCAGGTGGAATTGGAACACTATGAAAAACTGGAGGGAATTCTGCTCTCTATGGAGGGGAAAGCGAATAAACTGGCGCAAATGATCAAGGCCAATTTACCGATGGCCATGCAAGGCTTGGTGGTCGTTCCAATTTATGCAGGCTATGACCTGAAGCGAAAAACGGGCCGAATTTTTAAATATGATATTGCCGGCGGTCGATACGAAGAACGTGCATATTATGCCACCGGATCAGGGGGGCGAGACGCCAAAGGGACAATAAAGCGACTATTTAAACCCGATATGTCCAGTGAAGAGGCGACACGTGTTGCTTTAGAAGCAATCTATGACGCAGCTGAGGCTGACGTCGCGACGGGTGGGCCGGACATGCTTCGTGGTATTTTTCCAAATGTCAAAGTCATTGATGAAAAAGGGGTTAGAGATGTGCCTGACGATGCAGTGAGGGCAGTCTATGAAGAGATGATTTCTCAATTAGGAGGAAGATAAACCTTATGGGTATGCCTTTTTACGTCTCACCCGAACAAATGATGCAGGACAAGGCGGAGTATGCCCGAAAGGGGATTTCCCGAGGTCGCTCGACAATTGCGATGGAATACAAATCAGGCATTCTTCTTTTTGCAGACAACCCGAGTTCCTTAAACAAGATCTCTGAAATTTATGACAAAATCGCTTTTGCCGGGGCAGGAAAATACAGTGAATTTGAAAATCTTCGCAAAGCCGGTATCCGCCACGCAGACATGACCGGCTATGTTTATAGCCGGGAGGATGTCACGTCTCGCTCGCTCGCGAATGCCTATTCTCAGACGATTGGTACTGTGTTTAGTCAGGAAATGAAACCCCTGGAGATCGAAATTCTCGTTGTCGAAGTTGGTGCCAGCACCGAAGAAAATGCCATCTATCGTATCCAATTTGACGGCAGTATTCATGATGAAAAATCCTTCAGCGTGGTCGGCGGAAAATCGGAAGAATTGACCGAAGCCTTAAGATCGCATTACGCACTCACGACTTTAAAAGGGGCGATCAAGATTTGTCGCGAAGCCCTGGATACGGGCAGTGAGCAAAAAACAGATCCGCAGACATTTGAAGTTGCGGTTTTAGATCGAAGCCAGGAAGGACGGCAGTTTAGAAGACTCAGCCCTCGCGAGCTTGCGACGTATACAAAAGCATAATTTCCTGATCGAGACGAGAAGGGGTGACCGATGAAAAACAGAATCTTTGGTCTCGAAACGGAATACGGACTCATTTTTACACCGCATGGGAAGGTATATCTTCCTATGGAAAAAATCCTCGGTTATGTTTTTGAAGGTCTGATTCCCAACAGCTGGCCTTCAAATGCCTTTCTCACCAATGGGGCCCGTTTCTACCAGGATACGGGTTGCCATCCTGAATATGCGACGCCCGAATGTGATCAGGTTTTTGATGCCGTTGTGCATGACAAGGCGGGTGAACGTCTTTTGGAGCGATGCCTGCCGATTGCGCAGAAAAGACTTCAGGAGGAAGGCCTCTCAGGCGACATCTACATTTATAAAAACAATACTGATTCGATGGGGAACACCTATGGCTGCCACGAAAATTATCTCATGCGGCGCGATATCGATTTCTGGAAAGTCACTGAACAATTGATCCCCTTTTTTGTCTCCCGGCAGATTTATACGGGTGCGGGCAAGGTTCTCAAAATCGGGGGAAAGAGTCATTATTTTATTTCTCAACGCTCCCAGCATATTCATGAAAAAACCTCCTCTTCAACCACATCTTCCCGAAGTATTATTAACACGCGGGATGAGCCGCATGCGGATGCCGAAAAATACCGCCGTCTCCATATTATTGTCGGGGATTCAAATATGTCGGAATATGCGACCTATTTGAAAGTCGGCACGACGGCGATTATCCTGGCGATGATTGAAGACAAATTTTTTATCGATGGACTGGAGTTGGATGATCCTGTGAAAGCGATGCGTGAAATTTCCCGGGATACGACCCTGAAAAAGCGGGTTCGACTAGAAAAAGGGAAAGAGCTCTCTGCGATTGAAATCCAGCGGGTCTACCTTGAAAAGGCCAAAGAATATCTTTCTTTTGTTGAGGATGATCCGGTCAGCCGTGATATTGTTGATCGTTGGGAATTTGTATTGGATGAGTTGTCGGAAGATCCAGCCCGTCTGGATCGCGAGATCGACTGGATCGCCAAAAAATCCTTGATTGAGTCGTATATGGATAAAAAAGGCTGTGGTCTGGATGATTCTCGTGTGGCCATGATGGATTTACAGTATCATGACATCAATCAGGATCGTGGACTTTATTATTTGTTGAATCGAAGCGGCTTGATTGAATGCGTTGCCACCGAAGAGGATATTCAACGGGCAATCGAAATGCCGCCTCAGTCGACACGGGCCAAGACCCGTGGGGATTTTATCCGTTTTGCAAAAGCCAAAAACAGATCGTATACTGTGGATTGGACTTATCTGAAACTCAATGGATATTGGGAAGAGACGATCTTGTGTATGGATCCTTTTTCTTCGGAAAATCAACGTGTGAATGAATTGATTGCGGCGGCAAATGTACAACAATAAGGTCTTATTTTTGGGCAGTCTTTTTTTATTGTTTATCTTTTTATCCACTTCAGTTCAGGCTGCGGACACCATTCAAGTCAAGCAGGGGGCTTTGGGCCGGATTGAGCTTCATCCGGGAGAGGGTGTGGCATCAGTCACAGGTCGGTTTAAAGGGCAGGCCATTCCCTTTTTTAAAATGGGACAAGGGGCATTTTTTGCGCTTGTCGGGATTGATATGGATCAGCCGGTCGGGGTCCTTCCTTTATTGGCGACCTGGGCCGTTCCTGGCAAAACCGTTCAAAAAGAGGTTTTGATCGAAGTCCAGGCGCAGAAGTTTGGTTTACAGGAACTGACGCTCCCCAAACAAAAGGTCGATCTGGATCCTCCCACCTTGACCCGTGTAAACCGGGAAGCCGGTCTGATGAAAATGGCTTTTGCTGAAAGCGTCCCGGAAAAATTGTGGGAGGGCGCATTTATCGCCCCGGTGACAGGAAAACGGCAGGGCACCTTCGGCCGCCGCCGTCTGATTAACGGCCAAGCCAGGCGTTCTCACACCGGAGAAGATATCTCGGCACCGACGGGCACACCCATTATCGCGCCCAACCACGGAAAAGTGGTACTGGTCGATGACTTTTTTTTTAATGGCCGATCAGTAGTGATTGATCATGGTTTTGGGCTTTTTAGTATGTATTTTCATCTCTCAGGCGTCGATGTTGTACTGGGAGAAAAGGTGAAAGCCGGTGATCAAATCGGACGGGTTGGCATGTCAGGCCGTGTCACCGGCCCTCATCTGCATTGGGGCATGCGGATCAACAACGCAAAAATCGACCCTTATGCCCTTGTGGATATCAAACTGGATTAAATTCCGTTTGGTTGGCCTAAAATCGGAAAGCAGACACTGGTCGGGTTGAGCGACAGGTTGCACCGTTCTAAAAACTGAGCTCAAATTTATAGTCTGATACAGAACAATTTCTTTCTATTTTTTCAAACCCAAAAGTCACAAAACTTAGTATCGGTACAAGCCATTTTTGTCATATGGACAATCTGGATCAAATGAACATTTATCTCGTTTTTGCTGTCGTTCTTTCTTCTCGTTATCTAGGTCACTATCAATAATCCATAGTACACCAAGGGTACCTACGACAAGAATCGACAAGGTTGCATCTAGCATGACACTGACCGGTGTTGCAAATACTCTAACTGTGTAATCTTTCAGTTTTGCCAAATTGTCTTTTTCGATATAATAGACACCGCGCTTATCATCTCTATGGTACGTTATGCCCTTTGAGGTTAGGTGTTCCTCAGAAATATAATCAGCTGAAACTTCAACATATTTATTTGGATCAGTGGCTTTCCAAAGCGTAGGTGTCGCGCAACCATAAAACGTAAAGAAAAATAAAACTGCAATTACACGAAGATTATATTTTTTAATGAGATGGCCCTCCAATTTTTTGAAAAAAGCCTAACGTAAAGTTGAGGGACGCGCCGGTTTTTTGGCGCGTCCCTCTCGAACGCCATGTTAGTTGCTTTTGCTGATACGACATATTCACTCACGCGCTTCTACGTGCTTGGCAAAATTGTTCAGAATGGCCTGCCATCCTTGACGTTGTTGCTCTACAGGATTTTCGGATTCAGCATCGAACGTAACGCGTACCGTGATACCGTGCCATATGTCCGGGCAAAAATCAAAGAAAAATTTCTCCCCAAATCAACACGATTAATTGATCAAGTTCGTGAAGTGCTCCGCTATCATCACTATTCCATTCGAACAGAAAAAACATACGTGCAATGGATTATCAAGTTTATTAAGTTCAATGACACGCGGCACCCGAAAGAGATGGGAAAAGATGAAATCGAACGCTTTCTCAGTCATCTTGCGATCAATCGCAATGTGGCCGCCGCAACCCAGCGGCAGGCCATGAATGCGGTTTTATTTTTGTATTGAGAAGTGCTCCAATTGCCAATGGATGAAAAGTTGGCACCGATTCGGGCAAAAAAGTCGAAACGGCTCCCGGTGGTTTTAAGCCCGGATGAGGTTGCGAGGCTCATCCGACAGATCGAAGGCACACACCAACTCATGGCGAAGCTGCTTTACGGGAGCGGACTGAGGCTGATGGAGGTGGTGCGGCTTCGGGTTCAGGATCTTGATTTTGAGAATGGATTGCTGATCGTACGTGACGGAAAGGGCAATAAGGACCGGGTCACCTTGCTTCCGGAGATGATGCATCTGCCTTTAAAAAATCATCTCAATCGGGTTCAGATCCTGCATCAATTTGATCTGGGTGAAGGCTTTGGCGAGGTTTACCTTCCAACTGCACTGGCGCGTAAGTTGACCGGGGCGGCCAAAGCGTGGGGGTGGCAGTATGTCTTTCCTTCCAAAAGCAGATCGAAGGATCCGAGGAGCGGAAAAATACGGCGGCATCACAGCAATGAAACGGGGCTTCAAAAAGCGGTAAGCCTTGCGCGTGAGAAAGCAGGGATTGTGAAGCGCGCTTCGTGTCATACCTTGCGGCATTCTTTTGCGACGCATGTCTTGGAGTCTGGCGTAAATATTCGGGTTTTGCAGGAACTTTTGGGGCATGCGGATGTGAGTACGACGGAAATTTATACGCATGTACTCAAACAAAACATAAGCAGTGTGAAAAGCCCCTTGGTCGATTTGGGTGTGTACGCGGGCTTAACCCGGATTTATTCTTTGGAATACACCGCATCCAGGATTTTTGCAGCGCCTTTTTTGAGCAGGGCTTCAGCAACGGCGATCCCTAATGATGCGGCCTCTGCGCGTGGTGCGCGTTGGGTTTCCCGGATGATTTCTTTTCCATCAAGGCTCGCCACCAATCCTTCCAAAGTGATTTGATCTCCTGATAAGGTGGCATGGCCCCCGATGGGAACCTGGCAGCCGCCCTCAAGACGCGCGAGCAATGCACGTTCTGCGGTCACTGCTGTGGCGGTTTCCGGGTGATTTAAAAATTGGATGAGGCCGTTGATTTCGGCGTCGTTTTCACGAGTTTGAATGCAGAGTGCGCCCTGGGCGATGGCAGGAAGAAAGCGTTTTGGGGAAAGGGTTTCGGTAATTTCTTCTCCCCAGCCCAGCCGATGCAGGCCTGCGGCGGCCAGCAGGATGGCATCAAAATCGCCTTCGCTCAGTTTACGAAGCCGTGTGTCGAGGTTGCCGCGTAATGAAACGATATTGAGGTCGGGGCGCAGGGCCAACAGCTGGGCCTGCCGCCGAAGTGAGCTGGTGCCGACCGTCGCCCCGGCAGGCAGTGAATCAAGGGAGAGGCTGTCTTTTGCGATGAGGGCGTCGCGCGAATCTTCCCGTTTGGGGATGGCTCCGATTTGCAACCCTTTGGGCATTGCGCCGGGCATGTCTTTCATGCTGTGGACGGCGAGGTCGATCTGTTTTTCCAGCAGAGCATCTTCGATTTCTTTAACAAAGAGCCCTTTGCCGCCGACTTTGGCCAAGGGGACATCCAGAATTTTATCGCCTTTTGTTTTAATAATGTGAATCTCAACGAGAATGCCTTTGGATTGTAATTGGCTTTGAACCCACTCTGCCTGCCAGAGGGCCAGTTTGCTGCCGCGACTTCCGATACGAATAGATTTTTTATCCACTGATTTTCCTTATTGTAATTGTCTGAGGTCTCTATGTTTCGTTTGTGTGTGTGGGCTATTTTTTTTGAGGGGCCCACACATCCACGCCGCCTTTTTCACCGAGCCAGATACGTCGATGCCGGTCAATCGCGACGGCATAGACATTCTCATTTGCGAGCCCGTCTTTTAAGGTGAGGCTCATCCAGCGTTTTCCGTCAAATTGGGAGACGCCATGATTTGTGCCAAACCAAAGGGCACCGTCGAAGGGGTCTACGGTGACATCGTAGACGATATTTCCGGCTAGTCCGTCTTCGGTGGTGAAATTTTTCCAGGTGCTGCCGTCAAAACGGCTGACGCCGCCGCCCCAGGTGCCAAACCACTTGTGTCCCGCCCGGTCAATGGCCATGGAAAAAACGTAGTTTTGATTATAGGTTTCGTTCCCGCCAGGGTCGAGGACCGAGAGATTGTGTTTGTGCTCGTAATCGTCCTTTTTTTCCGGATTGACCTGGGTTCCGAATCCGGTGTTGTTACTTTTTGAGAGGCCGAGACGATTGGGCGCGCCAAGCCCGTCTTTGTGTTTCCAGGTTTTCCATCGGCCCTGGGTGTCGAGACGGCTGACACCACCTTCTGTGCCAAACCAGAGGTCGCCTTGTGGATCGACGGCGAGGGCGTAGACCCATCGGTCGGCGAGGCCGTCTGTTGTGTTGTAGTTTTTAAAGGTTTTTCCATCAAAGTGGCTGACGCCGTTCCATGTGGCGATCCATGCGGTGCCGTCTTTGGCAAAGTCAACGCCATAGACCCAGAAATCGGCCAATCCGTCCGAAGGCAGGTAGGTCTTCCATTGTTTTCCATCAAAGAGGCTTAATCCGCCATTGTTGGTGCCAAACCAGTATTGCCCCTTGGGACCTTTGTTAATGGTGAAAATATAGGGGCTTAGGAGTCCATCTTGCATGGAGTAGGTTTTAAGCGGATCTCCGGTGCGTGTGGCGACTTGAATAATGCCTTCTGTGGTGCCGACCCAAATGGCATCGTCATCGGAAAAGATGGAACGGACATAGCTGTTTTCGCCGGTACTGAAACTTCCGATGAGTCCATATTCTACAGATGAGGCCGCCTTGGCTTTTGGCCGGGGAACGCGGGTTTTGGCTGGCTTCGGCGCGATGGGTTTCTGGATTTTTTTCTCCGGAGCGGGACTGACGGGCTTGATTTGATCAAAATCACATCCAGAAAAGACGATCAGGAAGAATAGGGTCAAAAGGCTCTGCAGGAGAGAGGGGGCTTGTGTCTTGTCGTTCACGTTTTTTTCTTCTCCGTTTCTGGCGTGTCGAGTAAGGCTTCAAGGTCGAAGAGTTTACGCGTGGTCTCCAGTATCATGTTGCCGTTGGTGGAATACACCTCTTTTTTGAGGACGGTGAGGGGGCTGTGCAGTAATTTATTGACAATGGATGCGGTGAGGCTTTCGAGGGCTTGTTTTTGTACATCAGTGAGGTCGCCTAATTTATTGATCATTTTTTCCATCTCGGCCTGGCGAATGCTTTCTGCCCGCCCTTTCAAAGCGACGATCATGGGAACTGCGTCTAGCGATTTAAACCATTTTACAAAGGAGATGATTTCTTCGGTAATGATTTCTTCGGCTTTGAAGGCTTCTTTTTTTCGCGATTCGATATTGGTCTCGACCGAGTGCTGAAGGTCATCAATATCGTATAGAAAGACGTTGTCGAGGTCATTGATTTTTGGATCAATATTGCGAGGGACGGAGATATCGATAAAAAAGATGGGGCGATTTTGCCGGAGTGCGATGATTTTTTTGACGGCTTCGGGTGTGATGAGATAGTGGGGCGCACCTGCAGAGCAGAGGATGATATCGGATTTCACCATTTCAGATTCAAAATCGTCAAATTTAATGGGTTCTCCGTTAAAGGTTTTTGCCAGGGCCACGGCGCGTTCATAACTGCGATTGGCGATGGCAATGGATTCGACCCCGTTGCCGACGAAGTGGCGTGCGGCGAGTTCGGCCATTTCACCCGCGCCGATTAAAAGTACGGATTTTTCGTTTAATTTCCCGAAGATTTTCTTGGCCAGTTCGACGGCGGCAAAACTGATTGAGACGGCGCTTTCTGCAATTTTTGTCTCCGTTCTTACCCGTTTTGCAACGGAGATGGCTTTTTTGAAGGCTTTATTTAGGATGATGCCCGTTGTTTTGTGCAAAATGGCGTGATCAAATGCGTCTTTGAGTTGTCCCAGAATTTGAGGCTCTCCGACAATCATTGAATCGAGACTCGACGCGACACGAAAGAGATGTTCGATTGCCTTTGAGGAAGAGTAGATATAAAGGCTGGGTGTGATGGCTTCAAGCGTAAGAGATGGGTTTGAGGTGGCCAGAAAATTTTTAATGACTTCAAATCCGAGATGAGTGTCTTTGACGACGGCACACACTTCAACCCGGTTGCAAGTGGACAGAATAAGGCCTTCATCGATAATGGGGTCGGAGGTGAGTCTGTAAAGGGCGTCGCCCATGTTCGAGTCGGAAATGGAGAGTCGTTCCCGAATGTCAACAGAAGCGGTTCTATGGTTTAGGCCAACAATGACGATATTCATTTCAAAAATCCATCACGCGAGTGTGACAAAAATAAAAATCACCCCGATAAATCCGATAATGGCCAAGCGGGCCGCTTTTTTAGCCCGCCATCCGATATTGATCCGCCCATGAAGGACCAAAAGATAAAAGAACCAAATGCCCAGGGATAAGGCCTGTTTTGAATTGTTTTTTCCCCAAAGGGTCCCCATTGTATACTGTGACCATAAGGCCCCTGAAATAATGCCCAAGGTCAAAAGCGGGAAACCAAAGAGGATGGCCTGACGGTTCCACTGATCGAGCATATCGAGTGAGGGCAGACGCGAGTAGAGCGTGGTCAGCTGCTTTGATTTTAAAAAGCGGTCTTGAATGAGGTAGATGATGCCTGCGATAAATGCGATTGAAAAAGCCACAATGCCGAGCACAGAGAGTATGGTGTGTATACCAAACCAGGCGTTAATGAGTGTCGGGTTTAGCGGGGCGGCTTCGTTATGTAGTGCGGCCACGGAGATGAGTGAGAGGAAGGCCAGTGGTAGAATAAACGATCCGAGAATATAAAGCTGATATTTAATCTCGACCCAAAAGAAAGCAATGACCATTGCCCATGAAAAAAAGGAGACGGTTTCCTGGAGGTTTGTGAGGGGGACATAACCTCCTTCTTTAAGACGTATTCCCAAAGCGACGGTGTGGCAGAGAAAACCGGCTGCAGTGGCGACGATTGCAAATTTTTGAGGCCAGGGAGTCTGTCTTGTTTCTGGCTGCTCTTTTCGATTGTCCCAGAGGTTGAGCATAAAGAGCGCGGTCCCCAGGAAATAAAAGAGCAGAGTTGCTTTAAAAAACAATATGTTAGTCATAACCTCATTTCATCAAATCCAAAAACGATAAATTATAGAACTCATAGGTAGGGGTGTCAAGGAAATGCAGGGTTTGTTCGATCAAAATACATTTTAGGTATAAAAAAGCATCCACTTTACGCCTTTCGCAGCAAAATCAATACACGCGGATCTTGACTGAAGGGCAGCTTGACTGGGATGATTTGGTCTATTTTGAGGCCTGAATATTCTAAAATGAGCTGGTCCCAAAGTTTGTTTTCATAGCGGGATTGATAGAAAAGAATCTGTCCTTCGCTGCGCAGCAGATCTTTGGCTTGGGAGAGTACAATTTTTACGGAAAGTGCACGCGTGAGCAGTAGGTCTGCTTTTTGTTGCGGATAATTTGTCATGTTTTCAATCAGTTCGTTGATGACGGTGACGTTTTGTAGGTCGAGTAATCCGGTGATGTGGTGTAAAAAGGCTGTTTTTTTTTGAACAGGCTCGACCAAAGTAAAGTGAAGTGTTGGATTGGCGATTTTAAGGGCAAGTCCCGGAAATCCTGCGCCAGTGCCGATATCGATCCAACTTGATTGTGGTGTTTGTTTCAGATAAGGCAAAGGCGTCAGTGAATCTAGAAAGTTTTTGATGATGATTTCACGGGGTTCTTTTATGCCGGTCAGGTTGATCTTCTTATTCCACAAGACGAGCTCAGAAAGATAGGTCACGAATTGTTCAATTTGAAATGAGCTGAAGTCCAGTCCTAGTTTTGTGCCTCCCTGTGCGAAAAGTTCCCGTATTGCTGCGTCCTTCATTCTGAGGGATTATCCTGTTTGATCGAGTTTTTTTATTGGGGCAGGTCGGCCTGTGGCCTTTTGTCTCCGTCTTTTGTCGAGGGCGATCATGAGGATTGAAATGGCTGCTGGCGTAATTCCGGAAATTCGGGCGGCCTGTCCCAAGGAATGTGGCCTGATGTGTGATAATTTTTCGAGCACTTCCTTTGATAAGCCGGGAATCGCAGTATAATCAAATTGTTCAGGAATCTTTTTTGCTTCATTTTCCTTAAATCGGGTAACGTGACCGAGTTCTCGCTGTATGTATCCTTCGTATTTCATTTGAAATTCAAGTTCTTCCGCAATGGAAGGGTCTTGTTCTGTCTCAATGGGAAACCAAGGGAGAAACCAATTGAAATCTATTCCCGGGCGTTTCATGAGTTGTTTTAGCGTTGTCCCATTGATATCACCCGAAATGCCAGCTGCGTTGAATTGCGCAACAGCGTCTGGCAATTTACCCAATCGGGTCTCTTCAAACCATTGTTTCCCCTTGTTTATTTTTCCTTTTTTTTGCATTAATTTCGCATAAAGTGGTTCAGGTACGAGTCCAAGCTGGTGGCCTTTTTCCATTAATCGCAAATCTGCACTCCCGTGTCGAAGCAAAAGGCGATATTCGGCCCTTGAGGTAAACATGCGATAGGGTTCTTCAGTTCCCATTGTAATCAAGTCGTCGATTAATACGCCGATATAGGCTTCTGATCGATCCAATATAAAAGGGGGGGCTTCCCGGAGTTTCTGAACCGCATTAATACCCGCCATAAGTCCTTGAGCGGCAGCTTCTTCATAACCCGAGGTGCCATTGATTTGTCCGGCGTGATAAAGGCCTGCTACGCGTTTGGTCTCAAGTGTGGCGTGTAGTTGGGTCGGGGGGATGTAATCATATTCAATTGCATATCCGGGTCGTAATATTGTGGCCTGTTCAAGTCCTGGGATTGTTCGAATGAATTCTAGCTGGACCTTTTCTGGCAGCGAAGTGGAAATTCCGTTTGGATAAATGACGGTGGTGTTTCGGCCTTCCGGTTCTAAAAAAATCTGATGTCTCGGATGAGAAGAAAATTTGACGATTTTGTCTTCGATGGATGGGCAGTACCGAGGTCCGGTTCCTGTAATGACGCCAGAATATAGAGGAGATTCTCCAAGATGTGCTTCGATAATTTCATGTGTTTTTTCATTGGTATATGTGAGGTGACAAGGGAGTTGATCGACTTGATGGTTTTCTGTCGCATATGAAAAATGGGGTGGTGGCGTGTCTCCGTGTTGTATTTCTAACCCGGAATAGTCGATTGTTTTTCCATCAATCCTTGGCGGAGTGCCCGTTTTGAGGCGTCCGAGGGTAAAGCCTTTGTCTATTAGGCTATTGGATGTCTTGTCTGCGCGTGCTTCTCCTATCCGCCCAGCCGGGAATTGTTCGAGTCCGATGTGGATGAGTCCTTGAAGAAAGGTCCCTGTCGTAAGAATAACTGCCCGGGCGAATATTTTTGTCTCGTCTGAGAGGACAATTCCTTTTATTTGCCCAGATTCTACGATAAATTGGTCGACCATGCCTTCTTGAAAGGTCAGGTTGTTTGTGGTGAGAAGTGTTTTAGTCATGACTTTTTTGTAAATATCGCGATCTGCTTGGGCTCGAAGCGCCTGAACGGCGGGTCCTTTTCGTTGGTTGAGCATTCTAAATTGTATGCCGGCACGATCTATGACGTGGCCCATTTCTCCGCCGAGGGCATCAATTTCACGAACCAAATGGCCTTTTGCGATTCCCCCGATGGCTGGATTGCAGGACATTTGCCCGATGTTTTCTTTTTTTAGTGTAATGATGAGCGTCTTTGCTCCCATTCTTGCGGCGGCGAGAGCCGCTTCACACCCGGCATGCCCTGCTCCGACAACTATCACTTCAAAATCTGGTTTTTTCATGGTTAGGGACCTTTTATTATTAAAATGCTTAATACAGGAAAATAAGGATATCATGTGATGTTCCACGTGGAACATCACATGATATCCTTATTTTCCGATACAAAACTGACCGAACACTTGATCTAGAATGTCATCCAATGTGGTTTCTCCTGTAATGAGCCCAAGGGAATCAATGGCCTCTCTTAAGTCAATGGCGGGGAATTCCCATGAGGTCCCCGCGTGAATAGAGGCTAAGGCGGTTTGAAGCGATTTTTCTGCGGAGAGCAAGGCGTCTCTGTGGCGGAGCAAGGCGATCAGGGGCTGCTCTTTTTCTGGGTTTTTTAAAAGGGCAGATTTGAGCATGCTTTGTAATTCATCGAGTCCTTCTTCTGATTTGACCGAAATGCATAAGTATTTGTATTTGGGATATTTATCAGAAATATATGTTTTGTCCATACGATGCGGAAGATCTATTTTATTAAGGAGGAGGATGGTTTTTTTGTGAAAAAGCCGCTGAGAGAGGCACAGGTCTTCCGAGGTTGGTTCCTGGCTGGCATCAACCATCCAAAGGATGATATCTGCTTGCTGCTGGGCCAGCTCCGCTCTACGGACGCCCTCTTGCTCTATGGGGTGATCCGTCTCCCGATAGCCTGCGGTATCGATCAGTTTTATCGAAAGTCCGTCCAGGTTAATGGGTTCCTGAAGGAGATCCCTCGTCGTTCCTGCGATGGGTGTGACAATGGCCCGGTCTTCCTGGAGAAAGTAGTTCATTAAACTTGATTTTCCGACATTGGGTCGTCCGACAATGGCGACTGTGAAGCCTTCTCGCATTTGTCTGCCCAGGGAATAACGAGAAAGCAGATTTTTTATTGAGTCAATAACGAATTGAATGCGTTGTATAATTTCAGTGTTTGAAATTGTAGGGATGTCTTGATCCGAAAAATCGATTGAGGATTCAATCTGGGCGATAATGGAAACGAGTCTTTTTTTTAAGTCTGATATTTTTTGTGAAAGGTGCCCTCTAAGTTGACTTAAGGCCAATTGATGTTGTGTGTCTGATTTTGCAGAAATGATGTCCATGACGGCTTCGGCCTGGGTTAAGTCCATTCGGCCGGAAAGAAAAGCACGCCGGGTGAATTCTCCAGGGGTGGCAAGTCGAGCCCCCTGAGAAAGCAGAGCGGAAACAATTTTTTGAAGTAAAAAGGGATTGCCATGCGCCTGAATTTCAATAAGGTCTTCGCCGGTGTAAGAATTAGGGGCAAACATCGGTAAAAAAAGGGCTTCATCAATTACGTGGTTATTTAAGGGATCAATGACTTCTCCTAAATGAACGACATGAGATTTTATTGATCCCCACTGTGTTTTGCCTCGATAAAGCGGCTGAACAATTTTTCGGGCCTCTTTACCACTAATGCGAACAATGCCGATTCCGCCTTCCCCTTGTGGAGTAGCGATGGCGCAAATTGTGTCATGGTCATCATTTGGCCGTAACATTGTATTCTCTTAAATGAATTAATTTAAAGCAGGAGTCGGTGTCTTTGGGTCGTCTTTGTTCGTCATGTATTGCTGTATGATCGTGAGCGTATTATTTACAAGCCAGTAGAGCACAAGCCCAGAAGGGAAATTCAGAAAGAAAAAGGTATAGACCGCAGGCAGAAACATCATGATTTTCGATTGCATAGCATCCATTGTCGTGGGTGCCGTATATTGCTGTAAAAACATGGTTCCACCCATGATAATGGGGAGCACATAGTAGGGGTCCTTAGCGGAAAGGTCGGTGACCCACAGGAAAAAAGGTGCGTGTCTTAGTTCTATTGTTGTGTAGAGGATGTTATAAAGCGATATAAAAACAGGAATTTGCACAAAGATTGGGAGGCAGCCTCCCAATGGATTCACTTTTTCCGTTTTATAAAGCTTCATCAGCTCTGCATTGAGTTTTTCTTTGTCTTTGGCCCACTGTTTCCGTATGGCGGCAATCTTGGGTTGAATCGAAGACATGGATTTCATCGACTTCATGCTTTTTTGTGTAATCGGGAAAAATATGGCTTTAATCAGGACGGTGATCATGATGATCGAGATGCCATAATTCTGTGTGAATGAGTAGAAAAAACGAAGCAGATAAAAAATAGGTTTGGCAATCATACGAACCGGCAGCAAACTCCCAAAGATAAACCAGCCAAAATCAATGCTTTCATCCAGATTGACCTTCAGCGCATTGAGCCGGTCATATTCCTTTGGTCCGACATACATTGAGAAGCGATGTGTGTGCATGCCATTGGCTTGTTCAAGTCGAATTCGGGCTGAAATTTTTTGTTCTCCATCGGTCTGTATGACGACGGGGCCGATGCCTTTTTCATCACGTGGAATCAATGCGCTAATAAAGTATTTGTCTTCCAGGCCAAACCACTTTGTCTTTCCTGAATAGGTCACCGTGGGCGTTTCCATTTTTTTAGGAATATCCCTAAGGACTTCATTGTCAATTAAACTGACAGAACCGGCATTTCGTCCGATTTGCTCGCCCCAGTCGTGAATGCCAAAATTTAAACCGAGTGAAAGATCATAGGCCTGGTCAAAGCCCTCTGTTGAAACGGCGAGTTCGACGAGATAGGTTTCATTGGTGAACTGAAGTTCTTTTGTAATGGTTGTCCCATCGGGGCCGACAGACCGCATCACGACTGTTCCCTTGGGAGTACTTTTATTTAGGTGAAGTGTCGCATTGTCGAATTCGTAGATTCGGTTTGATTCATCGGGCAAGTTTAAGGCGAGCGGAAATTGTGTTGTATTTGGGGGTACAAGTTCGATGGCCTCTTCTAGGCCGCTTTCCGGATTTGGTTCTGTATATTGCTTGAGTGCCCATTTTTTGATAACGCCCCCTCGATTAGAAAGTGTAATTTGAAATAGGTCACTTTCAATGATCTTTAAAACCTCAGGCTCTCCCGGTTCAGGCGGCGCGAGTTGTTGTGTGCTGGTGTTTTCTGTCACAAGGGGTGTTTTCTGATCTGTTATTGTGGTTTGTGGAGAAAGAGGTAGGGCATCGGGCGTTTGTTTTGCAGCTTCTTGTGGCGGCGAAATAGGGGTATTTGGGACGACTCCTGTCATCTTGCTTATAAAAAAGGGATACAAGAAAATAATCAGGAGAGAGATGACAATAAAAACCACAAGCCGTTTTTCCATAAAAAGCGTAAATTCCTTAATCTAAAGTGGGGGTATTATTTAACCGGATCGTACCCACCCGTACAAAAAGGGTGACACCGAATAAGCCGTTTAAAGGTTGCGAAAAGGCCATAGAATAGGCCTCGCTGTTCCACCACTTGAATGGCGTAAGATGAACAACTTGGATAAAAACGACACATCGGAGGAAGAATCGGTGAGATACACCGCTGATAAACACGAACTATTCCGGTAAAAAGTGAGGCCATCATTTTTGTTGGGAGATGCCTGTTTCGGCAAAGTATTTTTCTAATAAGAGAACCATTTCTGCCGTACAAAGTCCTTTCCCCCCTCTTCTGGGGACAATAATCAAACTAACACCGCGCATTGACTCTCTAAGTTGGAGCAAGGACGAACGAAAGACGCGTTTTGCACGATTGCGTTCAACAGCACTCCCAAAGCGTTTTCTGATATGAATGGTATAATATCCATCGTTCGTATCATTGTTTAGAAATAACAAAACAAACTGAGGTGTTAAAATTTTCCGACCCGATTTTTTAAGCCTGAAAACTTCAGCTTTTTCAACGAGTCGATACAGCCGGGTTTTAGACTGTAAGACGTTTTCGGCCTTTGGCTCTTCTGCGGTTAAGTACTTTTCGGCCATTAGCACTTTCCATTCTTTTTCTAAAACCGTGGGTACGCTTTCTTTTTGTATTACTAGGCTGACGAAATGTAAATGACATAGATTGCTCCTTATTTTAATAGACCCTACATAATCTTAAATTTAAGCCGCCATGTCAAGCTTTAGAGGGGTTTTAGTGATTTAGTAGAGCGCTTGTCTCTTGAAACGATTCTATGGTTTTATTCGAAGAGATGAAAAATGGGTCACCGTTGTGCTTTTTGTTGTGGGTTCATTTGGGCCATTTGAGGGAGTCCACAACGGTCAGGTTTAAGCGCTTTGCCAATGCCTGGGAGTGATTGATGTTCGCCGTTACCTGATGAGGATGGTGCGCATCCGCATTGCAGATTACTTGAATATCGTAATCCGCCGCCATTTCCCAGAATGGGCGCCAGGGATAGGGATTTTCTCGCCCATTTGTAGGGGATGAAAAGATTTTACGAAATCCATTGCCATTAATTTCCAAAGGCGTTTGGGTCGCTTGAGCCGCCTCAAGAATATCACGTGAGCAGGCCTCTAGATCCGCATTCCATGTGTCGTGGCTGCATCCAAAGATGTCAGGATGGGCGATGAAGGCAAACAAGCCCGTCGCCATCATTTCTGCCAGGTAGCGCCCATAGGCCGCCAAAGCCTTCGGTGGCCCAAGCTCGGAAAAAGAATTGAGCCATGCTCCGTTTAAAGGCGTGTAATGCCCGGCGCCAATCAGGTAATCGTATTTGCGCCGACCAAGAAGTTCGTCTTCAAAATAGCCGTGATAAACCGTATCGTACTCGCACTCCATACCTTTTAAAATCTGCATTTCAGGCAAATGCTCGCGGGCGGTGTCAATGGCCGCTTCGTATGCATCCAGTTGGTCAAAGGCCATGCGCACCTCCGGCCAGCGGTCGTCTGGCAGTGCGACATGATCTGAAATGCCGAGCACAAGGTTTCCCTGTTGAAAGGCGGCTTTTGCATAATCGATGACGTCGCCCGTCGCATGTTTGCATCGAAACGTATGGGTATGAAAGTTCGTTGTCATTTATTTATCCATCTTGGTTTTTCGATAAATCCACCGCTTTTGAGAAGGCTGTTTCCATGTCAGGCAGGTGGGTGATTTCGGGGACGACCTGGATATACTGAACAATGCCTTGTTGATCCACCAGAATCACTGAGCGGGCGAGCAACATCGGACCATCCATCAACAATCCTGTAGATCGCCCAAAATTACCGGCTTTGTAATCCGAGATATACTGGATGTCTGTGAGTTTTGCTTCTTTGGCGAAACGTGTTTGAGCAAAAGGCGTGTCTCGGCTGATTGTTATCCGCACGACATTTTGGGGCAGTTTATCGCCTTCTTCTCCCAAATAGTGGGTTTGTGCTTCGCACACTTTTGTATCAATAGAGGGCACAATACTCAATAACAAGACCTTGCCGCGATAGTCCTCCAGATTCACGCCGGACATGGACTGCGCATCGACAAGGTC
The DNA here is from genome assembly GCA_029261215.1 of Nitrospirota bacterium. Taxonomy (GTDB): domain Bacteria; phylum Nitrospirota; class Nitrospiria; order SBBL01; family JAADHI01; genus JAADHI01. The sequence goes on along the minus strand of JAJDBT010000021.1, from coordinate 19,064 downwards.
CGTGAATGGCATGCGTTGTCCTACGGCAATGGGTGTGCCGATGAGCGAAAGCGGTGTTCCCTTTCGTGCGACTTTACTGCCCGGCAAGACGCTCCCGATATCCACAGTCATGTGCGCGCGATGTGCGGCACAGGCCGCAAGCAGGAGAGAAAGGGTGAGCACTGAAAAAACCTTCAAGTATTTTTTGTGCATGTGAGACCTCCAATACAATGTGGTTCAAATCTGAATGCCCTTCCGTCAGGCCTGAAGGGCCGCTTGAATGGCTTGCGTGACGGCTTTGTCTTCGGGTGCTGTCTTGGGCGAAAAACGCTGAAGCACCGTTCCGTCTTTTCCAATGAGAAATTTTTCGAAATTCCAGCTAATGTCACCGGGGAAAGCAGCCCCTTCACCGGCAAGATAAGCGTAAAGCGGATGGCGGTTTTCACCATTCACCTCAATTTTGGCCGTGAGCGGGAAGTGAACTTGGTAAGTCATTTTGCAAAAACTCTGGATCTCGGAGGCCGTGCCGGGTTCCTGACCGGCAAACTGGTTACAGGGAAATCCGATGACAGAAAAGCCTTGCTCTGAAAATTGGTCCTGAAGTTTCTGAAGCCCGGCATATTGCGGTGTCAGCCCGCATTTACTGGCCACATTCACCAACAAAACCACATCGCCCTTATATTTTGAAAAGGACAGTTCGTCTCCTTGGATGCCGTTGACCTTAAAATCATAAATGGGACTCATTTTTTCTCCTTTTTATTAAAATGGACAACATTTGGTGAATCGACGCTGTGCTAAGGCCCGCTATCGCGGTGAGTCTGAATCGGGGTGTGGTTTAGTTGCGATTTGTAAAAAGAAACACGGCCCCCATGATGATCACAAAGACGATAATGCTGATGATGCTTTTATATTCTTCCATCCTCGACTTCTTAAATTTAAAGGCGCACGGGCTTGAAATGCCAAATAGACGGGTCCTGCAGGCCTTGGCATGGGTCTAAAATCTTGATCAAAGAATGGTAAGCCTGTCAGACGTGTAAAGTCAATGTGACGGAGCCGGGTTATGAAAGGATCAATACAATAAGGAGGACTGGATTATGCCACTGATTCTTTTTTCGGGGGGGATGGTTTCTTTTCTGTTTCCCTTCGTTTCTTTTAATGTAGTACAGCACTAGAAAAAAAGAGAATACAGGTAATAATGCGATTCCAACGAGGATGGCGATCATGACAATCTTCAAAGCATTGGGCGCTCACTATTCAAAAAAGGTGAAACCACAGGTCTTTTAAGAGTCTCCACTCGTCTTTAAGTGTACCCGATTGTTAAAAAAATGCAGGCACCTCTATAAAAAACGGCACTGCCCGAAGTAAAAAAGTATAGGCAGTGCCGTTTGTACGGTTTTGTGTTTTTCCTGTTTTAGTCTTCTTGGGCAGGGTAGTCTGTGTATCCTTTTTCGTCTCCGCCGTAAAAGGTGTTGGGGTCGGCAGTATTCAGTGGCGCACCCTTTTCAAAACGTGCGGGGAGGTCAGGGTTTGCGAGGAAGAGCTGGGCATAAGAAATGAAATCGGCCTTACCCGAAGCAATGGCTTCCTGGGATCGCTTAAGATCATAGCCCGCATTGGCCATATACAAGCCTTTGAAACTTTTTCGCAGGGCCAAATAATCAAAAGCCGCCACCGATTCAAGGGTTTCTACGATGTGCAGATAGGCCAAGGGCCGCGTACTGAGCTGCCGGGCCATAAAATTAAAGGTGGTCTGCGGCTGGGAGTCGGACATGTCGTTAAAGCCGCCGCCAGGCGAAAGCCGGACCCCGACGCGGCCTTCACCCCACACACCAACAACAGCGTCTGTCACTTCGAGCAGAAAACGCGCCCGATTTTCAAGGGAACCGCCGTAGGCGTCCGTTCTATGGTTTGTGCGGTCTCGGATAAACTGATCCACCAGGTAGCCGTTGGCGCCATGAATTTCGACGCCGTCAAAACCTGCCGCGAGGGCGTTTTTTGCCCCCTGCCAAAATTGCGCCACGATGCCGGGAATTTCATCTGTTTCGAGCGCGCGGGGAGTCACAAAGGGTTTTAAGCCTTCATAGGTAAAGGACTCCCCTTCGGGTTTTATCGCGGAGGGCGCAACCGGCAAGGCGCCTTCAGGCTGGTACGAAGGGTGAGAGATCCGACCCACATGCCAGAGCTGCAAAAAGATGCGTCCGCCTTGTTGGTGCACGGCCTCCGTAATTTTTTGCCATCCCATTACCTGGGCTCCACTGTGAATGCCGGGGGTGACGGGATAGCCCATGCCTTGCTGGGAGACCTGAGAGCCCTCTGTAATAATGAGGCCGGCAGAGGCGCGCTGTGTATAATAGAGGATATTCATGGCTTGCGGGACATTGTCCGGCGCGGCCGCGCGGTCTCGGGTCATCGGGGCCATGACCATGCGATTTTTAAGGGTATAGGGTCCCACTTGAATGGGTGAAAACAGGTTGTTTGAATCGTGTGCAGTACTCATGAATGGTGTCCTCCTTTAGTGAGGGTTGATATTAAAAATAATAGGATAACGAAAGCTGTAAAAAATCGTCATCCCTCAGGTCATAAAAAAGAGAATTGGCTGTTTGCTGCATAAAAACATTGCCTTCAAGCTCAAGCTTCCAGTGATCCGTGATCCGGCGCTTGCCTTCAATACTGAAAACCCGTGAAGCCTGATCCAAATCCTGAATGATGCCAATGAGCAGTTCCGTACTGGCCATGTCGTTGATCGCCAGACGAAGGCCAAACATGAGGTCGTCTTCAAAAGGGGTTGTCGCACGATGGCCTCGTGTATCGTGCAGCCATTCAGAAATGACCCCCAGATCCATCTGTGTTTCAAAAAGGCCGGTAAAGGTGTATTCGAAGCCGCCGGTCCAGGCTTCAAAGGATTGGCCTTGTCCGCTGCGATGGATGGCTTCCAGTTTCCAAAGCCATGCATCTGCGACGCCTTGAAGCTCAAGCCCTGTCTGCCCGATTTGTTCATAAAAGGGAATCAGAACCGGATTGCCCGAGGCGTCCGAACCTAGTAAAAAGGTCGGCTCCCGACCGGTGCCTTGAAAATGCGAGAAGGCGAGATCCCAATCCCCAAGGGTTTTTGCATAGCGAATCGCTGCGTCAAGACGATGTTGTTTCGCACCGCTTTCAAAGCGGGCCTGATCGGGATCAATGACAAGCGCGTTACGCAAGCGTCCTTTGCGGCCAGGAAAGGTTCGCTCCCGGAAATAAGGCAGCAAAAAAAAGTCGAGTGTGCCCCAATCCCTTAAAATAGACAGGTTGATCATCGGTTGTCCCAGTTTTTCTTCGCCGTCGGGAAACTCTACGAGATCGGTCTGGTTAATGATATCGACCAGATGTTGGGATTCAGTGACGCCCCAAAAGACTTTGCGGATACCGATTCCCATATCAAATGCTCCCGGATACCAAAGGAAAAAGAACTCTCTGATATCGAGGTGGGTACGCTCAGCGTCGGCGCTGTCGAGTCGAAAAAAGGGGACGGCGGTGAAGCTGCTTTTTTCCCAGGCATGATAATATTCCGGTTGGGCAACAATAGAGGCCTGTTGTTCTCTCTGGCCGGGATGAATGGCATCATTCCAAAATAATCGGCCTTCTGCGGAAAACCGGCCCGACCATTCCGCTGCAATGACGGTGGAGGGCTGGAAGAAAAAGGTAATGAGCAGGAGGACAGGAAAAAGACAAGACAAATCCCCCCTGCCCCCCTTTTTCAAAGTGGGGTTCATCGCATGCTCTTTATTTTCCCACTTTGGCAAAGGGGGATTTGTCTTTCAGGGTCTCGACAAGTCATAAGTAAAAGCTTACCGTGCCCGTTTGAGGCTGTTTTTATTGAAATCCTGATCACTTAAGCCTGTTTTGAATTGGTAGTTTTTCCAGCTGAGGGTGCTGCTTTTTCCCGTTTGGTGATTGAGCATTTCCATGCGGTCTGCACGCCAGTATTGACCGAGGTACTGTTTGTAGTCGGTGTAGGTCAGTGTTTTTAAGAGTGCATTTTTGCGGTCATAAAAAACGATTTTTAAGGGGATGTACTCTTTCTGGTCGTACCAAACTTCCTGACGGGTGTAGCCGGAGTTGGGATCGACGGGATCCCGTTCAACTAAAAATGCGGTTTTGCCGTCCAACAGGTCGTCTTTTATCCAGCGATATGTAAATTTTTCGACTTCCTGACTGGTGATGTCTTCGTAGGCGAATTCACTGCCCATAAACGAACCGGATTTATTGGATGAGTTGATGCGTTTTACCCGTTTAAGTGCGGGTAAAAAGAGCCATTGGTCATCGTTTTCGACTTTATGGGTAAAGCTGAGAAAAGCCGTTCCTTTTACATCTTTGGGGTTTTCAAAAATAATCAGAGATTTATCTCCGTCGCCCGGAACCTCAAGGGTGCTGTTTCGGATGATCCGGGTACTTTCTTCTCCTTGTTTGTTTCTTAAGGTCATGGTGAGTTCGGCACTGTAGTCATGAAAACCATCGTCCCGACGATTCACTTCCTTCGCGATTTCAAGTCCTTTTTCTTCCGGACTTTGCGCAAAGGAGACGATTGGAAGAAAGGCGAGAGAAAGTAAAAAAAAGATGAGCCGATTCATATGTGTCTCCTATGATTGGGAAAATATGTGTTTATGTCGATTTTTGCGTTTCCGTGTTTATCTGTCGATTTTTTCTTTCTTTTCTATCCACATCAGAAGCGGCGGAAGCAAGAGAAAATCTGCCAGTAATGCGAAGACAATCGTAATGGCGGTGAGCAGTCCCATTTGCGAATTCAGTGCAAAGCCGGAAAAAGTAAGAACCAAAAACCCGGCGGTTAAAACGAAGCTGGTGACCCAGAGCGCTGTGCCTACGTTGTGAAAGGCGTAACGCACGGCTTCATGGCTGTCGGCATTTTTTTCGCGTTTCGCCCTGAGATACTTGCTCAGAAAATGAATGGTGTCGTCCACAACGATGCCCAGACTCATTCCGGCGACAATCGAAGTGCCGACGCCGATTTCACCGACCATTAATCCCCAAAGGCCAAAGGCCATGCCTGCGGGCACAAGATTGGGCACCAAACTTAAGAGGCCGATTTTGACATTCCGGAAAGAAAAAATCAGGATGCCCGAAATAAGCACCAAGGCAATAGAGGTGCCACCGAGCATGCTTTTGATGTTGCGTTCCGAAATATGCGAAAACATGATGGTCGCGCTGGCTCCGGGAACCTGCATGGAAGGCAGTCCATTGGCCTTGAGCCAGTCTTGTGCCGTTTCTTCCATCGCCAGCATTTCGTTGGTGGACACGCTTTCCATCGTGACGGTGAATCGGGTGGCCGATTTTTTGATATTGATCTGGTTATTTAAATCCAGCCCGTAAGGCAAGGATAATTCGTACAACAGGAGGTATTGCGCCGAAAGCTCCCGGTCATCCGGAATTTTATAATAAGCAGGGTCATCGCCGTGCATGTTTTTGTTGAGCCGTTTCATGATATCGGTGAGCGAATTGACGTGCAGCACACGCGGCTGGCTTTTGTACCAATTAGAAAAGGCTTCAAGTTTTTCGAGATATTCGGGATTGCTGACCCCGCCGGTTTCGCCGGATTCTAAACTGTATTCAATCAGGTAAATACCTGTGAGGTTCTCCACAATAAAATCCGTATCGGTGCGAAAGGCGTAGCGTTCATCAAAATAATTCACAAACTGATCGTTGAGTCGATTGAGCGGGACCGAAAAGACAAACAGAATGGTCAGGCTGAGCATGCCCAATAAGAGGGGTTTCCGGCGTGCAACGACAAAATCGCCAAAACCATCCATAAAATGAAGCTTTGTGTCTGCGTGTGCTTTGACCCAAACCGGCAAAATGGACATTAAGGCGGGCAGAAAGAGAATTGAATAAAAAAATGCCGCGACGACTCCTGTGGCGACCATGTTGCCGAGATCATGAAAGGGAGGCGCGTCACTCGTGTTCATGCTTAGAAAGCCAATGGCCGTGGTGAGTGAAGTGAGAAAGACAGGCTGCATGTTGATTCGCAAGGATTCGATGATGGCATCATTTTTGGTTTTGCCTCGCCGCATTTCCTGAAGCATTGTAATCAGGATATGCACGCTGTCTGCGACGGCAAGGGTTAAGATAATGGTCGGTGCGCTGGCTGAAGGCGGTGTGAAAAGAAGGCCTGCCCAACCGGCCAGACCGAGGGCGGTGAAGGCTGAAAGCCCGATCACCAGAACGGCCGCAATGGTTGCAGAGACGGATCGTAACATCAGCCCCATCGTAAGCATTAACACCAGGTACATGATCGGAAGCAGGCTGGACATGTCATCCTGACTGGCTTCGGAAAAGGAGTTATTCATCATGATCATGCCGCTTAAGTGGACTTTGATGTCGGGGTGCGCCGCTTCAAGATCCATCGCCATTTCACGGACAAAGGCGACCACTTCGGGAACCTCGTTCATCGATTTTCCGGGCAGATTGATCGTGACATTGATTCCGGTGACATGGCCTTCAGGTGAGATGAGTCGATTCATTAATAGGGGTTCGGAGAGCGCGACATCCTGAATGCGGGCCAGATCGGCCTCTGAGAGGGTGGCGGCATTTTTGACAAGATCCTCAACGATTAACTCATCTTCATCGGCCCAGGTATGTTGGAAATTGCTGATCGAATCAACACGGAGGGAGTAGGGGATTTGCCAGGCATCTTGCGTCAGCTGTTCTATCACGGCCAGGGTTTCACGCGTGAACACTTTGCTGTCGCTTGGCGCCAGGGCAAGCAGCACATTGTCGTTTTTTGTATACGTGTTTTGGAGATTTTCAAAGGCTTGAAGCTGTGGGTTGTCTTTCCCGAAAAACACGCGGTAGTCGGTCGAAAAACCGAGAAAACGCCCGCCACTGCCCGCCGCCATCGCAAGGACAATGCTTCCAATTAAAATCAGCCATCGAAACCGGATAACGTTTTTCCCGAGTCGTGCACCGTCCATCTTGCCTCCCGTTAAAGTCTATGCTCTGAATAATAATTATTAAATAAAATATAAAATATTCACTGTTCTTGAAAAAAAATTAGTGTTTGGCTAAGCCTCGTATCAGCAAACAAACCACATTTTTTACAGAACGTTCCAAATCTTCCAGACGCAGCTGATTCATCACCACGAGTGGCGGGTAGTAGAAGCGAATGGTAGCGATCAGAATGCTTTCTGCCTTTGAAGCAACATCGTCTATCTTAAACTCTTCCGTTCGCACGCCTTCTGTGAGAATCTGTGAAATAAAACCATGGAGTGATGCCTGATGTTGTTGAACGATCTGTTGGTGTTCTTCTGAAATAAATGCAACGAGTTCAAAAAGATGCGGCGCATTCGAGCAGACATCATAGGTGTAGCGCAGGATTTCGAGAAAAAACGTTTCCAATCGGACGCTTGCGGACAGTCCTTCGCGTTGCAAAACGGCCGCACCCATTTTTTCTTTTTGATGCAGACATTTTAAGGTGATTTCCACCCCGATTTGTTCTTTGTTTTCAAAATAACGATAGAGATTGGCTGCGGACATACTGCAGTCTTTTGCAATTTCGGCCATGGTTGTTTTTCCAAAGCCATAACGTCGAAAGCGGATATCCGCGACATCAATGATTTTCTGTTTGATCTCTAGCGCAATAATCATTGTTTTGAAAGATACATAATAAATAATGAATAATCAATACAATATTCACTATCTTTTTTTAATTAAAACACAATGAAGTCCCTGCTCAGGGTGATTTTTGCGATATGGTCCAACACTCAAGATATTTGACCTTTTTTATAAAAAAAATGACAAAAAATGACAAAACCGATTTTAATCGGGATTCGAATGGCGGGTCTATTTTTTTAATTTAGAGATAAGTCATTGAAAATATTAATAAATTGATTTTTGGTGTGAAGTGTTGGCACGCTAAATGCTTAGTTTTATTTGAAATATCTCTGCTGACCATTCTTAAGATAAGGTGAAAAAGATGCCTGAGCAAAATATAAACAACCCCAAAGGGTTTACGCTGATCGAATTAATGATTGTCGTCGCGATTGTTGGCATATTGGCTTCAATTGCAATACCGAATTTTTTAAATTATCAAGCGAAAGCGCAACAGTCGGAGGCGAGAGTCAGCCTGGGTGCAATCTACGTGGGAATGACTGCATATTCGATGGGAAATACGAGTGCACCTCCCAGTGATGGTTTTGTGGGGGCCAGTCTGGGAACAATCGGCTTTGAAAGCAGCGGGACGCCCAGATATACCTATTCACTGACAGCGGTGACCGCAACAACCTTCGAAGCATTGGCCCAGGGAGGAAGTGGGCATATCGTAGGAGACCGCTGGACCATTGACCAGGCTAAAACAATCACTGACCTCGACCCATCTTTTACGAACTAGGGTAATGAATGAATACTTGAAGCCATTGTCGAGACAAGCGGGTTAATTTCCCCTGAGAGCGAAGACCTGCTTGTCTTTTTTTTCTTGAATTGTTTAAAGATTCAGAACCCCCGCTTGATCCGTAAGCCTCCTGAAATCAGATATAAAATCAGTGCATTTAAAAGCACCAGACTCCAGGAAAGCGGATAGGCAAAGCGGAGCCAGAGCGCAGATTCTAAAAATGATTTTGAAAACATCCCGCCCCACGGAAGCGTAAAAAGGCTAAACCAAAGCGCACTCTCTCCAGACTGAGCTGTCCCTGTTTTCATGCCATAAAGATGCGCCGCAAAGACAAGACCTGCCAGCAGTATAAATCCGAGGGCAAAGTTTCGCCCGGTTGTTGATTTTTCGATGTAAATCATAGAACCTGCCTCAAGCCAGTCAATGCCATATACGGGTGTCATTCTACAAATAGACGGAATAAAAATCTATCTTTTAGAGATGCACGTGCAGGTGTGTGATTATAAATCCCGTTGAACTTCCAGTGTAATGCGGCCCCGGTCGCTTCCGGTCAGCAATAAAGGGGTTTTATAGGTTCGATGTTCGAGGGTGATTTTCAGGCCATTTTCTTCTCGAAGATAGCCGAGGATTTCAAAATCGGATGTTAGGGTTTTCAGGATCGATTTCATCTCGTTCTCGTCCGGCCATGTTCCCTGGTCGTTGTAATGTGTCATCAGAAAAAATTTGATCTCGTGCGCATGGGACAAGGACTGCGCTTCAATGCTGTTTTGAAGCGCACGCTGGGTAAAGCTGAGTTCATCCAGATAGCGTTGGGCTTCCTGAATACGTTCGATCTTGTCCGTATTTTCGGCAAGAATTTGCCGGAAAAGTTGATTGGCCCGTTCCACGGGTTTGAAGATCTCCATCGGGTTAGCGGAAAACCGGCCCATCTCCGTAATCCGGTACTTGGCCTCAAAAAGCGGCAGGCCATAGCGGATCTCATCCTGAGCCAGCAAAAGCCACTTGCCCGCATCGGGATGCAGTCTTTCAATTGTGGCAAAACGCGTGGCGGCTTCTTCAAAGCGTGTTTCTTGTTTGAGCTGCTGCGCTTTATCGTAAAGGGCTTTTGCGGCCAGATTTTCTGTTTTTGCCAGCCCGTTTCCACTTGCGGGCACAAGTTTCAGACGCATACGCTGTGCTGCCGTTGTCCCCACATGTTCAAAGGCGCGAAAAATGCCCTGCCGATTCATGCCGCGTAAGGAGGTCGCGGCGGTGGCCACATAAGAAACCTCGGCCAAGTCGAGCGTCATGCTGATTTTGACCAGCTCCGCCACTTCCACCAGAGAAACATTGAGGGTCAAAAGTCCTACGCCAGGGCCGTCTTTGTCCGAAAAGACAAATGCCCCTTTACGGGTGAGTTCGGCAAGGGCGGCATCGACTGCGGCCGACTGCATTTCCGTCTTTGAAAGTGGGAACCAATCGTGGTTTTGAAAGTGGGTCGATAGCCGCACGCGGTGAGGTTCGGCGGCGGAACTGTTTGGCAAAAGAAGCAGGCATACCCAAACAAAACCCGCAAACCCTGTGAAATAGATGTATTTTTGAATGCCTGTCGTCATCTTCATTTTCCATTTTTGAATCGTCTTCGTGTCAGTCTATCGGATGAAAGGGGTTTTTACTTGACCGCCACGGCCATCTCCGATACAAAAGAGCCATTCATCACCATTACCCCTCGGGATACAGAAATGACCAAGACTGAAACGACAGGAGAGCCCCTGCTTTTTGGACGGGAACCCGACCTCACATTTCTTTTACAGCGTTCAGAAACACGCGGCATCACTGTGCTCGCCGCCCGGCCCAAAATGGGGAAGACCCGTACGCTGCTTGAAATGATCCGCCGTTTGAGGGCGCAAAAGCACAGTCTTGTCGGCTATCACGAATCCAAGGGCGCAGAATCGAGCCATCTGCTGTATGCCGTTTCCGACCTCTACACCCAGTGGCTCGGAGACAGCAGCTTTCGAGAACAGGCCTTGTCTCAATGGGATCGGCACAAAAAAAGCCTCATTCCAAAGGTTGGTCAGGCCGTCGGCGGTTTGTTTGAAGCATTGAATCCCATTCAGAAATGGCTGCCCGATCAACTTGCCGGACTTGTCCGCAGTAGTTTTGAGGGGCTTGCGGCGGCCCAGGCCGATCTGCAAAAAGGCGGGCTGTCCCTCCCGGCGCTTGACTATGAGCAGGCGCGGGATCTCACGCAGCTTGTGGCCAAAGTCAGCGGTAAATCTGTGGTGCTCGTGCTGGACGCCTGGGAAAAATCACAGACCCTGCGCGTAGAGCACCATACCCTGGAAGCTTTTGTGAATCACGCGGAGGACTGGCCGGAGAGCCATCTTTTTCTGAGTATTCGCCAGCCGGAAGTAGGTCACGATGAAAAAGAAGACAAAGCCTTTCAGCGGGCCAGGGATCTCGCAAAAGGTTCCGCCGAAGTTGTGATCCATCGCCTGCCTGAAATGTGTCTTGATGAGGAGGAAAGCAGGCGGATGATGAGGTCTCTTCGCGCATCGATTCCCGCGCTCAAAGGGCTTGCGGATGAAAGTATCTTTCCACTCATTGCGGGTTTTCCCGGCGTTTTGTCCCACTGGCTGAGCCCATCCAACCGAAGGGCGATGCAGGGATATGCAGACCTCGAAAAACAAGCCACCGATGCGCAGGATTACCGCTATCGGGAATTTGAGACGCTTTTCCCTCATTTGTCTGGCTCCGAAAGAGGGTTTTGCGCGCGCCTTGCCTTTTTGCCGCGTTTGGACGAGATCGCGTGGCAGTCCCTTCAAAACCTGATTCTCGGCACAGAGAGTGAAAGCCTGATCGACGATTTAATCGGCCGAGGCCTGCTCGACCCCGATGGGCATGCCCCCGGTTATGGGCACGATACTCGTCATGCTGCAGCCGCCCGCTGGTTTATGCAAAATCAACGCGCCCTCATGAAACGCGAAGGCAAGAAGCTGATTTGGTCGCTGGCAAAGAGGATTGACGGAGTCAGCGAGCCGTATTTTCCTGCGATAAGAGCTCTTGCGTATTGCTCGGTCTACGCCATCGCACTTCAACTGGATCGCACGACGCGGGTCTTGGCCGATTGCGGGCTTTCCCTTTTTGGAGACCACCGGCAGAACATAAGATCCGGCTTTGCGAGTGACTGCAGGGCAGCTGTCATGCAGGACAGCGCAACGGCCCCCTTGATCGCAAAGGCCCTTTACAACTGCGGGGCGACAAAACGGAGATTGAACGATACGATTGGTGCGATTGCGGACTACGATACATTGATCGCCTTGCCTGGCGCGCCCACTGAAGAGATCGCAAAAGCGCTAAACAACCGCGGGGTCATCAGTAGCTTGGACGATGCGATTTCGGACTACGATGCGGTGATTGCCCTGCCAGGTGCGCCTCCCGAAGAGATCGCAAAGGCCCTCAACAACCGTGGGGTGAGCAAAGGCGCCTTGGGTGATGCGGCGGGCGGACTCGTGGATTTGGAGAAGGCTTTGGAACTCTTTACAATCTTGGGTCTGGCCGAAGACCGGGAAAGAGCCGAACGCGCTATCGCTCATTTTAAAAACAAAGCCGACTAAGATCTCTCTTTTTTAAAAGCAGGCAAAAAAGAGCGGCCCTTTCGAGCCGCTCTTTGTATACAAGGGATCAACTCCTTTCCCTTTTAGGGTTCCCAATAAAACGAGGTATCCACGTGGGTGCTGCTGACGGCGCTGTCGCCGGTGTGCAGTCGTCTGCGCACGTGAAACTTCACGATGTAGGTGCACTTGGTCATTGTGAGGAAGTTGTTGATCTTGATTCCGGCGCTGTTGTTGATCTGTGCCAGCGTCGTATTGGTGTTGTTGATCAGCGGAATGGGGGCTGCGGAAAGCGCAGTCGCCGTGGCCTCGCTGTTTTTCCGGGCCGTCATCGTGACGTCGTCCAGGTGTGGATGAGAGAGAGTGTACACCGCATGTACATCCCCTGAAAGTGGCGAACAGGCCCCAAGGCTGAGGTGTTCCTTCATCGCCAGTTTCATAAAGGCCGGGTTGTTGTTGACGACCATCGCGTTTAGCGTCATGCCGCTGCCCGGCAATACGATGAAGTTGTTCGCCGCTTTGTTCACGACCTCCCGCGTCTCGAAGCGGATGGACATTTTTTGTATGGGCAGTTGATCGGCAGCGGGGACAGCATCGCCCGGATTACTGATGACGCTGTCTGGAATATTGGCGTGATTGATCAACTGCGTGGTGTTGATCGCCATCATGCCGTCTAAATCCACATATTGCCACATCCCGGGAATCGACAATTCCAGGGGGTCAAGTGCCGCGTCGTCGATAAAGGTGCGCTCAATGGATGTATTGACGTCGAGCCAGCCTTCACTGTCGAGATCGGCCAATTCCGCAAAAATATCCACGATTTTGAATGTGGGTGCAAATCGCCACATTTGCCCGATTTTTGTTTTCACAAAAAGGCTTTGGCCGACGCCGGAACCGACAATGGTCGTGAAATCGGTCTCTGGCAGAAAGGGCGCACCGTTGTTCGAGGTGGTGTGGCTGACGAGGAAGCGGTACTCGATGGGGTTTCCGTTTGAGAAACGGAGGGATTGCCCCGTGGTGCGGATGACGCCGGTGAAGGCGTATTTCAGCGTTCCCGCATAACCCGCGACATCAAAATCATTCAAGTCGGAGGGTGTGGGGATGGTGAACTGTGTGCCGATGCCCGTCCATGCGCTGTCGGCGAAATCTGGTCCGCCGCCGTCGTCTGGCAGTTTACTGATGCAGAGGTCGATGCAGAAACAATTTCCAATATTCTCTCTCCCCGGTGCCTGTCCATTGGCACGGGTTTCCTCAAGCAATGAAAATCCTCCCGATGTTTCTATTTTGAAATAGACATCCGGTCCCGAGTTGAAGGGCGGAAAGGGGGTTTCAATATTGATGAAGGGTGAAAGAAAGGTCTGTTGAAAGTCGATGCTGTTGTAATAAATCCGAAACCGCCCATTGTTGTCGGTGGTGGCGGTGCCGAGCGTATCATCGGTAATCCAGTCTGCATCGAAGGCCGTGACCTTGACGCCGATGAAGGGGATTTTTGGGTTTTCACAGAGCGAAACCCGGCCGCAAATGACCCAAACATCAAACAGGCTGAGGATGTAACACCAAAAACGTGAGGGAATACAGTAGGTCCAGCCTGCGCTGAGGTGTTCATCGCTTTGTCGCCACTGCGGCTGAATGGTGGTAATCGCCACTTGTACGGGTTTTGCGTTTCCGGCTTGCTGCGGAAGGGCTTCAATATACATATCGATCTGCAGGGGGCCGCCGTCATAGTTTTCTTCAATCAGACGGAGGTCAAAGGCTCCGCTGGCATCCGTTGTTGTTTCACCCAGCAAGAAGGGTTTTTTGATGACGATGTCCCGGCCTTTGAGGAGTTGATGTGTGGATTTGGGACTGGCCACGACGAGTTTTGCCGTATCGCTTCGTTTTTTGAGTTTGTAAATTCTGATTTTAATATTGGCCAGGGGATCACAGCAGTTTTCGCAGATGAGCGCGCTGAGTTTTCCTGAAAGAAGATAGTCCATGATAACCTCCTTCGTAATGCCTGATTTTACCGGGGTGCAGTAAAATCTCTGTGAATAAAAGGGATACCCGGTACACGTTTTGTGGAATCAGCCAAGGCTGCGGGAGGTCGAAATCATTTGGAAGAGAGGCCTGCTCACAACCATGATTTATCTTACTAAATCTATGGAGGCATTTCAATAAAATATCCCGAAATAGGGATAAACTCCTATTAAGGCAACTATTAAAAGAACAAGGCGCGACGCGGTGCGGAATGCCCACGATTTCTGGCGGAGGCCCTAGGATGGCTTACTGAGGTTTTGATCAAAAAGCTTTGATCAGTTTAAATCGAGGGCCCTTGTATTCTGCTGTTTCGACATCCTCTGTAAACATGGCTTTTGGACGGATGCAGAGGGTGTAGTCGCCGTAGAGCGCACGATAGACGACGTGCGCTTCTTCCGTTTCGGTGTGGATGGCGACGCCGATGACTTGATAGTCATTGCCTTTGTAGTGTCGGTAAATGCCGGGTTTCAATTCACTCATCACTAAAGATCTTTCAGCAGAGATTGTTTTTTTTGATTGTATTCTTCTTCGGTAATCAGGCCTTCTTCTTTAAGGTGTTTTAAAGTGCGAAGGCGTTCTTCCAGGCTTTTTTTCGGTTCGAGGGTAGGGGATTCTGAGCCAACCTGGGTTTCTGTGCCGGGTGCTGGAAAATGGGTGTAATCGATGACGAGCCAGTGGGGGTCGGAGCCGGAAAGACCCAGCACGTTTTTATAGCTGCGATGGGTCATTTTTTGGCCTTCATGTAATGAAAAGGCATATTTCCCTTTTTCGGTGGGGCGAATATTCATTCCGGTCCGTGAAGGATGGCTTCCCTTTCTGAGCGGCGCTTTATAATGCTCGACCCGAAGGTGCAGCATGTTGTCTTTGACGAGCAGAAAGCCGGTTGTGGCTAATACATTGGCCGAGTTGAGCGGGAGTGTTTGGTAAAAATTGACCCGTTCATCGGGTGTGGCTTTGGAGAGCGCGTCTGAAATGTGGGCGGCGACGAGCGGGAGGGTTTCAGTGGGGAAAAGGGGCTTGATGTCTTTTTTGGAAAATAAAGACATCAACATGCCCTTGTCCGGGGTGGTTCTGATTGTGCCGAGAATATTTTCGAGATCATCTGCCGAGATTTGGGCCGGATGACTGTAAGGTGTTTCAAAATCGGGCTGGGCGGACACCGGGCTTTGATCCAAAACCACAAGCAAGGCCTCTTCCTGATGCAGGGTGCGTTGCAAACTCGGGCCGCTGGCGCAGGCGCTGATTAAAAGACAAAGTAGTAAAACAGGGGTGTACCGCATATGTTCCTCCAAAATTGAACTGATCCTGCGTGTGTTTAGCGTCGTGTTATTCTAATGTGAATGCGTGTTTTCTTCAACTTTGCTCAAACTGCTCTACCCACATCACCGTCGCCCCTGCTACGGCAATGGGCATTACAAAAAAATTCAAGACAGGAATCAT
The DNA here is from genome assembly GCA_029261215.1 of Nitrospirota bacterium. GTDB lineage: Bacteria > Nitrospirota > Nitrospiria > SBBL01 > JAADHI01 > JAADHI01. Next base: position 3,656 of record JAJDBT010000021.1, on the reverse strand, counting down.
TAGTAGAAACAGGGCTGCGCCGCCAAAACCAAAAACCAGCCATTTTTTTTCTTGAAGCCGTTTTCGTTGATCTGAAAATAAAATGTCATGGTTTGCCATTGGATAGTCGGCATATTCCAGCGACAACATCCAGGCACTGAAGCCCATCCAGAGAAATGATGCGGCGACGTTCACTGCGGGAATGAGTAATAGCAGTAAAATCGGTAAGCCGCGCAGCAGAAAATAAATGATTTTTTGTATTTCGGCCAGAAAGGCGGGCCAGAGCGTGGACAGAAAGCGGCCCCATTGAAAGGGAGATTTTTTTAAAGTGCCTTTGAGGTGTTGTTCTACTTTTTCGGACAGCAGTCCATTAAAGGGCGCACCGACGAAGTTGCCAACATGGATAAAGGTAAAAAAGCCGATGATGGAAATGGTGACGGCAAAAAGCGGCCATAAAAGCCATTCGAGCCATTTGAGCACGTCTGGAAGGAACCAGTTGATCCACTGGTCAAATTGCCCTGCGCTGTAAATAATCAGGGCCGCAAAAATCAGGGTATTGATGAGAAGGGGAATAAAAACAAAGGGGCGGATACCGGGTTTCATGATCAGGCCCAGGCCGCGAAACAGATATCCTGCTCCTGTAAATGGATTATTGTTCACTTCAATCCTTGAGTGTTGTGTTGGTTGTGACGATTCATAAACGGGTGATTATATCGTGAACGATGCCCGAAAGTCCGCTTTTTAGAAAACGTGTTTTTGAGGCGGGTTATTTTCTTGAGATATTCTCATGGCCTAGTATGCTCATTTTACATAAGGTCTTGATTCTATTGGGGCGATGTGATTTTTTTTGATGGAGTTGATCTTGCCAACTTTCAGATGTCGCGCTACTATAATAATAGGACATGGTGAGGTGTTTCTGAGGCAATGGCGAGAACTTTCCGTATTCATGTCATTACATATTAAAATCGTGATCTGTTGTAAATAGGTTGCGTGATGTTGTTTGGAGGAGTAGATGGACAGAGAACTTTCTGAAGCAGTGAGCAAGGGGCAGCTCCTTGTTGCCATGCCGAAGCTTAATGACCCTAATTTTCGGCAAACGGTGATCCTGCTTTGTGAATATGGGCCGGATGGCGCCTTGGGCGTCGTTTTAAATCGTCCGACTGAAATGGCCGTATCAATGCTGATGGATGGTTTTCAGGATGAAAATGGCGAAAAAAAGGTCTATGCCGGTGGCCCCGTGGCCAGAAATGGCATGCTGATTTTGTGCCGAAGCGAAGAGGCTCCCTACGACAGTCACAGCGTTTTTGACGGCGTCTTTGTCCCGAAAGACCTCGAAAAAATTAAATCCCCAAGTGCGCTCGGTCCGAGTGGTGAAGTGCGGTGTTATCTTGGATACGCAGGCTGGGCGCCGGGACAATTGGAAGTGGAGCTTTCGGAAGGCGCCTGGAGCCTGATGCCCCCCGATGCGACATTGGTGTTTGATGCGGACCCGTCTTTTTTGTGGTCGCAAATGATGCGCCGCCTCGGTGACCGATGGTCCTTTTACGCAAACATGCCCGCAGACCCCAGCTTAAACTAAGCTTGTTTCGTCCCGCCTTTTTTTATTTTCCGGCGTTTATGGTGTTGTTGAAAAAAGCATCAGTGGTTTGATTGATTTTTCTCATACCGGGACTTGTTCACTGATCTGCATGAACGGGGCCCCATAAGAGGGTGCCGTATTTCTGAAGCCAGAAGCATAACCCTCCAATCCAAAGGAGGCCGGAGCTCTGATACCCCGCAAGTGTTATCAGGCTCCCGGCAGGGAAGAGATCAGAAAGAATCCGTAAAATGGCAACGATTTGAAAAACCCAAAAAAGTCTCCAAGCGGTGTTGCCGGGTAGCACAGGTCGACCGAAATGGCCTAGTGTGACGCGCGTCGACATACCGATGACCATGTTGGAAAAAAACCCGATGGTCAGGGCATGTAAAGGCGCACGCCCGAGAATGAATTGCGTTTCGTGACTCCACACAAAAACCAGGCTCTGCAGCAGATCCAGAAAAATCGCAACGGAAAACCAGACGAAAGAAAGGTGGAGCATGAAAAGCATTTTGATCTCTGCGCTTTTCCAAAAACCCCAAACAATAGAAAGATAAGACGCGGATAAAAGCAGGACAGTATCCGGAAACCAGAAATATCTCCGCATGCCCATTCCCTCCAACAGGCCCCGAAGAAAGATACCGCCCAGCAGGATACAGAGGATCGACACGGGCTGAACAAGTCTGTAGTTCTTTAAAGCGTTTTTGGAAAAGAAGGGGATTACGAGATGACTGACGGTGACCGTGAGGGGAAGGAGAAAGAACCAGATCCCGATAACAGAGGAATAATGCCGCCAGATTGGGGTGTTCGTGCTGAGCCACAGAAGAAATGAACACAGACCAGCGGCTCCAGAGAAGATGAAAAAGACCATCAGGCTGAGATGACCCTTTTCTGGGGAGCGAGTCGAGCGTAATATCCGGAACAAAGAAACGGCTCCCATTCCCCAACCCGACAGTGTCAATAAAACGGCCAAAAGCAGGATTGATTTGCTGAAGATAAGGCCTGCATAGAACAAACCTGTTCCTAAGCCCATTCCAAAAAAAGAGAGAAGGTACTCTCGCCGGGGGATGTGTTCAGCGTCCAGCCAACTAGGCAAGAAGGTCAGTAAAAATCCAAAGATAAAAAAAGGGAGAAATCCATAGATCATTAAATAGGCATGCGCCCAGCTGGGAGGAATCGTCGCGGGAAGCGCAGGAAAAAAAACGCCAAAGCGGCTGGAAAGCTCAAGAAGCCACCACAGCATCGCCGCAATTCCCTGGCAGACGCCTCCAAAAAAAAAGAGCCGGTGCGGGGCTGAGCTCAGCGCTTGCCACATCACAGAAAAAGATTTCGCTGTAACCGCGATCGTGTTTCCGTCGGAAGGTCGGGTTTGTTTTTTCACCGGGTTCATAGTAGCATCGGCGGCATCAAGCTCACAATGTTAAGGGGGTGGTTTTGCGTCTTATCCCTTTAGCCCCCCGCCGCATCGCCGATCTCGCCCAATTCTTCTGTCGCTTTCCTATCAGGTGAGTGGACGGGGGATCTGACATTTCGTTGAATAAAAAATAAAATGCTGCAGTAATATTGCGATCGTGAGTTGTGCAACATAAAGCGTAGGTTTTCCGCCGGAAATATTTGTTATTAACCCGGCGATTAAGAAGAGCTATCATGCTGCATAAGCGATTCTTGGATGTTGAAAATAGCTGCTCACTCTTGCTGGTAATTTTTGTAACTTGATCATGTGCGATTTGACCTTTTTGATGAGATGCTCTTGGCTCCTTGAAGGAGGTCGTGAATGGACTCCTGCTTTCAAGTCACAGTTCAAATACTCGTCCGGATTCAATTCCGGTGAATACGACGGGAGATAGAAGATCTCGATTTCTTTTGGGTGTTCTTCCAACCATTCTTTTACGAGCTTGGCGTGATGGACACGCAGATTGTCTAGAATCAGAAAGATTTTTTTCTTAGATCCCTTGATCAATTGTTTCATGAATTTGATCAGAACCTGGGCTCTCATCTTCTCCTTATAGATCATGAAACGGACTTTCCCCTGGTTTGTTACGGTGGAGATCATATTGACTGAGGTCCGTTTCGCCGATAAGCGAATGACTGGCGTCTTCCC
>JAJDBT010000003.1 GCA_029261215.1 Nitrospirota bacterium | reverse complement strand
AAGCTGCCGCGTAAACCCGCTGCGCTGAGCTCCTGATGTTTTAGTACGGGAAAAACCCGCCCAGACTAAAACATCAGGCCCATTAAAAAGCGGACAACTCATGTGCTCTAAATCCGGACAACTCTATTTGCTTTTAACATCTTACCACGCGGGACAAAACCCCTTTTCCCCCTGATTTTTAAAAGAAATTTTCATTTCGATCAGGACGGGGACAAAAGCTTTTCAATCACGGCCAGGCCACTTTCCATGTCCTCTTTCAAAACGGTCAAAGGCGGCATGATCCGGATGACATTTTCAGTATGCAGCGTCCATCCCAAAATCACGCCTGCTTCAAAAGCGCCCTTCACCAAATGTGCCGCAAGCTCCGCCGTTTCAAGCGCCAAACCGATCATAAGCCCTTTGCCGCGCACTTCGCGAATGCCGCATCCTTTTTGAGATAAATGCCTTAAACGTTTGAGCAGCCACGCACCATCCACTTCCGCTTTTTTCACGAGGGATTCATCAGAAATCACCTGCAAACTCGCCAGACCTGCGGCACAGGACAGCGGATGGCCGCCAAAAGTCGTAACATGCGAGAGCGGCGGATTTTCCGAAAGTGTCGTCATGATGTCGCGGGATGACACAAAAGCCCCCAGGGGCATGCCGCCGCCAAGGGCTTTTGCAAGCGTAACAATGTCCGGCACAACACCCCAGTGTTCCATCGCAAACCATTTTCCCGTGCGGCCGAAACCCGTCTGCACCTCATCAAAAATTAACAGCGTCCCCACCGCATCACACCGCGCCCGCAGGGCGTTCAAAAAACCCTCATCAGGCACACGCATGCCGCCTTCGCCCTGTATCGGCTCGGTAATCACTGCGGCCACGGTGTCGTCGATGGCATTTAAGGCTTCAACATCATTAAAGGGTAGAAATTGAATGCCGGGCAAAAGAGGTTCAAAGGGTTTTCGATAAATTTCCCGGCCTGTCACCGAACACGATCCGTGTGTATCGCCGTGAAAACTCCCCTCAAAACTCACCAGTTTTTTCCGGCCTGTATATTTTTTGGCGAGCTTCAAGGCCCCTTCATTCGCCTCCGTGCCGCTGTTCGTAAAATAAACCTGATTCAAGGCTGCAGGTAAAAGCGACACCAGTTTTTTGGCGAGATCCACCTGCGGCCGCTGCACATATTCCCCATACACCATCACATGCAGATATTTTTCCGCCTGCGCCTGCACCGCCTTCACCACCGCCGGATGTGCAAAACCCAAATTATTCACCCCGATACCGGAAATAAAATCCAGATACTTTTTGCCATCGGTCGTGTAAAGATACGAACCTGCCGCATGATCAATCTCAAGCCCGACAGGGTAGGGCGAGGTTTGGCAAATATAGTTTAAAAAGTCTTCTTTTTGAGTCGTCATTCTTTTTCCCAATCCACAAATCGCAGCATCGGCAGCAGACGGAAGGCCCCGTCCTGATGCCAGTTTAAAGGCGGCCGCTGCATGTCGCCAATGGCGCAAAGCCGGCAGCCCCCTATTATTGAAAGGCTGTTGATGAGGTGTTCAGCGCGTGCCGCTGGAACCGCCAGGCCAATCGTTTGAATCAAGGCCCGTACGGATACAAGCAGGGGCAGTATTTCAAAAAGATCATCCACGGGCTTGATCCAAATCGTGCGGGAAAGCGGCGACACTTTAAATTCAGGATCGGGATCAACAAGCACTGTCCAATCCACCCCCTTCGGGCTTTCAAACACCGTCCCGCCTTTTAGCGGGAGCGCGGCACGCAACTGTTGAATCTTGCTCGCTTCATCCGGCGAGACGGCCCCCTTGGGCCATTTTACAGAGATGTCCTGAAGCGCGTCCGCCGCCGCTTTGGCAAAATCGTGTGGACTTATTGCGCCGCCGGATTCCATATAATACACATGCGGCGAAAGGCAGCCGCGCTGATCGTAAAGCGCAATATCGGTCGCAATTTTTCTCGCTAAATTAAGATCAATGGCTTCGCGCGCGACAAGGCCCAAACTGAGTTTGTGACCATGAACAATCGTCTTTGTCGTTGCGGGAATAAAGACCCGAAGTGCTGCGAGCGTTTCATTGTTGCCATACACGATCGCACAATCCGCTTTTTCAAAAGCCGCTTTTGTTAAATCCACCCGGGTTTTGTCCCAATTCAGCACCGCCATTGTTTCGGCCATCTCTGGCCAGATGGCTTTCAAGGATTGCGCAAATAGCGTGGTCACCACCAACTCCTCCCGGCTCACCCTTACTAAACTGGACGATTTCACCAGCAGTCCACAAACAAGGCTCACCACTGAAACCCCAAGCACATTTCCCGGTAAAATATGGGTGATCAATCGCGGCCCGAATGCGCGGATCTTCCCGGTGCCGTTTTTATTTGAACAAAAACGATCCAGCACATTCGCATCTCCCAATTCCGATTCCAGCAATTGAAAGAGCGAAGCTTTGCTCAATGACTCAAAAAGATCATCCAATACAACATGCACCATTTCTTTTGAAAGTCCGCAAACCTGCGGCAGCACCGCTTCCGCTTCTTGCCGAATCGCATCATTCGGGTCACGCCAGCGCGTGACCGCCTGCGCAATCCAATCCACGATTTCATTGATGGATTTCGCCGCCAGTTTCTCTTGCGCGGCGATAAGACGATTCGAGATGTCAGTGAGTTGCATTGGAGAAAGCTCAGGAACCGATAGGTTCACCTTTCCGATGCTCTGTATTTTTTCTGAAATTTCGATTTCGGGGAGGAAGTATGCTTTCATTGAGGTGTTTGTATCATATTCAATATTCAAATTGCAGTAAGGGTATTCATCAAAACACAAGATCTGCCAATTGGGTACTGAGACGATTTACTTTGGAATGAAACGATGCTTCATTCGTCATTCCCGCACAGGCGGGAATCCAGTGATTTCAAAGATGAATCCCTGTTTTCGTGAGTATGAGAACTGACTAAAGATACAAACCGACGCACGATTCATTGCCAAAACCCCTTGCAAATCCGTACGCTTTAGCGTACCTTAATTAAAGAGGAGGTGCGCAAATGTCGATTTTAAAAGCTACTGAGGCGCGGGCGAATTTATACAATTTGATTGATGAAACAGCGGATTCTCACGAACCCATTATTATTACTGGAAAAAGAAACAATGCCGTACTCATTTCGGAAGAAGATTGGAATGCGATTAACGAGACCTTGCATTTAGTCTCAATTCCAGGAATGCGCGACGCGATTAAGGAAGGATTGGAGACGGATCTTTCCAAGTGTGCAAAGGATCTTAACTGGTGAGCTGGGAACTGTTTTTTACAAAACAAGCTCAAAAAGATGCACAAAAATTAAAACAATCCGGACTCAAAGAAAAAGCACAAAAGCTATTGGAGATCATCTCTGAAAACCCCTTTCAAACGCCACCGCCTTTTGAAAAACTGGTAGGCGATTTGTTCGGGGCATATTCGAGGAGAATCAATATCCAACATCGGCTCATCTACCAAATCTACGAAGCAGAAAAAAGCATCAAAATTATTCGGATGTGGACGCACTACGAATAACAGAATGTAAGCCCTGATTAAACGTCTTCACGACCCAAACAATTCATCCATCGTAATCGAACAGCCTTTGGCTTCCGCGCCTTGGGCGCGGCCCAGCAAGATGAAACCGCCATCGACCTTTTTGCCCAGGTCTTCCGTTAAAATCGAGGCGACGGTATCGATGTTGGCCAGGTCGGTGTGCGCCAGAAGGCCCACTTCGCCGTCAGGAACAGGGCGCAGGGTTTCGGGGGAAAGGATACGGGTAAGCACTTGCGGCGGCGCGACATACACTCGCGGGCCCGTGACACCTGCCACGCGGTCATAAAATTGCGAGGTCATTTCGGACATGCCATATTCGTTGATGCAATATTCAGAAGGAATGCCCCATAGCTTCTGGGCCATCTCATAAATCCAGCCCTGCGGCACTTCCCGTGATTTGCCTTTAAACCCGCCCGTGTCCATGAGACGACTGCCTTTCGGCAGCGTGAATTTTAGCCTTTCTTTTTCAAAATAATCGATCAAATGCACAAAGGAAAAAGAAGTGCCGAGCAGCATGACGGGGTCTTGGGCTTCGACAAGGTTTTTGACGAGCTTCGCAAACTGAAGAGTACCGGCTTCAATATAGTAGTCACTCCCCGCCGCGCCAAACAATTCTCGCACGACGGACATCATGTATGACAGTGAGGCATGCGGGTCTTCTTCCGGAGAGGGCGTCAAGAACATCATTCGCATCTGATCACAATCCGGCAAAAGGTGGCGTTTAAAATGCGCCAAAATCGCGGCGCGCGCCGTGACCAGATCAAACAATTTATGCTGGCTTTTTTCCTGCCGTGTTGTGCCACTCGAATAAAATAGCCGCGCGGGGGTTTCGTTCGCACGGCAGGTGATCTCTGCCCATTTAAAGGCCAACACAGGCAAGGGCGGAATCTCATCCCAGCGCGTGACCTTCTCCGGGTCTATTTCTTTTGAACGGCAAAATTGCTGATAGGGTGCGTTGTGTGTGTATTGATATTGAAAGAGACCTAAGGCCAGTTCGTTAAATTCTGTTTCTGAGGCCGCTTCGGGGGATCTTGCGATGTAGTGAACAATGTCGTGCTGCATGCTGAAGGTGATACACGAGCCGTTGAGGGGCTGTCAATCACTTCCCGGTGACGAGCAATAAATCGGGGTCTTCGAGGTGCTGGATGGCGGTGTTCATAAAACGGGCGGCTTCGGCGCCGTAAATCACACGATGATCAAAGGTGAGAGACAACGGCAGCATTTTTCGGATGACGATTTCGCCGTTTCGCACCACGGGTTTGTCTGTAATTTTCCCCAAACCCAGAATGCCGACTTCAGGATAATGAATAATAGGTGTGCCAAAAATGCCACCAATGACGCCATAATTGGTGAGCGTAAACGTACCGCCTTTTAACTCTGAAAGGGCAATCGTCCTTGATAAGGCTTTTTCCGTCAGGCTGGAAATTTCTTCCGCAAGGTCGAGGATGCTTTTTTGATCCGCCGCTTTCAAGACAAACACCATCAGCCCTTCGGGGGTATCAATGGCAATGCCGATATTGTAATATTTTTTAAGAATCACCTCGTTTTTTTCTTCGTCCAAAGTCGCGTTCAAAAATGGAAAGGCCTTTAAGCCTGCCACGACGGATTTAATGATGAAGGGCAAATAGGTCAATTTATAGCCCTTTGCTTCGGTGAGATCTTTTTTCGCCAGGCGCACTTTTTCAAGTTTTGTGATGTCGGCCTCATCCGTAAAGGTCACCGCCGCAACAGTTTGCGAGGATTTCGTCACACGCCGGGCGGCGCTGCGCCGTACCCCGCGAAAGGGGATGCGCGTAACCGGCCCCAGGGCCGACGCGTCTTCGGTGCCTGAAAGTGAAGCCTGAGGCAATGGCGCTTTTGTCCCTTCCGCCGCACGTTCCACATCCTCACGCAAAATGCGTCCGGCAGACCCGCTGCCCTGCACTGTCGATAAATCAACCCCGCGCGCTTTTGCGAGCGCCCGCACGGAAGGGATGGCCCGAATCTCTTTTTTGTCCTGTTTTTGAGGTGCTTTCAGACCGGCGGGCAATGTAAATGCCGCATCAGATTCCTCTAAACTTCCCACCACCGATCCCCCGTCTTTTTTCTGAGGGGTTTCTTTTTCTGTCGGCTGTTGATCGCTTTTTTCAGTTGGAGCGGCTTCCGCCGAACTCCTCTCTGTTTCCACTGTGACCAGGGCCGCCCCCACGAGAATAATGTCCCCCGCCGCACCATTAATATTTAAAATCTTTCCGGTAAAAGGAGACGGCAGGCTGACGACGGCTTTATCGGTTTCGACATCCACCAAAGGCTGGTCTTCTTTCACAACATCGCCTTCAGAAACAAGCCACTGAACGATTTCGCCTTCGGCGATGCCTTCGCCTACATCCGGGAAATAAAAGGTTTTTTTCACAGCGCTCCCCTACACAAAAATCAAATTAAAATCGCACAACGGTTTCAATGGCTTCAATAATCCGGGCACAATCCGGATAATACCAGGCTTCGGTTTTGGGAAGCGGCACGGGGGTATCGTATCCCGTCACGCGCAGTACCGGCGCTTCCAGAGAAAGCAGCGCTTTTTCGCAAAGCTGCGCGGCGATTTCCGCACCGAGGCCGCAGGTTCGGGCCGCCTCGTGCACGATCACGGCGCGGCCTGTTTTTTCGACCGAGCAAATCAAGGTTTCACTGTCCAGCGGCGAAAGCGTCCTCAAATCAATAATCTCCGCATGGATGCCTTTTTCCGCCATAAGCCCTGCGGCCTTCAGTGTCGGATGCAGCATTGCCCCCCAGGTGATCAGGGTGACATCATCGCCTTCGGCCACCACGCGGGCCTGTCCCAAAGGAATCAGGTATTCGCCTTCGGACACCTCTTCTTTAATCGCTCGATAAATTCGTGAAGGCTCCAAAAAAATTACGGGGTCAGGGTCGCGAATGGAGGAGATGAGCAATCCTTTTGCTTCTGCGGGTGTCGAGGGCACCACGACTTTTAAGCCGGGGGTATGCACAAAAAAGGCTTCCGTACTTTCAGAGTGCAGCTCCGGCGCGTGAATGCCGCCGCCATAGGGCGCGCGCACAACAAGGGGGCAGGTGTAACGGCCGCGCGTCCGCGAGCGCAGACGGGCTGCGTGCGACACAAGCTGTTCCATCGCCCCGTAAAGAAAGCCCATAAACTGGATCTCGGCCACAGGCCTTAGACCATAGGCCGCCATGCCAATGGCCGTGCCGACGATGCCCGATTCTGAAAGCGGAGTGTCCACGACCCTGCTTTCTCCGAATTTTTGGATGAGGCCGTCGGTCGCCCGAAAGACCCCGCCATCCACCCCGATATCTTCACCCAGGAGCACGATCTCAGGGTTTCGGTCCATTTCTTCAGACAGGGCCTGATTGACGGCTTGAATGAGGCTCAAGGTGTTCATTGCGCTTCTCCGTCTTTTTCCTCTTTTAAACGGTTTACCAGCGTTTCCCGCTGTCGCAGCAACTCAGGGGAAAGCGTTTCAAAAAGAGTGTCAAACATCCCCAGCGGATCAAGCGGGACTTCCAATTCGTAGGCTTCGACCGCTTCGGCAACTTGCTGATTGACCCTTTCTTTCAGCAGCGTTTCATCTGTTTCCGTCCATGCGCAGTGTGTTTCAATATAGGTTTTAAGGCGCGTCAGCGGATCTTTTTTCAGCCAATGTGCCACTTCCTCCTTTGAACGGTAGCGGCCCGCATCATCCGCCGTAGTGTGGTCACTGAGGCGATAGGTCAGACACTCGATCAGCGTCGGCCCCTCTCCGCGCCGCGCCTTTTCAAGCGCCGCTTTCACGGTAAAATAAACGCCCAGCACATCGTTCCCATCAACCTGTATGCCTTCAAAACCATAGGCAATGGCTTTTTGGGCCAGTGTCGCTGTGGCGGTCTGCCGGGAAAGCGGCACGGAAATCGCCCATTGATTATTTTGGCAGACAAACACCACGGGCAATTTAAATACCCCGGCGAAATTCAGACCTTCGTGGAAATCCCCTTTCGAGGTGGCGCCATCACCAAATGCGGTCAGTACCGCGATAGGATCTTTTTTGTATTTGGCCGCCCAGGCTGCCCCAACGGCATGCGGAATGTGCGTGCCCACCGGGATCGACACCGGAAAATCATGCTGATGATCCGAAGCCACGTTTCCACGTTCGTCCCCCGCCCAATATTGATATATATTTTTGATCGGCATTCCACGAAGCACAGATAAACCCGCCTCACGGAAGGCCGGAAAAAACCAATCCGAAACTTCAAGCGCCGCAGCACAACCCACCTGAATGGCCTCTTGACCATAAATAGAAGCATAGGTTCCGATCCTGCCTGTGCGCTGGAGGTTCAAGGCTTTTTCGTCAATGGCCCGAATCAGCGCCATCGATTCATAAAAATCTTTAAATCTTTTTTCAGAAAATTGTGAGATCGCGAAGCGGTCCGATGGATCAATCCCGCCGGCCTCGTTCAGGAGCTGGACATGTTCGACGCTGAAATGTTCAAGGATTTTTTTTGGCATCCTGCTCCTTTTCGGCCCCTCAAATGTTTTATCGATTATACCATAATTATAACGACCGGATTCATAATCCACACATAAAAGAGCGTTCGTTTTTTGTATTGAAGCCTACTGAAAATCGACGCGATCCCTGTCACTTTTTAAACACAAACTTGCCCGAAAACATGCCATCCATTGCGAAGTGGGATGCCGCCTCATTTGCAGAGATATCTACGAGAAGGTATATTAACCTATAACGAAATAAGGACACTTCTGTGATCAAGCCTTTGCCCTTTTTATTCATTGCCCTGCTCTTTGTGGCTTCTTTTCCTGACTCAAGCGAAGGGAAAAAAGCCATTGTGCTTCTCGAATCCAGCCCCGGAGAAGACAAGATGCCGAGAGGCTGGAAACCGTTGACCTTTAAAAAGGTGGAACGTCACACAAGCTACCGCCTGAGTGAAGCAAACGGACGACCTGTTATTTTGGCCAAAAGTGACCGTTCTGCGTCCGGCCTCATCCGACCTTTGGATCTTGATCCAAAGGTCTACCAAACCGTTTCCTGGTGCTGGAAAGTTGACAGGGTGATTTCAAAAGGGGATGTCCGTAAAAAGGCCGGTGATGATTATGCCGCACGCATTTATGTTACATTTAAATTCGACCCGGAGAACGCCGGATTTTTTGAAAAGACCAAGTTCGGAACCTATAAACTCTTATTTGGTGAATATCCACCAAAAGCGGCTTTAAACTATGTTTGGGCCAACCAGCTTGAAAAAGGCGCCGACGCACCCAACCCTTACACCGACCGTGCACACATGATTGCAATCGAAAGCGGCTCTGAAAAAGTCGGACAATGGCTTTGCGAAGCACGCAATGTATACGAAGATTATAAAAAATACTTTGGAGGCGAACCGCCCAAAATTTCCGGCATCGCGGTCATGACAGACACAGATAATACCGGAGAAACGGCAACAGCCGCTTACGCGGATCTTATTTTAAAATAAACTACGGCACACTAAAAAGGGGGACGAGATGGAACTCGGATTTATCGGTTTGGGAAAAATGGGTGCAAACATGGTGAAGCGCCTGCTTCCGGGAAAACATACGATTGTCGCTTATGATCACAACCCTGAAATATCACGCGCGCTTGAGGGAAGCGGCTTTCAAGCAGCAGACAGCCTCGCAGACCTCGTTCAAAAACTGAAGAAACCGCGCGCAATCTGGATGATGGTGCCTGCCGGGGATATCGTCACCGACACGATCAATCAGCTGCTACCGCTTCTTTCGGAGGGCGATCTGTTAATTGATGGCGGAAACTCATTTTATAAACACTCGATTGAACGGGCCAATCAGCTTCGGGGAAAAGGCATTCATTTTATGGACGTCGGCACCAGCGGCGGCATCTGGGGGCTGACCGAAGGGTATTGCATGATGATCGGCGGAGAATACGAAGATTTTCATCATCTGGAACCCATCCTTAAAACGCTGGCGCCACCAGAGGGATACCTCCACTGCGGCCCGCATGGTGCTGGACATTTCACCAAAATGATCCATAACGGGATTGAATATGCCATGCTTCAAGCCTACGGAGAAGGGTTCGCATTGCTTGAAGCCTCCAAGTTTCCTGTAGATATGGCACAAGTCTCAAAGCTCTGGAATCGTGGCAGTGTCATTCGTTCCTGGCTGCTTGAACTGGCTGAAAATGCCTTTGAAAAAGACCCCAGGCTGACCACGTTTAAAGGACATGTGGATGATTCCGGAGAAGGTCGGTGGACAGTGCTCGAAGCCGTCGAAAGCGCGGTCCCTGCGCCTACCATTGCGGCATCGCTTTTTGCCCGCTTTTCCTCTCGAAATCCGGATGCCTTCTCTGATAAATTTATTTCTGCCCTTAGAAAGGAATTTGGTGGACACGATGCAAAAAGAACCTAAAAAAACAGGCCAGACATTTATCGCTCAGGTTTCCCCCGAGAATGAAAGTATTCAGGAGCCCACGGCGCAATCTTGCGGCATCGTGATCTTCGGCGCGACCGGGGATCTCACACAGAGAAAACTCATCCCCGCGCTCTTCCATCTTTTTCAGGGATGGCTCCTGCCCGACCGCTGGTACGTGCTTGGCGTTGGGCGAAAAAAAATGACACATGAAGACTTTCGCACCTCCGTGAGAAAGTCACTTGATGGCGTTTCAAGAATGGGGCAGGTGCCTACTGCGGTTTGGGAAACATTTGGAAAACGGTTTTATTACGCCCCGCTGAGCGATATCGAAAAACCCAAAGAATATGCCCAGTTGGGCAAAGACCTTGTGGAACTGGAGCAAGTGCATAAAACCGGAGGCAACCGGATTTTTTATCTCGCCACCCCGCCCGGTCTTTATTCAACCATTGTGCATCAATTAGGGATGGCAGGCTTGAGCGGTCAGGGCCAAAAACGGGCGGGTGATCATTGTAAAACCGAACAAAAAACAAAAAGCAGTCCTAAAAAGAAAGGCTCCGTCCGGCTCATTGTCGAAAAACCCTTTGGCACAGACCTCGAATCCGCACAAAACCTCAATCAGGAAATTCGAGAGGTTTTTGGCGAAGAACAGCTTTACCGGATTGATCATTATCTCGGAAAAGAAGCCGTGCAAAACATGCTCTTTCTCCGTTATGCCAACGCCATTTTTGAACCCATCTGGAACCGGCGTTATATCGACCACATCCAGATTACAGCGGCAGAAACATTAGGCATTGAAAGCCGGGCGGGATATTATGAAGAAGCCGGGGCGCTCCGCGACATGTTTCAGAACCACTTACTGCAACTGCTTTGCCTTGTCGCCATGGAAGCCCCTAGCAGTTTCGAATCGGAACGGATTCGGGATGAAAAGGTCAAGGTGTTACGATCCGTGCGCCCCATCAATCTAGAGCAAATTGACCAATGCGCCATCCGTGGGCAATATGGCAAGGGACTCATGGACGGCGTCACGGTAGATGACTATCGCAAGGAACCCGGTGTCGCTGCCCACTCCAAAACTGAAACTTTTGCCGCACTGAAACTGCATATTGATAACTGGCGCTGGCAGGGCGTTCCTTTTTATCTGCGTTCCGGTAAGCGCATGGCTAAAAAATCGACCGAGATTGTCATCGTCTTCAAAGAAGTCCCTCATCTGCTGTTCAAACCGATGATTCCGGGACGACTGGAGTCAAACACCCTGGTTTTAAGTGTCCAGCCGACTGAAGGAATTGCATTGACTTTTCAGGCAAAATACCCCGGCCCCAAGTTTTCTGTCGGCCGCGTCACGATGGATTTTAACTACAGCGGGGCCTTTCATAGCGCCTCTCCAGATGCCTATGAGCGTTTATTGGTGGACTGCATGGCAGGGGATCAAATGCTGTTTAGCCGGGGAGACTGGATCGAATTGTCCTGGAAATTACTCATGCCTTTGCTGAATCACTGGAAAAAGACCCCTGCCCCTTGTTTTCCCAACTATCCTTCTGGTAGTTTTGGGCCCAAAGAAGCAGATGAACTGCTCAAAAGAGACGGAAGAGCCTGGCGGAGCCCCTAATATGCACAACATCACCATCTGTAAAGACATGGAAACCCTCGGAAAAGAGGCGGCAAAGATGTTCGCCCAACTCGCGGATCAATACGTCACAAGAAAGGGTCGGTTTACCGTGGCCTTATCTGGAGGAAGCACACCCCGTTCTCTTTACAAATACCTCTGCCTGCCCCCCATCCGCAGTCAGGTGCCCTGGGGCGGCATCCACATTTTTTGGGGAGACGAACGGCTGGTGCCGCCCGATCATCCTGATTCCAACTTCGGGATGGCCAACGAGATATTCCTGCCAAAAGTCCCGATTCCCGATGAGAATATCTTTGCCATGCCCATGAACGAGACAGATCCCCATCACGCCGCCGAAATCTACGAAGCAGCCATTCATGACTGCTTCGACCCGGAGGATGACGAAATTCCCGCCTTTGATTTAATCTTGCTCGGCCTCGGCGCGGATGGCCACACCGCCTCTCTTTTTCCCGGCACAAGCGCACTGGATGAAGAAGAAGCCTGGGTTGCCGCAAACTACGTTCCCAAACTGGACAAAACCCGTTTGACCCTGACCTTTCCCATTATTAATCAGGCCCGAAATATTCTCTTTCTCGCCGCAGGAAAAGAAAAGGCCCCGGTCATTCAGGCGCTGCTTTCTCCCGGACAAAACACCTCAAACTACCCCGCCGCAAGGGTCAAACCGGCAAAGGGCAAACGTTTTTTTATGCTCGATGAAGATGCCGCCAGTGACCTTTCGAAAGATTAAAACCCGCATGAGCCGCTTATCATGATTCTTGCGGGTGATATCGGCGGCACAAAAACGACCCTGGCGCTTTTTAATCCGCTTCAAAATCATCTCGCGCCCGTTCACAGCCAGAGTTATGCGAGTCAGGATTTTTCTGATTTTTTCACCATCATCGACTGCTTTCTTAGCGAACAAAACGACATCATTCCGTTCGCCTGCTTTGGGATCGCCGGGCCTGTTTTTGAGCAACGCTGCCGCACAACCAACCTGCCCTGGGTCATTGATGCGAAAAAGATCCATCGCCGCTACAACATCAAAAAAGTGCATTTGCTCAACGATCTCGAAGCCACAGCCTACGGTACTTTTGTTTTACCCAAAGACACCACGCTTTTACTCAATGCGGAAGATCCGGGGGTTTCAGCCTCGCCGACAGGAAATCAGGCTGTCATTGCCATCGGGACGGGTCTGGGTGAAGCCATCCTCTATTGGGACGGGACACAACACCGGCCTTCCGCTTCGGAGGGGGGACACACCGACTTTGCCCCGAGAAATGCGACTGAAATCGCTTTACTCAAATACCTGCTCAAAAAACAGGCCCACGTCAGTTACGAACGGGTACTCTCCGGGCCGGGACTGCATGCAATCTACCAGTTTATGAAGGAACGCGGAGATCAAAGTGAAGCGCCCTGGCTCGCCGAACGCCTTTCCCTTGAAGATCCGGCGGCGGTCATTTCTGAGGCCGCACTATCCAAAAAGTCGGATTTGTGCATTTCTGCCCTTGATTTGTTTGTTTCAATCCTGGGTGCGGAGGCCGGGAATCTGGCCCTGAAATGCCTTGCCACCGGCGGGATATACTTGGGTGGCGGCATTACCCCCCAAATATTACCCAAGCTTCAAGAGGGGGCCTTTATGAACGCCTTTGTAGATAAAGGACGTTATGCTGAACTGCTCTCCAAAATCCCGGTTTGGATACTCCGTGACCCTCAAACCGCACTGCTCGGGGCCGCACACTATGCGGCTTCGATTCTTACAAAGAATCAACCTTAAAGGCTTTCCGTCCTGGCCTTTCAATTTTTTGACTTCCACCACATCGGTATGGCATAAAACATTCACGTGTTTAAGCTGTGTGAGCAGCGGGTTTTTCTGAAGCATTAAGGCCCATAAATTTTTAAAAACTGATCATTAAGGAGTGAATTGTCGTGAAAAAAATGCTCAAGATTCAAAAAACAATGTTCATTCTACTTGCCTTCATCGTTGTAGCGCTACCCCGGATTAGCCAGGCGGAGTCCCGTTTGGTCGATTATGATGGGGCCTTTGTCATCCTCATTAACGACCTCATTACAGTCAATGATCAAGGGGTTATTGTCACGCATGTCACAAAACAGGATGCGAGTTTGAATATTCAGGCAAAAATCAAAGGAACAGTCCGGGCAGATAAAACAGGTTTATGGCATTTTAAAAAAGGTCAGATTGTCACTTTTCCAAGCGCAAAAATGTATCTCACCAATGACATCACAACACCTGTCACACTTGAAGTGCTGACAGATGAACTGGACGAAAAAACAGAAACACAGCATTTGCCGGTTTTAATTAAAGGGGTACACGACCCCGTCGGCCAACGCTTTCACATCCGCATCAATGGAAATATGCTGGCCGGGGTATTGGTAAAACCCTAGTACAACGGATTCCCCATTTACACAGAAATTCTCACAACATACCGACGAAACTATGCGGGAGGCCAGGCTTACGCCTTTTGGCGCTCACCCGATAAAGTCCCCTCCAAAAAGACACTTCTGGAAAATCAGGGATCATTTGCATCCCGAAGTCGCACAACAACTCGGCTTTCTATAAAAAATCCTTCAATTAATAGTCACGCTTTGGTTCTCAGCCGGATCGCCAGTCGCAGCCCGGATGCCATTGTTAAAGACAAACCTGTAGTTTAGGGTGCCATCTCCGGCAGGTTCCACCGTCAAGACATAAAGGTAGGTTTTCCCATCCGTGAAATCTTGATCCGCCGGGTCAAGCTCGGACATGATAAATCGCTCTGTTTTAGTCGTTGGGGTTGGGTCGTTTCCGGCACTTCCACCACCGCCACCACATCCTCCGGCGAACACAAAGCAGAAAAAAATCACGCTGCTCAGTCGCACCCATTTCAAGGATACATCCGTCCACCAACTCAATAGCATCAGGCCAAACACCATGATAAACGCCAGCAGAACACCTGGCACGGCACCCCCGTTCCCGCCACCCGAAGAACCGCGCACAAAAATCTGGCCGATGCCTTCGGCAAAAACACCGTCGTCATTTTGATCCAGCCAAAGCTCTCTCTGAGTGGGGGCCTTGTTTTCTGGATCGGTATAAGTGACCTGAAAGCTTAGAGTGTCTCCGCTTTTTGCCACATCGGGACTCACCCCATTTGTCGTGCCCGTGGGCCAAGTCAATTCGGGAGTGGCCTCGTCTTCAATGGTCAGATATTGATCCACGGCAACATTTTTCAGGGTCGTTGTCGCGCCATCCGGCCAGGTCACTTCAAATTGATCGATGACAGTCGAGGTCCCTAATCCAAAATGGGCGAGTGCAGGGTCTTGCGATTCAAAGTTACTGCCTGCGCGGAACTCCTGCATTTGTGTTTTAGAGCCCGTTGTCACACGAACACGTGCGCCGATACCTTCGGTATTGGGCGCAAGTCCTTTTAATTTGACGTCGATATAGTGAGAAAGGCTGAATTCATTCAGGTTGTTTTGATACAGACTCGGTTCACTCTGGTTATTGGCAATAAAAACATCAAGATCCCCGTCACGATCGTAATCAAAACAAACAAGCCCGCGCCCCTGGCCATTATCTGCAAAACCAAGTGTCTCCGCCTCTCCTTTCTCAAACGTGCCATCGCCCCTGGAGCGAAAAAAAACTGCGAGATCAGCGCCGAAATCCTTGACTTGTTGTGAGGCTGTTACAGGCGGCCACAGAGGAATATCAGGTGGGACTGCTACAGGTGGCCCCGATACAGGTGGTGTCGGGGCGGGTGGTCCTTGTGGAAAACTAAAGCCATTGACATGGTAAAGATCCGGATGACCGTCATTGTCAAAATCTCCGAAACAACTACCCCACCCCCAACGGCCTTCCCGAACATCCGCGGTATCCGTCACATCCTCAAAAATATAGTCTTTCGGAACCACATCATTTGTCGTATTTCTATAAAATCGGTTTCCGCTGATGCCCCAGTTT
Source organism: Nitrospirota bacterium (assembly GCA_029261215.1). Classification (GTDB taxonomy): domain Bacteria; phylum Nitrospirota; class Nitrospiria; order SBBL01; family JAADHI01; genus JAADHI01. The sequence goes on along the minus strand of JAJDBT010000003.1, from coordinate 10,814 downwards.
CCCTCGGCACTATTAGGGTCTTTGATGCTGGAGACAAACCAATCCAGATCCCCGTCATGGTCATAATCAGCGATGGCTGCACCCATGCCGTTTTGATCATTAATCACACTTTGATCTGTGATATTTGTAAACGTGCCGTCTTGATTGTTCAGAAAAATCTGGGAGCCACCAAAATCAACAGGAGGCTTTCCTTGCTCAAAATTCTGTAAAAAATCGGCGGCAATAAGGAGATCAGGCCAGCCATCGTTATTAATATCCACAAAATTGGGGGTAAAATCACCAACCAGATGGCCCGAAATGCCTGCGGGCACACTCACGTCTTTGAATACATTGACTCTCCCGTTGTTTTCAAAACCAAAACCAAGACCACTGTTTTGAAAAAGATATCCTGTCCGCTGGTTCCCAAAGGTGTTATTGGGATTCTGAATCCAATGGGTAATAAAAATATCCAGATCGCCATCACGGTCATAATCCCCGAAGGCGGCGGAAAAACTTTCCCGCAAATGATTCAAGCCCGATGTTGCACTGAAGTCTTCAAATTTGCCATTCCCGAGGTTTCTAAACAAACTCGGCCGAGTGTTCCCCACCCCACCCACAAAAAGATCCAGCCATCCGTCGCCATCCACATCGGCAAACACGGGGCCGGAACCCATGGTGTTTGTCAGTGCCACACCTGCCGGGGCTCCGACCTCTTCAAAGGTGCCATCGCCCTTGTTGCGAAAAAGCAGGTTTGGGCCGATCGTTCCATGCACCACATAAAGATCCACCCAGCCATCGCCATCATAATCCCCACTGGCAACACCACCTGCGATGACCCGCCGCTCCCTATCCAAGTCATTCCCAAAAATAACCTGATATCCATGTTTGTAAGTCGTCGTACTTCCAGAGGCTTTCAGGTTTGCTGAATCCGTGACATTTGAAAACCCCCAAGTCTGAGCAAAGACGGTTTGAATTTCAAGGCATGGAAAAACGAGAAGAAATGAGATAAAGACAAGAGATAAAAATCGATAAAATGAAGACACCGAAAATAAACGTTGAGACCAAAAAACGTTGAATAAAGCCATTATCTTAATAGATAGAGACATCGCCTTCTCCACAAAAAAATAAATCCGATTCAATCCCTTATTTTTAATAAGGTGCAATCAAGTTTACCATCACCCTTACAAAAAAAACTAATTAAACGCAATATTTCTTTCTTTATTACAACAAATAAACAATAAAAACCATTTTATTGACAATAGAGAATCAGCCACTTAAAACGACTCATCCGAGGAATGACGACTTAAAATCCATTCACTCTGCGCCAGAAAGAAACCTGAATCACTTGATGAAAAAGATCAAGCCCGATAAAATCAGTCACAGGGTCTACTCAAATTCTATGGCCTTAGAAAAGATGAGTTGTCAGTGATTATATCTGAAACAGGTTACAATATGAAAAAACTGATGGTCATCGCAGTCATGACATTTTTGTTTTTTGGGTGTAAATCTGACAAGACACAAACCCCTGCTCAATCTGTCGCCCGTCAGTGGAACGAGGCCTTACTGGCCGCGATTCGGATTGATTTTGCCCGTCCCACCGTTCACGCGCGTAATCTTTTCCACACCGCCATTGCCATGTACGACGCCTGGGCTGTTTTTGACGACACGGCACAAAGCTACCTGCTGGGGAAAACAATCGGGGGTACCCCCTGCGCTTTTAATGAATTCCCTGTCTCACCTACTGCAAACCGAAAAAAACTCAGAGAAGAAACCATGAGTTTTGCCTCTTATCGCCTACTGAGCCACCGCTTCGAAAATTCACCTGGTTTCGTAAAATCGCAAGACCGCTTTGATACCCTGATTTCCAGTCTCGGGTATGATGCCGCTTTCACATCCACAGACTATTCCGCTGGCTCTGCCGCCGCACTGGGAAACCACATTGCACAATGTATCATTGCCTATGGAAGGCAGGACGGCTCGAATGAACAATCCGCTTATGCCAATGTCTCTTATCTGCCTGTGAATCCGCCCCTGGCTCCTGCATTGCCGGGTAATCCGGATATTCTGGATCTCAACCGTTGGCAGCCGCTCTCGCTTGAGCTGTTTATCGACCAGGCGGGGAACCCCATTCCAGGGGGAACAAGCCCATTTTTAAGCCCGGAATGGGGCCGTGTTGCCCCCTTTTCTTTAAGCCCTGCGGATCTCACTGTTTATCAGCGGGACAGTTTTGACTACTGGGTCTACCACGACCCCGGCACGCCGCCCATGCTCGATACCGCGAGTGCGGCTGAATATCAATGGGGCTTTTCGCTTGTTTCGATCTGGTCGTCCCATCTGGATCCCAGTGATCAGGTGCAGTGGGACATTTCACCGGGTGCCTTGGGGAATATTCAATCCTTTCCACAAAACTTTCCCGAATTTAGAGCCTTTTACGACACCATTAACGGCGGCGATCCGGGAAGCGGACATGCCTTGAATCCGCATACGGGTGAAGCCTATGCCCCCAATGTCGTACTGCGTGGGGATTATACACGGGTTCTGGCAGAATACTGGGCCGACGGGCCCGACTCTGAAACGCCGCCGGGACATTGGTTTGTGATTTTGAATGAAGTGAATGATCATCCCCTGCTTGAAAAAAAATTTCGCGGAGAAGGCCCCGTGCTGGATCGGTTGGAATGGGACATTAAAGCCTATTTTGCCCTTGGGGGAGCGATGCATGGCGCTGCCGTTTCGGCCTGGGGGATCAAAGGCTGGTATGACTACATTCGGCCCGTCTCCGCCATTCGGGGCATGGCCGAGCGTGGCCAAAGTAGCGATCCGGGCTTGCCCAATTACGATATAGGCGGCCTGCCTCTGGAACCGGGTTTTATTGAGCTCGTCACGACGGGAGATCCGCTCGCCGGAGCCAGTGATGAACACCTTGGCAAAATCAAACTCTTTGCCTGGCGCGGGCCAGATTCTGTCAGCAACGCAAAAACAGACACGGCCGGGGTCGGCTGGATTTTGGCCGAAAACTGGTGGCCCTACCAGCGACCCTCTTTTGTCACGCCGCCCTTTGCAGGTTATGTTTCGGGACATTCAACCTATTCACGTGCCGCCGCCGAGATTTTAACGCAACTGACCGGAGATCCTTTTTTCCCTCGCGGCATCGGTGAATTCACAGCGAAAAAAGATGACTTTCTGGTTTTTGAAAACGGCCCCAGCGCCGATGTCACCTTGCAGTGGGCCACCTATCGGGACGCTTCCGATCAAACCAGCCTTTCCCGCATTTGGGGCGGCATTCATCCGCCTGCCGATGATATTCCGGGTCGTATCATCGGAGAACGCATCGGACTCAGCGCCTTTGCACTGGCGGAACGTACTTTTCTAGGGCAATAGTTTTCCTCCATCACATGTTCTCCTGATTTTCATATGCCCTTCGATTTGATCAATTTGTGATCTTTTCGTGATCGGTGCTTGAAATCTATTTGTCACAATAGGCCCATCACAGTAAGATAAACAAAAAGGAGAACTAAGATGAAACCCAAAATAATCCAATTAACCTTATGCCTGATGTTCCTGCTTTCGTTTTTTATCCTGGGCATGACTGAGGTCAAAAGTGAAAAACCGATGAGCGCCACAGAAACAGCCACATTTGCGGGCGGATGTTTCTGGTGTACAGAACACGCCTTTGATGAAGTGACCGGCGTTTTGTCCACCACTTCAGGCTACACCGGAGGACATAAAAAAAATCCGACCTATCAGGACGTTTCTGCGGGCGGCACAGGGCACGTCGAAGTCGTTCAAGTGGTTTTTGATCCCGACCAGGTCAGCTACGAACAACTGCTGGATGTTTTTTGGCGCAACATCGACCCCACCGTAAAAAACCAGCAGTTTTGTGATCATGGGGATCAGTATCGCAGCGAAATCTTCACGCACAGCGAAAAACAACACAAACTCGCCCTCGCTTCGAAAATAGCACTGAAAAAAAACAAACCCTTTAAAGAACCCATTTTTACTGAAATTACTGAAGCCACAACTTTTTACCCGGCAGAAGAATACCATCAGGATTTCCACCATAAAAACCCGGTGCGTTATAAATTCTACCGCTTCAGTTGTGGGCGCGATCAACGATTACAAGTCTTATGGGGAGGTGAACGATGAATCGAAGAGCTTTTATCATTCAATCCGGGAGTTTGATCGGCCTATTGCTCGCAGCGCCTCATTTACTCGCCAAAGTGACCGAAGAAAGCCTTCAAAGCATTATAAAAACCGATGACGAATGGAAAAAAATTCTGACGGCGGAGCAATACCAGATCCTGCGTAAAGAAGGCACGGAGCGGGCCTTCTCAAGCCCGCTGAATAAAGAGTATGGCAAAGGCACCTATGTCTGTGCCGGATGCGATCTTGAGTTGTTTACTTCAGAGATGAAGTACGATAGCGGCACGGGCTGGCCGAGTTTTTTTGAGAGCATTCCAGAACGTGTGGAGACCAAACTGGACTTTAAGATGATTTTACCCCGGACAGAATATCACTGCGTGCGGTGCGGTGGGCATCAGGGACATGTGTTCAAAGACGGCCCGGAACCCACGGGCAAACGCTGGTGCAACAACGGTCTCGCTTTACGCTTTATCCCGGAAAAAGAATTGTCCTAGAGAAGCTTTTGTTGAATTTTTTAAAAGATAAAATTCAACAATTCCCCCAGGGGCGACGGGCGCCCGCCCCTACCTGCGCTCCAACGTATCAAACTGATAAACCCAGCCCACGTCAACCACCGATGCGTCGAGCGTTCCGCCTGGGGCATCAATGCGGCCGGCCATCACTTGAAGGCCCTGTTTTTTTGTAAACTGATACCGAAAACCCAGCATGGGTTGTACAATTGCGCCGCCGCCAGACGCAATCCCGCCACCACCACCGGCCCCGACCAAGACTTCGCCCACAAGCACTATTTTTTGAGACAACGGCCTCTGAGCCCCCACACCAAAGGCCCCCGTCGCATAGCCTCCGGCTTTTCCACGATAAGCCGCACCCGCTTGCCCGGTCAGGTAAAAATGAGGCGAGACATACCGATCCAGTTTAAGAGCAAAGAGGTCAACAGGCGCATCATTCTGCCCATTCTTCCGCAGTGTCCCCGAAGACAAATATCGTAAAACAGAAGCCCGAACCGCCCATCGACCTTGTTTCAGATGAGTGATTTCAAGTGCTTCGGCATCCCTGTCAGGGACTGCAATCTCAAACTGATATATCGCAAGCGTCTTCATCATTGTTGCGGAAAAAGATCCCTCCAAAGCATCGACCCAGCCATAATCAAAAGCGATAGAGAAATTTGGCATGAGGCCAAAAGAAACACCGACAGCCCCCTTTACAACCCCACCACCTTCGGTGTCAACACGGCCTCCGCCAGCGCTGCCAATCGCCCCCTTAAACCGAAGAAAGAATCGTTTGCTCAGTGAAAATCGAGCGCCAAAACCCCCTAAAAATTCAGCATATCCATCCGTTTCACCCTTAAACGCACCTGCGGATTCTAGAAAAATAAAGGCCGACTCACTGATGAAGCGTCCAAATTCAATACCCACCAATTGCGTCTTTTTCGATACAGGGAGCCCTCTTGTATTTTTCACGCCAGGACGCGGGTCATACCACTGAAGCGTTGGGGCAATGTAGAGGTCATCCCATCCCAAATGAAGCTTTTTAATATCAAGAGACATGTCATCCAAAAAAGCCAGCTGATAGGGCATTTCGATTTGCACACCCACTTGCTTACTATCGATCTCCCCATTCGGAAAGACAATTTGATCTATTGTGAGACCTAGTGAAAATTTTTCGAAATCATACAAAATCGAAAAATGCGGCCTCAACATCAAACCACCACCCTGCGGGGCAGCATCGCCTCCTCCTCCGCCAATAAAAAGGCCTGCTTCTATAATCCAATCGGCCGGATGAATACTGGTATTCAGCGCCAAACCACCGGTAAAAAACCCACCGCGCTGCCCTGAGACGGCGCTATAAATCCCCAGCCCCACATCAAAATGAAAAAGGCCAAACCGCTTTTGCTGAAAAAGAACAGTCGTCCCCAGCAGACCCATTTCTTCTCTCGCCGCCACCAACACAGGGTCATAGGTCAATCGAAATCGCGTATCTATCGTTGCAATATCTGCATAAGCTGAATGCACACCCAAAACCAGATAAAGAAGCAGTGTTGCTTTAAAAAGGGAACGGAAAATCAGATTCGAAAAATACCTATTCATCAGAGCCTTGTGGATACTTCAAACACACGATATTAATGGTGATGCCACACTCACAACAATTTTATTTATCCCGCCGCACCATCGGCTGGTGAATAAAAACGGGCAGCCTAAAACAGAACCTGGGCATGAATCAAATCTCTGTTGAAAATAAAAAAAGCACATGCCCTGCTTTCGCATCATACTTTATTCGCATACTAAATCAAGCCAAGATTCGCGAGAAATCATCCAGAAATTGACACCGAGGTGACAAATTTTGTCACCTCAAGATCCTCATAAACCGCAACTTTAATTGAGACCCGCGCATTGGTGATCCACTTTAAGGCATTATTATTTTGGCTTGTCTCAGTTATTTCTTTTTAAATCAATTGTTTATAGTGCTTTAAGCTTTTTTAGCCGTTTTTTTAGCTTTCCCTGAAGATTAGCCGAATTGAAAACCAATCCATAATGCTATGGCCTCATTCCTGCAATCCTATAATGAAAGTCCCTTTCTACGCCCTATTTCCATCGTTTTTGGAAAGGGACTCCAGGCAAGACATTCAGGTGGTTTGATGTAATTGACTAATACCTTCGATAGCAGTTCCGGCACTGACGAATACTGCGGGATCAACACAGGGCTCTCCCCGAATCAGTTGATTTCCGGCGGGAATGCAGCATCGCCCAACAACGATCAGATCGATGTCGCTGCCGGAGATGCCTTTGCCATTATGTTTAACATTATTAAACGCGATTAAAAATGAAAAATCGTATGTTAATAGAATGTATTCTCCTGATCATCTCGAAAGCCTCTTTGGAGGAATTTCTATGGGGATTGAGGTGTCGACAATCGAAAGTCAAAGATCAAGATGATCAAAACAGTAGCGGTTTTCTCTCTGTTTTTTGTGTCGATTTATCTTGTAAAAAGACCCAATTAACAATTTTCGTGCTAATGCCTTTGTTTCTTCTTCTGTTCGTTCCAGCCCTTGAAAAGAAGCGCTTTGATCTCGCCATCATCGATTTGAATTCGGCAGGATGGGTCTCCGGTCTCGACTTATTGCAAGAGATGCAGCGGCGTTGTCCGGGCACACAAGTAATCATATGCAGCGCCCATGAGAAGAAGGCCGCAATTGAAGTCGCATCAAAGCTGGGTGCGAGCAAATTCATCGAGAAGCCGGTCAACAATGTGGACCGACTGCTTTTGATTGTAAGAGAAACATTGGCACAAACCACCGGAGACAAGGCTGTTTGATGCAGAGGCATAATCTTAAAAAAAGTAGGTTTTTTTCATCTGTACGACGAATTATTGAAAAATTACGGTTCCAAGCAAGGAGTTCTTCGGAAAGCCTGTCAATAGTGCTTTTAAAAGAAAAGAAAAGAATAGCCGTGGGAAAAAACATCCTCAGTGTCTTGTTTTTGTCTGTCGTCGTTACTTTCGGTCTGGCACCCACGCTCGCTTTCGCCAATTCGACATTAACCCTCCATCCTTCCGGTGCCGCCGCTGGGGATGAGATGAAGCTCTACTCAGGTGGCAGTGCAGCCAACGCCCTGGACAGCAATGACGGCAATTCATCCTATGGCGACTTAGATAAGAACAGTGCCGACGAAGCACGTCTCGATCTCGATAACCACACGAGCGAGACCGGCACGATTGTCTCCGTTCAAATCAAGTCGGTGCAGAAAGACGGGACCGGTGATGCAGGCGACAAAACGCGGCTTGGGCTCAAAACTAATGGCACCGAGTACTGGGGGTCTCAAATCAGTAATGTGCCCACCAGTTACACGGCCTACTCCGGATCTCTATATACCATAAACCCCAACACGACTGTGCCATGGACCTGGACCGAGATCGACAGTCTGGTGGCTCAGGTCGACAATTTCGTAGACGGCGCCGCCGATTACTGGATCACCGAGCTCTACGCCGAGGTGATCTATAATGTGTCGCCGACCTTGACCGTCGACGAACCGGACGGCACCGGTGACACGGTCACGGTCGGCGACAATTACAGCATCCAGTACGATCTGGCGGATTCCGATGATGTCGTCACCATCGCCTTCTATCATGACACGAACAATACCGGACTTGATGGGACAGCTATCACCGGAGCCTGTGCAACCGCCGCAGAAGGCACGACTGTCACCTGTACTTGGGACACAACAGGCATGACTCCTGGGACCTACTATGTCTACGGCAAAACTAATGACGGAACCAACCCGGAAGTCACGGATTACTCTCCGGGACAGATCACGATCAATGCATTAACCACCACCATTGATATCAGCGGCACCTGTAAACAATCGGATGAGAGCACTGACTGTACCGATAACGGTAAAGTGTCTGTCGCCGTCAACAGTACGCTTCAAGCCCAGGAACAATTGAACTATACAGGGACGTGGACCATCTTCGGCCTTACTGCTTCCAGCGGCGATGTCATCACGGTGTTTATTGACGACGGCGCTGGCAATGTCAACGAAGCCGTTGCCGTGACCAAGTATGACGGCTCCGGCAACATCACGGGCGTCGAACTCATCGAAGAACATTTGACCCTCGGCAGCGATGATTTACAAACCCTCACTAATACTGATCTCAGCCAGTACGACAACACTTTGGGTGGCGAAAATGTCTTTCACGATGTGGATAATGCCACCAATGATTTGACCGTCGATTTCACCGCCCAGTTCAGCGCCGAAGAACTCTACATCAAAAGTGGCAATACCTACCAGCCCGATAGCGGTAGTTCCGGAAATGTCACGACCCATGATTTAGAAATCAACGGGACTTTTATCGCCGACGGCAATACCCTGACGCTCACCGGCTCCTGGGATAACAACAGTGTCTTCACAGCCAACACGTCTACCGTCAATTTCACCGCCACCTCCGGGACAGAACTGATCGACTCCACCGGTGCGACGACGGCCGATTTTTACAACATCACCTTCAATGACGGCGGCGGCAGCGCCACCTATCGGTTTGAAAGTGCGCTTGTGGTCTCCAATGATTTAACGGCGACAGATGGCATCCTCGATACCAAGTCTGGATCAAACTATGCCATCACGGTCACACGGGACTTCACCCAGGTGAGTGGACTCGTCCAGGCTCAAACCTCGACCATTACAGTTGGCCGAGATTTTACCGCTGATGGGACACAGTCCCCAGCGGGCTTCAACAACGCATCGCTTGTCCTGACCGGCACTGGCGGGCTGACATATAACAATCTCAGCGTCGCTTGGTTTAACGGATTTAACAACCTGACCCTAGGTCAGAGCGGTAATACCACCACACTCAATAATACGCTTACGGTTCAAAATGTGCTGACGGTCGGTTCGGGAACATTTACAAGTGCGGGTGCGCAGGATGTTTTTTTACTTGCAGTCAATCCTCTTTCATTTGATGCGAACGCAACCTTGAGTATCCGTTCCCTGCGATTTTTCCAAGGCAGTCAAAACATCCCCGCGCTGACGAATGGTTATGATACGGATATCTATGTGGCAGGTGGCCCGAACACTGTCACACAAACGGGAAATATTGTGATCAACACCGGCCATCATTTACGCGTTCAAGGGGATGGGTTTGCTAATAGAGTCTCGACCTATGTAACCGCTGGTTTTGACCTCACTGTGGCTGGAGATATCCAAGTAGGCGCGGGTAATGACACAGGACTCAAAACCCTCAACGGCACAAACAGCAACATCACGGTCGGGGGGAATTTTGATGTCCGTGATGTCGGAGCGGGTACGCAACAGGCCATATTCACTTCCACGAACTCCACCGTGACCCTCAACGGCACGGCCGATCAAACCCTTACTTCCAGTGGCAGCAATTTCAACCACCTCACATTGAACAACACCGGGACAGCTGGAAATGATGACGTGATCATCGCCGACGCCCTAGATGTAAACGGCACACTCACCATCACCGATGGCAACCTCGACGCGGCGACCAATAGTGCGGACATCACCTTGGCCGGCAATTGGACACGCGGCGTTTCCGGGGCCTTCACACCCGGAACAAATACGCTTACGCTGGATGGCGGCAACCAAACCATTTCTGGCTCCACCACCTTCAACAACTTAACAAAAACGGAAAGCACAAACGATGCGACGGATGTGATCCTGACATTTGACAACACGGCCATACAGACCATCAACGGCACCTTCACACTGGACGGGCTTGATGCCGATGACCGCATCAATCTGGTCTCCGACAGCCCCGGCACCCAGTGGTCACTTGTGTTGGGTGCTTCTGCCACAAAAGCCATTGATTTTGTCGATGTTACCGACTCCGACGCTTCCGGCTCCGATGCCAGTCAAAAACCGATTAACCCGACGAGTGGCGTGGATTCTGGAAACAATATCGCCTGGTTTTCGACCTTTGCAGTCACCGGCACCGTCTATCAGGACGACCGCAGCACACCCGTCGTGGGCGATACCGTGCGGCTAATCATCAACGGTACAGACAGCGCACTGACCGGTGTCACCAACGGCTCCGGAATCTATTCCATCAGCGCAACATTGAACAGCGGCGACGCCGTGCTCGCCTATGTCGATGGCGGCAGCATCGACGGCAACACCGTCACGATCACCGACGGCGTTACACTCAATGGCCTCGACATTTATGCCACCGATGTCACCACG
>JAJDBT010000020.1 GCA_029261215.1 Nitrospirota bacterium | reverse complement strand
CTGATCCTTTATTAATTTTACTGCTTCTTCTTTGAACTCCTTTGTGTGATTCCGTCTTTGCTTATTACTCATTGAACACCTCCTGAATGATTGATAATCCAATCTTAAGAATGTGTCCACTAAAACCCTACCACCTCACTTCTATCTGGACTGCTATTTTGGCTGAAAGCTATGCTTCTGGCTACGATAGATATTTCTTATCTTTACGTTCCCCATTTGCATTGGCTGGGTTTGCAGCTTTTGATGGAAAAATGCTTTTGGATCGAAGAAAAAATAAAGTCGATAACTATGAAGGGTATGCTGGAATTTTGGAGGACGACCTGATCTTTTTTGTCCCGTTCCCAAAATTACCTAAGATTTTTAGTAAGATACATACCTATATTTTGTCAATGAAGCTGATGATTGCGATGCAAAGGCTTAAGGGTGTTCGAGAGAATGGAGTAGAAATTCAGATAAGAAATGCCGATATCCATCGAAATGGTCTGAGAGTGGTTCTAAAGGCAAGTGTCGTTTTAGAATCCAAAGATGAAATAACTACTTCTTGTCTTAAAAAGAAAGGCGGTCACTTGGTTTCCATTTCGGTAAAGGCGGCGAGAAATAAGAAACCGTGGTACTCAATTGTAAGGTATCTTCCGCTTGGATATGCATGTATTTCAGTATTCGAAAAAGATTATAGATGCCGGGTTTTACAAAGTTCTGGGTTACGTAAAGAGCTCATTGGGACAGTAGAAATAAAAAAGATCAGAAGGATTCGTTCCCCCGACATTTCTGGGTCAACCATTGAGCATGTTGGCAAAATTAAATATGCGTGGAATAGGTCATGGCAGGAAAAAAAGAATTTCTAATCAATCAGTCTATCCTCCGCCCATCACTCAAATTCTTTCATAGATTTTAAGCCGATCTTCTTCAATTTTCATGAGTTTGCTTTCTAGTGTAGTGTCCTAAACAAATAATTCATACAAGAATGGGGTCTTGTTTCTTGCCCTCAGGGTTTTCCCCCTGAGACTTGAAAAGGATACATAGAACTGACCTATCATGTACAGCTGTTGATACTTCATCTTGCCTGGATCATATCTCTGTTTTTTTCTATTTCTCCGACTATTCGTTAATTCCAAAAGGTTAGAATTTCATTGAATGTAAGATGGACTTAAGTGTCGAAGTGATCTCTTTTAGACTTAAAAGCTTGCCGGATTTGGATGAAACACATGGTAAAATCACGCTGAAAATGTGATTTTACCATGTGTTTCTCATTGAATATGAAAATATAGGTGGGTTTTTGAGAAAAGGTTGTTGTGTGAATAGAACCGGACTTATGCCATATGCTTAAAACGGAACAACCCGGTTCAATCTGCTATTTTCCCGCCTCCATCAACCCTACTTTTTCTTTGAGGTTCGTTTTCGCTCGTTTTCGGTGAGGTATCGTTTTCTAAAGCGAATCGATTTTGGGGTCACTTCCAAAAGCTCGTCCTCGGCTAAAAAGGAAATCGCTTCTTCCAGAACCATCTTTTTGTGCGGGGTTAAGGTTAAAGCTTCGTCTGCACCCGAAGAGCGCATGTTGCTCAGCTGTTTTTTCTTGCAGGCGTTGACGACTAGATCATTGGCGCGAGAATGCGCTCCGATGACCATGCCTTCATAAACTTTTTCGCCAGAGCCCAAAAAGAGGGTTCCTCTTTCTTGAATATTAAATAGGGAAAAGGTGACGGTTTCTCCCGCACACAACGAAATCAATGCACCTTTTGTCCGCGCTTGCATTTCACCCTTAAATGGCTGATAGGCCGAAAAGTTGTAATTCATGATGCCTGTGCCACGGGTCATGGTCAAAAAGTCAGAACGATAGCCGATAAGGCCCCGTGAAGGGATCTCAAATTCAAGGCGGGTATTGCCGCCATGAGAATTGCCCATGTTCTGGATTTCACCCTTACGTCGTCCCAAAGATTCCATCACGGCCCCAATATAGCTGTCTTCGACATCAAGGGTGAGGTGTTCAATTGGTTCGTGTTTTTTTCCATCGACTTCTTTGTAAATGACTTCCGGACGAGAGATGGCAAACTCATAACCTTCACGGCGCATGGTTTCAATAAGAATGGAAAGGTGCAGCTCACCCCGACCTGAAACCTTAAAGATATCTGTCGAACCGGTTTCTTCCACTTTGAGCGCGACATTGGAGCGTAATTCTTTATACAAGCGGTCTCGTAACTGTCGGCTGGTGACATAGTCGCCTTCCAAACCTGCAAAGGGGGAGGTGTTGACCATGAAGTTGATTGAAATGGTCGGCTCACCAATTTCAATCGTCGGCAGGGCGATCGGTGTTTCGGGGTCTGCGAGGGTTTCCCCGATTTTGGAGTCCTCCATCCCTGCAATTCCGATAATTTCTCCTATGCTGGCTTCTTTAATATCTACCTTTTTCAGGCCTTCGTAACCAATGAGTCGTGTGACTTTTCCTTTGACGATGCTGCCATCTCTTTGAATCAAGGCCAGGCTTGCGCCGGTCTTAATTCTGCCGTGATTAATGCGGCCCAAGGCAATTTGTCCGACGAAATTATCATATTCCAGCGAAGAAACGAGCATTTGAAAGGGAGCGTCGATGTCTCCGGCAGGCGGCGTGACCTTTGAGAGGATCATATCAAAAAGGGGTGTCAGGTCGGAATCGGGGTCTTTAAGGTCCAACTTGGAAATCCCTGCTTTTGCAGAAGCATATATAATCGGAAAGTCAAGCTGATCGCCCTCTTCATCCAATTCAAGAAAAAGATCTGTGACCATGTCGGCTACGACCAGAGCCCGTTCGTCTGGTCGGTCAATTTTGTTGATAACTACAATGGGGTTGAGCTTTAATTCAAGCGCTTTTTTGAGGACAAACTTTGTTTGCGGCATCGGTCCTTCAAATGCGTCAACCAGAAGGAGGACGCCATCTACCATTTTGAGCGTTCGCTCCACTTCTCCCGAAAAGTCGGCGTGTCCCGGCGTATCCACAATATTGATTTTATATTTTCCATAATGAATTGATGTGTTTTTGGCGAGGATGGTGATCCCGCGTTCACGCTCAAGATCATTGGAATCCATGACCCGCTCCACAATACCTTCCCGCTCGTGAAATGCGCCGCCCTGCTGGAGCATTTTGTCAACCAGGGTTGTTTTGCCATGATCGACATGGGCGATAATGGCAATATTGCGGATATCTTCTCTTATTTTTTTGTTTGTTTCAGTGGGCATCATATTTTATTAGTGTAACGGGTACACGCCTCCAATATTTATGTGTTTTTCTGCTTTTCTCCAAAAAAAAATTCAACCAGAATTGGGGACGCCAAAGGAATTGACACCCAAAACAGGATGAATTGCAGTGATTATAGCAGTCAAAGTAGTTCGAAACAAGTCCTTATGCGCAGAAACGGCGATAAGCACCCTCTTACTTTGGAAGATGTGAAGCGTTCAAGATGACTGACTTGACAGGGTTTTAGTCGATGATAGACTTTTCAGCACATGACGATACCCCATAAAAATGACTTTGAATATGAACGTAATAAAGACTTCAATTGAATGAAACCTGAAGCGGCCATCCCTATTAAAAATCCCGCCGATCTTTTTTATGCCGATGCGCCGGCCATTCAAATTTTAAATTCCATGAATACCGGTGTGATTGTCACGACAGAAGCCGGTCAAATCACCTTTGCCAATCTGTATGCCTCCGAAGTGCTTCAATGCACAAAGGCCGAACTGGAAAGACGTCAGATTGACACCGTCTTGTTTTCCATTGAGGAAATCAAGCAACTTGTTGGCGCCAAGTCGCAGGAACAAACCAGACTGGAACATAAAGTGATCCTGCACACCGGTGAAGAAAAAATGATCGGTTTTCATGCATCGCTTGTCAATGTGCCTGGAGATGATTTAGGCCCTTTGCAGTATGCCATTGCCTTTCAGGACATTACCCAGTGGAATGCGCTCCATCGTGACCGTGATCGTCTGCTTAAAATCGCCACAGTGGGTGATGTGTTACCCACAATTCTTCATGAGCTTAAAAACCCGCTCGCGGCAATCACGACAGCGGTCGAGGTCTTGCTTGAAGAGGTCGAAGAGATTCCGGCAAAAACAACGCGGGAAGCCTTGCAGGCGATTTTAAGCGAAATTCGTCGAATGAAACTTGTCTTTGAAGGCATTGGCGCTACGCATCGGGAATTACACAGCACTGTGCCAAAAGCGGTGGATGAAGCGATTCGCGAGGCCGTATTTGTTTTGAAAGCCAAGGCCAAATCAGGCGGGATTGACCTTTTATGCGAAATCGACCCGATGCCCTTATTAATGCTCGACACGGCAGTGGTCCGGGCCATCCTGTTTAATTTACTTTCAAATGCCATCGATGCGTGCCGCTCAGGAGATACCGTTCAAGTCACTGCCAGCCTGGAGCAAGAGGACTCTGTTTTTGAAATGGTCGTTTCGGATAACGGTTGTGGGATGTCGAAAGATGTTCAAGCCCACGCGACGGAACTGTTTATGACCACAAAACCCAACGGAAGCGGCATTGGCCTAAGTCTGTGCGAAAACACGGTTGCCGCAGCGGGGGGTGTATTGAAAATTGCGTCTGAAATGAACAAAGGCACCCGGATTACGGTTTCTGTGCCGCTCACTTCTCCAAAAAATGAAGTGTCGGGTATACTTAAATCTTAGTGGCTAGAGGAAATGCGAATGTCTCGCATACTCATTATTGAAGACGAAGAGATGTTAAGATCCACAATGGTGCGCGGGCTTTCCAAGCTTCCCGAAATCAACGTGGTCGATGCGGGGACGCTTGAAGAGGGCCTTGCGCACATTGATGATGAGGCACCCCAATTGATCCTTTCGGATATCAACTTGCCCGGTCGTTCGGGGGTTGAACTTTTGGGCGAACTGGAAAAACGTAAAGTCAACATTCCCGTGATCTACATCACCGCCTTTATGAAAACCTTTCAAACCATGATTCCCATGCACGCCAATGTAAGCGTCTTTGAAAAACCTGTCGGGCTCAACGAACTGAGAAACATCGTGCTCAGTCATGTCAAAGTGGGTCATCCCCTTGCAGCGCCTGCGCCTTTTAGTGTGCCGGATTACATCCAGCTCTCCGGTATGGGCCGCTATTCTATTTCGATAGAAGTCGAAAGGAATGGAAAAATTGCGGGAGAAATCAGGGTGCTTTCAGGTGAAGTCTGGTCCGCCAAACTTAGTGATCAAAAAATGGAAGCCAATGGAAAAGAGACCTTTTCCCGTCTGGCCTATCTGCCTGCCCAGCGCGTATCGTGTCGTGCCTTGATAGGCGAGCCCGGCGTGCGAAATATCCGCGAAAGCTGGGAAAGCCTTTTGATGGAAGCCGCCCGTCAAATCGACGAAAAGAAAAGAAAAACAACGCCGGAAGTGGATTTGAACAAGGTCAACGCCACAAAATTAAAAGAGACAGTGGATGAAGAACTGGCCGCCCTCTTTAATGACAAACCCCTCGAAGACTGACTTTTTCCCGATCCCACGCTTAATCCACCCCAAGCCCTGTCCCCCTTATTTCTTTTTCAAGAACACATCCGGAACGGAAGGCATGGCCGCCCAGGGGGCAATTTTATTGTACAGCGCGGCGAGGTCTTGCGCATAGCTGATGCCATCTTCCAGTGCCCCAATCGCCTTGCCCGTCGTTGTTGTGCCGTCTTGCAGTTTTTCGACGAATTTTTTAATACGCGAGAGCGCGCCGGTTTTTGTTTTGGCTTCTTCCGGTGTTGAGACGGCGCCGATTTCAGCAATGGCTTGTTCTACTTTTCCAATTTCTTTAGCGACCTGCGCTTTTTCTTTTTCACCTTCAATCTCATCCAAAAGATCTTCTTTAAGGTTTTCGAGCAGGCCTGAAAATTCCGCGATGACCTGATTTTTAATGTCGATACTGATGTCGATTTTGACTTCGTTTACGTTTTTTACTGAGTTGTAAACATTGAAAATAGGGTTCATATTTCGTTGATCAAAGTCATTCGTATCGCGATCTTGCCTCGGATCGATTAGGCCCTCCAGCATTTTACGAATGGAGATGTCTGCATTACAAATGGTGCAATACCGCCTTGAACGCCCGTTTTTAACCGTCTCCTCGATTTCTTTAAAGTCGAACAATTTGGGTTCTGCCTTTTCTGAGCAAACCGGACCGCAGCAGGGGACCCATTCGTTGACCACGATATTTTCAAAAGAGCGTTTGTGAATTTGTCTGAGTTCGTGGCTGATGATCGTGAGTAATTCGCGTTTGGAGCGCGCGTCGCCCTGCACGCGAATATTGATCGACTCGACGCCGGATTTTGGATCATCGCGGTGTGTCACTTCGGCGCGGGTTTCTCGCTCCCCAAATACGGCCCCGCGCCGCCAAATAAGCGGTGCGTCATTTTCTTGCGCCACGTATTCGCTCAGCCGCACGATCAATCGCGCCATGATGCCCTTGGGCATGAAAGGATAGGCAAAGCGGAAGTGGAGGTTGTCATTCGACTGCCATGCATATGCCGGTTCAGTTGAGGGCAGCAATTGCGGGGCGATGTATGTGCATTCGTCCTGGTTTTTCAGTGCGTAACAAATCTCGAAGCTGTCTTTTTTGATGAGGTTGATGAGCTTGCAGCATTCGTCATATTTGTACCCTTTTTTTGCCAGAGATCAAAAATCCATTCTTGTGTAAAGCGGCCGTTGTTGTCTTCCAGCGTTTTGTCTTCCAGTACGGCATATACGGCTTCGACCACCCACTTGGAATCGACAATGACAAAATCGTTTAAGGCCGCATCGTCTTTAAAATGCACGATGAGCCCCAGCGCATCCAGATATCCGCTGATAAAAAGGGCCGACTGTTCCTCCTCGACCTTGTGTTCTTTGCAGATGGCGAGAAAATCCCTGTAACTGATGTGGTGTTCTTTTTGTCTTGCGGCAAGGGCCAGGCGAATTGGTACCCACTGCTTTGGAATTTCATCGCCGACGTGTTTCAGGCCGGAGGTCAGGTTTTGCACCTGTTCTGTGAGTTTGAGGATGCGGTCTTTGTCTTGCCCGAGATCGACGGGGAATGATTGGATTTCAAGCTCCGGGTAAAGTTTTTGGTAATAATGGATGTCGAAATTTGTGATGGATTTATAGTTGCGCTCGTTCAGCACGACCAATACCGGACTGCCTTTTCCAAAGAGGTGGATGGCTTTAAACCAATAGTCAAAATCGGCGTCCTGCCGCCGGTCGTCGGACACGAGCACATAAAGCGAACGATCCCGCAGGAAAAACTGGTGGGTCATGTATTGAATTTCTTGGCCGCCAAAATCCCAGAGATGAGCGGTAAAGTTTATTTCTTTGTCTTTGGCAAAAGGAAAAGACCAGTTGTTTTCGACCTGAATGCCAAGCGTGGAGTCCTCTCCCTTTTCGGCAGTTTGTAATCGGAGTCGAGCAGTTTTTTCTTAAGTGTTGTTTTCCCTGCGCCTGCTTCACCGACGATGAGGATGCGGGCTTCGTAAAGCGGGAGCGTGCCCTGCTTTGCGGCCTGCTCAAAGTAATTTTCGATTTGAAGAATACCGCCTTCAATCACTTGTTGGGGTGGGGTCGTGAATTTGTTGTCCCCCAAATCGAGGTTTGTGAGATTGTGAAGCCGTGTGATGCCCTCCGGCAGGGTTTGTAACAAACATTGGCTGAGATCGAGCCATTCGAGATGAGGGAAAAGGCCTCCCGGGGAGAACCACTCGCCCAGCCGTTTCAGCCCGCTTCGGCGAAAACGAATACCGACAACGTTTTCCGGCCGAATGCTTTTTGTTTTTCAACGAAGTGTTGAATTTGGTCCGAGTCGAGCATGAGACCGGGCCGGTCGGGAATCTCGGCCAAGGGATTGAGTGCAACATTCACGTGTTTGAGTTTTTTAAGCCGCGCCAGCTCCGGCGGCAGCGTGCGAAGCATGTTGTTGCTGAGATCGAGTGTCTCCAGTTCACTCAGCTCAAAAACCGCTTCAGGAATGGCAAAAAGCACGTTTCGCCCTTCACTGTTTTTATCCCCCCGCAAAGACAAATCCGTCGATTTGTTTGTTTTGGCTTCTTTAATCGCCATTTGAAAATTATGCGCAAGTGCTGGCATGTTTAAAAACTCCGTGTTTGTGTTTCAGCTTCTAAACCTCCCCCTTTAACAAAGGGGGATTGAGGGGGATTTCATCTCGGACGACTTCAAATCCCCCCCGGCCCCCCTTTTTCAAAGTGGGGTGAAAAAAGGCGTGGTGCGTTTTTGGGAAATGAGGCTTGTTGTTTTATGCAAACGATGTGTGGAGTGTAGCGGTTCAGAAAAAGAAGATCAAGGCAGGGCGCTGAGGGCTAAAAAAGGGCTAAAAGCCCGCTTAGCCGATGGTTTAATAAAAGTGGGTGGCTCAATGACTCGTCGCGGCAGGATCCAGGGGTTTAGTGCGGGGTACTTCTTCGGGCGGGGTTTCCGCCGGTCTGCCGGCGGCCAGCGTGAGGCAAAGTTGTCGTAACTCGCTGGTTTGCTGCAAGCGTTTGGTGATGGCTTTGGCGGACATTTTAGCTTTTTTCAATGAAGTGCCTCAAATGTTTGATGTCATCCTCGTCTTGCCCGCTCTTGCGAAACAATTTGAGATGAATGAGTCCTTCCGGAGAAACGACGGGCAATTGCCCACCGTCCCATTTGACGTATTTTTTGGTTTCCCAGGCGGCCTTGATTTGCGGCGTCACGAGCAAGATGTCCAGCATCAGCGCATCGCCGGAATCGGCGTCTTCTTTTTCAAGACGATAGATTTGAATCGCCCCATCTTTAAACTGAACGAATTTCGGATCACCCGAAAAACCAAGCGCTTTTGCGCCTGTTTTGGCTTTTTCCAGGGTTTGGGTTTCGATTAAAATATCGATATCGACCGTAGCGCGCGGAAAGGTGTACACCGCCATGGCCAGACCGCCGCAGAGGGCGTATTCGATGTTGTCGGCTTCAAACTGTGAGGTCAGTTGGACGAGCTGCTCAAAAAGATTCATAGCTCATCATACACCTTTTTCGGGAGAAAGGGGCGTTTTAGTGCATGAGCAGTGACGCTATTTGCTTGAAGATGCAACATTTATTGTGTCGAATCGGGAAGTAATAAAGTATCGGGCAGTTTTGTATTGTGGTCGATGTGTGGATCAATGAATTGATTTGTTTTTAAACCCAGGCTCTGACTCAAATCGGTATAACGCAGATCGGCTTCTTTGAGCTTGGCATCCGTAAAGCGCGCGCCATCGAGCCGCGCCCCGCTGAGCACCGCGTTGCTGAGGTCGGCCTTTGAAAAATTCACTTTTCTGAAATCCGCCGCGCTCAGCGTCTCGCCCATGAGTTGTGCTTCGCTGAAGTCTGCGCCCTGAAAGTCGGCATAAAAAAAATTGACCCCGCGAAACAGGGCGCCTTTGAACGTGGCCTTTCTAAAGTCTGTGCTGCTCAAATCCGTCTCAATGAGCGTCGCTTCCGTTAAATCTGCTCCCTTGAGCCGTGCCTCGCGAAAATCCGCGCCGCTGAGATCGGCCTGATTCAGCTTGGTGCCGATGAGCGTCGCGCGGGTGAATACGGCGCCCCGGAGATTGCTTTCACGCAGATCTAGGTGACGTAGATCCATATCCGAAAAATCCAGTCCCGCAAGATCGTTCTTAAAAGTCATCAGAATTGATTGAAGCGGTTCAAGCGTTTTTCTGCCCAGCATTTCGGGAGAAAACAGCGCGGTGATCATGTGTTTGGGATGAAAAAGCGAGGGTTTTGCTGGCCGCCGCTTTTCTTGATGTGTTGGCATCATGAGGCGCAGATGTGCCGGGTCTTTGGCTTCGAGTTGATGAACCAGGCTGTCGGATTGACTGAGCAGTCGATCGATCTGATGTTCGTAACGCAGGTCGGCCACGCCCCAAAGTAAAAGATAGAGTAAAGCCGGAGCAATAATATACAGGCGTATCGCGGGTTTCAATGCACATCCTGTCCGGGGCTGCCGACTTTTAACGTGGCCTTAACCCTTGATAATGCCGATGGGGCGAAAGGCGGCGGCTCTTTTGGAAATGCCCGCGCCTTCCACCGTATGCACGGGATTTCCCAAAGCATTGGGCCGATTTGATTGATTTTCATGGGTTTTCAATATCAAAAATAAGGGTGGCTTGCCAAAGTCCGTTTTCTTTTTTGACTTCAAATTGATGAAAGGCGACTGCTTTGACCTCGTTTCGTAAGGCCGCACGAAAGAGCCCTTCCAGCGAGTCAGACATAAGGGCCAATACAAGGTCGCCCGTGTCTGAAATATCTAAATTCAAAGTGATCCATATGATCAACACCTTATTTCTTCAAAGGCAAAATCGGATCTTAATCTTTTGCGGCGTCCCGACCACGATAAAATCGAATTTGAGCTTTTTCAAGCGTGGCCAAGCCTTCGCAGATGGCCGGGTCGATGGATGAGAGAAAGGCTTCGAGTTTTGCCGGGGTATCAACGATTTCGATAATCACGGGGAGATCATCCGAAAGGCGGAGTATTTTGGTGGTGTGAATACGGCTGTTTCTTCCAAATCCCAACATGCCTCGAAACGCGGTCGCCCCTGCCAAACCGTCTTCGCGGGCTTTCAGCACAATCCATTCGTAGAGCGGGCGGCCTTCGTATTGATCGCTCTCGCCAATAAAAATCCGGAGCAGTCCGCCTTCTTCAGGGAGTGTCATCAGATTATCTCCAAATGAGGATGCCAAAACGATGTCCGAGCCACACGGCGCTGAGTCCGATGAAGAGGTGTGCGCCAATATTGGCCAGGGAAAGCAGGGTTTGCCCGTCTCGAAGCAAATGATATGTTTCATTGCCAAAGGTGGAAAAGGTCGTAAACGCGCCGAGGACGCCGATAAATAAAAAAATTCGGGTTTCGGGGGTAAAAACCTGTTTTGTTTCCATGAGTTGGGTCAGAAGGCCGATTGCCAAACAACCAATGATATTGACGGCTAGGGTGCCGTAGGGGAAGGTGTTGCTTCCAGAGACGTTTTGGACCCAACCGCCGAGCAGGTAACGGAGGATGGCCCCTAAAAATCCGCCTAATCCCACGATCAGTATTTTGCTCATAGGTCCTTTTTCTTTGGCTTAGGTCAAGCGTTTTGCGATGAGTTGCGCAACCCAGGTGCCATTTTTAAGTGCGTCCCCGGATTGTGCGATACGCCCTTCTGCCGTAATCATCCCTTCAAAATAATACAGGATACGAAAGTCATCACTGAAACATTCCAGCAATTCATTGTGCTGCCAGCAAAATTCGGGTCGGGAGGGTTTTCCAAACTGGAGGTGCTGATCAATGAGAAAGGTTTCATAGACGATCACGCCCCCGATTTTCAGACTTTTTTTAAGAGTCGGGATCACTTGCCGGTCGAGGTAGTAAAAACAGGTGAGCAGGTCGTAGTGGTCATTTGAAAAAGGGGTTTCCTTTTCCAGGTCGGTATTGTGCGCGGTAAACGGGAGACCTTCTTTTGAGGCTTTTTCATTGCAAAAGGCGACAGCCGTTTCGTTTCGGTCAAAACCTTCAACGGTGTAGCCCTGAGATGAAAGGTAAAAGGCATTTCGGCCATAACCACAAGCAAAATCAAGGGCCGTTCCTGTAGACAGAAGAGGGAGGTGTTGAACTAAAAGCGGTGCGGGCGTTTGTGAGGGGTGATCCATCAGGGATGACCCGAAGCAGCCATGACCGCTTCGGTTTCAATCGTTTTCCCGTTTCGGAGGATTTTGATTTTGACGCGGTCCCCCGGTTTTTTTTCCTGGAGACGGAAGATAATGTCAAAGCGCTCATGAACGGGTTCGCCATCGAATGTGGTGATGATATCTCCCGTTTGTATCCCGGCCTCTTCCGCAGGTGATTTTGGAAAGACATCGCTGATGCGAACCCCTGCCTGAAATTGCTCAAGCATGACACCCAAACGCACTTTTTTCTCTTTG
The DNA here is from genome assembly GCA_029261215.1 of Nitrospirota bacterium. Lineage (GTDB taxonomy): Bacteria > Nitrospirota > Nitrospiria > SBBL01 > JAADHI01 > JAADHI01. The sequence continues at coordinate 24,456 of JAJDBT010000020.1, read as the reverse complement.
AGGACTTCATACCCGACGCCCCAAATAAAGTCGGAAAGTGGAAGGGGCAGGTTAGGCGCTTTCACATTGAGCATTTTCATCTCATCCGGAAAATCTTCCGCGTGAGTGAGAACGATTGCATAGGGGGCCGGAAGGCGTCGGAAGGTACGGCGGGGAATGCCAAAGCCGTAACCCACATGAAATCCCCCTGCCATGACCATCATTTTTTTGTCTTTCCCGTCGGGGGATTTCAGATAGTTGGCAATTGTTTCCGCCATGGTTTCTTCCCAAAAAAGCATCATTTCATAAAAAGAATCAAACTGGTTCGAGGCGCCGGGGCCGTGCCCTTGAAATATGGCGTTCACAGCGGCGAGATGGTAGGGATCGGTATCATCTATTTCGGGCAGTTTCTTTTTGTCGTTGATCGAGAGGCCGCCCATGCCTTTGGAACGCATTTTAAAGGACATTTCCGCTGTGGGTCTCAGGGCAATGACGGGAATTTTTTGTGCCTTGATAAAATCAAGCAACTCTTTGTAGTAGGCATCATCATGGCTCCAGTCTTCATACCAGCGTTTGAGGAACTCTTTATCGCTGGCCTCGCCTTTGATCCATTGATCCAGCAAATCCTGTGATGAGCCCTGGAACATTTCCATCCCCACGACCACTTGACCGGGAAAACGATCCAGAAGTCCTTTTAAAATTTTGAGCTGAACCCGGTGGTCTTCGAGACTGTCATGGACTTCTCCTGTATAAATAATCCGGGCTTTGGACAGATGATCCAGGACTTCGTTCTCAAGCATGGGCAATCCCGTGCGAAGGTGAACGATATGGCCGGGTTTGATCTGTGTAATATCCTGATAGGGAGACTCAGAAGTCCCTGAGGATTCGGAGGACTTTTTCTCGATCACGTGTTTTTTTTCGGCTTTGGGCATGGGTCTTTGGTGGGGAGAGCTGGCAAGGCTCGTGGTCCGTCCGGCGCATGCGCTGAGCAAAATCAGAGAAAAAAAAGCAAGCAGAAAACCTACTCTATATCGGAATGGATGCATTTTTTTATTTTACAGACAGGGGGCTGGGCTGTCAATCAGAGGAAGCAAGCGCTGGACTAATCAAGTTCTTTCTCGCTGACCACACAGTTTTTCCCATGATGTTTTGCTTTGTAGAGCGCTTTATCCGCACGTCCAATAATGGCGTCCACCGTATCGCCGCGCTGTCGGGTGCTCACACCGATACTCACAGTAAAAGAAAGGGGTTTGCTTCCGTCGGCATCATCGACGGCATATTCTGAAACGGCGATTTTTTCGCACAGGAGCTGTGCTTTTTTGAGTGTATTTCGCAAGGAGGTTCCGGGGAAAATGATCATAAATTCTTCTCCGCCGTAGCGGGCGAGAAAATCTCCCTCCCGGATCAGTCGTTTGCATTTTTGAACCAGGGCCATGAGGACGCGGTCGCCTACCGGATGTCCATAGGAGTCGTTGATGAGTTTGAAATTATCGATATCGAGCATGATGATGGAAAAGCCGCGTTTGTCTTCCGTGATCAGTTTGCTTATTTTTGTATCCAAAGCCAGTCGATTAAAAGCGCCTGTGAGCCCGTCTGTGAGCGAGGTCTTTTTAGTGGATTCAAGCTCGACTTTGAGTGTTTCGACCTTATTGGAAAGTTGTTCAAGATGGTTTGCATCCTGATCCTGTTTTTGCTTGATGAAGGTTTTTACATTAGACAGGTTTTCGACCAACTCTTCTTTTATTTTTCGAATGTCGTCAAGTTGCGTGATTTTTTCTAATTTAAGGGTCTCCTCATGGATATTGGTGATGAAATTCTGGTTTTCAGTATTCAAGGTTGAAATGCCGGAAGACAGTATTTTGATGATGTCCTTGAATTCAGATTCTTTATTGAAAAAATACGCTTTTTCACGATCAATAAAAGCTGGAATACGCTCCCGGTGTTTCTGAAAATGACGTTGCAGCGTTTTGAGATTGTCTTCTTTGTCAAGCAGTTCTGATAGTTCATTGATGTGTTCCCGAAAGCCGTCGGCGTCAATCTCCTGCAAGTCGAACGAAAAGGCCTTGAGGTATTGAAACAGGGAGCGGGCTGTGAGCAGATAAAATGCCTTTTTTTCTGCACAGATCTCGAGGCTTTCCGTTGCCTCGGGGAGCTTGGTTTTATTTTTTGAAAAAAATCCCATCTTGTGTCTTCACTCTAGAAAAGCGGGGGCCCTGTTCTGTTTCTGTTTGTATATTGAACTGAATGAGAAGTCTGTTTTTATTCAAATGGCTTACTCCTTTTTCCAGCGAAAGAGATTCTCTTCATCCACTTCGTCGTTTTCCCGGCGAATGGTGGGGGTGATGAAAATCATCAATTCATTCTGAATATTGACCGTGCTTTCCTTTTTAAACAGCCAGCCGATCACCGGTATTTTTGAAAGCCAGGGGACCCCGGCTTGCGATTCAGATTCGGCATGGGTGTAGATTCCGCCAATCACAATGGTCTCTTTATCTCTAATCAGCAAGTCCGTCTCTGCTGTCCGGGTGGTGAGCGGGGGGATGTTTTGCACCTGACGACTAAAATCAGGGTCTTTTTTGTTGACATGGACGTGGATTAAAATCTGGTCGTCCGGGGTCACGTGCGGGGTGACGGTCAATTCGAGTTTTGCGTCAATGGTGGTCACTCCGGTATTCGTGCCGCTTCCTGAAGTTGAAGCAGATGTGCTCGTTGTAATAATGGAGGTCGTTGGTATCAAAATTTCCGTGCCGCTGGAAATTTTGGCTTCTTTATTATTGAGCGTCATGATGATCGGATTTGAAAGAATCTTGCCATGTCCAGCGTCTTGCAATGCGGAAAGCTGCACGTCAAGCAATTGTGTGTTGGCGACATTGCCAATTGCAAATCCAAAGGCACCTCCCAGGCCCCGGCCTACGCCGGCCGGAAGGTTGACGGCAAAAGGTCCGCCGGAAACGCCAACGCCACCGGTGAGCGCCTCAAAAGAGGTATCGGTCGATTGGTTTTTAAAACCGCCGCCGTGGAATATGCTTGTGGTGTCGCCGGATCGTGAGGAATAGGATCCGCCCCATTGCACACCCAGTTCTTTGGAAAAGTTGGTATTGACCTCGACGATTCTGGCTTCAATCATGATTTGAGGCGTTTTGCTGTCGAGCCGGTGAACCACTTGTGATATTTTTTCGAGGTTTGCGGGCAGATCCCGAATGACCAGAATATTGGTTCTGGAATCGGCCATGACGGTGCCGTTTTTGCTTAACAGCCCGTTTACCGTTTCCTGGATATCTTTTGCAATGGCAAAGTTAATGGCAATCATGTGTGTGACCAGCCCTGCCTCTTCCGCGCCAAAAGGGGATTTCATCACGCGAATGATATTGCCTTCGCGGTAAGAAGTGAGGTTGTTCATTCGTAGAATAGCGTTAAATGCATCATCGAAGGAGACGCCTTTAAAGCTCAAGGTAATAGAACCTTCGACGCCATCACCAATAATGATGTTGACCTCATTTTCCTGACTTAAGACCCGCAGCACTTCTTTGAGTTCTGCATTGCGCAGCTCCATATAAAACAAGGAATCCTGTTTCCTGAGTGAGATCGAACTGGTTCCCGGCTCGCTTGCTCTTAGTGCGGAATCTGCGTTAAAAAGTGCATTCCCTGGAGAAATTTCATCGTCCTGTTTTTGGGTGCCGCTCACCTCGGGGGCAAGGTGTCCATTTTTTTGCGACATCTTTTCTGCCAATGTCGGAGAGACGACTAAGTCCGGGCCAAAAAGGGTCTCCGGTGGCGCAATGGCCTTGCCCAGTGTTTGAGCGATCACGAACCTTGAGTCGGCCCATGAATGTGTTCCAAATAGAATCAAGAGGAGAAAAAAACTCCAAGTGTGTTTCATCTAAACCTCCTTAGTTGCTTCCAAATTCCTGAACCTGGAGTACAACAGTACGTTTTCCTTTAAGTAAGAATACTTTGTTGGACAAAACTTGACTCACGATGAAGTCTTCTCCGATGATGTCTCCGCGACGAACGATCCGGTCATTGATGATGGCGACCCCGTCGCCGTCCCTGAAAATAATGGCGGAAAGAGAGAGATCGATTTTAGGCTCGGGTTCCTCTTCTTCAATCGCCGCTTCGACTTCCACTTTCGTGTGAGGGATGACATGAAGCTCGTTGTTTGTCGTTGGCCGATCCCGGTAAAAAGGGTCACGCCCCCAGCGCTTGTTTTTTTTCTCTTCTGCCTGCGTAGCGATGTCTGGGCGATTGTGCTGTGTTTCGGGGGCGGCATCACTTCTGAGGGGTAAGAGGCTGAAGAAGATCAGTACCAAAGCCAGGCATCGTATTAAAAGAAACTTCATGGGGCATCCTTGATATAAATGACGAGGTCAAGGTTTGCCGCAAGGTCGGGAAAAATGGCCGTAGGACTCGTCAGTTGGATGCCCGTCACCAGTGCGGGGCGCGGCAAATCTTCAAGGAAAGTCAGATAATCCCCAACCTCGCGAAAGCGGCCCTGTATTGCAAGTTTCACGGGCTGCTCTGTGTAGCCTGTCTGTTTGATGGGGATGCCGGGTTCGATTGAGACGATCAGGACAGAACGTTTTTTTGCCCATTGGGTCAGGTCGTTCAAAAAATCAGGAATAGAGTGAATCCATGAAAACGTTGCGCTCATGCCGGGGCGTTTGTACGCAGAGGGTTCCGGTAATGTGGCGATTTCCTGTTGTAAGGCGGTCGCCTGCTGTGTGAGCGCTTTGGCGGTCTGCGTGCGAAGGAAAAAAAAGTAGAGGACCGCAATCAAAATGGCCAATAAAAGAGCGGGTATTTTATGTTGATTGATTTTTTCTCTCATCGTGGTTTCTCCATTTTGAGTGAAACGATCAATTCGAACTGAACTTCTTTATTGATTTTGCGTGCATGTGTCAGTCTGGATTCGATGAGCAGGGGAGAGCGTTCGAGTGTTAATAAAAAGAGATTTAACTGTTCCTGAGAAAGCGCTTCTCCTGAAATTTTAATCTGCATCTCGTCCGGGCCCTGGCTGGATCTGTCCTGTGTTTTGTCTGTTTGAGGCCGTGTTGTCGGCGCGAGACTTTCCCAGCGCGTAATCCACACACCCTCTGGAATGACCATGCTCACCTCGCGCATGAGTTCTGACCAGCGGATCCGATTGGATAAGGTCACCGCGAGGATGTGAACGACATCTTTCATCGCAGCTTCTGCCGCACCCATTTCCTCAATTAGAAAGGATTTTTTTTGCTCAAGTCCGCTAATGTCGTGCTGCAGTGCCGTAATTTCAGTGGTTTTTTTGTAAATCCCACCCCCGCTCAAAAGGATGAGCAGGGCCAGCACCCAGGGAACCCAAACAGGAACAACATCTGCCCTGGTTTCTTCAATCACCATGGCTTTTAGCAGATTGATCTGCTGGTTCTGCATTATCTGTCCCTCATGGCTAGGCCCAGTGCGAGGGAAAACCGTGGAGATATTTCCTGAAACGCGGCCATTTCAGGGTTTCGAATATCCAGTTTTGAGAACGCATTTCCCAGTTCCACAGGGGCATCAAAAAAGCTTGAAAAATAATCCAGAAAGCCAGGGAGCATGGGCATGCCACCCATCAAAAGAATTTTGTCGATGATCCGCTCGTGTGTTTGTGCCCGGTAATAATCGACCGAACGCTGAATTTCCACGATTAGGCGGTCTATTTTGGGGAGTATGGCGGCACGAATGGATTCTTCACTGGGCATCCCGTTTTTTCGTTTATGCTGCTCCGCTTCATCCAGGGACACGCCAAGCGTCCTGCTCAGAGCTTCCGTGATGGCGTCACCGCCGACCCTGAGTTGACGTGTGAAACGAATGACCCCATTTTTAACGATATTGATTTCCATCTTTTTTGCCCCGATATCGACATAGAGTAAATTGACCGGCAGCTCGCCAGAAAAATGAATCCGGGCCGTATTTAAAAGGGCGAAGGGGGAGAGATCGATCGCGCTGACTGTCAGCCCTGTTCCCTGAATGTGAGTCACTTGTTCTTCGAGGGCGGCCCGTTCGACAATGGCGACCACAATGTCATATTGTGCCGTGAGTGCTTCTTTGCGTTTTCCCATGATTAAATAATCGACGACCATTTCATCTTCGGGAAGCGGACTCAATTTGCGTGCTTCCCATCGTACGGCGTTCGTCAGTTCTCTTTTAGACATCACCGGGAGCGTCATGGTGCGAATTTCCGGCGTCACCCGCCCCGAAAAATGAATGGCGGCCTGAATTTTTGGGAGCGAGGTGCCCAGCAGTTCTGAGAGGCCGTCGGCGAGGGCGATTTTTGTATCAGGCAGTTCGAGAATCTTTGCGTCTAGAAGACGGGCGCCGGATCGGGTCCGGGTCACACATACCCCTTTGATGGAACGTGATCCGATATCGATTCCCCAAAGGGGTTTGTTATTGCCAAAGAATCCCATTATGCCTCTTGATCCCTTCCCGGCAATTCTTCCATCGCTTTTTGATAGGCGACTTTGTGTTTAAAACCGTCCTGTAAATATTTCCAGATGAGAATGACCTTTTGAAGATCCTCTTCTGTGTATTCGCGAATTTCCAGGTCCCCTTTCGGAATTCTTTCAGGGGTGACATAGCCCTTTTGCTCAAGATAATAGAGTTTGTGTCTTGGAATGTTGGCCTGGTAGATGATGTCGGATGTCTTCATGTCTTTTATTGTTCCTTTAGGAAGTCGGGCTCCAAAGTTAAGTTTAACTTTCTAGGGTTATGTTTAAAAAAAAGACTCCTTCTAAAAAACTTCGCGCCAATCGATCATGCCCCCGCCGCCCGAACTGCCGAATTCGACCACAAACCAGCCGATATCGGCCTCATCTGCGGTGTTGTCTCGTTGCATGGTGATTTGATTGGGGGCCAGGTCCATTGTGACCGAACCCACGCCAATCACGTCATCTCCATTGTAGGGAGAACGGCCCATATTTTGTCCGCCTACAGGTTGAACCGATCCAAAAGCGATGGTGCGTGTGGTATCCACAGTGGTAATAGGCACAATCCGAGTGCCAATGCTTGGCGGCAAGTCCGCCTCGTCCATATACCAGATTTCCACCTGCTCTGCCTCGCCACTTTCGAACCGTCTTACCTGGGTCGCGAATGTGAGCGGGACGCCGTTGTATGTGACGCTAATGACGTCTTCGGAAAGGCTGGTGTTATTTTCTTCCGTTGCCACGCCGACGATCAACTTCCGGTTATTGCCTGCACCGATGGTATGCGGCCAGGTTATGGTGTCGACATTTCTGTCGGTGGCACTGCTTTGGGTATCGTAGGTGATTGCTCCCGCGCCGGGATCAGGGGCAATGGCGGCTAAGGCATGGACGAGAAATGATGCGCTCCCGTGACTTTGCGTCATTGAGGGGGTACTGGTGGACGGAACGACTTGTGTGCTGGAAGCGCCTGTTGCCCGACCATTTTCAATATCCCAACGCTCGACCTGGCTTGCGCCTGGGCTAAAGGTTCCATCATCATTACTGCCGACCACATCAATCACCCAGGAATTGGCCGCAGAGGTTGAGATGTTTGTGGAAATTGTTGCGCCTGAAGTGGTGTTTGTCGTGGTTGAGGTGAGGCCGGCCTGGGTATCGAGAAGGGAAATAGCGCCTGCATTCACTTCTCGCACTCTGTCAGCCATGGTCACGACGATTTGGGGCGCGGCCACGACCGGAAAGTTTTCGGAACCGTGCTGTACCACTGAATTGTTGAGCTGTACCGCTTGCCAGGCGATTTCTGTAATTCGCTCTGATCCGGTTGCAATACTGCGGTCAATGTTGATGGTCGTGGTATTCATGAGGCGGGCGCGAAGCATTCTCCGTCCGACATTCGAGCCTGTCCCGTTGGTGCGAAAACCCACGAGGACGAAGGTCTTTGTCGTATCGACGGGTGTCGGAAGTGTGACGTTCACAGAAGAGCCACCACCACCGCCACCGGTTAAAGAGCTTGTGCCTCTTTGCACAAAAATATCGGCTGGATTGGTAAACTCAATGACTTGCCACCAAATCACATGGTTTGCATTTGCGGTTTCTACCCGAAACTGAAGGTTTGTGGTCGTCGTCAAGTCCCCTAATATCGGATCATCCTGACTCCAATCGTTAGCCCCGATAGCGGGGGTTTTTGACCAGGTCACAAAGGCCTGGTTCAGAGAAGCAACCGCTGTAATGGGCACATTAATGACGGTGCTGCTCTGATTGACGGAACCCCGCTGAACGACGACACCCGTACTGAACTCTACGACAGACCAGGTGATGGTGATGGGCACCGGTGTGCCTTCATCGGTGACCCGAACAAATTCGAGGGTCGTGGGTGTGGCGATCCGGCCACGGAGCATCGAACCCACGGGCCGATTGCTGTTATGCCTTGAACTGAACATTAAAAAAGATCGCGTCATATCCACTGTTGTCGGGATGGGAACTGTCAGGGTGCCGTTGGCCGTACTGACGGCGGTGCCGGTTTGCACTGTGCTGCCGGCTCCGCCGCCGCTTTGGCTCACGCTCGACTCGATGACACGTTGAGCGATGCTCGGCGAGCCTGCGACTGTTCCCGTCGATGAAATCAGACATTGATCCTGACTGACCGGAGTGCTTAAGGCGTGGGCCGCGGCAGTGGTGCCGTTGACCCCGCGTTGAACTCCGATCAAACAGGGCGTGCCAAAGGGCGCGCAGTCTGCGGCTGTGGCCGAACTTGCCCCATAGGTGATGTCTTCCGCTTCAATCGTGACCTGCCCGTGCGGGGCATAACCCGTGAGGCTGTCAAGCGGAATGATGGTATCTCCAATCACAATCGCAGAAGAAAGGATGGCGCTGGATGCATTGTAAAGCGTGCCGATTGTTGTATAGGCGCCTGCACCCACTGTGTCGTTATAAGTGAGCAGATTGCAGGCTGTGCCATTACCAAACTCGTATACGGCGCGTTCAACACCCGATTCTGCGATGTAGTGTGCCTGTGTTGTTCTCATTTGATTCACCGTTGAAAAATTCTCCGTACCCACCATTGAAATCAGTGTTTGTCCCATTACTGCGATCATGAGCATCATGACCACGACGGCGATGATAGAAAATCCTTTTTCAGAGGACAGCGTCGGCGTCACGACCCTATACCCCGATTAAATTACGCAGCGTCACTTCCGAATCGAGATTGACCGTCTCTCCATTTTCTGTGACGGAAAGCTGTAGTTTGACGCGTCGCACCGTTGCCACGGTATTACAGGCCACCGCCGTATTGGCGGCATCAAAACAAGTCACCACAAAACCTGCGACATTGATAGCCAAATCATTGGGCGCTGTAATCGCCCCGCAGTCGCAAACCAGACATTCTTCCAGAACTGTGCCGTTTAAATTAAAGGTCAAATCCAGGTTGTCCGTCGTGCGAAAGCTCAGACAGGTGGCCGTGGAATTAATCGAAATATTGGGTGCATTGCTGGCCAATCGTTCTGTATTTCTCAGGGTGCGTACCATTTTATCCATGCCAAAACGTGCGAGCTGCATCACGTGTTTACGGCTGCTGATTTCCCGCCACCCAATACTTGTTTCAATGAGCGGGGCGGTGATCATGATGCCGACGGTGCTGAGGATGACCATGACGACGACCAGTTCTATCAATGTGGTTCCTTGTTCGTTTTTCATAACATGCATCGCTTATAAGGCGTGATTTGAAAAAATACTGATCAGTTGCACCTGATCATTTGCAGACCAGGCAATGTTGACATTTACCTGTTTAAAATCGGTCGGGCCCGCGACACAGGTATCGAGCGCGGCCGTATCGACATAACAAACCGTCGCGCGTTGTGTGAAAAATGGAAAAACCGGCATCGCCGTGCCCTGTGCATCTTGCGGCGGGGTGTTTCCGGCGACAGGTAAATTGTTGTAATCGTCCATATCGTCGTAAGTCGCGCGGGTTTCAGCGGCATCGACGCCAATCACAGAGGGGGTGACGGCCCCTGCACAGGCCGCCGCGACGGTGGCGGTTTCATCCCAGCATTTTGACCGCACTTCTTCCATTAAATCTTGTGCGAGCGTTGTCGCAATAGAAAGGTTGTGGGCGTAGGCGCTGTCTTTGGCCGCCTGGCCGACATAGGACAGTACGCCGGTGAGGCCGATCGATAATAAAAGGATGATTAAAATGACCTCGATCAATGTAAATCCCCGTTGATTTAACATGCCTTTGTCCATTAGTTGACCTGAACCATGCCCGTGTTGGGCTCGACGCTGACCGTACTTACGACTGCACCTGCGGCCAGGAGGTTGATGGTGTTGATGCCTGCGCCAATGGCTGTGCTGTTGCCATCAAAAGGTCGGCCGACTGAGTCAAACTGGGCCTTGGGGGGCGTGCCCCCCAAGGTACTGCCCAGGGTGACGCCGTTAAAATCCCCGCTCATATTCACGATATAGGGGTTTCCGGTCATGGGTGAGGTGACCGTTGTGCCCGCCCCGCCATCATCCACAAAGACACGGTAGGATGTGGCGCTGCTCACCTCGACCCCGTGACGCACGCGGCGTGCATTCGCCAGCTGCTGTGCATAGCGCAGGTCGGCGGCAAGCTGTTGTGACGCGACCGCTGCACGATGTCCCGTGAGATCCATCGACACAACCACGGACGAGGTCAGCGTCACCAGCACCACCAAAACCACCACGATTTCAACCAGCGTAAAGCCTTTTTGATTCTTTAAGCGCATCAACTTCCCGGATTATGGTCCGCTGATGGTTAAGGGAGCGGTATCTGAAGCCCCGCAGGCGATGCTCCATGTCGCACTGGCTGGAGGGTTCCCCGGTGCCAAGCCAACCCACTGTCCTGTGCCGCAAATTCCGGCTGTGGGAGTCAGTGTTGAAGGGAGGGGTGTAGAGACCAAACCATCCAGAAAAACCTGTGTGGCATTCGAGGTTAGAGCGGTCCCAATGACATCCGTGGGAGAGGCCGCTGTATCGCCCTGTCGAACCAGTTGCTGACCAAAACGCATGGCCAAGGCGCTTCTCACTGCCCCGATATAGGCCATGTTGTTCGCGGCCTGGGCATCCGTTTGAAGGTTGATATAGGCCGGGACTGCTGCCCCTGCGAGAATGCCGAGGATGACGATGACCACAATCATCTCAACCAAAGTAAAACCCTTTTGATTTTTAAGTATTTTCATTCTTTTCTTCTCCTTTGTTGTGGATGGTTTGCATTTTTTTGGTTTGAACTACCACTGACTTGCAGGGAGGCCCTTGCTGTCATTGGGTAAAGCCTGATTCACATAAAACTGACCTGTTGCGGGATCATAGGCCCAGCCTGCCGCCCCGCCCGGTGGGGTTCGGGCATCGGCTTGAACGGTGGTGGCGGCGACAACGGTTTTACGCGCCGTGATGGTGGCCTGGGTGGAGACGAGATCTTCGGGCAGACAGGCTGAAGCGCAGACTCCGCCTGAGGGGCCTTCAATCACTTTAAGATTGGCGATTGTGGCGGGCCGCGTGCCCGCCAGGGCGTTGTTATTCAATTCGGCCACTGTCGGCCATTCGGGGTTTGTGCCTGAAGTGCCCGCAAGCAGGATTTTGGCATGCAGCAAATGAATGCCAGCCCGTACCGAGCCCAGGTTCCCTTTTGTGGAGGAAACATTGGCATCCTGGGTTAAATCCTGAAAACGCGTCACCGCGACGGCGCTTAAGATCCCCAGTATGACGATGACCGTAATGAGTTCGACTAAGGTAAAGCCCTTCTCATTTTGACGGAAGGCTTTTGTGTTTTTGTATGCGTTCATCTGTTTTTCTCCCTTTCTTCTCCCATTTAAATCTGAATATGAGTCTTATCGGTCGTTTCCTATCCGCCCTTGAATGCCGAGGCCATGTTCCACCAGGGCATGAAGATCGCCAGGGCCAAAAAGAGAATCGCCGCGCCGATTACGACAAGCAAAATTGGTTCGATGGATTTGGACAAATTCCGAATGGCGTAATCCACATCCCGGTCGTAATAATCCGAAACCTTGTCCATCATTTCGTCCATTTGTCCCGTTTGCTCGCCAATGGAAACCATCTGAATAATGCTGGGAGGAAAGACCCGGCTCATCTTCATGGGTTCTACAAGTCCCCGCCCTTCTCTGGCCCCTTCACGAATAGTGTTGACGACGTTTTCGATCACCCTGTTTCCGACGGTGGTCGCAACGATTTCGAGCGATTGCAAGACGGGCAGGCCGCTTTTGTTCAAGGTGCCGTATATGCGGGCAAAACGAGAGAGTGACACTTTAAGAAAAATGAGACCAAAAACAGGCATCTTGAGTTTAAGCCGGTCCCAGAAAAGTTCTCCCGAATTGGTTTTGATGTACCGTTTGATTCCGTAAATGGCCCCCACGCCGAAGGTCAGAATGAGCAAGCCGTAGTTTTGAACGATATCGTTTAAGCCGATTAAAATACGGGTGGGGAGCGGTAGCTCGGCATTAAACTGATCGTAAAAGGAGGTGAGTTTGGGTAAAACAAAAGTCACGAGCACGCCAAAGGCAACTAAAAGCAGTCCGACGACGATTTGCGGATAAAGCGTGGCCGATTTGATTCTGGAACGCGTCTCTTCTTCATATTCGCCGAGTGTGGCCAGTCGATAAAGAATTTCATCCAGTACCCCGCCGGATTCTCCTGCGCGGACCAGGTTTGCAAAGAGGCTGGGAAAAACATCGGGGTGTTTTTGAAGCGCTTCAGAAAAAGCGCTTCCGCCTTCCACATCTTTTCTGATTTGACGTATGACTTCTTTCAGCTTGGGATTGGTGGTTTGCTCCATTAATGAATCAAAGCTTGAAAGGATGGGAACACCCGCACCGACGAGAGTCGCAAGCTGTACGGTAAAAGAAATCATTTCATTGGGGTGAATTTTTTGAAAGCGGCGCTTAAAGTCAGAAAAATCGAAACCCGCTTGCGCCTCCTGAATAGAGATGGGGAAATAACCCAGGCTGTCCAGATGAGTCGCCACCTCATCGTGACCATTGGAGTCGAGGATGCCGGAAAAAAGAGTTCCGGATTTATCACGCGCGCGATATTTATAATTGGGCATTGTTTTTCATTGGGCTCAAGTCAGTGTGAGATTACTGAGCAATAGCTGTGCCAGTTGCTCAGAATGGAGCGATGCTTGAAAAATCGATTATATTTATAAATAAAATAGATTATTTATGGGTAAATGAAGTGTAGAAGTTTAAACTTGTGCCGGAATTTGAACGATGGGTGTCAATTTTTGTCAGTAGGATTCTTCGATTTCCTGAGTGACGCGAAGCACTTCTTCAAGGGTGGTCAAGCCTTGAATGGCTTTTAAAATGCCTTCTGAGCGAAGGGTGCGGTATTGCGTGTGGGCGGCTGCTTTTCGGATCTCGGCCGATGAAGCGCGTTTAACGATCAGGTCTCGAATGGCTTCATTGATGGGTAAAAATTCATAAAGACCGATTCGGCCCGAATACCCGGTGCCACGGCATTCGGCGCATCCTGAGCCTTTTGAAATGTGGTGTGCTTCTTTTTGAGCAGCCAGGATATCGCGCAGACCCAAGCGGTCGATAATTTCTTCAGGCGGATCAAAGGGTTCTGAGCAGTTTTTGCAGAGTTTTCGGGCCAGTTTCTGGGAAACCACGGCCGTAAGGGATGAGGCGATGAGGAAAGGTTCTGCGCCCATGTCGATGAGTCGTGCCACGGCGCCGGGCGCGTCGTTGGTGTGGAGCGTACTCAATACCAGATGTCCTGTCAGTGCGGCCTGAATGGCGAGGTTGACGGTTTCTCCGTCCCGAATTTCCCCGATCATGACCACATCGGGATCCTGTCGCAAAATCGAACGAAGGCCCGTGGCAAAGGTGATGCCAACCTTGGCGTTCACCTGAACCTGCGTAATGCGTTTGAGTTGGTATTCCACAGGGTCTTCGACGGTCACAATGTTTTTTTCGGGTGTGTTGATCGTTTGCAGCACGGAATAAAGTGTCGTTGTTTTTCCGCTTCCTGTGGCCCCGGTTACCAGAATGAGTCCATGCGGCCTGCGGAAAAATCGATCAAATTCTGCGAGCGTCTCTTTTTTAAATCCCAGTTTTTCCAGACCGATCAGAATGCTGGCTTTGTTCAAAAGCCGCATGACGATTTTTTCGCCAAAAATGGTCGGAAGCGATGAAACGCGGATATCGATATCTTTATCACCCACTTTCATTTCAAATCGTCCATCCTGAGGTACGCGTCTTTCGGCGATATCCATATCTGCCAGGATTTTGATACGGGAAATCACCCCGGCCTGAAGGGATTTCGGTGCAGTCATGACATCATGAAGGAGTCCGTCCACACGATAACGTACCTGTATGGTTTCGTGATCCGGTTCCAGGTGGACATCACTGGTTCCTTGGTTTACGGCTTGGGCAATTAATGTGTTTACAAACTTGATGGCCGGAGAGTCATCCTCCTCCTCTTCCTGATCGGGTGGAAAATGATCGACATCTGTCATCGAATTTTTGTCGGCATCCCGAATGGCGTCCTGCATGGCGCCCGTACCGCTGTAGTATCGTTCGATGCCTTTCAGTATTTCACGTTCTGTGCCAACGGCGGGAACAATATCAAGGCCAGAAATCCGATGAATGTCATCAATAGCAAAAACGTTGAGCGGATCGACCATGGCCAGCGTCAAGTTATTGTCTCTTTTAAAGATGGGCAGGACTTGATGGCGGCGGGCGACCAGTTCCGGGATCAGTTGTACGATTTTTGGGTCGATGCCCATTCGACTTAAGTCAAAATGAGGAATTCCCATTTGCTTGCCCAGAACCATAATGAACTTTTCTTCGTCCAGATACCCCAATTCACGAAGCACTTTGCCCAGGCGGATGCCGGACTCTCTTTGCTCACGTAACGCGCGTTCCAATTGAAGTTCGGTCAGGAGACCTTCTGCAATCAGCATTTCTCCTAAGCGTTTTTTTTTCTGTTGGGGTAATGGCATGTCTGTTCCTGATTCCGCCCTCAAAATATATCTAAGGGATGACGATCTGTCAAAAAGACACGAGTGGTATCGCCCTGTTTTATTGGGGGTTTGCGAGTTCTGTCAATTAAAGGATTGAATACGTTATACTCTTTTTTTTAGTATCAAATTTTTGCGTGATGAAAGGAAGCGGATGAATCTTGATGGTACAAAATAAACCACTGTATTTTCTCATGATCAGCATTCATGGTTTGATTCGAGGGCATCATCTGGAATTGGGCCGCGATGCCGATACGGGTGGACAGACAAAATATGTTGTTGATCTGTGCCATGCGCTTTCTGAGCATTCGGAAGTCGCACAGATCGATTTGGTCACCCGGCGCATTGTGGATTCCGGCGTGGGTCCGGACTATTCAAAAAAATGCGAAGCCCTTTCCAAAAAGACACGCATTATTAGGATTGATGCGGGACCGGATGAGTATTTGTCCAAGGAAATACTCTGGGATCATCTTGATGTTTTTTCAGATAATCTGCTGAACTGGCTGAATGAACAGCCGCGTTTGCCCGATATCATTCACAGCCATTATGCCGATGCCGGTTATGTCGGAGTCAGGCTCTCAAATCTTTTGGGCATTCCTTTGGTGCATACGGGGCATTCTCTGGGCCGGGACAAACGTCGAAAGCTCCTGTCTTCAGGTTTGAGTCGGGCGGAGGTCGAAGAACGATATCATATGAGTCGGCGTGTTGATGCCGAAGAAGAGGTGCTCGCCAATGCGAACCTCGTGATCACGAGTACATCCAACGAGATTGAGGCGCAGTATGCCCTCTATGATTATTATCAACCTGCCTGCATGGCGGTGATTCCACCCGGCACCGACCTGGTTCAATTTCATCCCCCTGAGTCCGCTGCTCAACCCACCGCATTTGTAAAATCGATTTCTCCTTTTCTCAAGTCTCCCGAAAAGCCGATGATTCTGGCTTTATCCCGGCCGGATGAACGAAAAAACCTGCTCTCGCTTTTGGAGGCTTATGGCCAGTCCGCTGAATTACAGGAGGTGTCAAACCTGGTGATTGTTGCGGGTAATCGTGAGGATATTCGTGAAATGGAGAATGGGGCACAAATGGTTTTGACCGACTTGTTGCTGCTTGTGGACTATTACAATCTGTACGGTCGTGTCGCCATCCCGAAACATCATCTTCCCGATGAGGTGCCGGAGATTTACCGTCTGGCGGCCTTGTCAAAGGGGGTGTTTGTTAATCCCGCACTGACGGAACCATTTGGGCTGACTTTACTGGAGGCCGCCGCAAGTGGATTGCCGGTCGTGGCAACAGAAAACGGCGGGCCAGTGGATATTCTCGATAATTGCCGAAACGGGCTTTTGATTGACCCGCTGGATACGGATGCGCTTGTCTCGGCCCTATTAAAAATATTGAAAGATCCCCTGTGCTGGCAGGAGTATGCCCAAAACGGGATTCATGGCGTCAGAAAACACTATTCCTGGAAGATGCATGCGCAGTCCTATCTTTCCAAGGTTGGGGCGTTATTGGAAACGCAGGAAACGCTGCCTGAACCTCCGCTCGAACGTCGGCCCATGCGTTATCATGACCGGGCCATTTTTACGGGACTTGATTTGAATTTGCTGGATAGTCCCGAGGGCTTGCCTCATCTTATCAAGGTATTGCAGTCCCATCGCAGGTCAACCAGTTTTGGCATCGCCACCGGCCGCCGACTGGACTCCGCTTTGGCTGTTTTAAAAAAGCACAATATTCCGATCCCCAATGTTCTCGTGACCAGCCTGGGTACGCAGATCCATTATTCTCCTGGACTCAACGCGGATGGGTTTTGGTCAGAACATATTGATCACCTTTGGAAACCCAAGACGATTCAGCGTATTTTGGGTGATTTACCCGGCTTGAAACTGCAAGCGAAAAAAGAGCAGAGTCGTTTCAAAATTTCATATTATTATGATCCGGAAAAGGCCCCCTCCGTTGAAGAAATCAAGACCCTGTTGCGGACAAAAGAACAAACGGCCAATGTTATTCATTCCTTTGGGCAATATCTTGACATTATTCCAGTACGCGCTTCTAAGGGACAGGCGCTGCGTTATTTTGCCCAACGCTGGGAAATTCCTCTGGAAAAAATTTTGGTTGTGGGTGGATCGGGTGGGGACGAGGACATGATGCTGGGCAACACCCTGGCTGTGGTTGTGGCCAATCGGCATCATGAAGAATTATCGCAACTGGTTGATCTGGAGCGGATCTATTTCTCCCGGCAGCCCCACACCCTGGGCATTTTAGAGGCCATCGAATATTACGATTTTTTTAATACCTGTCGCGTCCCGGAAAATTGATGGATTCACGCATTTTAATCTGTACGGATTTGGACCGCACCTTGCTCCCCAACGGACTGGAGAAGGAATCCCCCAATGCGCGGAATTATTTTTCAAAGTATGTCTCAAGGCCGGAGGTCACCCTGGCCTATGTCACCGGCCGACATCGGGCGCTGGTCGAAAAGGCGATGAAAGACTACAGCCTGCCACAGCCGGATTATGTGCTTGGCGATGTTGGCAGCACCATTTATACGATGACTCAAGAAGCGTCTGGAAACAAAAGATCCTGGCTCCAATGGGAAGATGAAATTGCCTCTGACTGGGCCGGTTTGAGTCATCGCGATTTAAAAAACTGTTTTGATGATTTTTCCGTTTTAAGGCTTCAGGAGCCCGAAAAACAAAATACATACAAGTTAAGTTATTACCTTCCGATGGACGCTGATCCCCAGAATTTAATCTCACTGATGCGTGAGCGTTTGGAAGCCCGTGAGGTCAAAGCCAGTTTTGTTCACAGCATTGATGTGCTTGCAAAAGTGGCTTTGCTGGATGTTTTGCCGGAGAGCGCGACAAAGGTTCATGCCATCCGCTTTTTGATGCGGCATCTGAATTTTTCTATCGAAAACACGGTATTTAGCGGCGACAGCGGGAACGATCTGGAGGTGCTGAGCAGCCCGATTCAAGCCGTACTCGTTGCAAACAGTACCGCCGAAATTCGGGATAAAGCGCTCGCGCTTTCAGCTCAAAAAGGCAACGCTGAAGCGCTTTATCTTGCACAGGGCGGTTTTATGGGCATGAATGGCAATTATAGTGCGGGTATACTTGAAGGCATTGCTTATTTTCTGCCGCAAACAAAACCCTGGCTGGGGCTCGAAAAGAAGGGGAATTTAGGATGAAGGCATTGGGGGTCTGCGTGTTTGGTGAGGTGCTGTTTGATGTTTTTCCCGCTGGAAATCGTGTTTTGGGGGGAGCGCCCTTTAATTTGGCGTGGCACCTGCAAGCGTTTGGGCAAGCGCCCCGTTTTATCAGCCGGGTGGGGAATGATGAACCCGGCCGCGCGGTTCATGCCGCCATGTCGACTTGGGGGATGGATACACGGTCTTTGCAGGATGATCCGCAGCATCCGACCGGTCGGGTGGACGTGCATTTTGAAAAATCTGATCCTCGATATGAGATTGTTCCCGACTGTGCCTATGACTTTATTGCCGACGCGCATTTTGAAAACCTTGACTGCCGAATCCTTTGTCACGGCAGTCTGGGGCTTCGGAGTCAGGTCTCCGCTGAATCATTTCGCCACTTAAGAAAAGCCCAGGTTGAAAAAGTCTTTTTAGATGTGAATCTGCGCGATCCCTGGTGGCAGCGAGAGGCCGTTCTTGCTCTGGTCAAAGAGGCGCACTGGGTCAAAATGAATGATCACGAACTGAGACTGTTGTCCGGAGAAAAAGGGGTACTGGAAGAAATGGCTCAAGATTTTAGAGCCAGACACCAACTCGAATGCCTGGTCATTACCCGTGCCGAAAGCGGCGCTTTAGCGGTCACTCCGAATCAGCCGCCGATGTGCATTGCGCCATCGGAGAAAGTTCAGGTGGTGGATACCGTTGGCGCCGGAGATGCGTTTTCTTCTGTGCTCGTACTGGGTTTGGCGAAGGGGTGGCCCCTGGCGCTCACGATGGAACGGGCACAATCCTTTGCTTCCCTGTTGGTGGGTCAGCAGGGTGCGACGGTTGAGGATATTGGATTTTACCGACCCTTCATCGCGGACTGGCAGCTTGATTCATGAAGCCATTTTTTTAATTTTGAGGAGTAAAACACCGCATTATGTATGAGCAAGTCTCACATTCCCTGCTGAATGAAATTCTGGATAAGCTGAACCCCGAGATTAAAAAACGCGATCTCCGGCATTTTTATACCCGGCTCGGCGCCAACTTTTATGCGATTTATAGTTTGTTTCACCAACTGTATGGCCATCGTGATGATTTCAAAGCCCAGGCCCTTCGTCTGGTTGAAACCCTGGCGCGGCAATATATTGCCCGCTCCGGCCTGTTGAAAAAAACCGATATTGAGCGGGAAAAGGACTATGGTTGGTTTTTAGGTCAGCAATGGGCGGGTATGGCGCTTTATTGTGATGGTTTTGCGAAAAACCTGAAGGGACTCGAATCTAAGGTCTCCTATTTTCAAGAGCTTGGCATCAACTTGCTGCACATTATGCCGATTCTTGCCTGTCCTCAAGGGGCAAGCGACGGCGGGTATGCTGTGAGCAATTTTCGTGAAATTAATGCCCGTGCAGGCACCTTGGATGACCTTGCGTCGCTTTCCCGTACTCTGCGCCAAAGGGGAATTTTGCTGGTTCTGGATGTTGTGCTCAATCACTCGTCCAATGAACATGAATGGGCTCAAAAGGCACGGGCGGGGGATCAAACGTATCAGGATTATTATTACATTTTTGATAACCGGGAAATGCCTGACCTGTACGAAGAAACGATGCCCGAGGTTTTCCCTGAAACTGCGCCGGGAAACTTCACATGGGACGAGGGCATGGGCAAGTGGGTCATGACGGTATTCAATCACTATCAATGGGATCTTAACTATAATAATCCGGCGGTATTCATCGAGATGCTCGACATTGTCCTCTTTTGGGCGAACCGGGGAGCAGATGTTATCCGCCTGGATGCCGTCGCCTTTTTATGGAAAAAAATAGGCACGATTTGTCAAAACGAGCGGGAAGCCCACCTGGTCTTGCAGCTCATGAAAGATTGTTGCCAGGTCACTGCGCCGGGGGTTCTGTTTATTGCCGAAGCGATTGTCGCGCCTGTCGAGGTGATTAAGTATTTTGGCGAGGACGCTGTGATCGCCAAGGAATGTGAAATTGCCTACAACGCGACCTATATGGCGCTTTTGTGGGATGCCGTGGCCACTAAAAATGCAAAACTGCTGAATCAAGGGATACAAAGCCTGCCGAATAAGCTCGACCGTGCTACCTGGCTGAACTATTTGCGGGGGCATGATGATATTGGTTTGGGTTTTGATGATATGGATATTCTTCGTGCGGGATATGATCCGAAAGAACATCGTCGTTTTATCATCGAATATTTTACGGGGGCCTACGGGGATTCACCTGCAAAAGGCATGAAGTTTGGCAGTAACCCTAAAACCGGAGACGCCCGCATTTCAGGCTCCCTTGCGTCTTTGGTGGGCCTGGAAGCGGCACTTTTGACGGGCAATGCCGATGAAATTGAAAAATCGGTCAAGCTGATTTTACTGCTTCATAGCATGATTTTGTCATTTGGAGGCATTCCGCTGCTTTATTATGGCGATGAAATTGGCACAACCAACAACTACGGATATCGCGACGACGCAAGCAAGGCCAGTGATAATCGGTGGCTGCATCGTCCGACAATGGATTGGGCCAAGGCCGCTTTACGAAACCAACACGGCACGGTCGAACAACAGATTTTTGACGGTTTGAAAAAAATGATTGCGGTGCGAAAGGGAATTCCCGCTTTTGCCGATTACAACAATCGGGAGCTGATCGGGGTTGAAAACCCGCATCTGTTTGTTTTTTTACGGACAGCGCCTCAACAACCGACAAACGCTATTCTGGTTGTGGGCAATCTGGATGCCTCTCCGCAGATCCTGGATATGAACACCTTGGGTAACCGGGGACATCTGCAGTACCGCACGATGAAGGATCTTTGTTCTGGCGAATCGCCCACACTCTCCAATGGCCAGCTGGCATTGGAGCCTTACCAGTTTTATTGGTTAAGCATCCAATAAAACATCCCCCCTGCATTGAATCATATGGATCAGGTTTTATGAATGGGGAGATCACTTTCAACGTGACCGTCCCGGAGCCGAATGACGCGGGCCGCGTGTTCTGCGATATATTGCTCATGTGTGACGATAATCACCGTGTTGCCCTGATCGTGTAGTTTTTGAATCAGGGCCATGATGTCTTCTCCCGTTTTACTGTCGAGGTTGCCTGTGGGTTCATCGGCAAGAATGAGGGCGGGCTGGGTCACGAGCGCCCGTGCAATGGCAATCCGTTGTCGTTGCCCGCCTGAAAGCTCATTCGGTTTGTGTTGTTTTCTGTCCCCCAATCCCACTCGATCCAGGGCTTCTGCGGCCCTTTTGCGCCGTTCGGCGGGTGGCAAACCCAGATAGGTCAGAGGCAGTTCAACATTTTTTAAAGCCGAAACCCGGGGCAGCAGGTTAAAGGACTGAAAGACAAAACCGATTTCCTGATTCCGGATCTCGGACAACTGATTGTCGCTGAGGCTTTGTATATTTTTTTCACCCAGAAAATACTGGCCGGTACTGGGCGTATCAAGACAGCCAAGTATATTCATCAGGGTGGACTTTCCGGAGCCTGAAGGTCCCATGATGGCGACATATTCATTTTTTTGAATCTGAAGATTAATCTCAGCCAGCGCCTGCACGTCGATCCGACCACTTTTGTAGGTTTTTGTGAGGGCTTTCATCTGAATTAAGGGCTTCAATTTTATATACGCTTCTAGGTTTGTTTTATTCGTAACGCAGGGCGTCAATGACGTTACGATGGGCGGCGCGGAAGGCTGGATAAATGCCCGCTAAAACCCCGATGCCCGCACAGATAAAAAAACTGTAAGAAATCCAGAGTACGGGGAGTGGTGCGTTTTCTCCGAGATAAAAATGATTAAAAAGCGCCCCGCCGCTGATGCCCAAGAGTCCGCCTAAAAGACCAAGGATGATGGATTCGGTTAAAAACTGAAAGAGGATTTGGTGCTTTTTTGCTCCGATGGCCCGACGAATCCCGATTTCCCGCGTGCGCTCTGTGACGGAAATGAGCATGACGTTTGCAATGCCAATCCCGCCGACCACAAGGGAGACCAGGGCGATGACGATAATAAATTTTGCGAGTTCTTTGTTGGTTTCCTGTATGGCGGCTAAAAAGAAGTCCTGCCGAAGGACTCTGAAATCGTTGTCCGCTTTAGCTTGTAAACGATGGTTTTGGCGGAGGATGGTTTCAATATCAAAAAGCGATTCATCATAATCTTCGGCGGAGCGCATTTGCGCCAAAATACTGGAGAGGTGATCTACACCAAAGATCCGTTCCTGGGCGGTTGTTAAAGGAATAAAAACCTGATCATCCGGATTAGACCAGTTTTCTCCCTTGGCTTCCAAAAGACCAATCACCCGAAAGGGTTTAGATTTGATCAGGATGGTTTTTCCGATAGGGGACTCATCTTTGAACAGCTTTTCATAAACCGTGGCGCCCAGCACACAGACCCGTGCCCGCTGTTCGAGTTCTGTTTGACTAAAAAAGCGTCCCTCGATCAAAGACTCGTTGTTGACCTCTTGGTAGTCTGGGGTTGTTCCCGTGATTTGGGTGGCCCAGTTTTTATCCAGAAAAGCCGCGTCCCCATTCCCGGAATAAACGGGGACGGTGCGGGCAATCACAGGGGATTGCTCTGCCAGGGCATTGGATTCGGACCACTTGAGGCTGACCGCTTTTGCATTTGTGCGGACGCCATGCATCCATGAATAACCGGGTTGGATACTGAGGACATTCGAGCCCAGCTGGGACAGGCGTTCATTGATGCGTTGCTGAGTCAATTCTCCAAGAACAACCACATGCAAGACCGCGGCGATGCCGACGGCCATACCGATTAAGATCAGCATGGACCGGAGCGGATTGGCGCGTAGGTTTTGAAAAGCCAGTATGATATTTTCAAAAAAGCTCATAATCGTGAATAGATATTAGTCTTTCTTGCTTGCGGCACCGAAACTCCGGCTCTTTTTGATTCTTTTTTCAAGACGGTCATTGTCTTTTTTTAAGCGCGAGATCATTTCAACGCCAAGGAGGTCTCCCGCTTTAAGTCCACTTAAAACTTCCGCCTGCTTAAAATCAGAGAGACCGATGGTGATCTGTTTTGGGGTAAATGCGGCACCCTCTTTTAACAACACCGTCCGCTGGCTTGCCTTCGATTGTTCTGTTGGCTCAGATTGCAAGGCGACGATGGGGGCCAACAGGATATCTGTTTTGTGGGTCGTCGTGATTTTAATGTGCGTATTCATTCCCGATTTTAATTTCCCGGCTGTATTTTCGACTTCGATAATGACATCAAACAAGGTGACATTTTGCTCGACTTTTGCTTCGGGTAAAATCCGAATGACCTTGCCTTCAAATATTAAATCCGGATAGGCGTCTGCGACCACATTTGCGGATTGACCGACCTCGATCTTTCCGATATCAATTTCATCAATACCTGCTTCGATATACACGGTCTGCATGGCGGCGAGATCGACAATGGGTGTGCCGCCGCTAACATTACTGACTCCCGAAGAGATAATTTGCCCTTTTTCAACATATTTTTGCAGGATCACCCCGTCAATCGGCGCGCGGACGGTGGCATCTTTTAAGCGGTCTTTTGCCCGATCAAGCGTCGTGGTGGCCTGGATGACTTTTCCTTTGGCGACAGCTCGTTGCAATGAGGTTTGATCCCGTTCTTCCTCTGAAATGATTTTCTTTTTAAAGAGGGTGTTCCGACGTTTGAACATGAGTTCTGCTTGCTGGAGTTCTGCTTTTGCGATAATGAGGTCTGCTTCCGCGAGCGCGACAGAAGATTGTTCATCCTTTTGATCGAGTCGTGCGATTAAATCGCCCTGACGAACAACTTGTCCTTCTTCAATGGGCAGATCAACAATTTCACCGGAGGCTTTTGATTTGATTTCGATTCGGTTCACGGGTTTGACGAGACCGCTGGCCTCGACATCAATACGAAAATTTCCGCGTTCGACTTTAAACTCCTTGTATTGGGGTGATCCTTTTTCGCGATCAGTGGTTCTGCCATTTTTTGCCCAAAAGAACCCCCCTGCGATGATCGTAATGAGGATTAAAAGCGTTGAAAGTACTTTAAAAAATGGCATCAATTTTTTACCCGGGATGTCTTGTTACTCGTATTTTAATACTTAAAACCTCTTGCCAGATGACCGTCATCATTGAAGCAGTCCAGAGTATATGATCCTGCGGGAAGGGGTCAAGCACGGCCTTCTCTATAAAGTCCAAACAAGCCCATTGGATGTGCGGGTCGTGGGGCTTTTTGTTGTTCCTGGATCTAAACGTCATAAGAGTCCTTGTTGACTGTTAAAAGCAAATAGAGTTGTCCGGATTTAGAGCACATGAGTTGTCCGCTTTTTAATGGGCCTGATGTTTTAGTCTGGGCGGGTTTTTCCCGTACTAAAACATCAGGAGCTCAGCGCAGCGGGTTTACGCGGCAGCTTC
>JAJDBT010000019.1 GCA_029261215.1 Nitrospirota bacterium | reverse complement strand
GAAGCTGCCGCGTAAACCCGCTGCGCTGAGCTCCTGATGTTTTAGTACGGGAAAAACCCGCCCAGACTAAAACATCAGGCCCATTAAAAAGCGGACAACTCATGTGCTCTAAATCCGGACAACTCTATTTGCTTTTAACATGAACCCTGAGCAAGAGGCGATGTCTTGCCTTTTTACTGTTTCCCGATACTATTGATAGATCTACTTTTAGAGTAATTGATTTCAACGAGAGGTCGTTATGATTTTGACAAATATTGAATCTGTTCCGGGGAAAACGATCATCGCGCATTTTGGTGTTGTTTCGGGTAGTACGGTTCGGGCAAAACATGTCGGGCGGGATATTATGGCATCTTTAAAAAATCTGGTCGGCGGAGAGTTAAAAGGGTATACCGAACTCTTGCAGGATTCGCGTGAAGAGGCGACAAAGCGGATGATTGCCCAAGCCAGTCAATTGGGTGCCAATGCGGTTGTGAATGTGCGTTATGCAACCTCTTCCGTCGCGCAGGGGGCCTCCGAGCTTTTTGCTTACGGTACCGCCGTGCTTGTGGAATAAGGGAGATATCGTTCATGGAACTCATTGTTTTTATTTGTTTGATTGCACTTGGATTCATTGCCGGAACGATTACCGAAAAAAGACATTACCGCTCCATCGAGGCCCGTGAACACCAGTTTCTTTCACTGCCTGCGGTGACGATTAAACACTTTGATCATCCCGAAAAAAAGGTGGAGCAAGTGGCCTTGGTTTCCGGGAGTGCAGTCATTTCCGTCGATTATTTTAAGCGGATGCTCGCGGGCTTGCGAAACCTTTTTGGCGGTCGGGTGAAATCTTATGAAACACTGCTTGACCGGGCACGACGGGAGGCTGTTCTTCGTATGAAACGTGAGGCCCTTTTTTCTGATATGATCCTGAATATCCGTATCGAAACTTCTGCTATTGGTCAAAGTGCAAACCGGAAGAAAAATATCGGCAGTATCGAAGCCTTTGCGTACGGTACGGCAGTGACCTACCGGAAGTAGCTTGAAATACATCCCGAAGGCATTCAAAACGAATGTCAATATTTCCGAGACCTCCCTCCTGAAAGATTTTATCGTCCTCTTAGGCGGCCTCTTTGCTGTGATGGCCGTCTTGTATGTGCTCTTGGGTTTTGGGGTCGATCTGCTGGTTCCCAGGATCTCCCTTCAAGCGGAAAAAATACTTGCCAGGCCTTTTCTTCAATTTTATGCTGAAGCCGAGGAAAACATGTCTTCAGCACAGCTTCAAGGGATGTTGTCGGAATTGCTTCAAGTCATGCCTGAAGAAAACCGGGACTATCGCGTCTCTCTTGTCAAAAAGGACATATTTAATGCGATGGCGCTTCCCGGCGGCCATATCGTGATTTATTCCGGTTTACTGGATGCAGTGGATTCTGATGAGGAACTTGCTTTTGTTCTGGCGCATGAACTGGGTCATTTTGTCCACCGGGATCATTTAAAAGGTTTGGGGCGAGGCCTGATCTTGTTCACGTTTCTCTCGGTTGTGGCGGGGCCGGATAATTTCGCGAGCGATTTTATCGGAGAATCTTTGGTTGGAGTCCAGATGCAGTTTTCTCAGCGACAGGAAACCCAGGCGGATCTGTATGCCTTGGGTCTCTTAAATCGCCGCTATGGAAAAGTAAACGGTGCCATTGCATTTATGAAAAAAATTGCAGCTGAGGAAGATGCGCAAGTCTTTGTCGATTTTTTTTCGACCCATCCCCAATCCGAGTCACGCATCGCAGCCCTGATGGACGAAGTGAATAAAAAAGGCTACTCCCTCTCTCCT
This sequence comes from Nitrospirota bacterium, assembly GCA_029261215.1. Taxonomy (GTDB): domain Bacteria; phylum Nitrospirota; class Nitrospiria; order SBBL01; family JAADHI01; genus JAADHI01. The sequence continues at coordinate 1,483 of JAJDBT010000019.1, read as the reverse complement.
CGATGATCCGTTTGAATGGGCAGCTTATGTGTTGAGGCTGTAGGAAAACCCCAAAAAGTGCTGTAAATATTGGTCGTCATTTGTTAAAATATCCTCCATTGGAATCTTATTCATTGAGGTGAATCAATGGCCCGATACAAAACCTATGACTACAATCAAAGCAAACTCATCCCCGTGTATTTTAAAGACCAAATCCTGCCCGGCACCTTCGAATACGCCTTAAACCACATCATCGATCACGAACTGGATCTGTCCATCTTTCTCGATCGTTACAAGAACGACGAAACCGGTGCCTCCGCCTTCGATCCGGCCATCCTCTTAAAAATCATCTTCTTTGCCTACTCACACGGTATTACCTCAAGCCGAAAGATCGAAGCGTGTTGTCAAAACAACATCCTCTTCAAAGCACTGTCCGCCGATACCGTCCCGCACTTCACCACCATCGCCGACTTCATCTCCACGATGGAAAAAGAAATCACCCCGCTGTTTCGGAACGTGCTTTTGATCTGCGACGAGATGGGCCTAATCGGCAAAGAAATGTTCGCCATCGACGGCTGCAAACTGTCCTCAAATGCCTCGAAAGAATGGAGCGGGACAAAAGAAGATCTTGCCAAGAAAAAAGATAAGATCGAGAAAGTCATTACACACATCTTAAAAAGACACAGAGATGAAGATCACGCCGCATCGGATGAAAGCTTTGAGAAAAGAAGAGAAGCGCAAGTCAAAAAACTGCGGCAGAAATCAGAAAAGATCAAACAATGGCTGTTAAAAAACGAAGACAAAATCGGAAAAACCGGCAAGCCCATCAAAAGCAACATCACCGACAATGAAAGTGCCAAGATGCCCAGCTCCCATGGGGTGATTCAAGGCTACAACGGCCTCGCCGCCGCCGATGACAAACATCAAATCATTGTCGGTGCCGAGGCCCAGGGCTCAGGTTCCGAGCAGGACTGCCTCAAACCGATGATCGAACACTGCACGGAGAACTTCAAAGCCATTGGTAAAGAAAAAGAGATCGAAAAAAAAGTCACTGTCCTGGCGGATAGCGGTTTCCACAGTGAAGCGAATATGAAGATCCTTGAAGAAAACAAGATCGACGGCTATATTGCAGACAATCGCTTTCGCAAAAGAGATCCGCGTTTTGAAACAGCGGATCGTCATAAAAACCCGATCAAAAAAGTAAAACCGAAAAAGAAATATTTTGCCCCGGCTGATTTTAAATACGATGAAACAAGCGGAAAAGTCCACTGCCCCGCTGGAAAAAGCTTGTACCTCAAGAACAAAAACTTTGTCGTCCGAGGCTTAAAAGGGATCAGCTACATGGCGCGGCAAAGCGATTGCAGTGCTTGTCCTTTAAGGGCACGATGCCTAAGAAAACCCAACACCGTCGCACGACAAGTCACTTTTTTTACCGGAAAGACCGAAGAAGCAAAACAGACCTATACTCAAAAGATGATTAAAAAGATCGATTCGGAGAAAGGCC
>JAJDBT010000018.1 GCA_029261215.1 Nitrospirota bacterium | reverse complement strand
CAATTCTACAGATTTTGAGCGTCACCGTATTCGATAAAATGCCATTAAATCAAGTCGTTGCAGATTCAAAATACAAACCAGAGGACTTCTCCATGTCTAACCAATTGAATTTATTCAACTATTTAACCGGACAGTAGTGATAATCTGTGTATGTTTTTTCTCTAGTCTCTTATCATTCCCCCCTGTATCTCTGTTTTCAAATAGAAATGGTCTCCTACTGCATATCACGATATTTTCTAAATTTTTAAGAGTATCTCTTCGAAGTTTTTTCGCGATCTTTCAGGATAAACTCACTGCCTAATGTCGTGAGGCTTTACCTGCAACGCATCTTATTTTTAAACTGTACCGGGACATCATGTCAAAGAAGAATTCACTCAATAAATGAGGACACAGGCGCATCCTCCAGGCTTAAAAAAGCATCCCGGCACGCTTCCAAAAAGGACTTGAAAAAACAGAATTTAAGCAAAAATGACGATCTTTTCCATTTGGCCTTGAGCGCGTCTAATGCCGGGGCGTGGTCGTGGAATATAAAGACAAACGATGTTCAATGGTCGAATGAAAACTTTAGCCTTTTAGGGTACATCCCCGAAGAATGTGAAGCCAGCTATGAAAACTGGTTTCGACGTGTTCATCCTGCTGACCAGGCATATGCCAATCAAGAAATTCAAAAAGCGGTAAACGGAAAAACAAATCTCAATATTGAATTCCGCGTAATATGGCCAGATGGGACAATCCATTGGATGAATGATCTCGGAAATATGATGCTGGGTAAGAACGAAGAGCCGCTTGGCATGTATGGCATTCAGATTGATATTACAGAAAGGAAGCGCGTTGAAGATGTATTAAGAGACAGTCAAGATCGTCTCGCAATGGCGGTAGAAGCGGGCGGTGTCGGTATTTGGGATTGGAGACCTCAGAGCGACGAATTATATTGGGACGATAGAATGTATGCGCTGTATGGTGTTGAAAGGGAAGGTTTATCTGTGGCGTATGATGTCTGGGCAAAGAGGGTACACAAGGACGATCTCGCTCGCATTGAGGGGGAAATACAAGCTGCCCTATCCAATCAAAGGCCATTTGACACGGAGTTTCGTATCATTCCGCTGGATGGGGAAATCCGTCATATTAAGTCTTTCGGTAGGGTATTTCATGACGAAAAAGGATACGCGCAACGGTTGTTAGGCACCAATTGGGATATTACCGAGCGTAAACGAGCGGATATTCGACAAGTTGATCTTGCCCGTATGGTCGATGCTTCTCTCAATGAAATTTATCTCTTTGATGAACGTTCACTCTACTTTATCGAGGTCAATCGGTCGGCGCGAGAGAATCTGGGTTATACGATGAAGGAGCTCAAAAATATGACTCCGATCGATATTAAGCCCCTATTGAATAGGGAAAGCTTTCTCTCCCGGATTAAAGCGCTACGAGATGGGAGAGAAGAACAAATAGTTTTTGAGACATTACACCAGAGAAAAAATGCCACAACTTATTGGGTCGAGGTTCACTTGCAAAAAAGTACCTATGCCGGGAGCCCTGTCTTTAACGCAATTGTTCTCGATATTTCGAAACGAAAACGGGCTGAAGAATCTATGGCAATGGCGGTATCCATTTACCAGTCGAGTCAGGAGGCCCTCATGGTCACGGATGCAAACAACATCATTCTCGATATTAATCCAGCTTTTACCAAGATGACTGGATACACGTCAGAAGATGTCCTGGGAAAAAATGCCATCATCCTGCAGTCGGGGCGGCAGAATCTTTCATTTTATAAAAATATTTGGAAAGCAGTCTTGTCAACGGGGCATTGGCAGGGAGAAGTATGGGATCGTCGAAAAGACGGGACGAGCTATCCTGCATGGCTCAATTTGAGCCTTATTCGTCATTCGGATGACAACCCGTACCGTATTATCTCTCAGTTTTCAGATATCTCCGCAAAAAAACAGCAAGACGATTTGATCTGGACGCAGGCCAATTATGATGCCTTGACGAATCTGCCCAACCGACGGTTACTCATAGACCGTCTCAATCAAGAGATTAAAAAGGTTAGCCGAAACGATTCGAAATTGGCCTTACTGTTTATTGATTTAGATCATTTCAAGGAAATAAATGACAGCCTGGGACATGCCAAGGGCGATATGATGCTGATAGAGGCCGCAAAACGGATCAATGCCTGTGTACGTCAATCAGATACCATCGCACGTTTGGGTGGCGACGAGTTTACTGCGATTATTCCTGACTATATCAATAGAAGACAGATAGAGCGGATTGCACAACAGATGATTGATGCCTTGAGTCAGCCGTTCTATTTTGAAGGTGACGACAATGGTTATTTTATTTCAGCAAGTATTGGGATTACCCTTTATCCAGATGATGCTCGAAACTTCGAAGAACTTCTGAAAAATGCCGATCAGGCGATGTATCAGGCTAAAGCGCAGGGACGGCAGCGCTTTAATTACTTTGCAAAAGCAACACAAGTAAAAGCACAAGAAAAGTTGATACTGACAAGAGACCTCAGGTACGCCTTAATTCGTAAAGAGCTAGAAGTCTATTACCAGCCCATTATCAACCTGAAGACCGGCGATATTGTGAAATCAGAGGCCTTGCTGCGCTGGCATCATCCGAGGCTTGGCATGGTGAGCCCTGATGTTTTTATCCTTTTGGCGGAAGAGTCCGGGTTAATTCATGAAATCGGCGAATGGGTATTCTCTCAAGTGATTGTGAACATCAAGCGCTGGCTTGCTCTGACGGATCGTATTGTCCCTGTTTGTGTGAATCAATCGCCCTTACAATTTGCGTATAGGACAAAAAAAGTCACATGGATAGATACCTTGTCACAGCTTGATCTGCCAGGACACAGTATTACCGTTGAAATTACAGAAGGTTCCTTGCTCAAGGACTCTCCCGTGACAAAACAACATTTAATGGACTTTCGAGACAGTGGAATCGAGGTTTCGATTGATGACTTCGGGACAGGGTTCTCTGCACTCTCTTATCTCAGAGAATTTGATATTGACTACCTCAAGATTGATCGCTCATTTACCTGCAAACTGACGGAAGATGAAAGCGACAGGGTATTAACGGAGGCGATCATCGTGATGGCGCACAAATTGGGCATCAAGACGATTGCGGAAGGAGTGGAAACGACAGCGCAGCGAGATTTACTGATTTCCTTTGACTGCGATTATGTTCAAGGATTTTTATATTCTCCTGCGGTATCCCTCGAAAAGTTTGAGGAAATGCTGGTGGGATAAGCATCAAGTAGAGCAACATCTCCAGCATTTGAAAGACCCCGACATTTTCAGGGCGATTGAAATGGAATAGATCACCAGAAACCCTTAGCCTGTTTTTATGACGAAAAGCGACTTTAAGAAGTAGAAGTAAGCCGATGGCCTCGTTTTTCTCTCCTCTAAAGTCTTAATCCCCAAATGAAAGAGATTGAATTGTATTGGCGATGTCGTTGATATTTGCGTTTGAAACGGCATTGTTCTGAACGGCATAGACGGTCTCTCCAATAAAAATGCCGCGTGTCCAATCTGGAAAGGACGCGGATTTTGTGGCGATGCGACCCAAGAAATCAAACCCCGCATCTGAACGCACGTCGTAGACATAGAGTCCTTGAAAGCTTTCTTCGGCCCATTCCCAGGGCTGGCTTGGTGTTTCTTTAAATTCATGAAGACGAATCGGAAGCGCCAACAATCCTTCCTCGGTCCAAAAAGTGAAGGCTTTGTGATTGTGCAGCGCTTCTGATTCTGTTCCGCGATCCCCCAGTTTTTCCTGATGCAATAACTTTGGATTTGCGAAATCGGTGATATCAAAAATAGAAAGCTGCATGCCCTGGTACCAGGTTGTTCCATTTTCCTCTTTGGCGTCTTTGCCGATGGTCATGAGATGGTTCTCTCCCAAAGGATGGATGTAGTCGGAGTAACCCGGTACTTTAAGTTCACCCGCAATCTTAGGGTTCTTCGGATCGGACAGATCGATTGTAAAGAGGGGATCGACTTTGACAAAGGTAACGAGAAATCCACGCTCGCCGATAAATCGGGCCGAATAGATTGATTCTCCGGGGGCGATGTTTTCAATTTTTCCAATAATATTCAGGTTTTCTCCGGAAGCCTGCAAGGTAAAAAGATGGTTTCTCGATGTCGAACGACTTCCCCAGCCGAAACCGGTTGTGGTGGCAATTCGAAGGATATCCTCGTGCTCCCCAAGTGAAAACTGATTTAAAATCCGTCCCCAAACAAAACCGCTGGCGCTGGGAATCACTTTATCTGCACTGATGTCGAGTTTGTGAATCATCGTGCTTTGACGAAGATCGTATTGCGGTTCATCCAAATCTGTGGGTATAGCGTCCTTTTTCCAATGGGTCGCGGTGAGATAAATTGCTTTTGTCGAAGAATAGAGGGCGTGAATATCCGCGACCAGTCCGACTGAATGAAAAGGGATTGAAGCCTGTTCAAGGTCAAAGGTGATCACAGTGACCAAGCTCGCACCGCCTTCTAAAACAGGACGATACAGATCCTGCCATTCAAGTAAAGGGCCTGTTTGGATCGGCGTGTTATCAGATCCGATGATTTTATAATGAGGAAGCAGATCATCAAGTGTCATCCCGGAAAGGGCTTGATTGTTTTTTGCGACAACGCGTTTAAAGTCTTCGTCTGTGCCATCATAGGTCAGCTGTAGTGGCGGCAGCTCGGGAAGAAAGCGAACAACCAGATGCAGTTTGCCATTCACCCGTCGGGAAGCCGCCAGATTGCCTTCGACAACGGTGTTTTGAATGTGTTCTGGATTGGCCGGGTCAGAGATATCGATTGCCAGGACCCCTGTTTCGGCCTTTACGGGAAGCCAAAAAGGGAGACCCAGCATATCCGTAGCGGGCATCACACTCACTCGTGTGAAATCCCAGGGCTGACCCGAACCTTCTGTCGGGGTGTAAAGCGCAATCAGTATTTTATTAAACAGATAAAGCGTGTCAACTTGCCCGTCTACTTTGATGTTTGAAATCATTTTCATCGCGTCGTCAGGCAGGGCCTGTAGAATTTGGATGTTTTGATTTTGTGCAATATAAAAAAAACGCCCATCGGTTTTTACTTTATCGGACTCATCCACACCCTGCTCTTGAATATTGGTTTGTGAAAAAGATTCCGCAGCAAGACCGGAAGCCGGGGCACCTGCACTATCTGAATTAGCGACGGTATTTATCGGTATTTCATAACGTTCCTGGGGAATAGGGCTTTTGGCAAACTGATCCTTTAAATAGGATTCGAGCTCACTCTTATTTGAAAAAACAGTCATTTTACCTACAGTTGAAGGCGGAGGGAGCTGCCCACGTTCTTCGGGGTTTCCTGAAGAAGTCTTTTTGTCCTGACATGCCGTAAGCCACAAACCCATAAAAATGAATAGATAGATTAAAAATGACGATCGTTTCATGATGAGCGCTCCTTATTATTCTTGCCCTGACAAGACTTAGAAATGGAATGGCATCAAACTTTAGTGGTTTTTAAATTAAACAACTTTTGTTTGCAAGTCAAGCGTAAGTTGTTTGACTTGCAAGGTTAATTCAGGTAATTTCACAAAATGCGCGCCACTCCTTTCTTTAGAAGCATAAAAGATGTTTTTTACCAAACCCGTGTGCTCATGGGACGTGAGTATACTTTAAAGCGCTTTGCCACCGAAATGATGCAAGGCCGCGTTGAGCCGGTGATGTTGAGCTACATCGAAAAAGGGAAGCGCTTTCCGACCGAAGCACAAGTGGAACAGCTGGCCATGATCAGGGGAGAAGACCCGCATTCACTCCTGATTTTTTTATGGCAGGATCGCATCCTTCATGCTTTTTCCAGGGAATTGCAAAAAGCCGTCCAGGGCAAAGAAACCCAGAAATTGGTGGAAGGGATTGAAGAAGCCATGCTGGCCTCTTTGATCAGTCGGGCGATTGCAGCACTACCGGATGACGGCAGCCCAATTTCTTTGAGCGATTGGCAAGCCCTGATGCATCGTGTGATGTTGTCATTTGGACTTAAGTCTCCATCGGGTTTGCTCGAATCCGTTCAAAAAATCATTAAAGCGCAAGGATTAATCGAAATCCGTGAGAATCAGGTGTGGCGGCTCAAAAGTCATTTTGTCGCAAAAGACCCGGATGAAAAACAGGCCCTTGCCATGGAATATTGCGGGATCTTTACAAAAGCGCTCCTGGATAAAATTGTACTGAAGGAAGAAAAGACCTATCTCCGAAACCATTATCTTCAAATACCGGAAGACCGGATCACAGCTTTTCATAAAGCGCTTGATGAGGCGGTACGTAGCTTGACGGAAAAATATGCCGCAGAGGGGGGAGATGCGATGACGTTTTTAAATGTCCTGATTTCCTCCACGAAATAATACGGGCCTATTCATGACGATAAATCGAATAAAAAGATACCTATATCCCTTGATTTTACTCTCATTTTCACTGAATGCCTGTGGTGGAAGCGGATCAAGCGGGTTTGAATCCCGTACGGCCGCTGAGCAGAATGCCATCGCCAAAGCAACAGAAGACGGGGGGTGTGCCATGCTGGAGAACAGCCTCATTTGTGCGCCAGGCGCCGAAGCCATTGCAACAGAAGATGTGGCAGGGCAGAGCGCCAATCCACCGCTTTTGTCTAACCCGATGTCTCTGTCGATTGAACCTGTTTCCGGAGCCCTGGTTTCCTGTGAGCAGGACACCGGAAACAAAACATGCCGAGTCAAAGTAGAAATGACGCCATTTAACTTCCTCCCTGAAACCCGTCTTTTTGTCGCATCAAAACGAGAAGATCATGTTTTCTGGACTGCGCCTCTTGAGGCCGTGGCCTCTTCAGAGCCATTTAAACTTGAAGCTTTTATTCACTTTGATCTCTTCAATATTCAGGCACAAAAGACGTTTCAAATTGCGGTTTTGATTTACCCTCCACATTCCAATTTACCGATTGAAATCGAGCAGCCACTGCTTTCTCATTTTCGAGCCCAAGTCATCTATGTGGTGACAAGGCTGAATCTTGAAATTGTTGCGATTCCCTAGAAAAATGGATATGATTCCTGACTCATGAACTGGATGAAGAGATGTGCATTTCTTGGTTGACTTCATTTTTAACTTCCAGTACGGGCCGTTTTTCTATTTAAAGTAAGCCAGTATCAGTTTTTCGGGAAACGCTGTTTTCAAGAAGAAATAGACACGCAGTTCAGTATTTTTGTGGGACGAAGTGAGGATCATGTTCAAAAAAATAATGCGCTTAATGACAACGCTCTTTGTTCTCTTCTTGTTCTTATTTGGCGGGAATATCGCCATTGCCGGACTGCTCCCTGAGGAGAGACCCTTACTGGCACAAGAGTATGGCGCCCTCCCACTCTTTTTTATTCCAAACATGGGACAGGTCGATCCAAAGATCAAATATATTGAGAAGGGGCAGCACAGGACCACTCATTTTACGCGTGAGGGCGTATCGCTCTATCTTTCAGGAGGGAGATCTGCATTCACACGCTCTGAATCGACCTCATCTCAAGTGACTGCGCTGATCAAACTGACGCCGCTGGGTGCGAATGTTGATCCCGTGATCGTTTCAGAAAACCGGCAGCCGGGGCGCGTCAATGTTTTTGTTGGAGATGATCCCCGGAAATGGCACTCAAACCTTTCGACCTATCGCGCCTTGAAATATGAGAATGTCTACAAGGGTATTGATATCCGCTTTTATGGAAACAATCGTCAATTAGAATATGATGTGATTCTCCAGCCAGGGGCTGATCCGAACGTGGTTCAATTTGCCTATGAAGGGGTTGAAGGGTTAGAGCTTACAAATACCGGCGACCTTGAAATCCTTTTGAAAGAAGGAAAACTCACACAGAAAAAACCCTATATTTATCAGGAAATAGAAGGGAAGCGGGTCGAGGTTGAAGGTATATTCAAGTTAAATACAAGTAATCCGGCTCGGCGAAAACAAGATAACAAGCAGACTATTCATCAATTTGGTTTTGAAGTGGCGTCCTACAATCCAAAGTATGTCCTCGTGATTGACCCTGTACTAGATTATTCTTCCTATCTGGGCGGAGCAAACGCAAGTGATTCCGGCGTTGATATTGCGGTTGACCGAGAAGGCAATGCCTACGTGCTTGGTTCGACGCTCTCAAGTGATTTCCCGACCCAATCGCCATTTCAAAGTGCGCTGAGCGGCGAGAGTGATGTTTTTATTACTAAAATAAATCCATCCGGGACAGCGCTTATTTATGCCACTTTTTTGGGTGGTGGAAATGCAGACACGGCTTCGGGTATTGCCGTGGATGCCTCAGGAAATGTGTTTATCACAGGGGTGACTTCTTCGACCAACTTTCCAACACTTCTCCCCATACAAGCCATCGCTCCAAAAGGGAGTAATGCTTTTGTGAGTAAGTTGAATGCCACGGGCAGTCAACTTTTATACTCGACCTACCTGGGCGGAGATGCATTTGATCGAGCCGGGGATATTGCGATAGATCCTGGCGGTAATGCCTTTATCACCGGAGAAACAAATTCTTTGAATTTCCCGACGACTGTTTCCGCAATTCAAAAAAACCATACAACTCCAGATGGTTTTTTTGATGCCTTTGTCTCAAAAATTAATCCGGCGGGAAGCGCACTCGTTTACTCCACCTATTTAGGAGGCACTGGAAACGATTACGCCCGTGGCATAGTGGTGGATTGGGCCGGGAATGCCGTCGTCGCCGGAGAAACCAGTTCTACAAATTTTCCAACCGCAGCCCCTTTAAAAGCAGGATACAACGGCGGCAATACAGACCTTTTCATTAGCAAGATTAATGAAGCGGGGACCGAGCTGATTTTTTCAACATATTTCGGAGGTTCAGAAGGAGAAGAACTGGGTGGGATTGCGACTGATTCGGGCGGCAATGTCTATTTGACAGGTCGAACCCTTTCTGGCAATTTCCCGACCTTTTTTCCCATACAGGCAAAGAAAAAAGAGAACTGGGACCTCTTTGTTTCTAAAATTCGTTTTAACGGGGCGAGCCTGCTTTACTCAACCTATTTGGGGGGAAACGCTCTGGAAAAAGGGCATGCCATTGCGGTAGACCCGGAGGGAAACGCCTATCTTGTGGGTGAAAGTTCTTCTTCTGATTTTCCGGTCTTGAACGCAATTCAGGGAAGTTATGGGGGAGGCGCGTCTGATATCGTATTGGTCAAAATAAATGCCAATGGAGACCAACTCCTTTATGCGACGTATCTGGGAGGCAGCCAGAGGGATGTGGCATATGGGATTACCGTGGACCGTTTTGGCAGTGTGTATATGACTGGCGAGACCCGTTCTTTAAATTTCCCTGTGGTCTCACGCCCAATACAAGCCTATTCGGGGCAGGGAGATGGTTTCGTGGCAAAAATCAGTGACCCCAGACCTGGCCCCAATATCACCGTGACCGACAGCATCGTCCCGATTGATGATCTGCTTATTCCATTTGGCAACGTGGAAACGGGCATGACCGCCACACAAGTTGTCACCATTAAAAATGAGGGTGATTCAAACCTTGAAATTGGAACCATTGCAGCAGCAAACCCACTGACTGTGCCATTTTCTCTTTTGAATGATACGTGTTCACAGCAAAAGATACTGCCCCTGGCCAGCTGTACTTTTCATCTGAGGTTTTCTCCAGACAGCATCATTTTTTTCCAGGATCTTTTTGATATTCCATCAAATGATCCGGATGAAAACCCCGTAATGATCAATGTCTCAGGTACTGGAACTGGCGTGTCGGTGCCAGATATTACTCTCAGTGAGCAGTTCATTGATTTTGGGAGTATCACAATGGGCACCTCTTCGACCCGAAAGCTCACCATTTCAAATGACGGCAGTGCCCCGCTCACGATTGAATCGCTTGATGCTTCAGGTTCGCTGGAACGCCCTTTTTTCATTGAAAGTGATCTCTGCACAGGGAAAACCTTGCCACCGTCTTCAGAATGTCGTGTGGATATTCGTTTTTCACCTACAGCAGCACTTGATTCAAATGCCCGTTTTGAGATCAGGTCTAACGATCCGGATGAAAACCGAGTCAATATTGATTTACAAGGGAGAGGTCTTTCTTTGCCTGTTCCGGATATTTTTGTGAGCGATACCGTAGCCCCGCTGGATGATCATCAGGTTCCTTTTGGGATTATTGGGATTGGAACGATTTCCGTGCAACGTGTGACCGTCAAAAATGTGGGCAATGCCAACCTCGTTCTGGAGAATATCGCACGATCCAATCCACTCGTTTCGCCTTTTTCTATTCCGGAAGATCACTGTTCGGCTAAAATACTCCTGCCAAACGAAAGTTGTTTTTTTGATATTCAATTTTCACCCACACAAGCCGGAAATGTAATTGATAGTTTTGATATCTCTTCAAATGACCCGGATGATACAGATCGGGTTATTACGATCGATGTCAATGGTCAGGGTTCATCGAGTCCGCAATCCGATATTTTGGTGATCGACAGTGTGCTTCCTGAAACTGATCTTGAAATGCCATTTGGCGAGATTATTTCCGGTCGATCTGTCGCGCAGACGGTCACCCTGAGTAATACAGGAAATGCGCCGCTGAATATCGGCACGATTGCACAGTCCAATTCACTTGATGCACCCTTTAGTCTTCATAATGATGCCTGCTCTGGCCAGACCCTTGGTTTTTTGGAGACCTGCGCCTTTGATATCCAATTTTCGCCGACAACGACGGGTGACTTTGAGGATCGTTTTGATATTCCCTCGAATGACCCCAATGAAAACCCCGTTTCATTTAATGTCAGCGGAGCAGGCCTGCAATCCATTGTGAATAACCCACCCTCTAAGCCCGTTTTACTTTCGCCTGCTAATGGAGAAACGGGAGTCTCTAACAATCTTTCCTTTCAGTGGGAACCTTCCATTGATCCCGAGGGAGATATTGTGACGTACACCCTCTTTGTTTGCGAAGACCCGAATCCCTTCGTTTGTGCGCCCACCCTGGAAGCCTCTTTCCAAAAAATAAAGCACAGTACGTCGATAAGTTTTGGCTTGGGTTTTGTCCTGATTGGATTTATCTTTCTCCGGGGGAGAGGACCTGCCCATAGAAAACGATTGGGTCTGTTCATTTTAGGGCTGATGATTACGACATCGTTCTTGATTTCTTGTCATTCTGGTGATGACAATCCGTCAAGAGCGGGCTCAAGGCCCAATATCGACGAGACCGTTGTCGGACTACAATCGGGGACACAATATTTTTGGATCGTCGTTGCGAAAGACAGTTTAGGGGCAGAAGTGCAAAGCGATGTTTGGCATTTCACGACCCGCTAGGGATCAAGTCCTTTCCTGACTCTTAAAGTCAGGAAAGGACGCTTTTAAGTAACTTCAGATAAAACAACCTTCCAATTGATCAATCTCTCCACTCAAAAATTTTGTTCAACTCATCAAGACCACATCACTCAATCTTTATTCTTTTAACAACTTAGAATCCCATTTTTTCAAAGCATTGGTCCCTTCCTCTTCTAGAGTGCCTTAATTTGACAATATAAAGATATGTTGTAACATATTAATGTGATGTCAGAGTCGACATTTTTATAAGACATCGTGGTCTTAAGATTTGACTGGTTATTTTTTTATACAGTTCGTTTTAGAGAGATTGATCTTATACCAGGGAGTTGGGAAATGCTTAAAAAATTAAACTATATTTTAATTTTCATGTTGATTGCCATAAATAGCTTTATTCCGCTCTCAAGCGCAGAAGACAGTCAATCAGAACAAAAGAATCAACCTCCCATTCAAAATAAAAAACTTCATTCCAACTATGGCAATATCCCGCTCTATTTCATTCAAAATCAGGGTCAAGTTGCAGATAACATCAAGTATTACGAAAAGGGACAAGGGCATACAACCTACTTTAAAGCAGACGGTATTCATCTCCATCTTTCCAGAACAATGGATTCAGCAGACGCTCAGTTCATGGAAGAGGCTCACGTTAACGAAGCGATTCAGCATGAAGAGCGGATCAGGTTGTTTCCCGTAAATGCCAATACAAACCCAAAAATGACCTCATCAGAAGCCCTGGAAAGCCGCGTGAACTATTTTATGGGGAAAGATCCAGCGCAATGGCAGCGAAATCTTTCCACTTATCGCAGTGTCATGTATCAGGACGTCTACAAGGGTGTGGACATGAAGTTTTACGGAAATAATCGTCAATTAGAATACGACATTATTGTCTCTCCGGGAGCTGACCCTTCGACGATTTCTCTCGCTTACGAAGGGGTAGAAGACCTCAATATTACAGAAGACGGTTCGCTCGAAATTTTACTGAAGCAGGGTAAGCTTGTTCAGAAAAAGCCGTACATCTACCAAGAAATTGCTGGGAAACGGGTTGAGATTGATGGCGTTTTTAAAATACTAAAAGGACATCCCACAGATTCCGAGAGTGCTTTTGTTTATGGTTTTGAAGTCGCCGCTTACAACAAATCCCTGCCGCTCACCATCGATCCTGTGATTGATTATTCTACGTATTTGGGCGGAGCCTCAGACGATCTTGGTCACCGTATTGTTGTTGACGCCGCCGGAAATACCTATGTGACGGGGATCACGGCTTCTTCAGATTTTCCAACTACTGCACCCATTCAAGGCGCTTTAGGAGGCGGAAACGATATTTTTGTGGCGAAGATAAATGCCGCCGGAACAGCCTTTGTTTACACCACGTATCTTGGGGGAAGCGGAAATGATACGCCCTGGGGTATTGATGTTGATAGTGCGGGGAGTGTGTATATCACGGGAGAAACGTTGTCCCCCAATTTTCCTGTGATGAACCCGATTCAAGCCTCACTCAAAGGAGGTATTGAAACATTTGTAACAAAAATCAATGCGGCAGGATCGGCCCTGGATTATTCTACTTTCCTTGGCGATAAGAGTTCTGATTCCGCACGTGATATTGCAGTGGATGCGAGTGGAAATGCCTACATCGTGGGAGGGACAAACTCGAGCAATTTTCCAACATCCACTCCGATTCAAGGTAGTCGCGCAGGTTTTTTTGATGCATTCGTAAGCAAAATTAACGCCGCAGGTTCGGCATTGCTCTATTCCACGTATGTCGGTGGAGAAGGAAATGATTTTGGTTATGGGATTGCGGTCGATGACGGTGGCAATGCCTTTATTACTGGAAAAACGAACTCCTACGCGTTTCCCACGGTGAGCCCTTTTCAGTCTGATTTTGCATTGGGCCTCTCAGATGCGTTTGTTACAAAAATAAACGCATCTGGAACAGCTTATGATTATTCTACCTATCTTGGCGGCGCGGCAACAGATGAAGGCAAGGACATTGCTCTGGATGCCGCTGGTAATGCCTATATTACAGGTCACACCCATTCCGTTAATTTTCCCACCTCATCTCCCATCCAGGGGAAAAATCCGTTCCGGGACCTTTTTGTCACAAAGATGAATGTCACCGGGACAGCGCTGGTTTACTCTACTTATCTTGGAGGAAATGGGAATGATATCGGTCATGGCATCGCAGTCGATCCTTCAGGAAACGCCTATATTATAGGGGAAACCGCCTCTACTGATTTTCCAACAGCCCAGTCCATACAGGCAGGCCATGCAGGAGGCAGCACTGATGTTTTTATTTCAGTGATAAACGATATCGGTTCATCTTTGGCCTTCTCGACTTATCTTGGAGGTGGTGGGACCGATATTGGGTATGGCATCGCCCTTGATGCAAGCGGAAGCATTTATGTGACAGGAAATACGAGATCCAGTAATTTCCCGACAGTTGCTCCCATTCAATCCAGTAATGCCGGTGGCGCAGAGGCTTTTATTTCAAAAATCAGTAATGTGACTTTTGATACCGACATCACCGTCACAGACAGCGTTTTACCCAATAATGATCTGACAATCGCTTTTGGCGACGTCACAGTGGGGACTGCTTCAAATCAGGTGGTGACCATTACGAACAGTGGCAGCGCTAATTTAGTTATCGGGACGCTTGCCCAGATTGATGGTGTGGCGGTGCCTTTTAGTATCATCACGGATAATTGCTCCGGCCAAACGTTGACTCCTTCTGGGAATTGCACCGTCAACGTGCGGTTCTCTCCTACGGCAGAGGTCCCATCAAGCGATAGTTTTGATATCCCGTCAAACGATCCGGATGAAAGTTCTGTGACCTTTATTTTGACTGGGACGGGCGTTCCAATTCCCACGCCAGACATCACCGTAAGCGATAGTATGGTGCCCGCTAATGATTTGACCATCCCTTTTGGGAACGTCGCAATAGGTGAGTATTCAGAAAAGCTTCTGACCATTACAAATGACGGCAGTGCCAACCTGGTGATTGGCACACTTGCGCAGGTTGATCTGATTGCTGCGCCTTTTAGCCTATTAAACGACAATTGCTCCGGTCAGACTTTAAGTCCCGCCGCAAGTTGCACTCTGGATGTCCGGTATACGCCTGCAGCCGAAATCACATCAAATGACAGCTTTGATATTCCCTCGGACGATCCCGACGAAAGCGCCTTGACCTTCAACGTCAGCGGAACGGGAACGCCAACGCCGACACCCGACATTACCGTGACGGATAGCATTGCCCCCGGCAATGATCTTACGATTGCCTTCGGCAACCTTACGGTGGGGACTTCATCGGATCAAACGTTTACGATTACAAATGACGGCAGTGCCGACCTGGTGATCGGCACGCTCGCACAGGTCGATCTGATTGCTGACCCTTTTAGCCTATTAAATGACAATTGCTCCGGACAGACTTTAAGTCCCGCCGCAAATTGCACACTGAATGTCCGATTTTCTCCAACAGCCGAAAACACATCGAATGACAGCTTTGATATGCCCTCAAACGACTTTGATGAAAACCCGGTCATTGTCAACCTGAGCGGGACCGGCACACCAGTCCCAACGCCCGATATTACCGTTGCAGACAGCGTAGCGCCGAATAATGATCTGTCTCTTCCTTTTGGCAATATTACAGAGGGGACAGAGTCGATCCAGCTCATCACACTGAGCAATGACGGCAATGCAGACCTCATAGTGGGTACGCTCGCCCAGTCGAATACACTTTCTGCCCCTTTTTCGATCCAAAATGACACATGCTCTGGTCAGACTTTAACGCCGAGTACGAACTGTTCACTCGGTGTTCATTTTTCGCCATCGGATCTGACAACCTCAAATGACAGTTTTGATATTCCTTCAAATGACCCGGACGAAAGCGCCATTACCATCAACCTCAGCGGGACAGGCGCACCGATTGTTTCTGATATTGTTGTGATCGATTCGGTTTCTCCGGTTGCTGACTTACAGGTGCCTTTTGGGGACATCACGACAGGGACAGCTTCCACTCAGATTGTCACAATTACCAATGCTGGAGATGGGGCATTAGTGATCTCTCCAATATCAGGGCTGACGCTCTCTGCCACACCGTTTAGTGTCTTAAACGACCTCTGTTCTAATCAAACACTGGCCCTTTCCGAAAGTTGTACCTTTGATATTCGATTTGCTCCTACGACTGCAGCTATTTTTAACGACAGTCTCGAAATCCCTTCAAATGACCCGGATGAAAATCCCGTGACCCTCAATGTCAGTGGAACGGGCTTGCAGGCCATTGTGAATAATCCACCCTCCAAACCCACACTGGTCTTTCCGGCCAATGGGCAAATCGGTTTGCCTCAAGATGTAACCTTTGAGTGGACCTTATCGACCGATCCGGATGGAGATCCAGTTACTTATGATCTTTATGTGTGTGAAAATCCGAATCCGGCCAATTGTGCGGCGCAACAGGTCGCATCACTCAAAGGTCACGCTTCTGGCACCGCCACAAGTTATGTCTACGGGGTCGGATTTGTGCTTTTGGGGATCGTTTATTTGGGTTGTGGAAAGAAACGAACATTAAAAAATATGACAAAAGTGATCGCGATGCTTCTCATAACCGGCACCGTTCTGGTGGCCTGTAGTGGCGGAGGCGGTGGTAGCGGGGTTGTTCCAGGTCCGATCAATAAAAGCGGGAGTGTCACGGGATTAGCCCCAAATACACTCTATTATTGGAGCGTCGTTGCAAAGGACGATCAAGGTGGCGTTACACAAAGCGATATCTGGCAATTTAGAACCCAATAAGATAAAGGCTTATTCACCGATGACTTTGACCAGTGCCCGTTTCCGTCGCCGCCCATCAAATTCACCATAGAAAATTTGTTCCCAGGGGCCGAAATCAAGTTTGCCATTTGTAATGGCTACCACGACTTCACGACCCATGAGTTGACGTTTGATATGGGCGTCCCCATTGTCTTCTCCCGTCTGGTTGTGTCGATATTGGGAGATGGGTTCGTGCGGCGCGAGTCTCTCTAAAAAATCGTCATAGTCCTTTAAAAGACCCGGTTCATCATCATTGATATAAACCGAAGCTGTGATGTGCATGGCATTGACCAGACATAATCCCTCTCGAATACCGCTTTTATCGATGATGGACTGCACCTCGCCGGTAATGTTGAGGTAGGCCCTTCTGGTTTTAACCTCAAACCACAATTCTTCTCGATAGGATTTCATCCCGTACACCTCTTTTTTTGAGTTAAAAAGGAATCTTCCTATAAGCACTCATAAATGGCAAGAAGATCTTTATTTTCTTAAGTCTTGGGTTTTGAAGAGCCCACATTCAACATCAAATGAACGACACAGTGTAAAAATTCGGCATTTTTCTAGTAAGTTGGCATTTTTAACCACAGTCATTAGCGTAAGTGTTTGACCGGTAATCACCAAACTTTGACACATTGTTTGTGGAATTTTGTAGATTACAGAACCTTAATCCTGTTACTCTTTTGTTACTATTATTCAAATTGGATGCTGCATTGTTTTGGAAAGCAGTTGTAGTAACGTCCATTGATATTTTTATATTCTGTCTTTCAAGGATGTCACCCGATAAAGAATAAAAACGGTTATAAAATTTGTACTCATTCAATACGCAGAGCCAAGGCGCTTAAAACATTTCAATAGGATAAAAATGAACATACGATCTTTAATATTCACGGTAATTGTTGGAGCCACGATGATTGGCTGCGGAGGGAGCTCAAGTGACGATTCTGAGTTCGGGAAACTAGTGCTTATTCAACAAGCAGCAAGCACCTCCTTACCCGCTGTCGTTTCTGTTTCATTTAAGGTAGAAACAGATGATGGAAAGCCTGTTGTGGGTCTAAGCCTTGAAACGAATTTTACTATTTTAGAGAATGCGGAGCCGATTTCCTTGCTGGAAGGGCAGCCAAAGGTAACTCCCGATCCCAGTAATTTTGTTTACAGCACCTTACTTCTCCTTGATTTAAGTGGCAGCATTTTGGGCACGAGTTTTCAATCTTTGAAAACCGCTTCGGTCGCGCTCATCGATCAAATCATCCCCGAAAATAATCAGGGCAATTTACAAATGAAAATTGCTTTTTTTGATGGCAATCAAAACATCACTTTTTTAACTGCCTACTTAACGGATCGGCAGCTGCTAAAAAATGCGATTAATGCGCTCACAGAAGACGTCAGCACGGATAGTTCCACGAACTTGTACGGAGCTGTTGTTCAAGGCATTAATGAAATCGAAAATAAAATAAATGCGGATACGCGTGTTGATGTTTTGGCTGCGGGTTCGCTTATTTTGTTTACCGATGGACAAGAGCGATCTGGGCGAACAACAAAAGCCCTTGCCCAGAAAGCAGTGGATACTGCGCCGAATAATTTAGCGATCTTTACGATTGGCCTCAGCGGTGAAATTGACAAAGAAACGCTTAGAAGGTTTGGAAGAAATGGGTTTCAAGAAGCAAATACTGCAACAAACCTCGTAGAATCGTTTGAAAATATCGCCGACTTAACCAACAATCAAGCCAATAGTTATTATATCTTTGAATATTGCTCTCCAAGGCGGTCGGGCCCCAATAACGAATTAAAAATTATAGCGAAACAAGACAATAAAGAGGGTTTCCTTATCTTCAATTTTTCAGCGGATACCTTTAAAGGTGGATGCAAATTGTAGGTAGTGTGAACAATCAGGGTCATCACCTGACAGCCCCCATCGATAGGATCATCATTGAGCTAGGCTAGTCTTGTTTTTTGCAGTTGATCCACTTGATAAGCGTCCTCAAGGGTATTTATAGAATTTTTGTTCAGTTCGTACATTCCAAAACTCAACCCAGGTTTTTAAGCGGTCGTGTATCTTGATTCCCCACTTCCCAGGAAGGGCATTCAAACCCCTCTACCAATAAATCCGCCTTGAGTCTTCGTTATTCCATAACACACGATAGAATTGTACAGAGACGATCGACCCAATTGAAGCATATTCCTTTCTCAGATTTGGATGAAGTCAGAGACAGAAGAACACGGTAGCTGTATGAGTATAATCCAGAGCGCCCTCGTGAGTCTTTGGGAAATAGAACCCCGTATGAATTTCAGGAGGCCTATCAATGACGAAATCTTCTACTTTGAAGTGGCACTCATTTTTTTGGGGGTGCACACGCCTGAGAAGATTGATCCACTCGGAACGGGCGGGCGTCTTGGGAAGTCTTCCGTCGATCTGTTCGGGAGACCAGCCCGCTTTGCGTTTGGTCTCTACAAATGAGACGATTTGACCATTTTTGAATCGAGGGCGAGAACGACTTTGTTTATTTCTTGCCTCGGACCGTCCATGCGCTCGATACGATAGATAAAGTTTATATTCGGGAGAAGCGTTTCGTTTGACCTCTCGGGAAAGGGAGCTCTTGCTCCGCCCGAGGGCAAGAGCTCCCTTTCCCCTAAAAATTTGTGTTCATATCACATCCCTGTGATCTGGTCTCTTTCTGACAGGGTCAGGTGCTTATATTGTTTGGCCATAGACACCTAGGATAGCCTTTCCGCTCTTCCAAGTACTGCACTTCGTTATTGAGCTGGGGGAGAGGCGATTCAGGAGGATCAATTGATTCTTGACATATTATGTTATATTCTGAGGCTTTAAAAAAGACGAATGTTCACTTTGTTTTGGAGGATAAAATGACGCCATTGGCCTTGCTCATGCATACGCATATCGAACAAATTTCCCCAAAGGCAAACCTGAGAGAAGCTGCAAAACAGATGCGGAATAAAGGTGTGGGTTCGCTCGTCGTTAGCGAGGGAGAAGACATGATCGGAATTGTCAGTGATGTCGATTTTGTTCGCAAGGGGATTGCCGAAGGCTTGCACCCAGATACGACAAAGGTTGAAACCATCATGAGTCAGCCGATTATCACCATCGATATTGATCAAACGGCTAAAGAAGCGAATGATTGCATGGCGGAAAATGGCATCCGCCACCTGGTCGTCAAAGACGGAGAAAAGGTTGTCGGGATTCTCTCAATACGAGATCTGGTTTTATTTTATAAAAACAGAATCTAGATGCTCTTTTTGAGCATCTCAAAAACAAAAAAAGGCCGGAGGTTTCTAGGAAACTTCCGGCCTTTAAAGTACCTTGTGTCAGTCGGCTTAGCCGCGAACGCCGCTCCAGACCTTATCTGCATCAATTTCTTTATCTGGATTCAGGTCAATTGCTTTCTGTAACAGGACTTCCGCAGTTTCCGGATAAGTGGGATCAGAAATACAACAATCTGATACAGGACAGACGGCCGCACATTGTGGCTCGTCAAAGTGACCGACGCATTCCGTACACCTTTCATAGGTAATCACGTAAATGTTGTCGCCATCAACATAGGACATTTGTGTTTCAGCGTCTTCGCCCTCTTCCTCACCTGTGACTTTTAAGCCTTCGGCTTCACAATCGCCCAAATTTTCAAAAATTGCTTCGTTCGGACATTCTGGCAAACAAGCCGCACATGCAATGCATTCGTCCGTAATCAAAAGTGCCATATTGCTTTCTCCTCCTTCATAAGATGTTCAAAAATGTTGTTTGTATATAGCATGGCATTTTCTGGGTTGTCAATTTTTTTAAAATGCCCTTTTTTTATATTTTTCAAGGCTTAGACCGCTTGAATCAATGAAAGAACCTTGTCGATATGGCCTTTGACTTTTACCCCGTAAATGGCTTCAATGAGTTTACCATTTTTTCCAATAATAAAGGTCGAACGCACAATTCCCATATATTCCCGGCCATAATTTTTCTTCAGCTGGTAGACTCCGTAAGCCTTACAAATTTCCCCGTTCTCATCGCTGAGCAGGGGAAAATTAAGCGTTTGTTTTTCAACAAAGCGTTTATGAGATGCGACCGAATCCTTACTCACACCCAACACAATGGTATCCAGTTTTTCCAATGCGGCACTTGAATCTCGAAAATCACAGGCCTCGGTCGTACAGCCCGGCGTACTGTCTTTTGGATAAAAATAGAGTACCACATTTTTCTGATTGCGAAAGGACTTCAGGACCACATCCTCCCCACGATCTGAGGGGAGCGTAAAAAGCGGCGCGTCATCGCCCGCTTCAAGTATCACTGCTTTTTCTTCTGACATGAACGCTCCTGTTTATCTATTTTGTTTGTTATTGAATGATTGAAGAAACTGGGTTTTTAATTGATTTTTTGAATAAGCGGTGCAGTCGATACCAGATGGTGTTTCATCCCAAGCGATTCGGGGGAAAATCCCATAGCCAAACCAATAAGCTGCGGCAGGTGCAGTATCGGCATGTCTAGCCGTTTATTGGCGCCTTCTTTTTCCTGGTGTATTTTTTCCGCGCTTTTCTGGTTAAAATCCAGTCCCATATGACAAAGCGGGCAGGGGGTGACCATCGCATCTCCACCGGCTTTTTTTGCGGAGCTGACGCGCTTTTCAACCATCCCTGTCGCAATCTCTTCTTTTTCAAGAAAGACCGGAAAACCGCAGCACTTGGTGCGATCATCATATTCCACGGGGTAAGCTCCGATGGTCTTAATCAGTTTTTCAAGTGATTGGGGGTTTTCCCAATCATCAAAGCCTGTTGCGGATTCGGGTCGTAAAATATAACAGCCATAAAAAGGGGCAATGGAAATATCCGTTAAAGGGTTTGTAACAAACTTTTTCAAGGCTTCAACCCCAAAATCTTTCACTAAAATCCATTGAAGATGTTTCACCGTCACGGTGCCTTGATACTCAAGGCCGGTTGAGGCTTTCAAGCTTTGATTGATCCGATTCCGTAAGTCTTTGTCTTTTTGAAGTCGTTTATTGGCCCCACCGAGTACGCCCTGGCAAGTGCCGCAGACGGTCATAATATCCAAACCCAATGCTTCAGCTGTGGCCAGCGTTCGTGCATTGAGCAGATAAGCCAAATCAGGATCGGCTTCACCAATGACGCCCGCACCGCAACAGTTAAATCGGTCGAGTTCGACGACTTCAATGCCGAGTCCTTCGACTACTTTCATTGTGGATTGATGCAGTTCGGGTGTCGCCCCTTTTCCGGCGCAACCGGGGTAATAGGCATATTTCATTTTTTTCTCTCCTTGAAGATCGCGCGAACTTCTTTATGGCCCGGAGGTGCGGGCGCAAAAGGATTGGGGGATTTTCCATGCAGCAGCATTTTAAGCCCCATGGGAATCATTTGGATCATTTTTCCAAAATTTCCCCAGGTCATGAGGAGCGGCAGTTTTGTTTCATTTAATCGGCCTTCTTCTCCGACCACTTTTTCAAAGGCCGTAATGTGCTTTGCCCCAATGGAATCGGTAAAACCCGATGCGATGGATTTCTGGCGCAGACGCACAATTTGCTCCATCGGTGCGACATCCTTAGGACAGACCTGAACACAGTAAACACAGCGGACACAATCCCAAATACCATTCTCCTCTTGAAGGGATTCAAGCCGCTCAGTCCTGATTTCATCTCTGGGGTCTACCTGAAAACGATAGGCCTTGGCCAGGGCGGCGGGCCCTAAAAAATCGGAAGAGACTTCAAAGGTGTTACAGGCCGAAAGACAGGCGCCGCACATAATGCAGGCATCCGCATTGTGGAGTTCTTCCTGAATGTTTTTGAGTGCTGAAGTTGAAGTGGGTTGATCTACATTTTGGGAAACAACATGAGGCGTGATGGCCCTGATTTTTTTCCAAAATGGATCCATATCAACCACCAGATCTTTGATCACCGGCATATTCGCCATGGGGCCGATCACGATTTTTTTGTGATGGGTAAACTCTTCAAGCACGGGTGTTTTACAGGCCAGCTTTTGAATCCCGTTAATCATCATTAAATCCGATCCGCAGATTGCAGCGCGGCAAGAGGCCCGAAAGGAAAGCGAGCCGTCCATTTCTTCCTTGATTTTAATGAGGGCAAGCAGCACCGTCGTTTCACGGCCTGCTTCAATACAGAAATCCTGAAGATGGGGTTTTACATCAAGTTCGGGGTTAAAACGCTGAATGCTGATCGTGATTCGCATGGTATCCGTTCAGGAGGTCTATCGTTAAAGTGCGTTCGCGTTCACATGATTGCGGCGACAACGTGTGGGCGGGTACAATTTATCCGAATTTATAAGAGATCCCATAGCCCCCTTTTGGGTAGTGCATTTCAATGTTGTCATATTCATTGCAGGCAACCACACAGGCGCCCATTTCCATGCAGTTTTCCCATCCCACGATAATCTTTTTGCTGTCCTCATCCCACTTATAAACCCCCGCCGGACACACCCAGGTGCATTGTTTGTGTTCGCATTCCAGACAGACATCCGGGATTTTTATTTTAAGGTGGGGTTCTGAATCGACTTTATATTGATCAAGGAAAAGCTTGTCTTCTAATTTCATAATTATACGGTCTCAACAGGGGACAGCCAATGGCGCTCGAACTCGGCAAGATGGGTCAAGGTAGAAAAATCATCCATGCGGTCTAAAAACACTTTACCCTTTAAATGATCAATTTCATGCTGTAACACAACAGCAAAAAAACCTTCTGCCTCAAATGACAGCGGCGTCATATTTCGATCAAATCCGGAAAGCGTCATCTTTGCATGCCGCTTCACCTTGCCACGCAGATTATCCACACTGAGACAGCCTTCCCATCCTTCGATCAAATCATCTGAAGGCTCAGTCAGCTCTGGATTAATCAAGACGAGCAGAGGCAGATCAGGCGTATCGGGATAACGGACGTTGCCGCGAGATTTTAAAACCACCACTTGTTTAGATTTAAAAACCTGAGGCGCGGCCAAACCGACCCCATCCAGTTTTTCCATGGTGTCGATCATATCGTCTATAAAGTGTTGGAATTCACTTGTTCTGCATTCTTCCGCTGTGACGGGTTCAGCGATTTTTCTGAGGATGGGGCTACCGAGTTTTGCTACTTTCAAGAGTGACATATTACGAAATCCTGTGGCAATGATTATACCAGCTTACCATCTGGTCTAGCGTTTGGCAACGGAGGATTTCATCCCGAGTCCTAAAATTGACAGCTTTTTCAGCCCACTGTATCATAATCCCTTTTTCAAAGGCAGAGAGGGGCAAGATGGCCAAGACATTCTTTATCATCGACGGAAGTTCCTACATTTATCGGGCGTTTTACGCGATTCGGGAACTTTCAAATACTGCGGGGCTGCCCACCAATGCCACCTATGGTTTTACAAAAATGCTCCTGAAAATCATCAACGAAAAAAAACCAGACTATCTGGCCATCGCCTTTGATGCAAAAGGGGACACCTTTCGCAATGAAATGTATGCCGAATACAAGGCCCACCGTCCGCCCATGCCAGATCTGCTGCGGCAGCAAATCCCTTATATTCATTCAATGGTCGAAGCCTTTCAAATTCCCCTGATCCAGCAAGTGGGGCTCGAAGCAGATGATCTGATTGGCACGCTGGCAAAAAAAGGGGAGGCGGAAAAGCTGGATGTCACCATCGTCACCGGCGATAAAGACATGTATCAACTGATTACCCCAAAGGTCATTGTCTATGACTCCATGAAGGATCGAAGTTATACAGAAGAAAGCATTCAGGAAAAATTTGGCATTGCGCCCAATCAAATCGTCGAAATGATGGGGCTCATGGGGGATGCGGTCGATAATATTCCGGGCGTTAAAGGTATTGGCAAAAAAACAGCGATGCAGTTGATTCAAAACTTTGGCACCATTGAAAACCTCTTGTCCCGTATAGACGAAATCAACCGCCCAAAACAACGCGAAATACTTGAATCCGAAGCCGAGCGCGCCCGGCTCAGCCGGGATCTGGCGACCATCAAAACCGATTGCCCCATGGATTTCGACTTGCACCGCTTTGAAACCCAGGCCCCAGATGCAGGTCAGCTCGTGCCGCTCTGCGAAGAGCTTGAGTTTTATAATCTTTTAAAAGAACTCGTTCCCAGCCCGGCAACGCCCGAACTGAGCTATCAAATCATTGATGAAAAAAAACTGCCTGCACTGGTTTCAGAGATTAAAAAAAACGGTGCCGTCGCATTCACACTCTTATCCTCCGAAAGCAACGCCATGAATGCCGCGCCCCTGGGCTTCGCATTCGCCACACCTTCGGGCCAGCATTATTATCTGCCGCTTCAGGCAGAAACGGCCTTTCCCGATCTTTTAAAGCAATGCTTCGCCTCTCCAAAAATCCTGTTTTACGGACATGACCTCAAGCCCGTTTTGACGGTCCTCAAACGCCACGGCATCCCGTTTTTGGGAAAATTGTTTGATATAAAAATCGCCGCTTATCTGATCAGTCCCACACGAAGAGACTATTCCCTCGAAGTCCTTGCTCAGGAATACCTCAAGGAACAAATGAACTCTGAAGAGCAGACCCTCTTCTCAGCACCCGATACGTCGAGTGAAAGCCTCGCTAAAAAATGCTGCCACGAAGCCGATGTGATTTTGCGTTTGTCTCAAAAACTGGCCCCCCGGCTTGAGGCGCAGGGACTGAAAACACTTTTTAATGATATGGAAACCCCGCTCATCTTTGTCCTGTCTGATATCGAACAAAACGGCGTCAAAATCGATACCGCCTTGCTGAAAACCATGTCTCAGGAACTCGAAGAAACGCTGGCGATCCTCACCGAAAAAATATATACACTCGCAGGCGGTGAGTTTAATATCAATTCCCCAAAACAACTGGCCGATATCCTCTTTAACCGTTTAGGCCTTACACCCCTTAAAAAAACAAAAACCGGCTACTCCACCAACGAAGACGTGCTCATACAACTGTCACTCAAACATCCCTTGCCCGCAGAGATTTTAAACAGCCGCCAAATCGTGAAACTCAAATCGACCTATGTCGATGCCCTGCCTAAACTCGTGCACCCGCTGACCGGACGCATTCACACCCAGCTGAATCAAACCGTCGCCGCCACAGGTCGGCTTTCTTCCACCGAGCCCAATTTACAAAACATTCCCATTCGCGGCGAGATGGGGCAGCGTATTCGCGAAGCCTTTATCGCCGCGCCGGGCAATGTCCTGCTCTCGGCGGATTACAACCAGATCGAGCTGCGTCTTTTGGCGCATCTTTCGGGAGACCCAAAACTGCTGGAAGCCTTTAAAAATGGGGACGACGTACACACCCGCACCGCCATGGAGCTGTTTGACCTCCCTAAAGACCATGTCACGCAAGACATGCGGCGGGCGGCAAAATCGGTCAATTTTGGCATCATTTACGGCATCAGCCCCTTTGGGTTGGCCAACAACATCGGCGTTTCCATGCCCGAAGCGAAAGGGTATATCGACCGCTATTTTGCGCTCTACGAAGGCGTGCGGGTCTTTCTCGATCACATCCTGAAAGATGCGACCGACTTGGGCT
This sequence comes from Nitrospirota bacterium, assembly GCA_029261215.1. Lineage (GTDB taxonomy): Bacteria > Nitrospirota > Nitrospiria > SBBL01 > JAADHI01 > JAADHI01. The sequence goes on along the minus strand of JAJDBT010000018.1, from coordinate 5,461 downwards.
ACGTAACCACGATCTTTGGTCGCCGAAGAGATATCCCGGAACTCGCCAGCACCAACAGCTTCACACGCGGGGTCGGGGAGCGTTTAGCCACCAACACCCCCTTGCAAGGCAGCGCGGCGGATATCATTAAAGTCGCCATGATCAATATCTGGCGCTGGATGGCCGATGCCCAGGTCAAGAGCCTGATGACCCTGCAAATCCACGATGAACTTATTTTTGACGTGCCCGCAGACGAAGTGTCTTTGATGAAAGAAAAAGTTAAAACCCTGATGGAAGGGGCCGTCCAGCTCAAAATCCCCCTCACCGTCGATGTCGGCGTCGGAAAAAACTGGGCCGAAGCCCATTGATCGGGTTTGGATGATTCCTTGTCGTAGGGAGAGGTTAGAACGGTCTAATGTTCAATGTAGGGGCAGGTTTTAAACCTGCCCAATATCTGAGGGTATTTTTCATGCAATATGGGTTTATTGGTCATTAGAAACGAATATTTAGGGTGGGTCTGTCGGTATTTAGGGCGGGTTTGAAACCCGCCCCTACACATGGGATTAGGGAAAAGGGATGATGTCTAAAAAAGTACGTTGGTTGTTGAGTATTTCGGGTTTGATTATTTTTCTGTCGTGGGCTTTTCGCTTGTATGTGCTTTTTACGCGGTGGGGGACAGACCGATTTTCATTTGTGGATCTTTTCATCGTACTCACCTCGTTTAGCATTGGTGTGTTTCTGCTTTGGATGGCCCGGCAAGGCAATAAAGTCATCGCTCGGCATTACACCATTTTGATGGCGACTGCGATTTTTAATATTCTCTGGTGGGGCAACCGCTGGCAAAGAGTGTGGTTTCACCCCGAAAACGATCCCAATCCACGGGCGCATCTGCATCTGGCCTCGCTTTATTTGGTGATGGGCTTTTTGTTATTACTGGCAGGTTGGACAGGGTGGAAGAAGCTTGAAAAGGACGAATAAATCGAGGACGAATTCATTTTATCGATCACATTCCCATTGATGCACTACATGATATGATATATATGAAGATATGTATTGTTTTTGATGTTTAGGGGGTGAATCTCAGTGAGTAAAACTGCAAAACTCTTTACCACGGGTCGTAGCCAGGCCGTTCGTTTGCCCAAGGAATTTCGTTTTAAAGGCGATGAAGTCTTTATCCGTAAAGAAGGCGATGAGGTGATTTTGTCCTCCAGGCCTGAATCGTGGGAAGATTTTTTTGCCTCTGAAGCCCGTCCGACGGAAGATTTCATGGCCGAACGTCTCGATCCGGAACCCGAAAAACGAATACTCTTCGGATGAAGCACTATATGCTCGATACAGACATGTGCAGCTATATACTCCGTGAGCGTCCCATCCATGTCCTGAACCACTTTAAAAAATTGCAGATGGAGCAGGTTTGTATCTCCATCGTCACCTATGCCGAGTTACTTTACGGCGTTGAACGCTCCAGTTCCAAAAAGATCAATCGCCCGATTATAGACGATTTCTCCCGACATTTGGCCATCATGCCCTGGGATAGGGCCGCCGCAGAACACTATGCTGTGATTCGCACACATTTGGAGGGAGAGGGGAAATCCATTGGAGCGATGGATTTGATGATCGCCGCGCATGCCTTGAGCCTTAAGGCCATCTTGGTGAGTAATAATCAAAAACATTTTAAAAAAGTCAAAAGCTTAAAACTCGAAAACTGGGTTTAAATCTCTTCTCGATTCATATCCAAAAACCAACAACATGCCTTTTTGCCGATTTAAAGATTAAAGCGCTGATCTTGAATTTTTGACTCCAGTTTTTCCTTGAGTCTGGCCGCGTCTTGAAGCATCGGATTAATCTCCAGCGCCTGTGAAACCGCATCCAGCGCCTCAAAAGTCCGACCCATGAAAAACAGCCCTTCCGCTTTTCCTTGCCAGGCCTTCGCGTCGCTTGCATTTCGACGGATTAACACCTCATAAACCTCAAGTGCTTCTTTCATTCTGCCCAGGCCTTGCAGCACCGCGCCCTTGTTGTGCATGGCCCGCGTCAACTTGGGCCGTATCTCCAGCGCCTTTTCAAAGGCCGCCAGCGCCTCCTTATCGCGGTCCAGCTTGCGCAGGGCTTCCCCTTTAAGGTTCCAGGCTTCCGGGTCTTTCCCATTCAATAAAATTGCCTGATTAAAGGACGAAAGGGCTTCTTCAAAGCGCCCCTGATTCATTTTTTTGATGCCCTGCCGCCGCCAGGCCTTCGGGTCATCTGCACGGTCTTCTTGTACTTGACGGGCGAGCGGGGGTAAATCGGCGCGGGCATGCGCGATTTCAAGGCGGTTTTCTGTATAGCTTACAAAAACCAGGGCAATCAGTATGAGGGGGTTTATTTGTTTTGAATGCCGAATCATAGACACCTTCCAGGTTGATGGTGCAAAGACAGCGTTTTTTTAGATCCTCTCAAAAAAACCAGGATCTTTCATTGTGTGACTTTAAAAGTGTAGGGGAGGGCGCGCACATTCGCAAGATTAAAATGGAGAAACAGTGCAAAGCCGCCATCTTGATCTTCATCCCATTAAGCAGTACACTCAGCCGAAAATTAAGAACTCTTTCAATAAAAATCAATGGCGCGTGCTGGCCAAATGAAGGATCAATGCTTATAAAAAAAGCTAAAAAACTCCCCAATATTCATCCGGGGGAAGTGTTGCTTGAAGAATTTTTAAAACCGATGTCGATCAGTCAAAATGCGCTGGCACGCGCCATCGATGTGCCGCCGCGTCGCATTAATGAAATCGTATTGAAAAAACGCGCCATCACAGCCGATACCGCCCTACGTCTCGCCCGTGCATTTGGTACATCGGAGCAATTCTGGATGGGTTTGCAAACGGATTATGCCCTGGAAGAAGCCAGGGCAAAGTGTGCCGACGCGCTTTCAAAAGTGCGACGGGTTGCGGCGTAATTCTAGAACAAAGTTAACTTCCTCTTTTTTTAGAAAGGAACCCTCACATAAATGTTTGAACAAACCTTTAATAATTTAGACAACGTGCTCAGACAAGAGGCGGGTTGTACCACCGAGCTGGATTACACTGAGCAGACTTCGTGGATGCTGTTTCTTAAATATTTGGATGATCTGGAACAGGAAAAGGCTTTGCAAGCCGAACTGACAGGCAAGTCTTATCAAACCATTATCGACGATGAACATCGCTGGTCGAGCTGGGCGGCACCCAAAACAGAAGACGGGGAGTTTGATCACAACCATGCCCAGACAGGCCCTGATCTAATCGAATACATCAACGACAATCTCTTTCCTTATCTGAAAGGTTTCAAGCAACGCGCCACCGGCCCGGACACCATTGAATACAAGGTTGGCGAGATTTTCAGCGAAATCAAAAACCGATTCAACAGTGGTTATTCCCTGCGTGACGCTTTGGAATACATCGATGCCTTGCGCTTTCGTTCGCAAAAAGAGAAGCACGAGCTTTCTCATATCTACGAAGCGAAAATCAAAAATATGGGGAATGCCGGTCGCAATGGGGGAGAATATTACACGCCCCGGCCACTGATTCGCGCTATGATTCAGGTCACTCAGCCGAAAATTGGCGAGCGCATTTATGATGGTGCTTGCGGCTCTGCCGGCTTCCTCTGCGAATCTTATGATTATCTGCGGCAAGGCGAACTCAGCACCACTCAGCTGCTTACTTTGCAAAAACAAACCTTCTACGGCAAGGAAAAGAAAAGCCTCGCTTATGTCATTGCCATCATGAATATGATCCTTCATGGCATTGAAGCGCCCAACATCATTCACACCAACACCCTGGCCGAGAACCTCAGCGATATTCAGGAAAAAGACCGTTACGATGTCATCCTCGCCAATCCACCCTTTGGCGGCAAAGAGCGCAAGGAAGTTCAGCAGAACTTCCCGATCAAAACTGGCGAGACCGCATTCCTGTTTCTGCAACACTTCATCAAGAATCTCAAGGCTGGTGGCCGTGCGGCGGTCGTCATTAAAAATACCTTTCTATCGAATTCCGACAACGCATCCAAGGCACTGCGACAGGAACTGCTGGAAAGCTGTAACCTGCACACCATCCTCGATTGCCCCGGCGGTACGTTTCTGGGTGCCGGTGTAAAAACCGTGGTGCTATTTTTTGAAAAGGGCGCACCAACGCGTAAGATCTGGTACTACCACCTCGACCCTGGCCGCAGCATGGGCAAGACCAATCCGCTTAATGACAATGACCTGAAAGAATTTGTCGAACTGCAAACCAGCTTTGCCGATTCCGATGAATCCTGGACAGTAAACATCGGTGCTGTTGAACAGGAAGGCTATGACCTGTCAGTGAAGAATCCCAACAAGGTGGAAGAAGATCCCCTGCGTGATCCCGAAGTCATTATCAACGAGATTGAGACACTGGATGCAGAGAGTGAAGAAATACTCGAAGGGATTCGGGGGATGTTGCTGTGAGAGAGTTACCAAAAGTTGAGCTTGGGGAGATTTGCACTTTTCAAAATGGACGTGCTTTTAAAAAAACTGAATGGCGTTCGTCTGGGTTGCCAATTATTAGAATTCAAAACCTGAATAATAAAAACGCTGAGTTCAATTATTTTGATGGGGAATACGACCAAAAAATCGAGGTTAATGATGGGGATTTACTTTTTTCTTGGTCAGGTACAGTAGGTTCTTCTTTTGGACCACACTTATGGAAACGAGGAAAAGGAGCGCTAAATCAACATATATTCAAAGTCGGATTAAGCAGTGATATTGATCGTATATATGCATTCTATGTGTTGCGCTTTGTTACTGCTGAAATTGAAAAAAATGTAAAAGGTGCAGTTGGGTTAAGACATGTAACCAAGACTGATATGAATAAATTCAAAATACCTTTGCCTAGTTTGTGTGAACAAAAACGCATCGTCGCCATTCTCGATGAAGCCTTTGCCGGAATCGATACAGCGATTGCCAATACCGAAAAAAACCTCGCCAATGCCCGTGAGTTGTTTGAAAGCTATTTGAATTTGGTATTTACTACTCGAGATGTAGGATGGCTTGAGAAACAGCTAAGTGATGTTTGCAGTATTACCTCGAAATTAATTGACCCGCGGGACGAGGAATATATTGATCTTCAGCATGTGGGTGCAGGGAATATAATTTCGATGACAGGTGAATTGATTCAGGTTCAGACTGCTAGAGATGAAGGGTTGAAATCTGGAAAGTTTGTTTTTGACGAACAAATGGTATTGTATAGCAAGATCCGACCATATTTAATGAAAGTGGTAAGGCCTAATTTTGATGGGCTTTGCAGCGCTGATATTTATCCTTTAAAACCAAATGCTGATTTACTTGATCGAGATTTTTTATACTACCTATTACTTCCCGCTATACGTAACAAAAGTGATTGATTCCTAGGATTTGTGAGGATCATGATCCATCCTGCTTTTTCCGAAGAAAAAGGAGGAGAAATGATCCAAGCAAGCTTAAGCGTCAACAACAACCCACCGAGCAATAA
>JAJDBT010000017.1 GCA_029261215.1 Nitrospirota bacterium | reverse complement strand
GTGTCCCTCGATTCAATAACTTCCCCACAACAGCCTTCTTAAATTCCTCAGAATATTTTGAGCTTTCCATTTGTCCATTCCCATCTTCTCCGCCCGCTATGATTTAATTCCCCAATACGACATCTATCCTGACACAGGGGGCCTGCAAGGCCGTTCGTAAGCTCCTCATGCGTGAACTTGCCCGCTAACCGGCGCTACTGGTGAGGTACTCCAGCGATTGTACCGCTCCTGCGGAATGACCCCGGATTGTTGCTGATTGATGGTAGAACGGGTTTTCACTTGCGCGGGCCTGACGACTCAAGCTTTGTCCCTTTTGAGTGAAATAGAATGTGATAAAAATAATTGATTGAATGCCTTTGTTCATAGCCTGTATAAATGATCGAGGTTTTAAGAATATTTCCAAGGGGTTGTGAGCTCACAGCAGTTTAAGGGTGCTGAAGCAATGACGGAGAAAAGGTATGGACAGCAATAAAGTTTTGGAGGATCTGCTTCGCATTCTCACTCATTTTAAAGAGAGTGCCTTCGCGTTTTTACCGCAGCTTTTTGTTGCGGTTTTTATTTTTCTAATTGGTCTGGTGGTGGCACACTTCATTCGTGTGCTGGTGATTCGCCTCGTTCGACAACTGCCCCGGTTGATTCCCAATCAGAATATCAGTACACGTTTTAAAGTCTACATCGAACAAAAACCCATCCCCAAGGTGTTGGGCGGTATTCTGTACTGGATATTCATCCTCTTTTTCCTGACCGTCGCCACAGAAACATTGGGTTTGCCCGTGGTGACCACCTGGCTGAGCGGACTGGTGGGCTACATGCCCAAAATCCTGTCGGCGACCTTGATTACCATTGCAGGTATTACAGGGGGAGTAATTCTCCGGGATTTTACGACAGCCGCTGTGAGTACGGCTGGAATGGCCTACGGCATTTTTCTAGGCAAACTCGTTCAATTTGCGGTACTACTCGTTACCCTCTTAATCGGTATCGATTTAATTGGCATCGACATTACCTTGTTGGAAAGCCTGGTCATGATTGTGATGGGCGCATTGTTTCTGGGTATTTCACTGTCCTTTGGCTTGGGGGCGCAATCCTCGGTGAACAATATTCTCGCCTCATATTACCTGCAAAAGCTCTATAAAAAAGGTGATCGTGTTCGCATTGAAAATTTTGAAGGAAGAATTATCGAGATCACCCCACTAGCGGTGATTCTGGAAGGGTCCGAAGGGCAAATTTGCATGCCGGCTCACAAATTTAATCAGGAACATTCCATCCTGTTGTCAAAGGACGATTCGCCATGAGCAGCGAATCGATGCTTTCCCAGCGGTTCGTAAAAGCCCACCCGACAGAGGCAGTAAAAAGGCTGGAGGCGCTCCCGGCAACGGATATCGCGGCGTTTATCGAATCACTTTCTCCTGCGTTGGCTGCAAGAATTTTTGAGTTAATCATGTCTTTAAAAGCGGTCGCGGTTTTGGAAGGGCTGGATAAAGAGAAGGCCGCCGCGATGATTGCCGAAATGTCCATTGAACCCGCCGCAGCCATGCTGAGACGCATGGAATCAGTGAAGTGCTGGGCACTCGTCAACAAGCTGCCGGATGAAATCGCCAAATCGCTTGCGTTGCTGTTGCATTATCCCGAAAATACTGCGGGGGCACTGATGAATCCGCAAACCTTTACGCTTTTCGGGGATTTAACCGCGAAGGAAGCCCTGGACTGGATTTTAAAGGATCCAAAACACCTGTATTATCACATTCCCGTGACGGACAGGGCGCATCATTTTCTAGGGATGACCGATACCCGAGAACTCATGCTGTCTACGCCTGACCACCACCTTTCTTCCCTCACGCACACGGGCGTGGGCCGCTTGTCTCCCAATTTGAGCCGGGAAGGCATTTTGGCCCATCCTGATTGGCAGCTTTATCACGAATTGCCTGTCGTCGATGACGACGGTATTTTTTTAGGCGTGATTGATTATCAGACCCTTCGACGTCTCGAGCTTGAACTGCAAGGAGTAAAGCCAGTCGAGCCGTCTCAGGATACGGGAAGAGTGCTGGGGGAATTGTACTGGATTGGTCTGGCCGCTTTTTTTAAAGGGGCAGTCTGGGTCATGAATCCGGAAAGCAAGGAAGAACCCAGAGACGAAGGAGGCGCGACGCATGGTTAACAGCACATTAAAGGCGGATCAGGTGCTGATCCACGGATTTTTTAAACGTTACCCAAGTGAATCGGCGGGACATTTAAATGCCTTGCCGGTCAACGAGGTGTTGCGTTTATTGCAAACCGAAAAGGTGTCTGTTGCCGCAAAGGTGTTTATTCATCTCAACCCCGATGTCGCGGACAAAGTGCTTTCCGGCATGAAGGATCTGTTTTTTATGGGTCTTTTTTCCGAACTCGATCCGGTTCAGGGTGCGGTGATTCTGGCCCGACTCGACAAAACCTTGATTCAGAAACGACTGGCCCTGTTACCAGAGAATCTAGCGAAGGAATACCGTGAACTCATTAGTTATCCGCCCGAAACTGCGGGCTATCTTATGGACCCGCGTGTCACGGTCTTTAAACCCGGCGACACGATCGCGCAAGTGCTCACCCACATTCGAGCCATTGGTGACCGGCGTATTATTGACCTGTGTGTGGTGGATGAAGAGGGTATTCTTATCGGCACAGTGCCCTTGCAGCACGTTGCCGTGGCACAGCCTTCACAGCCATTGGAGGAACTGCTTCAGCGCGACCCTGTGACCGTCCACATGCTGGATCCAAAAGAAGACATCGTACAGCTTTTGGAGGATCGCAAGGTGGCCACGCTCCCGGTTACTAATTTAGACGGCAAGTTATTGGGGGTCATTCGTCACGACGCCCTGGTGGTCGCCGCTCAGCAGGATGCGAGTCAGGACTTGCAGTCGATGTTTGGTGCTGGACGGGACGAACGGGCGCTCTCCAAGGTTTCCTTTGCCATTTTAAAACGCCTGCCCTGGTTGGAAATTAACCTCGCCACGGCTTTTCTTGCGGCCACAGTGGTGGGTCTTTTTGAAGACACAATTGCAAAGTTTACGGCCCTGGCCATATTTTTACCCGTGGTTGCGGGACAGTCGGGCAATACCGGTTCTCAGGCTCTGGCCGTGACCATGCGTGGTTTGGCACTGCGTGAAATCCGGGCGCGGCATTGGTTTCGAGTGGCCGCAAAGGAAGTGGCGGTCGGTTTTTTCAATGGCGTGATCATCGCCCTGACAACCGGCTTTGTGGTGTATTGGTGGATGTCGTCAATGGGCCTGGCCCTTGTGATTGCCGCGTCCATGATTTTTTCCATGGTCATCGCCGGTTTGTCGGGTGCGCTTATTCCCATCCTGTTACAATCTGTCGGACAGGATCCGGCACAATCCTCATCGATTATTTTAACAACCGTGACTGACATTGTTGGTTTCATGAGCTTTCTGGGTTTGGCGACCCTCTTCGCACACATGCTTCAGGTGTCCTGAAATTTTCAAAAAGCTGACAAGGCAATATAGGAAGAGGAAATCTGTTTAAAAGAAAGCACGTGTTCTATTTCAAGGTAAAGTTTTCTCTCAGTGGTTTTCCCGCGTCAGACCTGATCGTATCCATGTTTCCAAACAGAATGTCGCCATTTTGAAAAAATGGAAGCCAATTTTTAGACCATTAAAACCCAGGGCAGGAAGAATAAAAGAGTTGTATTATGGCTGTTGTCTTTCAATGGCTTTCCCAAGTTGCAGCAAGGCTTCAAAAACGCCTTTTGTCACTTCCGCCATCTTTTCATAATTGAGGGTTTGGGGAAGATCAGATGATTTGTGGTAGTGAGGATTCCGGTTGAAAGCGGTGTCGGTGATCATGACGGCGGGGATGTTTGCTTTCCAGAAATTGAGCTGATCGGAATAGTCCACACCCGGCACGATGCGTGGCGCAGAAAGCGTTTCGACGGGCATGTCTGAAGTAGACTGCATGATGTCCGAGATGGTGTCCACAAAGGCTTTCGAAGTGAGATTTCCGACCACGGCGATGAAATTTGCCTGGTTCGGATAAAAGTATTTCAGTAAGGGCGGATAGGTTTGCGAGTTGGGGGCATCTGAATAAAAGCCGAGCATTTCGAGGGAAATCATGAAGGTGATTTTTTTATCGGCGTGTGCCTTGATGAAATGGGCGCTGCCCATCGCGCTGGTTCGGAAAAAGGGTGATTCTTCATTGGCAAAGGCTACGAAAAGTAAGGTTTTCTCCAAAGACAGGTCTTGAAGCATCCGTGCCAATTCCAATAACACAGCGACGCCACTGGCATTGTCATCCGCGCCGGGTGTGCCAATGACCGTGTCATAATGCGCTCCGATGACAATCATCTCCGCGCTTCTTCCTTTTTTGATCGCCACGACGTTTTGATATCTTGTCTCTTTCAGGGCGTCTTTGTTGGCCTGATCTGTTCGTAATGCCGTCAATCTTGGGGGTGATGTAATTTGAAAGAATTCAAAGTCCGCTTCATAACCCGATTTTTTTAAGGCATCCGCGATATATTGCCCTGCACCTTGATAGGCTTTGGGGCGGGTAAAATTCCGCTCTCCGATTTCAAGAGCGAGCTTGTGAACGTGCTTTGAGAGGCGATCTGAAAGTCCTTCAAAATGCTTGGAGCCGGACGGCGGGTGCGCTGAGGAAGGCTTGCCAATTTCATGATCCAGCGCTGAGAGGATTTTCCGAATATTTCTCGCGTTTTGTCCGAAATCCCCTTTCCCGACACGTGATTCGGATTTTAAGTTGAGGGTTTTTGTGCCATTACCTGTTGTTGTGAGCTGGATCTCAATATCGTCGATAAAACGGAAAAGTTTACTTTGGCGTTCTGCGGCAATCTCACCACTTGTGGCATCCTGATGAACGACTGTCCAGCGGGGAAGTGCTTGTATCACGTCTAAAAGGGCCGTAAAAAGGCGGGTTTCGGAGAGGGGATAGGTTCTGGTTTTAAGCGAGCGATCAGGGTGATTCGGTCGTGTTTCAGCTTTGTTGTTTGTCAGATAGCTAGAGTTGAACACAGAGAGTCCAAGCATGATCAGGATGCTTACCGATAGAACTTTCTTTAGAAATAATGTGTAACTACGTATTGCCATCTTGCGTCAAGCGGTGTTGATGAGACAGGGGCATACTAGCATATCGATGCATGTTTGTTGATCAGGGGCATACAGGAAGGGAAAAAATGGTGCCGAGAGACGGAATCGAACCGCCGACACGAGGATTTTCAGTCCTCTGCTCTACCGACTGAGCTATCTCGGCAATGGCGCAGAAGGTAACAAACACGGGATGGATTGTCAAGCAGATCTGCGTCGGTTTTGTATTTTAAAACAAACCCTTAGTCTGTGCGGCTGGTGATTTCGATCAGGTGGTAGCCAAATTGTGTTTTGACGGGACCGTGTACGGTGTTAACCGCGTCTGAGAAAACCACGTCGTTGAACTCTTTGACCATCTGACCGGGGCTAAATTCGCCGAGATCTCCGCCTTGTTTGCCAGAAGGACAGTTGGAGTGCGATTTTGCGGCTTCTGCAAAATTGGACACTCCAGAAGTAATTTTCTCTTTGATCGCTTCACATTCTTCCGCTGTATCCACCAATATATGTCGTGCCGTTGCTTTTGCCATTTCTCCTCCTTTTTTATAATGTTTAGCTTGTAAAGGTAAACTAAAACCTTAACAAAGGTTGACGAGTTTTTGCATGATCATTTCTGCGCCTTTTTTGCCGGAAAGCAGCATTGAGCCAAAGGCCGGCCCCATGCGCGGGCTGCCGTAAGCGGCGGCAACCGAAAGTCCGACCATGAAGACATTGGGGTAGGCTTCGCCGGTTTTTTTCATAACCATCTCTTCCGAACGTTCCACCCACATTGCCCCGTTTCCAGGGACTGTGTTGTAAAAACCGCGTTTGGATAAAATTTGAAGCGCGACGGCGTCGTGCCCCGTGGCATCGACCAGCATTTTGCTTTCAAGGGCGATGGGGTCCACGTGGGCGAGATCGTGATTCATCACTTCCAGCGGATACCAATTCACGACAACCCCTTCGACAACGTTGTTGTCTCCGCGAATAATGAGATCGACCACTTTGGTTAAATTGAGGACTTTCACCCCCGCATCATAGGCCGCGCCGATCAGTTTACCTGTGGCGTGCGGGGGATCGACGATGCTCATTTCCTCTGTGATTTTTTTGCAGGGGACGCCGATGTCTTCAAGTATTTTCTGCGCGGGATGGGCGATGGTGGCCTTGTTCATGAGATAGCCGCCGTTCCAGAAACCGCCGCCCAGGTGGTTCATTTGCTCGATAATGACCACATTGAGACCGGATTTGGCAAGCTCGGTGCCGCAGACGAGCCCCGATGGGCCGGAGCCGATAATTAAGACATCGGAGGAAATGATCTCATCAAAGGCTGCATACCACTCTCGGGCGATGGCCCGTGTGATTTCGGCTTCGTGTGTTGGCGCAATTTCGCGTGATTCCATGTGCTTTTCGCTCCTAAAGTCTTATTTGATCTTTTGGTAGATTTCAGAGCCCTTTTGTTTGAATTCTTCGGACTTTTCTACCATGCCCAATGTGAGGGCTTTTTCCGCTTCCAGCGCATTTTTTGCTGCGTATTCACGCACATCTTCTGTGATTTTCATCGAACAGAAATGCGGACCGCACATGGAACAGAAATGCGCAACTTTGGCCGCATCGGCAGGCAAGGTTTCATCATGATAGGATTTTGCCGTTTCCGGGTCGAGGGAAAGATTAAACTGGTCTTCCCAGCGAAACTCGAAACGGGCTTTCGATAAGGCATTGTCCCGCGCCTGTGCGCCGGGATGGCCTTTTGCGAGGTCGGCGGCGTGTGCTGCGATTTTGTAGGTGATGACGCCCTGTTTCACATCTTCACGGTTTGGCAGGCCCAGGTGTTCTTTTGGAGTGACGTAACACAGCATGGCGCAGCCGTACCAGCCGATCATTGCGGCACCGATGCCGGAGGTGATGTGATCGTAGCCCGGTGCGATGTCGGTCACCAGAGGCCCAAGCGTATAAAAGGGTGCTTCGTCGCAGGCGGCAAGTTGTTTTTCCATATTCACTTTAATCATGTGCATGGGCACATGGCCGGGTCCTTCGATCATGGTTTGTACTTCGTGTTTCCATGCGATTTTGGTCAGCTCGCCCAGGGTTTCGAGCTCGCCAAATTGGGCTTCGTCATTTGCATCCGCAACTGATCCTGGCCGTAAGCCGTCTCCGAGACTGAATGAGACGTCATAGGCTTTCATGATTTCGCAAATGTCTTCAAAGTGGGTGTAAAGAAAATTTTCCTTGTGATGAGACAGGCACCATTTGGCCATAATGGATCCGCCGCGAGAGACGATGCCTGCAAGCCGGTTGGCCGTCATCGGGACGTAACGTAACAACACCCCGGCGTGAATAGTGAAATAATCCACGCCTTGCTCGGCTTGTTCAATCAAGGTGTCTCTGAACAGTTCCCAGGTCAGGTCTTCGGCTTTGCCGTTCACCTTTTCGAGGGCCTGGTAAATGGGGACAGTCCCAATGGGAACAGGGGAATTTCGGACAATCCATTCACGGGTTTCGTGAATGTTTTCGCCGGTGGACAAATCCATGACCGTATCCGCGCCCCAGCGGGTGGACCAAATCATCTTTTCAACTTCTTCCTCAATAGAAGAGGTCACGGCCGAATTTCCGATATTTGCGTTGATTTTAACCAGAAAATTTCGACCGATAATCATGGGTTCGAGTTCGGGGTGATTGATATTTGCTGGAATGATGGCGCGTCCGCGTGCGACTTCATCGCGGACAAATTCAGGGGTGATTTCAGACGGGATTGATGCACCCCAGTCGTTTCCCGGATGTTGGATATATTGTCTGTCGCCTTGTGAAGCTTCGGATCGAAAGGTCTGCATGGCCTGGTTTTCCCGAAGGGCGATAAATTCCATTTCCGGGGTGATCATCCCTTTTTTGGCGTAATGCATTTGGGAAACATTGCATCCTGTTTTGGCGCGCAAAGGTTTTCGGATGTCCAAAAAACGAAGATGGTCCAGCTTTGGATCAGATGCCCGTTTTTGGCCGTATTTGGAGGAAATTCCTGGTAGTGTTTCGACATCGCCCCGGTTGATGATCCATTCTGAACGAAGCGGCTCAAGACCTTTTCGAATGTCTATTTTATTGCTTGGGTCGGTATAAGGTCCAGAGGTATCGTAAACCCAAACGGGTGGATTCTCTTCAAGGGTGCCATTGCCGCCGACCTTTGTCGGACTGAGCTGAATCTCCCGCATGGGTACGCGTACTCCCTTTTGCTTTCCTTCGATAAACACTTTGCGGGAAGCGGGGAGTGGGCGTGTGGTTAATTGCACTTCATCTTCAATCGGCGTATTTGAAGCGCCATTATTCCCATTCGTCTGATTTGCCATAAGAAGGTTCCTCCATATTCTTAAAAAAAAAGCCGTACCCCAAAGGTCCGGCTTTCAAAAAAATACCCAGATTCCCTTCGCTGGCATTACCCAGATCAGGTTCAAAGGGTTGTTTCGATCAGGTCGAAACTCTCAGCCAAGACGGCACCCCTGTATTCTTTTTGGATTATGGCATAGAGCGAAAAGACTCGTCAATTGAATCTCAATGATTGGGTACTGGATATGCGGTTTATATTTTGATATCTTTCCAGCACCGATGAAACCCCGTATTTTCCCATTTGCAGTGTATATGGCCTTTATTGCCATAAATGCCCTCTTTTTCCCCGACACAGGATCTGAAACCAGTGGTCCGCCGCTTTGGCTTTATCCTATTAAAGTAAGCCTTGTTGCGGCTTTACTGATTTTTTACTGGAAAGAGTATGCCGAGTTAAAAAATAAAGTGTTTGATCATGCCCGTGAAGGCATACTGGCCGTGGGTGTTGGTCTTGTGGTGTATGTCTTGTGGGTGAGAATGGGTTTTTCCTGGGCGATGCAAGGGGAGGCAGGCGAAGGATACAATCCTTTTCAGTCTGGTGGAGGGAGACTGGCTATGGTTTACGCTGGAATGCGGCTAATTGGGGCATCAATCATTGTGCCGGTGATGGAAGAGCTTTTTTGGCGGTCCTTTATAATCAGATACATTATCTCACCGGATTTTCTGAAAGTGCAATTGGGAAAATTTACATGGATTTCTTTCCTGATCACCGTCGCTTTATTTGGGGTCGAACACAACCTTTGGCTGGCAGGCATGATGGCGGGAACGGCCTACAACCTACTGCTTTATAAAACGAAGCGTCTTTGGCCTTGTATTGTGGCGCATGGGGTGACGAACTTGCTTCTAGGCATCCATGTGCTTACGACTGGAGAATGGGTCTGGTGGTAGACGCGATCTTGACAATGCGCATTGATTTGGTATCTTTTGTGAGTCAGGTGAAGTAAACAAATCGATATCGAAGTTGTCGAGTGATTGACCGCTTTGAGAGCTGTGTCTTTCATGCCAAAAGGTGAAAAAATGTGGATTAAAGTGTTTTATGCCAGGACAAATTCCTTTTTCTTCTTTCTCTTGATCTTTGGGATGATTGTTTATACCCCCTCAGTGAAAGCAGATGGTCTTGAAATAGAAGAAATTGTTAGCCCTCAACAACCCGAAAAACCACTTTTAGCCGCCCCCTTGCCACCTCGTGTTGAAGAAGATTTTGATCTTCTTCTTTCTCCGGAACCCGAACCTGTCATTTTAGAAAGATCTGTCACAGAAAAAGAGGATCTTTGGCCGCTGATTTCACAAGGGATGATTTTGCTCAAACCAAGCCAGCTCGGCAGTATCGCAGCCTCGGAAGACCGGAAACAACTTCTGGGACAGGGCGACATTGTTTATCTGGATTCTACTCAAAAAAACTTTGCTCCTGATCAGGAGTGGGTCGTCTTTAAATCGGTAAAAGATGTCCGTCATCCAAAAACTAAGGTGCTGATGGGTGAACTGGTGTATGTGCTGGGGATGGTCAAAGTGATCGACCTGGATGCAAAAGTGGCGACGGCCCAGATTGTCCGGTCGAGGGAGCCTATTGGAAAAGGGGATCGTATCGCCTTCATTGAAGCGTTTTTTCCAGATTCCTCCCCATTGGGCCTTACCCCGGAAAAAGGCGACGAGGCCTATGTCGTCGAAGTTCGGGAAGACCGAAGAAATAATGCGCAGCATGACATTGTCTATATTGATCGCGGAAAAGAAGACGGTGTTTCACGCGGCGATCAGTTTATTGTCATTCATGAAGGTACACGAAGTGATACCTTTTCAAATACAAAAATCGAAGATCATAGTCTTCCTTTTCGGAAAATTGGCACAATGGTTGTTCTTGCGACACAAGCGCGCACTGCCACTGCAAAAATCATCCAAAGTCTGGAGCCCATTACAAAAGGGGATACCATTCTTTTTGACTCTTCGAAATAGCGCCCCGATCCTTAAGGTCGATTCCCTTCTTTATATCCTCCTCTTTAAATCCTCGCTGATCAGGAAGTTTTTCTTTAAAAGCCCCGGTGAGGGGCTTCAGCTTGAACATCTCAATTAAATACGCTAGTATTTACAGATTTTCTTTCAAGGAGGATTCTGTATTTGTCACTAATAAACCCGCTTGACCCCTATCGTAAAAAAATCGACAAGATTGATGAAAATCTCGTCGCGCTTCTGAACGAACGAGCGAAAATCGCCCTGGAAATCGGGGAGGTAAAACGCAATCATCAAACGGAATCTTACGACCCTTCACGTGAAAAGTGGATTTATACGCGATTAAGCCAACTCAACTCGGGCCCCCTTTCAAACCAGGCGATACACACTATTTTTCGGGAAGTGATTTCTGCGTCACACGCATTGCAGGAGCCAATCAAGGTCGCTTACCTTGGCCCGAAGGCCACTTTTTCCCATCTTGCCTGTTTTGAATATTTTGGACATTCTGTGACTGATCGGCCTGTTGGCAGCATTAAGTCTGTTTTTAATGAAGTTGAAAAAGGGCTCTCAGATTTTGGCGTGGTTCCCATCGAAAATTCCACAGAAGGGGTTGTGAATCACACACTTGATTTGTTCGCGGATTCTCCGATCAAAATTTTTGCCGAGATATTTCTGGAAGTAACACATCATCTACTTTCAAAAGCGGGAACCTTGAGTGCGATTGAACAGGTCTATTCTCATCCTCAGGCTTTTGGACAGTGCAAAGAGTTTTTGGAACAGCATTTGCCCAATGCGACCTTAACCGGTGTTGCCAGCACGGCTAAGGCTGCGGAACTGTGTCAAAATGATCCCACTTCTGCGGCCATTGCCTCAGAAGTGGCGGCGATGATTTATGAAATTCCCATACTTCAAAAAAGAATTGAAGACAGTACACAAAACATCACCCGTTTTCTTGTGATTTCGAAAAGACTCAGTGCCTCAACAGGTGATGATAAAACCTCTCTGATCGTGTCTATCAAAGACACGCCGGGTGCCCTCTATAAAATATTGCGACATTTTGCGAAACATCAGATTAATCTGGCGAAAATCGGTTCACGCCCTTCAAAGAAAAAAGCCTGGGAATACCTTTTTCATATCGATATGAACGGGCATGTAGAGGATGAAGGCATTCAATTGGTCTTGGAGGAACTTAAATCCCAGATGGTTTCCATCAAAGTTCTTGGATCTTATCCGATGGCGGAAGAATTTAAATATTAAAAAAACGATGATTAAAGTCAGCCGAGATATCTCACAAATAAAGCCATATGTGCCAGGCAAACCCATTTCGGAACTGGAACGCGAATTGGGCATTTCCGGTGCGATTAAACTGGCATCCAATGAAAATCCCCTGGGGCCTTCCAAGAAGGCTATGGAAGCGATTCGCAACGGACTCAAAACGGTGTCGCGCTATCCCGACGGCGGAGGCTTCTCACTCAAAGAGGCCTTAGCCGAAAAATGGAAAGTGGATGCCGGGCAGGTTCTCTTGGGAAATGGTTCAAATGAAATTATTGAACTCCTGGTTCGCACATTTATCATGCCGGGTGATGAAGCGATTATGGCCAAACCGACTTTTTCCCTTTATAGGCTGATGTTACAGTCGGGGCATGGCAAATCGATCGAGGTGCCATTGAAGTCGGGTTGTCACGACCTTGTTGGGATGAAGAAGGCGATTACTGATAAGACCAAGTTGATTTTTATCTGCAACCCGAACAATCCAACGGGGACTGTGATCAGGAAAAAAGAAGTTCAGATGTTTTTATCGAAATTGCCCAAGCGTATTTTAGTTGTTTTTGATGAGGCCTACGCCGAGTATGTGACTGATACGGATTACCCTGACAGCATCGCCTCCTTAAAAAAGGGCGCTCCTTTGATTATGCTTCGCACTTTCTCAAAAATATACGGTTTGGCTGGTTTAAGAATCGGATATGGCATTGCTCACCCGGAAGTTATTTCATATATGAATCGGGTGCGTCAGCCTTTTAACAGTAATTTGCCAGGACAGCTGGGCGCATTGGCCGCACTTTCGGATGAAGCGCACTATGCGCAGTCCAGGGCTGTAAATCAAAAAGGAAAATCAGCCCTCTATCGATTTTTTGACGCCTTGAAGATTACGTATTACCCAACAGAGTCCAATTTTATTTACTTTTATTTTAAAGGAGCGCACCCTGACATTGGAGTGAAAATTCACAAAGGCCTTCTTGAAAAAGGCGTCATCATTCGTCATTTTGGTGGCCCCTTTCTCAGGGTGACCATTGGTCGGCCGAGTGAAAATAAAAGATTTATGAATGCATTAAATGACATCCTTTTAACCGTCAAAAAACAAAATCCTGACCAAGGGATTTAGGAGACAGCACATGATTATCGTATTAAAACCAGGGACTACAGATCAGGAACGAGAACGTATTGTTAAACGAATTGAAGAAGCCGGACTTACGCCTCATGTTCTAATGGGAAAAGAGCGGGTTGTGATTGCCGTAATCGGGGATGAACGCGCCTTGCAGCAGCAAACCCTTTCTGCCCTCCCCGGTGTGGAGAAGGCGCTCCCGATTCTTTCCCCATATAAACTGGTGAGCCGGGAATTTAAAAAAGAAAATACCATTCTCGATGTTGATGGTGTGAAGATCGGCGGGAAGAATATTGTTCTGATGGCCGGTCCGTGCTCGGTTGAGTCAAAAGACCAGCTTTCCGGGGTTGCCAGAGAAGTTAAGGCCGCAGGCGCGAAGATTCTCCGAGGCGGAGCGTTTAAGCCCCGGACTTCACCTTATTCATTTCAGGGGCTCGGAGAAGAAGGGCTTGAATTTCTAGCCGAAGCAAAAAAACAAACGGGACTCCCAGTGATTACTGAAGTGATGGATCCCAGAGATATGCCCATGATGATGAAGTATGCCGACATCATCCAGATTGGTGCGCGAAATATGCAGAACTTTCGTTTGCTGGCAGAAGTCGGGGCACATAATAAACCGGTGATGTTAAAAAGAGGGCTTTCTGCGACGATTAAGGAATTCTTGCTTTCCGCCGAATACATTCTTTCTGCCGGAAATGATCAGGTCATGCTTTGTGAACGAGGTATTCGTACTTTTGAAACAGCGACCCGAAACACTTTGGATCTCTCTGCCGTACCGGTTTTGAAACAGCTGACGCATCTTCCGGTTATTGTTGATCCGAGTCATGCGGTTGGAAAGACACATTTGATTCCTTCAATGGCGAAAGCAGCCATTGCAGCGGGTGCTGACGGCTTGATGATCGAAGTCCATGCAAATCCTGCGGAAGCTTTTTGTGACGGAGACCAAGCCATGCTGCCCAATGATTTTAAATCGTTGGTTTCAGAATTAAAACGCATTGCTGTGGCCGTTGATCGGGATATCTAGTCTAAAATCGTAGATCGGTCTGGATCACAAAATTAAGGAGTTTACGTATTGTTTAACCAGGTTACAATTATCGGAGTCGGACTGATTGGTGGTTCTTTGGGACTGGCTTTAAAAAAGAAAAAGGTTGTCAAAAGTGTGGTCGGTTATGGCAGGCGGCGGGGCGCGTTGAACAAAGCGGTCTCTATTCAAGCCATCGACCGTTATTGCCTCACCTTGCCAAAAGCCATTAAAGACGCGGATCTGGTTTGTTTAACCACGCCCGTCGGTACTTTTGAGTCTCTTTGCCGAATCATGGCGCCTCATCTCAAAGAGGGAGCGATTGTCACCGATGCCGGAAGTGTTAAAGGCGCGCTGGTAAAAACCCTCACGAACCTGATGCCTGAACATGCCTCTTTTGTGGGAGGACATCCTATTGCGGGACGGGAAAAATCAGGGGTGATGGCGGCGACGGGTACGCTCTACAAGGGCTGCCGTACGATTTTAACGCCGATACCAGAAACCAATCGGGATGCACTAAAAAAAGTGAAAGCGCTCTGGGAAGCCGTCGGGGCAAACGTTTTTGAACTCGATCCTTTTGATCATGACCGCATTTTAAGTTTTGTCAGTCATCTGCCGCATGTCGTAGCTTATGCCTTGATGGAGATGTTGACACACCCCAGAATTGCGCCGCTGAACCCTGTCGAGTATTCAGCGGGTGGCTTGAGGGACTTTACACGTATTGCAGCCAGTTCTCCGGAAATGTGGCGGGATATTTTTCTTGCGAATAAAGATGCCGTTGTCGAAGGGATAGATATTTATCAGGAGACGCTTGAAAAAATTAAGAAGAAAATTTTGATCAATGACGGCGCAGGCTTGATTGAAATTTTTAACCGGGCCAATGACATCCGGGAGCAAGCCATCCGATGACCGCACCCCGCTTGTCCGGGCAATTCAAAGCAAAACCCTTGCGAGGCGCTGTTCTCATTCCGGGCGATAAATCGATCACGCATCGGGCGATTATTTTATCTGCTTTGGCAAAAGGTCGAAGCAGAATACAGGGGTACCTCCCTTCCGAAGACTGCGAACGCACCCTCGCCGCATTTCAGTCGATGCGAATCTCGATACAAAAAACGAACAAAAGCGGGAAAGACCTCCTTGAGGTTGAGGGAAAAGGACTGAAGGGCCTGACAGAGCCGGAAGATGTGATCGACTGTGGCAATTCCGGAACGACCATGCGTCTGATGTCCGGTCTCCTGTCCGGCCAGTCTTTTTTTTCAGTGTTGACCGGAGATCAATCACTTCGGAAACGACCCATGAAACGGGTTATTGAACCACTTCGTTTGATGGGAGCAGAGATTTCGGGCCGCGCAGAAGGAACACAGGCCCCGCTGGCAATTTCGGGCAAAGCCTTAAAGCCGGTCGCGTATCACCTTCCGATTGCAAGTGCCCAGGTGAAATCGGCAATTTTGTTGGCTGGGCTTTGCACTGAAGGCCGCACAACGGTTTATGAACCGGGTCCTTCACGGGATCATACGGAGCGTATGTTTGAATTTTTTGAGGTTCCTTTTAAAAAAAAAGGAGCGGCGCTTTCGGTGGAGGGTGGCGGGTCTTTTCAGGCTCGTGATATTAATATCCCTGGAGATATTTCTTCAGCGGCCTTTTTTCTTGTTGCAGGTTCGATTGTGCCAGGTTCTGAAATTATGCTTAAAAATGTGGGCCTTAACCCGTCGAGAACCGGTGTCTTAGAGGTACTTCAGAAGATGGGTGCAGATATTCAGATTCAACCGCTTTCGTCGTCGACGAACGAACCTGTTGCGGATTTGATCGTACGATTTGCCCCATTAAAAGCGACCCTTATTGAAGGACCGCTCATGACGGCTGTGATTGATGAGTTTCCTATTCTCTGCGTTGCGGCTGCTCGTGCGGAAGGCACAACCGTATTTCGCGATGGGGGAGAGTTGCGTGTTAAAGAAAGTGACCGAATCGAAAGAATGGCAGAAGGTTTGCGGGGCATGGGCCTGGATCTGGAGACTCATTCTGACGGCATCTCTATCGAGGGCCGGGCAGATTGGAAAAGTACCGCCTGCAAAACCGATGGGGATCACCGGATTGCGATGTCAATGACCGTGGCAGGTTTGTTGACGGACGGTGGAAACCATGTGGATGATCTGAAGTGCATTAATACCTCTTTCCCGGGGTTTTTGACCTTGTTATCCCAGTTGGCGGTCACTTGAACGCATCTCCTTCAAAATATACCTCAAATCAAAAATTGACAATTACTATTGACGGACCTGCGGGCGCTGGAAAAAGCAGCGCAGCAAAACTGTTGGCTTCAGGCCTGGGTTATGTGTATCTCGATACCGGGGCTTTGTATCGAGCCATTGCGTGGAAAATGATTCAGGAAAAAATAGACCTCGATAATGAATTAAAGATTGACGCGTTTTGTCAGGCGCTTGAAATTCACTTAACGATCCATGGTGACAAAAACGAGGTTTGGGTGAATAAAGAAGATGCGACGCCCTATCTCCGGTTTCCGGAAGTTACTGCGGCGTCATCAGTGATTTCTTCAATGCGGTCTGTCAGAGAAAAACTATTATCTGTACAACGACAATTGGGTGAAAAAGGCGGTATTGTCGCAGAAGGCCGGGATACTGGAACGGTGGTTTTTCCGAATGCAGATATTAAATTTTATCTTGACGCCGACCTTTCGATTCGGGGGAAAAGGCGGGATAAAGACCTTTTAAATCAAGGGGTATTGACCGAATTGTCGGAAACAAAACGAGATCTTGAAACACGCGACCGACAAGATCAAAGTCGATCTCTTGCCCCTTTGTCAGCCGGAAAAGATACCGTCATTATTGACTCTACAGATTTGACTCTGGATGAGGTGCTCGAAAAGATGATGCATTTTATCTCGGAGCGAGTGGCTTGTCGGTAATGACTGGATCTGAAACAATGCGTATAAACGATCAAAAACGCCGTCTTTTGTGATGTTGTATCAAATTGCGCATGTTCTTGTATCTTGTTTCGCAAAACTGTTTTTCCGTTTGCAGGTGATTGGCCTTGAGCATGTGCCAAAAGAGGGGGGGGTGATCGTCTCGGCAAACCACAGCAGTTATTTTGATATTCCTCTGCTTGGCTGTGCTCTGAATCGGCCCATCGATAATATCGCCAAAAGTGAGCTGTTTCAGAATAAGCTGATTGCCGCATTTCTTAAAAGTCTGGGCGGATTCCCTGTGCGCCGGGGCAAGGGAGATCATACTGCGATGAAGGAGGCGGCCGGACGATTAAAAGCAGGACGACTACTTTCAATATACCCGGAAGGGACGCGCACGAAGGATGGCGCGCTTCAAAAAGGGAAGGCGGGGATCGGGATGCTTGTGGCCACATCAAGGGCGCCAGTTGTCCCCGTTTTTATAGAAGGAACATACCATATTCGACCTTTTCGTCAGGTTACCGTGTGTTTTGGAAAACCTATTGATTTTAAAGAAATGATTGAAAATGCAGAGAAAGAAGAGATGCATCGTAAAGTACTTTATGGTACAATCTCGTCAAAAGTAATGATCGAAATAGCGGCCCTAAAAAACCAAGTTATTCAAATAAGATAAAGCCTTAAATTGCTTTAGGAGGTCTTGATGGAAGTGATACTTGCCGAGCATGCCGGTTTTTGTTTCGGCGTAAAAAGAGCGGTTAAATTAGCCAATGATGCGGCAGACTCAAATCAAGGAAAAGTTCAAAGTCTTGGACCTTTGATTCACAACCCTCAAGTGGTCAGTCAGCTTGCGGAAAAAGGGGTTCGAAAGGTCGATACTTTGGATGAAATCGAAGAAGGGATCGTCATTTTCAGGTCTCATGGCGTTTCTTCTCCTGCATTAATGGAAGAGGCGCTTAATAAGGGTCTTAAAGTAGTGGATGCCACCTGCCCTTTTGTCACCAACGCCCAAAAATACGCAAAGCAGCTTGTGGATGAAGGATATCAAGTGGTCATGGTTGGGGATAGGGAACATCCGGAAACAAGAAGCGTCTTGGGTCATGCGGGTGATGAAATTCTGGTCACTGAATCTTTTGAGGAAATTCAAACTTTCTTAAACCGATTCCCCAAAAAAAAATTGGGGATCATTTCTCAAACAACACAGACCTATAGAAAGTTTTCGGAGATTGTCGTACAATGCCTTGAAATCTGCGAAGAGGTCAAAATTTTCAATACAATTTGTTATGCAACAGAAAATAGCCAAACAGAAACAGAAGCACTGTCACAAAAAGTAGGCGCCATGGTCGTGGTCGGTGGAAGGAATTCGGCAAATACGACGCATTTAGCGGATATTTGTCGAAGTAAGGGTATTCCTGTTTTTCATGTCGAAACAGCAGAAGAGATTCAATCAGATTGGTTCCCGTCTATTGAATCAGTCGGCGTGACTGCCGGTGCCTCAACCCCTGACTGGATTATTAACAATGTCATCGATTCTTTAAAAAGAATATAAACACAAGGGAGAACAGCATTCTCATGTCGAAAGTGAAGAGAAAAAGAGCATTTGAAGTAGACGAAATCACCGAAGAAGGACGTCAAAACCGGATTGAGCAAGATGCCCTCTATGCAAAAACATTTGAGGACAAGGAAGAAGGTTCTATTATTGACGGGACGATTCTTGCTTTTGAAGGGGGTAACATCCTGGTTGATATTGGCTACAAATCCGAAGGGATGATTCCTCAGGAGGAATTCAAACCTGAAGAATATGCTGAATTAAAAGTCGGGGGAAGCGTCACAGTCTACCTCGAAGAGCGTGAGGATGCGGATGGGAATATTGTGCTTTCCAAAGAGAAAGCCGACCGGATGCGCATTTGGAAGGAAATCGAAGAAATCTATAACAATGAAGCCATCGTTGAAGCAACAGTCCTTTCTCGCATTAAAGGCGGCATGATTGTGGATATCGGGGTTAAAGCCTTTCTCCCTGGTTCTCAGATTGACCTTCGCCCTGTGAGAAATCTTGATCGTCTTATTGGTGAAAGTTATCCCATGAAAATTATCAAGATGAATCATAAGCGCGGAAATATTGTTGTTTCCCGTCGTGTTTTACTTGAAGATTCTCGTGATAAACGGAGAGAGTTAACCCTTTCGTCGTTGAGCGAAGGCCAGGTCATCGAAGGCATTGTCAAAAACATTACCGAATATGGCGCATTTATTGACCTGGGCGGGATTGATGGTTTGCTGCACATCACCGATATGTCCTGGGGCCGGGTCGGGCATCCCTCAGAGCTGTTTATTGTCGGGGATAAAGTCTCCGTGGTTGTCTTGAAATATGATAAAACTTCGGGACGCGTTTCCTTGGGCACCAAGCAAAAAACACCTGATCCCTGGGGCGATGTTGAAACCAAGTATTCTCCAAATACAAAGATCCTTGGAAAAGTGGTCAGTCTGACAGACTACGGCGCTTTTGTTGAACTTGAGCCGGGTATCGAAGGTTTGGTGCATATCTCCGAGATGTCCTGGGCACACGAGGTGAAACATCCTTCTCGTCTTGTTTCTGTCGGCGATTCGGTTGCGGCGGTGATTCTCAGCGTAGATCGAAAAGCCAGAAAGATTTCTCTGGGCATGAAGCAGATCGAGCCAAATCCCTGGGACTTGGTTGAAAAACAGTACCCCTCAGGCACCATCATTAAAGACAAGGAAATTAGAAGCATCACAGACTTTGGCGTCTTTGTCGGACTCGAAGAAGGCATTGATGGCCTCATTCATATTTCTGATATCTCATGGTCACGTCATGTGAAGCATCCCTCTGAGGTTTTTAAGAAAGGGGATATTATTGATGCCGTCGTCTTGAAAGTTGACCCTGAGAAAGAACGTATCTCACTCGGGTACAAACAACTGACAAGTGATCCCTGGGAAGATGATATTCCTAAACGATTCAATAAGGGAACGATAGTCAAAGGCAAAGTGACTAAAATTACGGACTTTGGCATTTTCATTCAACTGGAAGAAGGGGTTGAAGGGCTCGTTCACGTGAGTGAAACAGGCGTTGAACCGCCAGCCCGGGTTGAGGACGTTTATCATATCGGCAGTGATGTCGAGGCAAAAGTTGCACGTCTTGATATCGGTGAACGAAAAATCGCACTGACGATCAAAGGCTTGACCCGTGATTCTGACAAGAATGCGCTGGATACCTTTCATCGCTCACAGGGAGATTTAGACCAGTCCCTCGGAGCAATGATTGCGAATAAAATGAAAGAAAAAAGTGAAGATCAAGCCGCGGATGTGACCGAGGAAGATCAGAACGCTTAAGCTGAAGTGCAGGCCTTTTCCCTCTAGAAAAGGCCTGCATGTGCTTCCTCACTTCTTATTGCAGGTAAATCAAGGGAACCTTTGACACAACAAAAACCCATTTTAATCGGCAGCCTGTATTTCCTCATCTTTTCAGTCTTGTTTTTTGTCTTTGCTTTTTGGATGACCTCAGATGAGGAAGAAGGTGTCCCCTGGCGCAGAGGCGATAAGATTGCCTTAATTCGCCTGGAGGGCGTCATTGCGGACTCACGGAAAATAGTCAAAGAACTCCGGGCTTATCGAAAAGATCCTGATATTAAGGCGATCTTGCTCCGCATCGATAGCCCCGGTGGTGCGGTTGCGCCCTCGCAGGAGATTTATGATGAACTGATCGAAATCCAAAATGAAGGGTCCAAAAAAGTCATTTCTTCAATGGGAACCGTTGCCGCCTCAGGAGGCTATTACATTGCAAGCGCCACAGACTTTATTATGGCAAATCCTGGGACCTTGACGGGTAGTATCGGGGTCATCATGGAGCTGACCAATTTCGAAGGTCTGCTGAGCAAAATAGGCGTCGAAGGCGTCACGATAAAAAGTGGAAAAAATAAAGATGTCGGTTCTCCCTTCCGTAAAATGAAAAAAGAAGAACGGGCCTTGCTTCAAAATGTATTGGATGATGTGCATGCTCAGTTTATAGAAGCTGTGGCGCAAGGGCGGTCCTTAGATATTGAAACCGTTCGGACCTTAGCGGATGGGCGTATCTTTACAGGGCGTCAGGCAAAAGAGGTAGGACTCGTTGATGAATTGGGCAGCCTGCAGTCTGCCATTCGGAGATTGGGCGAGATGGCGGGGATTGAGGGTGAACCGAAAATTGTGGAAACACAGGAACGGACACCCTTTCTTGAATTACTTGAAACGCGGTTTTTGGGACAATTTGAAAGTGTCAGGTTTCCGGTGTCATCCGTCGGGATGCACTATTTATTTTCTTTTTAGACTCCGTTGGGAAAACACCTTCGATAAGAGGAAAAATCATGACGAAAGCTGAATTGATCGATAAAGTTGCTTTAGATTACACATCATTAACACGTCGGCAAGTCGAAATTCTCGTGAATACGATCTTTGACAGTATTAAAGAGACCCTGTCCAAAGGAGATAAAATCGAGATTCGTGGCTTTGGTAGTTTTCGTTTGCGCTATCGTCGCATGCGAGAGGGTCGAAATCCAAAAACAGGGACGATTGTGACCGTTCCGCCTAAAAAAGTCCCTTTTTTCAAGGCCGGGAAAGAACTCAGAGCACTCGTCGATCATTTCTGATCATACGTTTGCTCTTTGAGTTTTATAGATAGGATCGCCTCAAAAGGTTTATTGAGGTAGATGTGCGACTCAAAAAGTAAGCCCCACACGACCCCTACAATAAAGGTCAGTTGCACGCGCCACCCGCAGAAGACATGCTTGATTGGATTGGCCTAGCCTCCAGCAGTTATTGGAGGTTCGAGATCTTTAATCGATTTCCCCCAAGAGTCCGCCCGTCGTCGTAAAGTGTCTTTCTGAAAAAAAATGACACATTCAAAAGCAGTTTCGGATCTTTATCCCACTGGCGGCAACCCCAATCAGAAAAAACAATAGACAAAAATTGTCCAGGCGGATTTGGAGAAGAGCCAGGATATGTGAGTACAGTAGCAGAAACTCCTGCATTTTTGTAAGGTGAGTTCTTAATGGTGGGTCGTCACGGGATCGAACCGTGGACCCGCTGATTAAGAGTCAGCTGCTCTACCAACTGAGCTAACGACCCATTAAGAAATTTTATGCGCCTGAAGGGAATTGAACCCCTAACCTCCGGCTTCGGAGGCCGGCGCTCTATCCAATTGAGCTACAGGCGCGTTTGTGGAGTGCAACTTATCATACTCCTTGTATTGATGGCAATCTTTTCCGATGATGCGGAAGGTGAGTCTTGTCGAGCGGGTTGCCCCATGATAAGATCTGTTTAAAGTTAAGATGGATACGATGAAAACAGAATCGATGAATGACCTGAAAACTGGCGCGAACGCTCTTGAAACGTTCCGCGTCCTTTATCCCATTTTCAAGGAAGAGGTGTATCGCCGTCGCCAGGTTATGGGGAAAATCACACGATTGGGGGTGCTTTGTTTTCTTTTGATGTCGATCTTTGTGGCCTTTTTTGATTCTGAGGCTGAGATAAAATGGATCATCAAAATAGGGTTAGTTGGAGGGGTTGTCATCAGTCTTTTCGTGATGCTATTCCAAGTGATTCAGGAAAAATCCCGCCACGAACAGGCGAAACTTCAGTTGATTACTTTGGAAGAAGGGCTTAAATTTTTCGATTCCGGGGCTTATCTTCCCGGTCAATCGCTCTATCCGGATATCTGGAAAAATCGTCCAAAAATAGATACTGGATTGGCTTTTTCGATGTTTTGTCTCAGTGGCGCGGCGCTGGTACTCATCTTGACGATTTTGTCGTAAAGGCTTTCGAATCCCCCAAGGCTTACTCCAGCCACTCTGGCACGGGCAGGCCTTGTTCTTTTAGAAAAACAGGATTAAAAAGCCTTTTCTGATAACGGGTCCCGTAGTCACACAATACGGTCACAATGGTGTGTCCTGGCCCCATTTGCTGCGCCAGACGGGCAGCGCCAGCAATGTTGATGGCTGAGGATCCCCCCAGACAAAGTCCTTCGTGTTGTAATAAATCAAAAATATAGGGGAGGGCTTCTTCGTCCGGAATTTGAAACGCTTCGTCTATGACCGCATCCGCGAGGTTTTCGGTGATCCGGCCCTGACCAATACCTTCCGCAATAGAGTCGCCTTCAGATCGTAATTCCCCATCTTTATAATAATGATACAAGGCGGCCCCCATCGGGTCGGTGAGCGCAATGATCACTTTGGGGTTTCGTTTCTTTAAGGCCATGCCGACACCCGCCAATGTGCCGCCTGTACCGACAGCACAGTTAAAGGCATCTATTTTGCCATTTGTTTGTTCCCAGATTTCTACCCCTGTGGTCTGGGCATGAAAGTCTCGATTGGCTACGTTGTCAAATTGTCTGGCCCAAAGGGCCGAACCGGGATTTTTTTCATTCATTTCCTTGGCGATTCTTCCGGCAATATGAACAAAGTGATCCGGCGTGCTGTAGGATGCTTCAGGCACAAGTTTCAGTTCAGCGCCATAAAGTTTGAGCATGTCAAACTTTTCATGGCTTTGTGTCTCCGGGATCACGATGATGGTTTTATAACCTAAAATCTTTGCAATTAAAGACAAACCAATGCCCGTGTTTCCGGCGGTGCCTTCCACGATGGTGCCGCCCGGTTTGAGCTCGCCTCGTTTTTCAGCATCGCGGATAATGCCCAAAGCGGTGCGATCTTTTATTGATCCGCCGGGATTTAAAAATTCTGCCTTACCGAGTATTTCGCATCCGGTTTTTTCTGATACTGCGTTTAAGCGGATCAAGGGCGTGTTGCCAATTAAATCGAGTAGGCTGGAACAAATTTTCATCTTTCTCCTCTTTAGTCAAAATAAAATAAGCCGCGCTTTGGCCGTTCCGAAATGAATACACCATCAAGTGAAGAGAATGTCTCCGTGACGGGTCCTTCTATACTAATGCTCGGTGCTCATATTTTTACTGCGATCCATTTTCATATGAATCAATGCGACCCTGTGACCGCTTTGATTTTTTCTTTCTTCAATCTCATATGGAGTAAAACCGAATCCCGAATATAATAACAATGCTGGAACGTTTTCACTGAACACTGAAATCCTCACTTCGGGTAAATTATATTTGAGATAGGTCACTTTGATCATGTGCGAAATCATTGCCTTGCCCATGCCTCTTCTTCTCTGAGATTGATCAATAACGACATTGCCGATAAATACTGCCTTATTTTTCTCATCGTCATATAGATTTGCGAAACCAATGAGTTCATTTTTATCTATGGCGACTGTGAGCTCTTTTCTTGTTTGAGATAGTGCTGTAACTTGTTCTACAGTGAGCGGGTATTGAGCCTCCGGATAAACCCAAAACAGCTCTTCCTGGTTCTTGATGAGCCGACATATCCCTGGATAATCTTTTGTTGTGGCTTCCCGAAACTCACACATCTTTAGTATGGCTTTTGAAATCTATTGAATGAATGATCTGCTAGTTCATCATTCGGATGTATTTTCCATTCTCAAACTCTAT
Source organism: Nitrospirota bacterium (assembly GCA_029261215.1). Classification (GTDB taxonomy): domain Bacteria; phylum Nitrospirota; class Nitrospiria; order SBBL01; family JAADHI01; genus JAADHI01. Next base: position 42,649 of record JAJDBT010000017.1, on the reverse strand, counting down.
AAAAAAACGATCAACCAAAGGATGCTGAATACTTTCTTTTGAACGGTCTGGTTCTAAATTGCACTCTGCCACATAGGTTGTATGTTCTGCATTGTGGACAAGGACGTGATACCAGGGTTTATCTTTTGGAGGAGTTGAGCGTGCGACGGTCTCGTACCATTCTTCGCTGCCTTGATAATCTGAATCCACATCAACCACCACACCGCGATAACCGAATAAGAGATGATGAATGAGTTGTCCGACATAAAATTTACATTCCACATTTTCCATAAATGTTCTCTCGCCTGAATAAAGTGCCGTTTCATTTTTCTGTTTAAGACTCTACAATATTGACCTCGTCTTTGTAAATCAAGACTTGGCTGTGGTCTTAAATGAATTCACTTGGGCCGTGTTTTATAAAATCTTCAAAATGGGAATGGACTTCCGCCATGTTGTGTGAAATCGCCTCGGCCAAATGCTGACTGCCCAGCTGCCAATTCTTTTTTGCAAAACCCATGCGCCGGGCCAGAAAGATAAATTCATCGCGATCGGGATCAGGCAGCAGCAGATCTTTTGCATTCCCACGAACGATACGAAGGGCATCAATGAGAGATCGTAAAAAAAGATAGTTTTCCTTTAAACACTGTACGGTTTCTTTGTTTAAAATACCTACTTGTAAAAAAATATCCAGCGCCTCCAGCGTATTGGGTGTATGGAGGGCGGAAATGCGATGTCCGTGAATGAGCTGAAGGTACTGAACCAGGTATTCAATTTCGACCAAAGCACCGGGGCTGTACTTCACATTAATCCGGCCCTTGGGCACCAGTTCTTTGAGTTGAAGACTTCTTAATTCAAGGGCCTCTTTTTTATCCCAGGGGGTCTTGTTGTACACAAAATGATCCCGTGCCAATTCGCATTTTTTGCCTAAAGACCAGCTTCCCGCAATAGCTCGGAGTTTGATCAAGGCTTGTTTTTCGAAGGGGGCGGCTTTTCCGGTCTCAGAATAATAGGATTCAAACTGGCTGAATGAAATGGCCCATTGCCCCGATTTTCCATAAGGACGCAGTCGCGTGTCGATCTGGAAGATTCCGGCTTGCCGGGTTTCGATGAATTGAACGATTTCTTGTGTGAGCGCCTTAAAGTAGTGACTGTTTTCTATGATCTGTGCTCCGTCCGTCCGGCCATTTTCACCATAAACAAAAAGCAATTCAATATCGGAGGCATACCCGAGCTCTCTGCCGCCAAATTTTCCAAGGCCAAAAATTGTAAAAGGGCTGGGTGTGCCATCTTTAAGACGAGGAATGCCATGTTTTTGTGCGAGATGCGCTGTGCAAATTTCGAGCGTCATGGAGACAATCACTTCTGCCAGATATGTTAAGGCCTTTGAAAAATCGGTGAGTTTACTTAAAGGTTCGTGTAGATGGCGCAGGTCGATACGGAACAACTCTTCATCCTTATAATCATTGACGATTTGTCGTTTAGATTGGAAACCTTCTGCGGATTCCAGACGTTTTTTCAGATTACGACGCAGCGTTTCTTTCGAAATGACGAGTGGTCTTCTTTTAAATTGTTCTAAAATGGGAAAGAGGGATTCAAAACGTATTCTTAAAAAATCTTCCCACAAAAAATTGCTCGTCCCAAAAAAGCGCGCGAGCAGGGTCATGGTGTCTTTTTGTTTGAGAAAGGTAATGAGGGGCCGAGAATCCGGCATTTCTAAAATTTTATCCAGAAATTGATCAAAATGGGTGATGGCCATTGCCGGGTCGGGAGCGATTGCCAAAAAATGAATGAATTGTTTGATCAACACGGCCGCGATTTGAAGTGCTTTTTTATCATCTTTCCCTGTGATTTTTTTACCCTGGCGATTGGCGATATAAAGCCGGTCGTGAATTTTGTCTGCTTCATGATGGATTTTGATTTTATAAATATAGATATTTCTCATGGCAAGTGCATTGGAAAAGGCATAAAGAAAAGCGGGTGTATCTTGCCCGTGGAGGTTTAAAATTGTCCACTGAGTGGAACTGCTGTTATCGAAGCGGATTTGAATGGGCGCGAGTAATCCTTTTAAATTGCTGGGTTCAGAGCGGGTCTCGTCATGTGTCTGATTAATGTGTGAGATGAGCCGTTTATTGACGCGGCTTCTGGCTTCACGAAAATGTGCCTGATTTAATGATTCGATCAGGGTTTTGAGTGCTTCTTTAAAAAGGTTTTGTTCCGAGATCTCGAAACAAGCCGGTTCAATTGTTTCGACGTAAAAAAGGTCAAGGATCTTTTTTCGTCCTTTCTCGCTCGAAAGGGTTTGAATATTGCCCCCGACAATGTTGAGCCCAAAGGATGAAATTAAACCGCAGATGATGGAAAATTCAGAAAAATAATCAAAGGCAATAATGACGATCTTGTATCGATGCACGTCGTTCTGTGTGATTTTAACCTGAAACAGATCTCGAGAAGAGAGCGACTCGGACATCTGGACATGTTCTCTGATTTCGAAGTGATCACATTCACGAAGATGATCCGGGTCCATAGAGGATAAAAACTTTTGAATCAGAGCGGGATCAAGGGAAGGGGTGCTCTGGATGATTTTCTGGAGTAGGGCTTTTTTCGTCAAAATTGCACTCCAATTTTTCAGGCTGTATAATGCCATCGAATGACAATGGAAGTCCAACCCAAGCCAAAAGATCTGCTTCTCGCCAAAACGCTTTCCGAAGCCCAGGTGATTGCCTTGCTTCAACCCTATGGGTTCCGTGATCCGCTCAAAGCGGATGCCAACCTGCAAGCCATCGGAAAAAACCCCCGGGAGCGGATTCTTTTTTCGGAAATAATTGAAGAAACCCTGAGCGCTTTTTCTGAATCGCCGGACCCTGATTTGGGATTGAATAATTTTGAGCGGTTTACGCAGTCTGCCTTTAGCAAAGTCGAATTGCTTTCTCATCTAAAACAATCGCCTTTGACCCTGCATCACGCCACATTTGTCTTTGGGGGAAGCCCTTTTCTTTCTGATATCCTCGTGCGAAATCCGGGTTATTTTTATTGGGTTTTTGGGTTGCAGGTTTTGGAAGATTCGAAAGCCAAAGCGGATTTTAGAAAAGAGTTATCGGATGCGCTTCGTGTTGTAAAGACGAAAGCGGCCCAATTTGATGTTTTGCGGATTTTTAAGCGAAAAGAAATTCTTCGCATTGGGGTGCGGGATTTGGTGCAAGCGGCCAGCGTTGAAGAAACCTTGCGGGATGTTTCTAATTTAGCGGATATTTTGATCGAAAAGGCGCATGTCGTGTGTGAGGCCGCATTGCGGCTAAAATATGGCAAACCCGCTTTGAGTGATCAATTGGGTCAAAGGCGGGTGCCCTTGTCCGGTTTTACCGTTTTGGCGCTGGGTAAGTTGGGCAGCCGGGAGCTGAATTTTAGTTCAGATGTTGATTTAATTTATATTTTTGATACTCGATCAGGGGAAACGCTTGCGACAGGGCAGGCGATTTCCATACAAAATACTGTTTATTACGAGTATTTGGCCAAAGAGATCACCGCTGCCTTGAACCAGTCTACACAGGAGGGATATGTTTATCGCGTCGATTTAAGGTTGCGGCCGGAAGGGGAGATGGGGCTGATTACGCAGCCTCTGGAAGCCTACCGGCGATATTATCAAAATCGGGGGGCAACATGGGAGCGCATGGTTTTGTTACGGGCCCGGCCCGTTTCCGGTGATTTTGAATTGGGCCGGATTTTTTTGAAAATGGTGGCTCCCTATGTTTTTGAAAAACCCTGTGGATCGCACGAAGTTCAGGAAATCAAGCACTTCAAGGAAAGAATCGATGAAGTCGTTGATTTACGTAAGCAAAGCCATCTGGATGTGAAGCGCGGTTTTGGGGGGATTCGTGAAATCGAATTTATTGTACAGACACGACAGCTTCAGCATGGAAGAAAAGACATTGCCCTGCGAAAAAGGGGGACCGTTTCTTCATTAAGACGCTTGCAGCAAGCATATCTTCTACCGTCTAAAACGGTGAATACCCTGATTGCAGCCTACCGTTTCCTAAGAAACGTGGAAAACAAATTACAAATGCTGAATGACCAGCAAACCCACCTTTTGCCGACAGAGCCTTCTCAGCTCGATGCATTGGCACTGAGACTCGCTTATGCGAAAGACGGCGTCCAAACGCCAAGGGAGCAGTTTCAGGCAGACCTTCATTTCCATACCGAAGCGGTTCATCAGGCCTACGAAATGCTGTTTACACCTGACTCAAAATAAATGAAGGCGGCGGACAAACTATTTCTCGAATGTGTCTTGCCGGAAACGGACGGACGCTTTCATTACCATCTGCCTTCCGGCCTTTCTTCAAAGAAGATTGAAGCGGGCGCTCGATTACTCGTTCCCTTTGGCCGGAGATGGCAGGTCGCTTATTTTATTCGTATGATTCTAACACCCGATGTCTCACGGACAAAAGGGGTCTTGGCCATTTTGGACGAAGACAGTTTGTTTCAGCCAGCCTTGTTTAAGCTGCTCTGCTGGATTTCAGACTATTATCAAAGCCCTTTGGGGGGGGTGTTGAAAACCGCGCTTCCGCAAGGGATTCATGTCGTGCCAAGCAGGCGCTTCTCTATCGCAGACGATAAAAAGGCAGCGACCATTTCAGGCTTATCGGATCTTTCCAATGCCCTCATTCATCTGTTGTCTAAAAAGACATCTCTACTGGAACAAGAAATTCGTAAGCAGCTTGGTGGTGGGCTGGGCCCGGTTTTTTCGGATTTAAAGAAAAAAGGGATTTTGGATGTACACTGGGAAGTTACGCCCCCTCCAGTGCGTCCAAAAGTTGTGCAAAAAATCATTTTGAAAACGTCAATAGATAAAGCGATGGCCGCAGTCGCCTCACTAAAAAAAACAGCGCCGCGTCAGGCGGATGTCATCAATCAGCTTGTTTTGTCCGGTGGATCTTTATTCACGACAGATCTGGATGTTTCGATCCGCCCAGCCTTAAAACGTCTGATTGAAAAAGGAATGATTGAGCAGCAGGAGGAGCGCGTTTTAAGAAAACCGCCGACGGGGTGGGGTTTTGCGCTGAAAGGAGCGATTTCACTTAATCAAGATCAAAGCCTGGCCTTGAAAGAAATCGAGACGGCCATTCAAAGTGGGATTTTTGCGCCTTTTTTGCTGCATGGGGTGACCGGAAGCGGGAAGACAGAGGTTTATTTAAATGCCATTGCATCCGTTGTTGCGGCAGGGAAAGGCGCGATACTGCTCCTGCCGGAGATCGGCCTGACCACACATATCGCGGCACGATTTAGGGAATGTTTTGGAGAAAAAATCGCGCTGCTTCACAGCGGTTTGGCAAGCGGCGAACGATTTGATGAATGGCGGCGGATTCGGGAAGGGGACGCACAAGTGGTGATTGGCGTGCGATCTGCCATTTTTGCACCATTGAAAAATGTCGGCATCATCATTGTGGACGAGGAGCACGATGCCTCTTATCGGCAGGAGGAGGGGAGTCGTTATCATGGCCGGGACGCGGCTCTCGTTCGTGCAAGAGATGAAAAAACTGTTGTTATTCTTGGCTCTGCGACGCCTTCATTTGAGTCATATTTTAACTGTAAAACCGGAAAGTATCGGAAACTGGATTTGCCACATCGAATCGATACACGCCCTTTGCCAACGGTTCGGCTGGTAAGCCTGAAAGAAAAAGAAACCTGGGTCAAACCTTTTTTCACCAAAACGCTGCATGATGCCATCAAAATACGTTTGGAGCGGAAAGAGCAATCTCTACTCTTTGTGAATCGGAGAGGATTTTCGCCTTTTATTATGTGTCAAGATTGTGGTTTTACACCCGTCTGCCATCGTTGCAGTGTTTCATTAACCTTTCATAAAGGTCTTAAACAACTCATTTGTCATTACTGCGGTCTTCAAAAACGACCCCCTGAAACATGTCCGGAATGCCAGGGCGTTCATTTAAATGCTTTGGGTATTGGAACCGAACAAATTGAGGAAACGGTGCGGCATCTTTTCCCAGAGGCCTGTATTGCAAGGCTTGATCGGGACGCCACCCAAAAAAAAGGAGCTTATTCAGATATTTTGAGTGCGATGTCCAAAGAAGAAATCGATATTCTCATTGGCACGCAGATGATTACCAAAGGGCATGATTTTCCAAAAGTCACCCTTGTGGGCGTCATTTCGGCCGACATGTCCTTGCATGTCCCGGATTTCAGATCCTCGGAACGCACCTTTCAGTTGCTGACACAGGTCGCAGGCCGGGCGGGTCGGGGAGAGCACTCGGGAGAAGTGATCGTGCAAACCTATCAACTTGACGATCCGTCGATCCAATCCGCTGCATCTCAGGATTATGTGAAATTTTATGAAGACGCAATCGTTTTGCGCGAAGAGATTTCCTATCCACCCTATTGTCGATTGGCCTTGCTCTTATTACGACACAAGGTAGATGATGTGGCCGCCAATGCGGCAGTGGATCTTGGAAAATCGCTCGAAAAAGCGATTCGCGGCAGGAATGTAAAAATACTGGGCCCCGCGCCCGCGCCACTGCTCCGCTTGCGTGAAGAATATCGTTACCATATTCTACTCAAAGGAGAAGATCAGAGGCAGATTGCCCAGGTCTTAAAAGCAGCCTTGAATCCCTGGCGAAAGAAAAACGGCAAAAGGGTGCGCCTGGATATTGAAATCGATCCACAACAATTTGTTTAAGAGTAGACAGAAGAAAGGTAAGTACAACGAAAAATATCCTTGGCATCAAATAACAACCTTATCATTTAGACCCTGTCACTTTATTCTCAGGGAAGGGAGATCATTTCATGGCATTCGGGTTTTTAAAAAGGGAACCTTCCGTGCGAGCATCAGGCTTCTCAAGGTCAAGGGAGCATTCTCTTGTTCCTATCATGAGGCTTGCGTCATTTCTATTGATTTTATTCCTATTGGCCGCTTGCAACGGCGGCACGCAAAAAAGGGTATTGCCTCCCCATCCGATCAAAAAGGGCGTTTCCGGCAGCTTCAAGAATGTCTCCCAGGTCAAGAAAACCTTGTACGCCCAGCATCGTGAGTGGAAAGGGACCCGATACAAAAAAGGGGGCCTGAATAAAAAAGGAATTGATTGTTCCGGTTTTGTTTTACTGACATTCCGCTCAAAATTCGGGATAAAGCTCCCCAGATCTGCGCATCTGCAAGCGCAAAGAGGGCAATTCGTCCCTCAAAATCAATTAATGGCCGGAGACGTGGTCTTTTTTAAAACCGGGATGACTCAAAAACACACAGGGATTTATTTGGAAAATCGCAGGTTTTTACACGCATCTTCAAGCAAAGGCGTTACCATCTCAAACATGGATAATCGTTATTGGTCAAAACGATATTGGAAAGCGAAAAGAATACGGCCTTAAGAGAGGGGAGGAAGGATCTGAGGATATTTTGAATCCTTAGATTGGGAATCGGGTTTTTTCGAAAGGTAGGTTTTATTGTTTAAAAAAGGGCGGCGAACTTTTCGGGGGAGACGGCAGGACTGTATAAAAACCCCTGGCTTTCATCACAGCCCAGGTCTTTGAGGTAGGCTTGTTGCTCTTTCGTTTCGACACCTTCAGCAGTCACTTTATGATGAAGTCCGTGTGCCAGCGCTAAAACCGTTTGGGCGATGGCCTTATCATTGATATCTTCCGGAAGATCCCGAATGAATGAACGGTCAATTTTCAGCTTGTTTACGGGCAGACGTTTTAGGTACGACAAAGAGGAATAACCGGTTCCAAAATCATCTATCGCGATGCTTACCCCAAGTCCCTTCAGTTGCTCCAAAGCTTTGATCGCCCATTTTGTGTTTTTCATGAAAAAGCTTTCGGTGATTTCGAGTTCTAACATCTCGGGGCTCAACTTTGATTTTTTGAGTGCATCTTTGACCGTTTTTACGATTTCTCCTTTTAGAAACTGAGCGCCTGATATATTCACCGCGATACGCTCAAGCATGACGCCTTTTTTTCGCCATTCCGAGATTTGTTTGCAGGCGGTGAGGAGCACCCATTTCCCAATCGAAACAATTAAATCGGATTCTTCGGCGTAGGGAATAAATTGTTCGGGCGCGAGCAGGCCCAGCTTTGGATGCTGCCATCGAATGAGGGCTTCGGCGCCGATTAATGCCCCTGTCTCCAATGCGTATTGAGGTTGGTAATGAAGGACGAGCTCATTATTTTTCATGGCCCGGTGCAATTCGGTCTCAAGCGTTAATCGTTTGAAAACGGCTGTTGTGAGCGCCGGGGTGTAGAATGCGTAATTATTTCGACCTTGCTCTTTGGCCTGATACATCGCCGTGTCTGCATTTTTGATGAGCGTGGCGTTGTCTTCTCCATCTCTGGGATACATGGTAATGCCCATACTTATGGTGACATGCAGTTCATGGTCATTAATGACAAAAGGCGGGTTAAAGGTGGCCATTAATTTATGAGCCAGTACGGTGACCCCCTGCGTTTCGATGCGGTCAACGATGACGACAAATTCATCACCGCTTAAACGTGCGACCGTATCTTCTTGCCGAACGACGCTCTTGATACGTTCCGCAACTTGTTGAAGCAAAATATCGCCTATTGGATGCCCCAGGCTATCGTTAATCGTTTTGAAATGATCGAGATCCAGAAAAAGCAGTGCTATTTTATAGCCTTTACGTTGGGCACGTTTTAGTGAATGGCTTAAGCGATCGTTAAAAAGTAATCGATTTGGCAGGTGTGTTAACGGGTCATGAAAGGCCAAAAAATCGACCTGGGCCTGAGAACGTTTTAATGGCGTAATATCTGAAAAAACAGAAACGTGATTGATTAAAACCGCGTTCTCATTATAAACCGCAGTAATGCTGAGCCATGCCGGAAAAGCCTCCTGATTTTTACGCCGGATAAAGAGCTCTCCTTGCCATAAACCCGTTTTTTTTAGGGTGGCCGCCATGGTTTTAAAAAACTCATTATCGTGTTTTTTTGATTTTAAGATGATGGGGTTTTGATGAAGGGCTTCTTTTTCTGAATACCCGGTAATGCGACTGAAGGCCTTATTCACAGAAATAATACGACTTTTCTCGTTGGTAATGAGTACGGCATCGGCCGTATTTTGAAAGATGGCCACCGACATCCGCACTTTTTCTTCCGCATTTTTTCGTTCAGTGATATCGCTGAAGCTGGTACACACTTCAACCGGGGCATCTTTGCCAGCATGAAAGCGGGGAATGGCATCAAGCATAACCCATCTCGGTTCGGCGGTCTTTCGATCCAGGAAGCCCATGACCACATTTCGAACAGGTTTTCCAGTTTTAAGGGCCATGTGGCAAGGGTGCGATGTTTCAGGAAAATCAGAGCCGTCTTCTTGGGTAATCTCCCATTCCGGACTCAATAAAAAACGGCCTTTCATGCGTTCCAAGCTGACACCTAAAATACGTTCTGCAGCGGGGTTTGCAGAAATAATCTGTCCTTTGGCGTCCTGATAAACCACGCCTTGAGTCATCGACTCAAAAAGGCCACGGTATTTTTTTTCGCTCAGGGTGATCTTATGAAAGGAAATCAGTCTGCTGAGTATCTCTGTTGCCTGGAGTCCAATTTCACTGAAAACCTGGATTTCCTCTGAAGTGAATACATGGGATTGATCGCAGTGATGAATGGCCATAAACCAAGGCATCCCAACTTTTGGAGAGAGGGTGAGCATTAATTGCGACCGGACCGAAAAGTCTTTGGCCATCGTCTCTGGGATCAAAGGCCCTGAAGAGGAATCGAAGGCGACAGGCGCTGTGGCTTTTAAGGTCAGATCAATTGCGTATTGCATTTCTTTTGTGCGAGGAATCTCGATCCCCCGGATTTTGGCACCGGGCCACTTCGCTCGAGACCGTTCAAAAGGGATGGAAATTGTTGTCGCCTCAGGATGGGATGCTTGAAAAAACCATGCGCGGTCGCAATTGAAGAACAAAAGCATCTCTTCAAGGATTTTCCCCAGCGTTTCTTCCATTGTTTCTGTGTACAGGGCAATCCGGCTGATGCGATTGAGGATGTGAATGTGTTGAGTTTCAACCGGGAACAACGAGATTTGCTGTTGTTTTCGAAGGGACTGAAGTTCTTGAATCAGTGTGTTCTTCGTTTTTTTATGATCATCCATGCTGGTCCTCTATCGGTTAAAATAAGGCCGAGCTGTCTTTTTTGATCATCAAGATGACCTTCAGTGCAGGTTTCCAAAATTCTGGCAGAGAATGGAGTTTCCAGATTAGCAATACTTGCCCATCGAACCTGTCATAGAGAAGATTATCCTATTACTTTTGTATCCAAGAATCAATTTATAAGTGGGTTTAGGGTGATTAAAATAGGAGCATTGTAAGTTTTAAAATGAAGAGATCATTATGTGAAAAAAGCCACTCTTTATTGCTCTGAAGAAAAATAAGACGGGTATTATTTAGAACTTTAAAGCATGGTACACTGCCAGCTGCCTGAAAAAATGAAGCCATTGATAGGAAAGGGGAATCTATGTACGTTGAAAAGAAAATGAAGGTAAATGCAGAAAAGGTTTCCTACGCAAAATCTTTTCCAGGGCGTCTAGTCTCCTGGGAAGATGCGGTGGGGAAAGTGATCAAAAAAGTCATCTCAATCAACGATGAGAAGCAATGCATTGTTATGTTTGAGGATTCTGCCTTTATTTTTAGCCCATCTTTAGAGTTACAGCCTGCGTTGATGATTCAACTGTTGCTTCTGGGTGAGCCTTTTCTAAAAGCTGCGCATAAAGACGCTTATGCAGAGTTAAACCGCCTCATCGCCGAAGATAGGGAATTACAGCGCATGGCGCGGATGGAGAATATTATTGGCGCGATTGATAATAATTTGCCACAAATTCCAGAGTTAAAAGAAGCCCTTCGGATATTTTTGGAAAAACAAGGTTTGGATTAAATCTTTTACGGCCGGAATCATCAAAAGATCCTCCTTCTTCAGAGATTTTTTCATACCAGGTCTACCCTCCCTGCCCTCATTGACCTTGCTCCCCATTATTTTGTTCCTTCCTAAACGATAAAAAATAGGGATATGAAGGCGTTTTTCGATCGTTCTTGTTTTTCAATGATTAAAGTTTTTAATGATAAATCCGATGAATACCTAGATGCAGGGGGGATTGTTCTGTATCGGTATCGAAACATCTGATATTCAGTGTGGTCAGCATGATTGGGAGCTGGTTCTTATTCGAGGTCTCATCCATGCAGGTTACAGTTCTTTCATCAGTCTCCAGGGGACTCAGCAGATATTTAAAGTCGAGGTATAATTTATTAGAACATGCCCTTAACACTCACAAATACAAATATCTCCCTTTTTCGGGACTTTATTCAAACGCGGACGGGACTATATTTTCCTGAATCCAAGTTTAGTGCGATAAAAAAAATGGTTCAAAATGTCCTGCAAGGCACCTCTTTTTCGGGCATGGGTGAATACATTTTATATTTAAAAACAAGAGAAGGGGATTTTCACCTCAAAAAAGTCATCTCTCTCTTAACAACAAATGAAACCTATTTTTTTCGTGGAAAGGCTCATTTCGAATCTCTTGAAAATTATCTTTTGCCAAAAATTATAGAACGGGAGGCCGGGCTTTCCAGAAGCATTTCAATTTGGAGCGCAGGATGTTCTACCGGAGAAGAACCGTACTCTATTTCGATTTTGTTGAAAAAGCTGATTCCAAAAATCGAAAGTTGGCATATCGAAATTTTCGGGACGGATATAGACGAGATGGCCTTAAAAAGTGCGATAAAGGGAATGTATCGCCAATGGTCATTTCGAGGGCTGGATGATAAAAGAATAGAACGTGCTTTTACTAAAACAGAAGACCGATATTTCATTAACGATGAATATAAGTCTTTTGTTACTTTTAAGAGACACAACCTCATTTCTGACCCGCCACCCAGTCCGACGAATCATCAGAAGCAGTTTGACATTATCTTTTGTCGAAATGTCACAATTTATTTTGAGAAAGAGACGACGATGACTCTTGCACGAACATTCTTCGATGTTTTGAAAGAAGGCGGTTATTTGATCGTCGGAGATGCTGAACACTCTGCAGAAAATTATGCGTCGTTTAAATCCAGAACCTTTCCGGGCGCGATTATTTATCAAAAAAATGAATTGGCACCTTTTTCCGCCAAGCCTAAAAAGAAGCGACTGAATATCAATATTTTAGAAGGATTGGGGATAAAAAAAGAGGCCTGTCTTAAGTCGAAAAAAGAACAAAACCTGACGGCCCCCAAGTCTGAAGCAGTCAATATCGCCCAAGTATCTGTTTCCAGTGAAGAAAAAGTAATATTCAATGAAGCCATGCAGGCTTATTTTGATAAAAATTATGATTTGGTGATCGATCGATTCTTGCGCATTATGGATATCAATTCCAGAAATGCAAGTGCATGCTGGATGATTTCCCATGTTTTTTCGAATCGGGAAGATTTTGAAGAAGCGATTGCCTGGTCAGAGCGCGCGATTAAAATTGATCCCCTCTTTAAAGAACCCTATTACACGCTTTCAACGATATACATGGCCAAAGGCCGGACCGAAGAAGCGCTGAAGAATATTAATAAAGCGCTGTACATCGACCCTGATTTTATCCTCGCTCATTTTTTTTCAGGCAATATTTATCTCTCAATGAAACGTGCGTCTGAAGCAGAGCAATGTTTTGAAAATGCACGAACCTTAGTCACATCAAAAGCCACGGATGAAATTATTTTTGAAACCGAATTTTTAGTGGTGGGGATGTTTAAACGAATCGTGGAGCAACACACTAAAACAAGATGACCCTAGTCACGTTTTCATTAAAAAATGTCCATTATTCTATTGATGTCACCTTTGTAGAAGAAGTGATCCCCTTGCCTGCAATCACGCCTGTGGCAAAACTCCCGTCTTTCTTTTGCGGGGTAATCAATTTAAGGGGATGTGCTGTTCCAATTATTGAATTGAGAAAATGGCTTGATTTGGAAGTCGCGTGTCATGAACTTTCAAATGATATTATCGTGATTAAGGTTGATAAAAAAATCATGGGCTTGATTGTTGATAAAGTGCTTTCCGTTGTGGATATTCAGGATCACCAAATCATTCCTCCACCGACAATGCATGAAGACATTGATATTAAATATATCTCGGGCGTTGTTCAATTAGATTCACGGTTAAGCATGTTGATCGACCTTGAGGAAATATTAAACATGGCAGATAGATCCCTGGCTTGTATTGATCTGAAATTGAGTGAAATTTCATCATGAATAATACGAACGATGGTTTCGATCTTGATGTGTGGGAAAAATTCAAAAAAAGAGCTGAAGCACTCCGAAACAAGTCACAGATGATTCACAAAATCACAGAAGATGAAAAAGACAGAATTTTCAATGAACGGGCAAGAAACCTGAGCTTTGAAAAGGGAAAGACGAGAGAGGATGAAGCCCTTTTAAACATCATTTCCTTCAAACTGGATTGCGGGTTATTCGGCATAGAGGTGCAATATTTATTAGAAGTTTATGAAGTCAATCAAATTACAAAAATACCCTGCACCCCATCTGTTTTTTCGGGTTTGATTAATTATAGAGGCGCAGTACTCACGATCATAGACCTCAACCTCTTATTTGGTTTTGAGTCTGAATTGACAGAACATAAAAACGAGGTTTCAAGGGGCTTAGATTTTTTAACGTCGAACATTAAAAGTAAAATCCTCATTGTGGAATATAAAGGGAGTCAAGCGGGGATTGTGATTAATCAATTAGATAATTTACTTGAATTGCCAAAAGAATCCATTCAGCCGGTATCTACTTTTTTTTATGAAAAAAATAAAATTGTGAAATCTGAAATACAAATCAACAATACTCCATTATTAATGATTGACCCCGGTGAATTGTTGAAAGATAAACGGCTTTTTATTAACGAAAATGTGTCTTGAAGCGAATTGAGTGAATTGATTTCTCCCGTTTTTGGAGGTGAGTAATGAAACAAGTTTTTTCAAATACAAAAACAACAATGCAAAAAAAATTGATTCTCATTATTGTATTGACCCTTACGGTCGGTTTGGGTTTTATTTCCTTTTTTTCAATAAGAAACAATATTGAAAACATCAAAAACGCCGAAAACAACAATAGCGAATTACTTGCAAATGTCATCGTTGAAGGCATAAAAAATGCGATGGTGACTGGCAATGCCCCAATTGTGATCGGTTGGCTTGAAGGTATTAAACATTCCAATGGTCTCATTGAGCTGAAAGATTATCGTAGAGACGGGGTTGCGGCATTTATTGACAATGAGACAAGAAAAGATGTGAATAAATGGCTGCAATTTGAAAAGTTTCCTCTAAGAACCTCAAAAAAAATTCCTGAAAAATTTGATGAAACAAAAATGGCACAGTTTAAAGAAGCTGTGGCGACCGAAAGACCTGTGTCTTATGAGGAAGAGATTGACGGTGAGCGGGTACTAACGCGGCTGGTTCCTATTTTAAAAGACCAAAGATGTATTTTGTGTCACGGATATGAACAGGATCCGGTGCGGAGTATCCTCCAAATATCAACGTCAAAAACGGCAATGATCGCCGCGATCAATAAAAATATTTTATGGGCCATCATTTCATCTGTTGTCGTCATTGTTTTAGTCGGGATTGTGATGAGTTTACTAATAAACAAAGAAGTCATTAAACCCATATCTCGTGCAATATCCACAATATCCAATGCTGCAGGAAGTCAGGATCAGATCACCTCTGAGCAAGCGTCTTCTGTCAATGAAATTACAGCGACTATTGAAGAATTGAACGCTTCTTCCAAGCAGGTCAAAGCAAAAGCCGAGTCTCTTGCAAAACAGTCTAATGATGCACTTTCCGTCGCCTATGAAGGGCAGAGTGCGATTGAAGAAAGTATTTCTGAAATGAACAATATTAAAAAGAAGGTGGCGGACATCGCGGAAGATGTCTTGACCTTGAGTGAAAATACAAATCAAATCGGGGCCATTATCAATGTGGTCGGGGATATCGCCAACAAAACAGACATGTTGGCCGTCAATGCGGCCATTGAGGCCGCAAAAGCGGCAGAGCACGGAAAAGGATTTGCCGTGGTGGCCTCCGAAGTGAGGTCCCTGGCTGACCAGAGCAAAAAGGCGGCTGAAAAGATTGAAGCCCTGATTCAGGAAATCCAAAATTCCGTCAATTCGACAGTCATGACCACTGAAGAAGGTGGTAAAAAGGTTGATCTTGGGGTCAAACACATTCTGCAGGCCGGTGCGACCATTACGGCGGCGATAGAAACAATCAAAGCGACTGCAGATGCAGCGAATGAAATTGTGATCTCATCTCGTCAGGAATCTCTGGCCAATGATCAAGTGACCGAGGCGATGGGGCAAATTAACCAGGGAATGCAGGAATCAGCCTTTGCAACGAAAGAATCAGTGACTTCGATTCGGGAGCTACAACAATTAATTGATCATAAAATTCAGGAACTCGAAGATTTTCCTCACGAATTATAATCTGTGGATATAGGTCAATGTCATTAAGTCAGGAAGATTTTGAAGAAATATTTGAAATTTTCAAAGTCGAGTGTGATGAGCACATACAGAATCTGAACCGCGCTTTGATTTCTCTCGAAGAGAATCCAGAGCAATCAGATCTCATTGAGTTGATTTTCCGTGAAGCCCACAGTTTGAAGGGTGCGGCAAGGATGATCGATTTAAAGAAGATCGAAGAGATTGCTCATCACATGGAAACCATTCTCGGAAAAATAAAAAATGAGGAATTAAAATTCTCTGAAGACGTCAATACCCTTACTTTAAAAGGTTTGGATACGATTGAACGCATTGTGGGGACAATTTCAAACGGAGGCGCAGAAGAAGACGCAGATGCTTCAAGTATTCTGAGAGAGCTTAAAACGCTTTCTGAACAACATGCTTCAGATCAGAAAATCAGCTCCGGTAAAAAAATCAAAAAAACAGTTTCTGAAAAAAAAATAAAGAAAAAAGAGATCAAAAAAGAGATCAAGAGAGATTTATCTCTTTTTTCAGAGGAAACCCGCATGGCCTGTACTCTTTTACTCGATAGTTTAGTCGAAATCGAGAAGACAGGTGATGATTCCAAAAAAGTGAAGACGGCTTTTGAAAGTGCACATGCCTTAAAAGGAAGTGCGCGCATCGTGAAGCACCAAGAGATGGGTGATCTTGCGTTTTCAATGGAAAAGCTCATCAAGGCGGTTTTAGAAAAAAAGAAGACCTTCTCAAATGAAATGATCGTCTGCCTTCTAGAGGCCTCTAAGCTGATAGAGGTCTTTATTGTTCAGGTAGAGAAACAAGAAGCTTCTGTAATCCCTTCCAATTATTTAAAAATCTGGTCAGTGCTTGATCGTCTTTCAGAGGAAGCGAATGCCTCCAAGGATAGGGGAGTTAAGGCATCAAAGGAAAATCATGCAGGCCGAAAACCCCGTGATTTAAAAAAGACAGAAGCGCCTGTCGTCACAGTTTCAGAAATTAAGACTGAAAAGTCACATCAAGCGATTTTAAAGAATACTGCGAGCTCTGTCCGTGTCAGTTCGGAAAAGCTGGATAGTCTTATGGGGCAGGCAGGTGAACTGCTGATCATGAAACTCAAAGCACGGCAGCGATTAATGGACACACAGTCCATTATCGACGGTTTTGGAGGACTGAGCCGGGAAATTAAAAACAAATGCACGCAGACGAGAAAAACCCAGCGGGCAGGGGATGATTTTCTGGATCAGGAGAAGACGGATTTATTCCATACTTTTTTAGAAAAAATAGGCGGAGAATATTCGCATGTTTCAGAGCAATTGGAAAATCTTCATAAATCACTTTTTGATGATTATCGCCAATTTTCCATCATCATTGATCGCTTACAGGATGATGTGAGAAAAACGAGATTATTTCCTTTTCAAACCGTACTGGACACTTTTCCCAGAATGGTGCGCGACCTGTCATCTTCTTTAAAAAAGAAAGTAAAGCTTGAAACCTTCGGTGCGTCTATTGAGTTGGACAAATACATTTTGGAACACATCAAGGATCCCTTGATGCATATTATTCGCAACTGCATCGATCACGGGATTGAGTCTCAGGAAGAGCGCATGAACCTGGGTAAACCGGAAACAGGGGTCGTGAAAGTCGAAGCGGTTCAAAAAGGGAATAATGCGGTGATCAAGGTGTCGGATGACGGAAAAGGCATCAGCCTGGAACGTATCCGAGCCTCTGCGATTAAAAAAGCGATTTATACTGCAGACGAAATCAATCAAATGAAAGAAAAGCAGGTTCTGAACCTGATCTTTCATCCGGGGTTTTCTACCAATGAAATTATTACGGATATTTCGGGCAGGGGTGTCGGAATGGATGTCGTGAAATCAAATATCGAAAAACTGAATGGCACTATCGATATTGATACACGCGAGGGGCAGGGTTCTGTCTTTAGCATGCTAATTCCTTTAACCCTGAGTACGACACAGACACTCAAAATTTTTGTTGCAGGGGAGACCTTCTTTTTACCCGTGAGCATGGTGGAGCGCATTGTTAAAGTTGTGGAAAATGATCTGCCCGTCATCGAGGGGTTTCCTGCAATTCATTATTGCGGATCTTATATTCCTTATGTCCGGTTATCCTCAATTCTTGAATTATCGGACGAAAAAGCAGAAGAAGATGCAACGACCGAAGTCGAAAAATCAGTGGCTATTTTAAAGTCAGGGAGAGTTTTAGCCGCTTTTGGCATTGATCTTTTTTTAGGAGAAGAAGAAATTTTGATGAAAGGGCTTGGCCCTTATATGCTGCGTATTCGGAACATATTGGGCGTTACGATTATGCGGGATGGCACCATCGCTCCCGTTTTGAATGTGGGTGACATCATCAATACGGTTCAATTGAGAAAGATCACATCGACAAAGAGAGAAAAACCCTCACAAAAACACACACGGGTTCAATCGATTCTCGTCGTGGATGATTCGATCATGACCCGGACGCTCACAAAAAATATCATCGAATCCTATGGATATCTCGTGATGACTGCTTTTGATGGAGAAGATGCACTCAACAAACTTCAGCAAAAAGAGTTTGACCTCATTGTCAGTGATGTGCAAATGCCCAATATGGATGGCCTTGAGTTAACCCACTTCATAAAACAGGATAAACATTTGAAAGACAAGCCTGTGATTCTCGTCACCGCACTTGAGTCCGTTGAAGATAAAAAACGCGGCATTGATGTTGGTGCGGATGCTTATATTGTAAAAAGTTCGTTTGATCAATCCAATCTTATCCAAACAATCAAACGCCTGTTATAATTAGAATGCTGTTGAGATTCTAAAATGAGAAAGGGTTTTGTTTGAACACAGAGAATATAAAAAGAATATTGCTTGTTGATGACAGCAAAACCCAGCTGGTGACCCTCAAAATGGCCTTGAAAAAAATGGGATTTGAGGTCTTGACCGCTGAAGACGGCATCGAAGGCGTGAGCCGGGCATTTATGGATCAACCCGATATTATTATCTCGGACATCATGATGCCGGAACTGAATGGTTACCAATTGTGCCGTTTGTTGAAAAATGACAAAAAGACGTCACATATTCCCATCATTCTCTTAACCAGTTTGGATCAACGTCAGGACAAGTTTTGGGGGATCCGCGCGGGCGCGGATCAATATATTGTTAAAAGTTCGGATATTTCGGATCTTAAAACAGCGATTAAAGAAATTCTTGACCACTTGGACCCTGAAAAAAAATCAGGGCAAAAAATACCTTCGCCAAAAGGAAAGAGTACCGATTGGGGTTCCATAAAATCGAATGTCAACCGTCTTTTGGATAAACTCCTTTTTGAATCGACTCTTGCGAGTGAAGCAAGGCAATTAGCCAACTACATTCATGATAAAAATGATCTTTTAAAAGAAGTGATCGATCTTGCGAGCAGTCTTATTGAATATTCCTGTTTGTGTCTCTGTCTTTTTGATCGAAAAGGTACAAAACTCTATTTTGACCTGAGAAAAAGCCTTCCTCAAAAAGAATTGGCGAAGGTCAAAAAACATCTCTTGATGATGATCGATTCTGAGAGTGAACGTGCTGTAATGGAGACACTGTTTTTTGAAGGCAGTCTGGCCGTTGATAATGACGTAAAAGATAAAATTGTTTCCCGCTTCATTGTTCCTTTAAACATTCATACTGAGTGTATCGGTTATTTGACCTTTCTTTCCGTGAAGCCAAATGCCTTTGCTCCAAAGACTGAAAATATCATTCAGCTCCTTGCACATGATTTTTCCACCGTCTTTAAGCTAATGCTTTTATATGACGAAACGAAAGAATTGGCAATAATGGATGGCCTGACCAAGCTCTATAATAAACGATGTTTTATGGAAACCCTCGAAAAAGAATTTGAAAGAGCAAAACGCTTCAATAGTGATTTGGCTCTCATTATTTCCGACATTGATCACTTTAAGAAGATTAACGACACGCTCGGGCATTTGCAGGGAGACAGCGTGCTCAAAGAGGTGGGGATCATTATCAATAAGAGCGTCAGAAAAGTCGATTTTCCAGCGCGCTACGGCGGAGAAGAGTTTGTGATTATCGCACCCAATACGAATATCAAGGATGCGCTGGAGATTGCCGAAAGAATCCGAGTGGATATGGAATCGCATGCATTCAAAACGGAAAATAAACCATTAAAAGTGACCATGAGTTTGGGGGTCGTCAGCATGGACGATACGATTAAAGACAAAATGGATCTCATTAAAGCGGCCGATGACGCGCTCTATAAAGCCAAAAAAGACGGCAGAAATCGGGTTCAGGTCTCAGGGAAAGCATCGTAGGCTAATAGGGGAAGAGTATTCAGGAAGAAAAAAAGGTCTTTCTAAACTGATTGAGTTCCACCATTGTACGAAGGAGTTTGATTTTGGATCGGAACTTTTTTGTTAATTCTTTTTGAATGGTTTCTTTCGGTTTTTCAGAGATCGTAAAATAATCCTTCAACAAATCAAGCGCCAGATCCGGGTATTCCTTAAAAAATTTGGGATTTTTATTTGCCCAAGACTCGACCAATCTGTATTTTTTAATATCTTTTAAAACAAAACTTTCCTCAAGCTTTGTTCGATAGCCTTGCAAGCCTTTTTGAGAAAAATCTCCTTTCTCTTTTGCTTCAATGATTGTTTCAGCCGCATAAAGCCCTGAGGCCATCGCAAGATTCGTCCCTTCATGATAAAAAGACGCATTCACCAAATGGGCCGCATCTCCGACCAAAACAAGCCCGTCTGTAATAATTTCAGGCACTTGATTATAGCCACCCTCAGGGATCATGTGGCCGGAATATTCAAGGGTTTCGCCTTTTCGAATCAAACGTCGAATACTTGGATGGGCCTTGAAACGCTCAAGGAGATCATTCGGGACAATCTTTTTGTCGATGAAGGCATTGATGGTACAGGCGACTCCGACTGAAAGCGTCTCTTTGTTGGTATAGATAAATCCTGCACCGACCATTCCTGCGACCGCGTCTCCAAAAAACTCCATCGCAACGCCTTCATCGCCTTCAAGTGAAAAACGGTCTTCGATGGTTTCTCTTGGCAGTGCGATCACTTCTTTCGCCGCAACGGCCAGAACATTCCAGGTAAAGGCTTTTCTCAGTCCGCTTTTTTTAGCCAAGAATGAATTGACGCCGTCCGCCGCGATGACAACATCGGCTTCAACCTCTCCTCCTTCGCGACGGGCTTTCACACCGCATACTTTGCCATCTTTCCAAATCAGGTCATCCACAACGGTTTCGGGGATAATCATGGCGCCAGCTTCTTCCGCCTTTTTAGCCAGCCAGGGGTCGAATTGAGCACGAAGCGCTGAAAAGCTTTGATTGTAAGGCGGACTTGTATTGAAGTCTTCGCAACGATATTCAAAGGCGGCTTCCGAACCTTCGGAGAGCAGGCCGAAACGTCGTTTTGTAATATGCCGTTCAATCGGCGCCTCTTCCCAAAAATTTGGAACAAGTCGATTCAAAATAGGGGTATAGAGCACGCCTCCGAACATGTTTTTTGCACCGGGATACTCACCCCGTTCAAAAACAACAACAGAGAGTCCGGCTTTTGCCAGCGTCAGCGCAGCGGCGGAGCCGGAAGGACCGGCTCCTACAATAATGACATCAAATTTATCAGACAAGAAAATACTCCCCAGTGGATGAATTGATCATACAGGTCTGTCCTGTATTAGGCAAAGTGGCTGACAGCATGATATTCACCAATTACGCCTCATTTTTTATTTTTTTAACCGCCTCGGTCAAGAGGGGCACAATTTCAAAGAGGTCTCCGACGATCCCGTAGTTTGCAATTTTGAAAATCGGGGCGTTTGGATCTTTATTGATCGCCACGATGTATTTTGAAGAAGACATGCCCGCCAGATGCTGGATCGCTCCGGAAATCCCGCATGCGATATAAAGCGTTGGCGTCACGGTTTTTCCGGTCAGCCCGACCTGATAGCTATGTGGTTTCCAGCCTGCATCTACGGCGGCACGGGAAGCTCCGACTGCCGCTCCGAGCGCTTCGGCGAGGGCTTCAATGATGGAAAAATGCTCGGGCGATTTCAAACCACGGCCTCCCGAAACAATAATGGTGGCTTCGCTTAACTCCACTTTAGAACCTGCGGTAGAGAGCACTTCTTTCATGATCGCCTTTAAGCCTGAAAAATCCGGCTTTTCTGTCCAGGGTTCAATCAGTGCCTGTGTTGAGGCGGGTTCGGAAATGACAGGGAAAACGTTTGGCCGAAGTGTCACGACCTGGAAGGTGTGTTGGTGGCTTGATACGCTTGAAAGGGCTTTTCCCCCGTAAACAGGCCGGGTAGCGATAAACATGCCCTCATCGTTCAGGGCCAGTTTGATACAGTCTCCTGCAAACGGGCCTTCGAGTCTTGCGGCGATTTTTGGGCCGAGGTCTTTCCCCATTGCGGTCGCGCCCATTAAAATCAATGAAGCCGCTTCTTTTTTCGCAATTTCCGAAACAACCGTGCCATAGGCTTCTGAGGAATAAGCACTCAACTGCGTGTCCTCGGTCATGTAGATTTTGTCCGCGCCGCCGGAAGACAACAATTCAGTCTGACTGGAAATATTTTCTCCGATGAGGACTGCGACGACGTGATCGCCTTCGGATGCAAGTGATCTGGCTGTGCCAAGCGCCTGTAAGGCCACACGTTTCACTTTTCCTTCTCGTTGTTCCGCAAAGACCAGAATATTGGCCATATCAATCTCCTCTTTGTGCGTTGCTCAATGCAATCATGCAAACAATGTCAGCCCGATTTTTAAAAATTAGAAGACTTTTGCTTCTTCTCGAAGTAGCCGGACCAATTCTGAAACCGCTTCGCTTGCATTGCCTTCAATGATTTTGCCTGCGCTACGGGTAGGGGGGGACGAAAGCTGATCCTCGGTGACCTTGGCATGGCCTGAACCCACCGTATCCGGGGCAATGCCAAGATCTGAAAGAGTCCAGACGGTCAGGGGTTTCTGTTTGGCTTTCATAATTCCGGGCAGAGAGGCATAACGGGGTTCATTCAATTCTTTTTGGCAGGTGAAGACCGCCGGAAGCGCGGTTTCGATCACCTCTGTCGCGCCTTCGATCTGGCGGTTCGCTACAGCGCGATAATCTTCCGCCAGTATTTTAAGTTTATTGATGCCTGCCACATGCGGCAGTCCCATGAATTCCGCCACGTAAATGCCGATGGCACCGCTGTCATCATCAATGGCCTGTCGTCCAAAAAAGATCAGGTCGTAGGACTCTTTTTGAAGGGCCGCAGTAAGGATGCGGGCAATCGTCAGTCCGTCGCTGCCTTCGGTGGCGGGGTCCTGAATATGAATGGCTTGATCAACACCCACAGCCAGACAGGTGCGGAGGGCTTCTGAGACCTTTGCCGTCCCGATGCTGATCGCAGTGACTGTGCCTTCCCCCAACTGTTCCTTGATTTTAAGGGCTTCTTCAACCCCGAATTCATCATAGGGATTGACGACGTAGGAAAGGCCCGCCGGATCGATTCCTTTTCCATCGGCAGAAGGACGGATTTTGGATTCGGAGGCAGGCACCTGTTTGATGCAGACCGCAATCTTCATGTTTAGTAACTCCCTTTTTTGAGCACATCTTCGGCAATGACCATGCGCTGAATTTCACTGGTGCCTTCAAAAATACGGTTGACTCGGGAATCCCTGTAAAACCGCTCGACCGGATGCTCTCCCATGAAACCGTTTCCGCCATGAATCTGAACCGCCTTATCCACAATGCGGTCCAAAGCCTCTGAGCAGAACAGTTTGCAAATCGCGCCTTCCCTCGGAATCTTTTTCCCCTGGTCGTAAAGCCAGGCCGTGCGATACACAATCGATTCCATCTGATAAATTTCTGCGGTCATATCGGCGATCATAAATTGAATGGCTTGAAAATGGGCGATGGGCTGTTGAAAGGCGATCCGTTTTTTTGAAAAATCAATGGACATGCCCAGCACTTCCTTGGCGGCCCCAATACAAGCCGCCGCGAGTGAGAGTCGGGACTCATCAAGTGTTTCCATTGCGATGACAAAACCCATTCCGACTTGACCCAGAACATTTTCTTTGGGGACACGGACATCTTCAAACACCAGTTCAGCCGTCGCCGAACCTCGTAATCCCATTTTGTCTTCGATGCGGTTGGCGGAGAAACCGGGTATATCGGTTTCCACGATAAAGGCGGTGATCCCGCCGCGTGCTTTTAATTCCGGATTGGTCAAACCGTAAACCACGACAATATCCGCGATGTCGCCATTGGTGATCCAGAGTTTTGTGCCGTTGAGGACATAGTCGTCTCCCTCCTCTTTGGCGGTAAGCTGCAGGTTGGCGGCATCGGAACCCGCACCGGGTTCTGTCAAAGCATAGGCACCAATTTTTTCTCCGGCTGCAAGGGGCCTCAGGTATTTTTGTTTTTGTGCATCGTTTCCACCCAGCAGGATGGACATGCCTGCCAAACCGATATGTGCGCCAATGGTTACGCTGGTGGAGGCGCAGCCGCGTGACAACTCTTCAATTAAAATACAATAGCCGGTCTCTCCCATGCCGGAGCCGCCATAAGCTTCGGGAAAGGGGATGCCATATAAACCCAGCGCCGCACCTTTTTTAAAGATGGTTTTGACCAGATCCACGTTGTGTTCTTTGTCGATCCGTTGGGCCAGTGGTTTGATTTCATTATCCACAAACTTTCGAACCATGTCGCGAATCATCGTTTGTTCTTCAGTATAGTTAAAATCCATAACACCTCACTTTAAAGCCAACGATTGAATATTAGAAACAGAGTAGATTATTTATCCTGGAACTTGGGCTGCCGTTTTTCGAGAAAAGCGCTGACGCCTTCTTTCATGTCTGCCGTTTGGCATATTTCTCCAAATAATTGCGCTTCACGTCCCAGTCCGATGGACAAAGGTTCGTTCATGCCTTCTTCAATGGCCGTCAGTGTTGCCTGAATGGTGCACTTGCTTTTTGATGCCAGCTTTTTGGCCATTCCAGTGGCCTGTTTTAAAACCTCACCTTCCGGGACGACCTTGTTCACCAGTCCAATTTGTTTGGCTTCTTCCGCATGAATCATGTCTCCGCTTAAGATCAACTCAATGGCCTTGGCCTGTCCTACAATTCTGGGCAGGCGCTGTGTGCCGCCAAAACCGGGGATGATGCCCAAATTGATTTCTGGTTGTCCCATGCGCGAGCGGTCACCGGCAATACGGAGATGGCAAGCCATCGCAAGCTCCATGCCACCGCCAAGGCAATAACCGCTGATGGCCGCAATGACGACTTTTTTCAATTGTTCGATTTTGTTAAAAAGGGCTTGGCCCTGTCGTGCGAGTGCTTCTCCGGCTTCTGAGGAAGAAATCGATGCAATGACTTTGATATCGGCTCCGGCCACAAAAATCGGACCCGATCCGGTAATGACAATGGCCTTAACCGAGTCGTCTTTGGCCAATACATCAACCGCTTTTCCCAGGGCATCCATCAATGGGATCGTAAGCACATTTTTGGGCGGATTGTTGATCGTGATGGTCGCGACGGCACCATCTATTGCCGTGATAATGAGTGGGTCTGTCAAAAGAGCCTCCTGAAAACAAGGATGAAATGATTAATAATTAAAAAATCCTTTACCTGTTTTTTTGCCTAGATAGCCGCCTTGTACCATGCGTTTGAGCATCGGGGCAGGCCAGAAACGGTCTCCGTGGGATTTTTTCAGGGATTCGAGTTCCGACAAAACGACACCAACGCCGATTTGATCGGCATAGTGGAGCGGCCCGCCTTTGTCTTGCGGAAAGCCGGTTCCCGCCATCATGGCAATATCAATATCCTCCGCAGAAGCAACGCCTTCCTGAAGAGAGATCACCGCTTCATTAATCATCGGCATGATCAGTCGATTGGCAGAAAAAGAGCTTTTGGGACGGGAAGTGTCTTTGACTTTTTGGATCAAAGCCTCAAGTTCTCCTTCAGGTTTATCATTGTAATTATAAAAACCTGCACCATTTTTTACGCCAAGGCGATTGGCCTTTTCCAGTTCACGCAGAATCGCGGCCGCTGTGGCGCGCGTGCCATAGGCGTCATGCAGGATATCGGATACTTTTACAGAAACATCAATGCCGACCATGTCAAAAAGGGTCAAGGGACCCATGGCCATACCGAAGTTCACCAGGGCCGCATCAATTTCTTTTGCAGAAGCCGCGCCTTCTTGCAGGGCAATGGCGGCTTCATTGAGATACGGCATTAAAAGGCGGTTCACAAGAAAACCCGCGCATTCCTGAACACGGATAGGGATTTTTCGTAAACTTTCGGAAAACAGCACGACATCGTCCACCGTTTCCTGAGACGTACCGAGTCCGGGGATGACTTCAACCAGTTTCATGACCGGCGCTGGGTTAAAAAAATGCATGCCAATCACTTTGTCTGGCTTTTTTGTGGCCGAGGCAATGGCAGAAATCGGGAGAGATGAGGTATTGCTGGCAAAAATCGTGCTTTCGGGGCAGACTGTTTCCAGTTCCTGAAAAAGTTTTTGTTTGGCGGAAACGTCTTCATAAATCGCTTCAATCACGATATCGACATCTGAAAAACCGGAATGATCGGTTGCACCGGTGACCAAAGCCATTTTTTGATCCATTTCCGAAGCGGTCATTTTCCCTTTATCGACCCGGTTTTGATAAATTTTTCGGACAGTGGCGAGACCACGGTCAACCGCTTCCTGATCCACATCTTTTAAAATGACAGGCAAACCGGAGTAGGTGATGACTTGCGCGATACCCGCGCCCATTGTGCCTGCGCCGATGACTGCGGCTTTGTAGATATACATCGCTCCTCCTATTTTCTTTCCAAGACCATGGCCGAACCCAAACCGCCTCCGACGCAAAGTGAAGCGACTCCGAGGCTTAAGTTCCGCCGTTTCATCTCTTTTAAAAGGGTAATAATTAAACGGGTACCGCTCATGCCCACGGGATGCCCCAGGGCAATGGCACCGCCATTGACATTGGTAATCTCCCGATTGAGTCCCAGCGTTCTTTCAACGGCCAGATACTGCACCGCAAAGGCCTCATTGACCTCAATGAGTTCAATATCCGAAAGAGAAAGATTCGCTTTTTTAAGCGCTTTGGGAATGGCCACCGCCGGGCCAATGCCCATACGGGAGGGTTCGACGCCCACAGAGGCATAAGAGCGGACATAACCCAGCGGTTCTTTCCCCAGCGCTTTTGCCTTTTCCCCGGACATGATGACCAATGCGGCCGCGCCGTCACTGATGGGGCAGGCATTGCCGGGTGTGACACTCCCGCCTTCTTTAAAGATGGCAGGGTAAAGGGACAACATTTGCTCGGTGAGCGCAATATTGGGACCTTCGTCCTGTGCAAACACTTCCGCTGTTACTTCTTTGCCTGCGACTTTTTTGGGGATGGAAACGGGGAGGATTTCTTCTCGAAACTTCCCTTCACGTGTGGCCCGAAAGGCCCGTTTATGGCTTTCGACCGCGTATTTGTCCTGTTCTTCCCTCGAAATCTGAAACTCTTCGGCAAGGTTTTCCGCCGTATACCCCATAATCTGACCACAGAAGCCATCGGTTAGACCTTCCCAAATGGTGTCGATCATTTGAGAATGTTTCATCCTTTTTCCAAAACGCATGTCCCGTGAAACATAGGGGGCCAGACTCATATTTTCCACACCGCCCGCAATCTGGATGTCGGCATCTTCGGATGAAATATTCTGGCAGGCATTCACAACGGCCTGCAGTCCCGAAGCGCAATTTCTTGCGACAGTGTAGGCTGGCGTAGTGATCGGAAGCCCGGCCATGAGGGTGATCACGCGGGAAAGATTGGTCGCATCGCTATATTGACCGACACAACCAAAAATGACTTCTTCGATGAGCGATGGATCTATTTCGGCCCGTTTTAGCACCTCACGTACCACAAGTTCGCCCATTTTATGGTTGGTTATTTCCTTGAGTGCGCCGCCCAGGTTTCCTATGGGGGTTCGAACACCTTCAATAATCGCAATTTCTTTCATGCGTCCCCTTTTATTTTTTTCATTTCTTCATCCAAAAGCACCCGTCTTAACACTTTCCCGATAATGGTTTTTGGGAGTTCTGTCCGAAATTCCACTGCTTTAGGAACTTTGAATTTTGCCAGTCGTTCTTTGCAGAAGGTCACTACTTCTCCATCAGTGGCCGATTCTCCTTCTTTAAGTACGAGATAGGCCTTGATTATTTCTCCGGAAAAGTGATCGGGGATGCCGACTACGACGGCATCCTGGACTTTCGGGTGTTGAAAGAGCACTTCTTCAACTTCTCGTGGATAGACATTTTCACCTTTTGTTTTAATCATGTCTTTTTTTCGATCTACAATATAGAAAAAACCGTCTTCGTCCATGCAGGCCATATCACCCGTGTAAAGCCAGCCATCCCGAAGGACATTTTCGGTTTCTTCAGGGTTTTTCCAATATCCCAACATGACCTGTGGTCCTTTGACAACCAGTTCTCCGGTTTCCCCGATGTTTAAGGTTTTCGTGAAGTCGTTTTCTGCGACCACTTTGGCGAGGGTGTCAGAAATCGGCAAGCCGATCGATCCGGCTTTACGTTTGCCATTGATGGGATTGGCATGCGTGACGGGAGCAGCTTCTGAAAGGCCGTAACCTTCGACCAGTTTTCCTCCTGTATACGCTTCAAATTGCCGCTGGACTTCCTGGTGCAGTGGTCCCGCGCCGGAGATACAGGCTTTGATGGATGAAAGGTCATACTCTTTAATGGAAGGGAAATTGTTAATTGCGACGTACATGGCCTGGATGCCCATAAAAATCGTGGGATGCAGTTTATCAATGGCTTTCAGCACATCTTTTGTGACAAAACGCGCTTGCAAAATGAGCGTTGCTCCCAGAAAAATCCCCATATTCATACAGGTTGACATCCCATATACATGGAAAAAGGGGATCACGGAAAGAAAGCGTTCCTTGCCTTCTTCAAGGGAAGGCATCCAATTCCGGCATTGGATGGCATTGACCACCAGGTTGCGATGGGAAAGCATGACGCCTTTGGGTATGCCCGTTGTTCCACCGGTATATTGAAGAATGGCGAGATCATCCAGTGTAACCGTTTCAACAATTGCTTGGGTAGAAGCCGATTTCATCAAGTGCTTCATGTCATAAATGGGGGGTGTTTTTTGTATCTTGATCCATTGTCCCTCCCGACGTGCTTTCAAGGGGTAAAGCAGTGACAAGAGCCAGGGAAGGGCATCCCGAACAGAAGTAAGAATAATGTTTTTGAGCGGTGTTTCTTTTAAAATTTCTTCGATGCGAGGGTAGAAAAAATCAAGCGCGATGAGGGTTTGGGCACCGGAATCGGCCATTTGAACCTGAATTTCTGAAGCCACATAAAGCGGGTTGGTCATGACTGCGACCGCGCCCAGTTTGAGTACTGCATAATAGGCGATGACACACTGCGGTACATTTGGCAGCATAATACCGACACGGTCGCCTTTTCTGATGCCTAAGGTTTTTAAGGCGTTGGCAAATTGATTCGTTGCCTCGTCCAGTTCCTGATAGGTCAGTCCTTTTCCATAAAAAGACAGGGCTTCTTTTTCAGGAAAGCGTTCAGCAGAGTTAACTAAAAATTGATGTAAAGGGGTTTCAGGGTATGAAATAGATTCTGGGACATTGGGTTCATAACAAGACAACCAAGGCCGTTCCATTAGACCTCCTGGACATGGGGGGATTTAATCCCAGAGCATCATGATCATGAACTTCGAGACTGTTTTTAATGTACCGAATCATACTGACAAAGTCAATTATGGAGTAACATCTTGAATTGACAGCGGTTAATATTTTAGATATTATTTCAATAACTTAACGCCTCATAATCCGTCCTGATCGATATTAAGGAATTCAATATGTCCCTAAGCCATTTGATTCATCGTGAAATTATCCATATCAATCCAGAATCTACAATAACGGATGCCGCTCGCATGATGCGAGACGAGAAAGTCGGATCCGTGTTTATTCGGGAAAATGACACATTCATTGGTATCGTAACCGATAGCGATCTTGTGCGAAAAGCCTTTACCAAAGGGCTTTCCCTGGATACGCCGGTCAAAGAAGTGATGACGCGTCCCCTGATTGATATTGATATTGAAAAGTCTGTCATGGATGCCAATCACTTGATGTATTTTAATCAAATACGTCATCTTGCTATTTCCGAGAATGGAGAAGTAACGGGCCTGATTTCCGTCAGAGACCTCGTCAAATTTTTCCTGTCGTCTGAAGAGGGACCGATGAATGCTATTGGGGATGTCATCAAACCCTTAACGGTATTGACGCATCGGGATGTCGCCACCATTGATGCCTCGGCTACTGCAAGAGAAGCTGCCCAGAAAATGGGCGAGAGTAAGATCGGCTCTCTCATGATTACCGATGATGGTCACTACATTGGCATTGTCACTGAAGCCGACCTTGTTCGAAAGGTCATGGGCTATCGACTGAATGCGGCCGAGATTCCCGTTGGCGTGATTATGAACACCCCTGTGATTGATATCGACATCAACGCCTCCGTCCAATTGGCCACAGAACTCATGGAAACAAAAGGCATCCGGCATCTTGGTGTGAGTGAGTCGGGCAGGGTTATCGGGATCCTATCCATTCGTGATCTGATCGGGATGATTGCAATCAGAGATCTGCCTCGATTTGTTTCTGAATAAATGCGGCGGTTCAGTATAAAACCCGCTTTCTGATTTCTTTCAAAATACTCCCCTAAATTAGAGAGGTGGCGCCCATGGTGAGACTTCATCGAAAAGAACATCGAGATAATCCCGAATACTACACTCCGATTTACAAGATGGCCCTCTCTCAGTTTGACGCGGCTGCGGACAAACTGGCCCTCGACCCCAACCTCAGAAAACGCTTTACCGATCCCAAACGGGCGATCATGGTCAACATCCCCATTCGCATGGACGACACGACCGTTGAGGTCTTTCACGGCTACCGGGTTCACCATGATACGACCTTGGGGCCTTCAAAAGGCGGCATTCGTTTTCATCCAGACGTGAGTCTGGGGGAAGTCTCAGCCCTGGCGATGTGGATGACCTGGAAATGCGCCCTCATGGGTTTGCCTTTTGGCGGGGCAAAAGGAGGTGTGCGTTGTGACCCGCATGCCCTTTCACGCAATGAACTCCAGCGCTTAACACGCCGATATACCGCAGAAATTATTCCGTTTATTGGACCGGATGTGGACGTGCCTGCGCCGGATGTGGGCACAAACGAACAAGTAATGGCCTGGATGATGGATACGTATAGTCAGCTTAAAGGCTATTCCATTCCTGAAATCGTGACAGGAAAACCGATTAGTATCGGCGGATCACTTGGGCGGGTCGAAGCCACAGGACGAGGTGTGGTCTACTGCATCCTGGAGGCCATGCGTCATCTTGGAATGACTCCCGATGGCAAAACAGTGGTTATTCAAGGTTTTGGAAATGTGGGCTCGCATACCGCTCATACCCTCAGTGAGAAAGGCTGCAAAATCATTGCAGTCAGTGATGTCCATTCCGGTCTGTATAATCCGAATGGCCTTGATATCACTGCCTTACAGAAACACGTTCAAAAGCATCTTTATCTCAAGGGGTTTTCAGAAGCGAGCGAGATCAACAATCATGATTTACTTGAACTGCCTTGTGATGTGCTTGTGCCCGCTGCACTTTCAGAGCAGATCACTGAAGAGAATGCGGAGCGCATCTCGTGCACAATTCTTGCGGAAGCCGCAAATGGCCCGACAACCCCGACGGCCGATCAGATTGTAAAAGACCGGGGCATCTTCCTTATTCCAGATATTCTGGCCAATGCAGGCGGGGTAACGGTTTCTTACTTTGAGTGGGTGCAGGGTTTACAGCATTTCTTTTGGAAAGAAGAGGAAATCAACGAACGTCTGCGCGACATTGTCACTCTTGCTTTCGGCAAAGTGCTTCAAATTTCCTTGTCCGAAAAAGTCGATATGCGGATGGCCGCAATGATGCTCTCCATTCGAAAGATCGCAGATGCCAAGCTTGCAAGAGGGCTGTTTCCTTAAAAAACCCTTGAATTCTCTTAGACGCTTCAGGGAAGCACAAAGAGGATCAAAAGTTTTATCTCTTTATCCTTCGCTTAATGCTCATGCCCATCCGTTTCGCAGACTGCGCCGGAAATGGAACAGATTTTTTCGCCTTGATCGCTTTTGAGTGTGCCGATATGCTGCCGCCAGGTTTCGAAATGTTTTGAGACAAAATCGTAAGACGCGGTATTGTGGACGGGGAGGGTGTTTCCACCCGTTTGGGTTTCGATGAGTTGAAGTCGGGCATTTAAAAAAGCCGAGGTTTTGGCTGTTATCCCGCCAAGTTCCGGGTTCGTTTTTTCTTTTTCTTCCATTTTTAAATCAATTATTTTAAAAAAAGCCTCAAGTTGATCTTTCTCGCAAGGGGTTTGCACCGGAAGGGCAAGAATTTGTTGAAGCGCCTCCCGCTTTCCCATCTCTCCTGGCCTTGCAAGAAAAAGCCGCCCCAAATGATACGGTCCATAGGATGAAGGCCAGGATATTTTTAATTGAGCAGTCGCTTCATCATGATTTAGTTCCAGAAAATCGAATGCCCCATCCCTCGCGTAAGAAACACAAAGATCGTTATTCAGCAGATCGGCCGCTGCAACAAAGGTTGAGATTTCGGCGGTGGTGACAAAGGGAATATTGCCGAGAAGAAAGAGTGCCGGCGGCGAGATCATGGGCAAAGTCTCTTCTGAACTTCTGGTCGCAGCGCTTTGCAATTGTGCGGCAGATAAACTATCCAGGAGTGTCTCTTTGGGTGTGACAACGACAATCTGTTTTTGAAAGGGAAGCGTGAACATCACACTTTCAATCACCCGCATCACCTCTTTTGGTGGACCGATAACAAAAATCTTTTGAATGGTCTCCACACGATCCAGCGCCATGAGCACATAAAGCAGCAGGGGGCGACCTTCTAAAAGAAGAAAGGCGTGGTTTTCCCCATTCATTTTCTCTTGCGGGGTTTGTTCTGTCGCAAAAACAAATGCATTCATGAAGGATCCATTTTGAGGATTGCTGTTTTTCTTTCATCAGAGAGTTTGCTCAAGGGGTTTTTATAGCCGCCGTGACGCATCATGTCTCTAAAAAAAGGAATAAAATCAATCGGGTCTCCGCTTTTTTGTTCCCATCCCGAACTGCACTGGCGCACGGCTTCTTTCAAAACGGGAATAAGCGCGCCTTCGAGGGTCCAACCGTCATTGTCTTTAAAGGCGCATCTAAAACGGATAACACGTTCCAAATCCGTTTCCCGATAGAGAATGGCTTTGAATGCTTCCGCTGATGTGGCCGCAGACATATCCACCATGATACGTAAGATTTTTCCTTCGGAATGATCTTTGACCAGAAAATCTGGAAAGCGGTCATTTTTGTTGAGGCCGCGAATTTGCTCAAGGGCCGTATTGATCAGAACGCCGTGCGGCAAAGATAAAATCTCAATACGTGTGCGGCCGCCGTCGATAATGGTGTTGATTTTTGCTCTAATCGTGAGCACACTTTCACCTTTTTCATAAAGCGTGCGAATCGCCTCAAAACCACCCACGACACCGCCTGCGCCAAAATCGGGGCCGGGCAGAATTTCCATGAGTTCATCCACAGTGACATCCGGCTCTTGTCGGATCTTTTCCATCGCCATCCACAGTTCCTCGATATTATGCGGCGGAATTTCAACGCCATCGTCCAAAATGGCACCGTTTAACAAGGTCACGGGGAGCAAGGGCTTTTTTTGGACAGGAAACAAGGTCTGTGCGTGTTTTGTGAGCCGGACTTCGACCGATTCCGGTCCGAAGGGGATTTCATCGTGAATATCCCCCATCATGCCTGCCAGGGTGAAATAAGGATAACGGTTTCGCCAGGGCAGTCCCATTTGCAAGAGCGTGCGATAGGCGAAACCTACACTTTCCTCATCGTATTCTTCGATGGGGTGAACCATGCTCCCCAGTTCTTCGCAATCTTCTTCAAAAGTAATCTCGTCCATACCCCAGTCATCCAGGGCGATGACTTTCAGTATGTCAACGCTGCTGATAAAAACCCGTTCATCTTCCGCGAGCGACCGGCAGACTTCAATCAGACGCATTTGAAAGGGGTTCAGGCCGGTCAAAAAAGTAGCATCCTTCATAAATCCTCCAAAAATGATTCTAAAAGCGATTATCTTATAATGATGCAGATTGGCTTGTCACCTCTTATCCGCGTAAATGGGATTTAGTGATCAAAAAATGGCCGTCCTTAAATGGCCGTCCTTAAAAGGGGAAATATGCTTCTTTAGGTGATTCTGTGATATAAAGATGCAAAAAAGTACTTTTGGCGATCGTTTTGATTAAATGACTTCTTCTTTTTGGCATCAACTTCAAAAACCCATCATCGGACTTTCTCCGATGGATGGCGTCACCGATCCCTGTTTTCGACGGATCATGGCAATGCATGCCCGGCCTGACATCATCATGACTGAATTTTTAAGCGTCGATGGCATTTGTCACGGCGCGAGAAATGCGCTCATGGGACTTACTTTTCATGAGGTCGAGCGCCCTGCCATTGCACAGATTTACGGCCCGAGACCCGAGTCCTTTTTTCATGTTGCACAGCTTGTATGTGAACTGGGTTTTGACGGTCTCGACATTAATATGGGCTGCCCCAGTAAAAAAGTCTCCGCGCTGGGTTCCGGTGCCGCGTTGATTAAAGACCCCCCTCGCGCGAAAGCCATTGTGGAGGCCGCTCAGGCGGGCATTGCCCGATGGGTCAGTGGCGCGCCGCTTTCCATTTGTGAAGCGTATCCTGTCGTGGGGGACTGGCTTTCTCAGACGTATCCGAACAGGCAAAAAAAGCAAAACAGCGACAGAACAGCGATCCCGGTTTCAGTCAAAACCCGAATCGGATACGCGGAAGTGGTGATTGAAGAATGGATTCAGCACTTGCTCGAAGTACACCCCGTGGCGATTTCAATTCACGGACGTACCCTGCGGCAGGGCTATCGGGGAGAGGCGAATTGGGAGATGATTGGAAAAGCGGTCGAAGTGGCTGCCGGTTCGGGGACATTGATTTTGGGCAATGGAGATCTTCAATCCTTAAATAATGTCATTGACCGCGTGTATGAAACCGGTGTGGATGGTGTGCTGATCGGTCGCGCGGCCGTGGGCAACCCCTGGATTTTTCATAAAAAAGAGATTGCCCGCGCCATGTTGAAATCGATAAAAGCAGGGAAGTCCGACGAAAATATCGAAAAAATTACTCCAAAACAGGTCAGTCATCACGAGCGGTTTTATGTGGCCCTGCAACATGCACGGCTTTATCAGGCCATGTATGGCGAACAGTTTTTTAATGGCATGCGAAAACATCTGGGTTCTTATTGCCGCGATTTTCCGGGAGCGCGGGTCTTGCGTTCCAAAATCGTTCGCACGAACAATGTGACAGAAGTTGAAGCCCTGATTAATGAGTATCGGCTGGAAAGCTTTTCTGAATGCCCACCTGAAAACCACAGGTCTTCATCTTCAGAAGTTCCCCTTGCAAACTAAACTCGTCTTAGCGTCCACTTCTCCCCGGCGAAAAGACATCCTTTCTCGTCTTCATGTGCCTTTTGAAATCATCGCACCGGACTTTGAAGAAATACCGGACGATACCTTGAGTGCCAAAAAAGAAGCGCTTTTATTTGCAAAAGAAAAGGCGATGTCCGTGGCTAAAACCCGCCGAAATGCGATTGTGATTGGCAGTGACACCCTGATTGAGTGCGATGGGGAAAAGATCGGAAAACCCAAAGATGCAGAGGAAGCCAAAAGCATTTTAAGGAAACTTCAAGGCCGTTCACATGTGATTTGGACAGCCGTTTTTATGATTGATACGACAGATCAAACGACACAAGATTTTGTAGAGCAGATTGAAGTGAAACTATATTCAATGACGGATGCTGAAATAGACGCCTATGTACAAACCGGAGAGCCGCTGGATAAGGCGGGGGCTTATGCTATTCAAGGCATTGGAGGAAAATTGATCGAAGAATTGAAGGGAGACCGGCTGGCAGCCATTGGTTTACCGCTCGCGCCGATTCACACTTTTTTGAAAATGCGCAAGCGCTGATCAAAATTAAGGTGTGTTGATCTCTATTCTGACTAGAGCCACTTTCTTTTTTTAAAATAAAAAAGCATGCCAAAGCCGACAGATCCCATGAGCCCTAAAAAGAAAAAATAACCATACTTCCATTTTAGTTCAGGCATATGTTCGAAATTCATCCCGTAAATACCGGCCATAAAAGTGAGGGGAATAAAGATCGCCGCAAATATGGTCAGCACTTTCATGATTTCATTCATACGATTACTTGTGTTTGAAAGATAAATGTCATGCAGACCGGAAAGCGTGTCTCTTAAGGCTTCGATGGTATCATTCACCTGGATGACGTGGTCATAAACATCCTGCAAAAAGACGCGGGTGCCTTTCATGAGTAGCTTGGATTCACTGCGTTCAAAATTATTCAAAACTTCCCGTAAAGGCCAGACTTGTTTTCTCATATATATAATCTGAGACTTGAGCTTGTGAATTCTAAGCGGCATCTCGGGTGTTAATTCTTCTAAAAGTTCTTCTTCCAAGTGGTCAATTTTTTCACCCAGTTTCTCCAAAACAATAAAATAGTGATCGACGATGGCATCCATGAGGGCATAGGTTAAGTAATCTGCGTGCATTTTCCGAATGCGTCCTTTCCCATCACGAATTCTTTTCCGGACAGGATCAAAA
This sequence comes from Nitrospirota bacterium, assembly GCA_029261215.1. Lineage (GTDB taxonomy): Bacteria > Nitrospirota > Nitrospiria > SBBL01 > JAADHI01 > JAADHI01. The sequence goes on along the minus strand of JAJDBT010000017.1, from coordinate 6,465 downwards.
ACATCCCCTTCTTTTTCCTGAAAAGAGATCAGAAAATTCTCACCGAGGATCAATCCGATTTGCTCGGAATCAATCTCATTGTTATTGTCATCCTGATCCAGACTGATCATTTTCAGGACAAAGAAAAGGTATGACCCATAATCTTCAATCTTGGGGCGTTGCCCTCGATTGACAATGTCTTCTAAAACAAGAGGATGCACATCAAAATGTGTATTGATTTCTTGAATGATCTTGATGTCCCGACCGTTAATATTAATCCAGCTGGTGCTCTCGGTTTCTTTGTAAGTGAAGCTCTCTTCGACACTGCTTAGTTCTTTTTCTTCGAATGCCGCCTCGTTGTAATCGAAGAGCGCGATCGTGGTTTTTTGCTCACCTTCCGTAGCCTGTAATACGCCCGGTGGTAAGCCAACCCCTTTTATTTTGTGATACAGTTTTGGCATCTAGATCCTCTCGGTTTGATCTTTTTGCGGAAGGTTTCTCTCTCCAAGCGCAGCGGCGAGTTTTTCGATGGCAGGTGTTAATTGCAGATAGACATCCTGCTGAGGAAATGGAATGGTGATGTGATTTTCACGAAAAGCTGCTGCAATGGCAAAGTTTAATTCGCTCCGGAGCGTTTTTTGATTTTCGGGATCACCGGTCCAAACCAGTAAATCAAAATTCAGGGATGAATCGCCAAACTCCAGAAATCGAACGTCCGGGCCAGGATCATGGAGGACCTTATCATTTTCCAGGCCCACCTGAATCAAGACCTCTTTCACCCGTTTTTCATCTGTTCCATAGGCGACACCCACGGGGCAATGGATTCGGATTCTGGGATCTCCCACCGTCCAGTTGATGACCTCATTTTCGATAAATTTGGAATTGGGTACAATAATCACCACGTGATCAAAGGTTCGCACCGTCGTGGTTCTCAGGTTAATCCCGACCACCTCGGCCGTTCGATCATTGATTGTAACCAGGTCGCCAACTCCGATGGGCCGGTCAATCAACAAGATCACGCCTGAAATGAAATTCGAAGTGACATTTTGCAGACCAAACCCGACTCCCACGCCTAAAAATCCAAAAATAATGGTCAAACTACTCAGTTTAAGCCCCATTGATTCGAAAGCGATGATGACACCAAAAATGACAAATACATAATGGATGATGCGATTAAAGGCATAAATGACAGGTGTGGACAAATTGCCTCTTTTGGAGAGTTGTCTGGAGACAATCCTTTCAATAAAGGTTGAAAACACAATCGTGAGGACGATGATTAAAATCGCCATGCCGATGCCGATTAAAGTCACGGTATTTCCGCCGATATTAAAAAGCGGCCAATTCAACCATTCGATAATATTTTTAAGATTAAAATTCATTTGATCGTCCTGGGCTAAGGGTGAACATCGATTCAGCTACAGAGTAGAAATCGCATTATACTGCAGTTTTTTTAATCAGATCTCTCTTTTTTTACATGTACATATTTTTTTAACCTGTGACTGCTTTCAATCAACATCAGGGACCACCAAAATATTGAGCCAAATGCTTTTGTTCTTCCGGGCTTAAATCAGCATAGGCGACAAAATAAGACTTATTTTGGGGTAGTGGAATCTTAAGGTGGGTTAATGACCGTTTCAAGTTTCCGCAATCGAGCAGTGAACTCGGCAGAACAGAGAAGCGCTCACACCAGGTGACAAGCTTGCTGGCGAGGCCCGTGCGAACGTGCACTTGTGTGTGTTTTGGTAATGAAATGACCGTAACATGGTACCCTTCTGTGCTTTTTTCAACTTTGATTTTCCCGGAGATGGCTCTCTTCTGAAGCGGAATGAAAAAAGTATCCGATAATTGACTGGTGAGACCCATTAAATCAATATCAGCGAATAAGTTCCCCGAACCTTCAAATGTCGCCAGCACCTGAAATGCGTGTAAATCATCTCCGATACGACGCAGTGCGAGTGTGTGCGATTTCAAGCTGAGTACTTGTTTTGGGGAGGAGAGCTGAATGCTCAGCGGACCCTGTTTGATCGGATCCAGTTTAGGCGCGAAATCTTGATAAGATTGATTAAAGCGATCAAAGACCAGTGTTTTTGTGATGCCATCCGGGAAGGTTTCCGCTGCAAGACCGGAAACCTGGACGCTGAATTGTAAAATAAGGATGAAGAATACGTGTTTCTTTTTGAATATATCCATTGCGTATTTTTTCCAAATGAAAGATCTGTATGGTCAAGAGAGCTTAATGAAATGATGTAAAGCGTTGAATAAAATACACTTGTCTTGTACTTCACTGCAATAGGTCGATATAATGACTAATCACGAGCGGAGGTAAAACATGCCATTCTCTCTCAATAAAAATGCCCTGCAAACCTACCTTTCATCACTCTTTTCCAATCCCGTGAAAGTCCTTCATGTTGGGCCTTTGGGTCTACCGGTTGAAAGCGGAAAAGTCAAAGGCTATGGTTATGGACTCCCCATTCAAATCGACTATATGCTTTCCGGAAAACGACATCGGGCCGTCCTGGAGACCATGCATGCAGGCCCATTTGGGCATGAGCACATGGCGGATCGGGCACAGGTCCAGCTTTGGAATCATGATGCCTTCAAAAATCTCCCAAAACATGCCCAATCGCTTGATGTGGGTGCATTTCAAAAAGAGGGAAACTTGCTTTCTTTAGGTCATGCCAAAGAATTTTTTACCCTCATGGATTTTTATGAAGGTGCGGGTTATTTTGAAGATCTTGAGCGCTTAAGGGATCACCCTGAATTAACGGATCTCGACCTTAGGCGCGCAGATGCGCTGTGTGATTATCTGGTCGAAATCCACAAACCCGCCGGGCCCGACCCCGGTCTTTATCTTCGCCATATCCGTGAATTGATCGGACACGGGGAATGCATCATGGGCCTGATGGACAGCTATCCGGCGCAGCATGGATTCATTACCGCTAAACTGCTGGAAGAGATCGAACAAAAGTGCGTAACCTGGCGGTGGAGATTGAAGGAAAAAACAAGCCGTTTACATCAAAGCCACGGCGATTTTCATCCCTGGAATATCCTTTTTCGAGAGGGAGCCGATTTTACAGTGCTTGATCGTTCCCGTGGGGAATGGGGTGATCCGGCGGATGACCTATGCTGTTTGACAATGAATTATTTTTTCTTTTCACTTCAGCGGAATGAACAATTGAAGGGAAATCTTGAAACGCTTTTTTTGCGTTTTTGGGAACGATATCTTGAAAAGAGCGGAGATGCGGAAATTTTGGATGTCGCGGGGCCTTATTTCGCATTTCGCGGATTGGTGATGGCCAGTCCTTTGTGGTACCCGCATTTGTCTGAAGGGGTCCGTCGAAAACTGTTTAATTTTATTCAGTCCGTGCTGGATACGCCCTCATTCGATCCAAAAAAAGTAAACCTTTATTGCGAGGGATAAGGTGGAACAGGGATTTGCGATTTGGATCACAGGACTGCCTGCTTCAGGCAAATCGACCGTGACGAGAACCTTGGTGGCATTGCTTAAAAAACGGGGTGTGGATGCGGCCGTTTTGGAGTCGGATGTGTTAAGAAAAACATTTACTCCCAAACCACGATACGATGAAGAGGAACGACAGGTTTTTTATGGCTCAATGGTTTATGTGGGAGCGCTGCTCACAGGTCACGGGGTTCCGGTCATTTTTGACGCGACCGCAAACCGCCGGGCCTATCGTGATGCAGCGAGAGAAAAAATCAGTCAATTCCTGGAAGTCTATGTCGATTCCCCTTTGGCTCTGTGCATGGCCCGCGATCCCAAGGGGATTTATAAACAAGGGGAAAAAGGCGCATCTCAGACTGTTCCCGGCCTGCAAACAAGCTATGAGCCTCCGGAGCATCCCGATGTTGTCATTCAAGGTGATCATGAAACGCCGGAAACCGCCGCACAGAAAATTATCAGTCACTTGCTTCAATTCAAATATATTTCAAGTGAAAAATAATCTGAACATGATAGAATCCTGATTCCGGGCTTGAACCTTAAAGTTGAGAAATGCGTTTTAGGTAAACTGCAATGCTCATCTAAGAAGTGTGTGAGCCCCTTTCACATTTCGTTCACCCAAGACGGCGATTAGGATTCTCAGTGTGCGTATTTCCTCTTTAAAAATCAAAACATTCATTCAAAACATTACAAAACCCCAGTTCCCCGGCCTCTTTAATCCCTGGTCGCAGTGCTCGGAGGATGATTTATATGCGGATGCCCATCTTCAACGCCAAACCCGATTTTTCCAACATTTGTCCGCCCCGAATCCACGGCTGATTTTAATCGGAGAGGCCGCTGGTTATCAGGGTTGCCGATACAGCGGCATTCCATTTACCTCCGAACGACTTGTTTTAGAAGGGGCCATTCCCAGAGTGGATGCAAAGGGAATCGAACGGATCTCCTCTCGAACCCGCCCCTGGAGCGAGCCATCGGCAACGATTGTGTGGAAAATATTGGCCGAACTTGAATTGTCTGACGCCACGGTTTTATTTAACGCGGTACCCTGGCACCCTGAAGGCATAAAAGGGCCAGGATCGAACCGTACACCGTCTCAAGCTGAAAAAGGGGAGGGGCGTCCCTACTTGAAACAGTTTCTTGAACTCTTTCCCAATATCCCCGTGGCCGCTTTGGGCAATGTTTCCAGTCAGACCTTAAGTGCTCTGGAAGTGACCCATCACAAAGTGCGGCATCCTGCCTATGGAGGCGCGACACAATTTCGAGAAGGGTTAAGCCAGCTCGTGCATGCATCATCCATTTAAAAGAAACGAGGATTTATGAAGTTTGAAAAGTTTCATATTGCAGAAGCGATTAAGAGAAATCTAGACCATCTGGGCTTTAAACGCACGACAGACATTCAATTTAAAGCCATCCCTTCTATTTTAAACGGTGAAGATGTCCTGGCCATTGCACAGACAGGGACAGGGAAAACGGCGGCATTCGCCATTCCCATTGTGCATAAAATCCACAGCGAAAAAACAAGCAAACGGTCAAGGGGTATTCAATGTATCGTCCTGGTGCCGACCCATGAATTGGCTTTGCAGATTTGTGAAGTATTCACGTCGCTTGCAAAATCAACCAAAGTGAAGGCCACAGCGATTTACGGAGGCGTTGAGCAAGATCCACAGATTCAAAAACTTACGGCGGGGATTGATATCCTGATCGCGACGCCGGGACGCATGTTTGATCTTATTCATCAGGGATATGTAGATTTAAGATCTGTGAATACCCTGGTTTTGGATGAAGCCGACTTAATGCTGGATCTCGGATTTATTGCCGATATCGAATCTATTAAATATAAGCTGACACGAAAACACCAGACGCTTTTCTTTTCGGCGACGATTAACAAAGAGATTAAAAATCTGGCCTATACGCAAGTCAGAAATTCCGCCATTCGTATTCAGATTTCACCTGAAAATCTGGTCTCAAAAAATGTGACCCATTACGTGATGTTTATTGACATGGATGACAAGCGATTCTTTTTGGAACGTTTTATTAACGACCATCCCGAAAGTAAAATTATTGTTTTTGTCCGTACCCGGGTGCGTGCCGAACGTGTGGCCAAAGCCATGGTCCGCGTGGGCATCGATACCTTTACAATTCATGGTGAAAAAGATCAGAAAGCGCGTTCAGAAGTCATGCAGCGATTTAAAGCCGGGGAGTGCAAAATCCTCATTGCGACAGACATTACGGCGCGGGGCATTGATATTCCGGATGTGCACTATGTCATCAATTACGACTTGCCTGAGCAGGCCGAAAACTATGTGCATCGTGTGGGCCGAACGGGTCGGGCTTTTAACAAAGGGGAAGCGATTTCTTTTTGTAGTAAAGAAGAAAAACCGAGGCTTGACGAAATTCAAACATTTTTAGATAAAGAAATCGAAGTCATCAAGGTCAGTAAAAAAGAATATACGTATACGCTTGAACACCCCAAACCGGAAACAACACTTCAAGCGCTGGTTGAGGAAATACAAGAATGGGAAGCAGGGAAAAAAAAGAAAAAGCCTAAACCAAAAAAGAGGAAATAAGGATTGAATCTCAGTTGAAACCTCGACCTCTAAAGCATTTAAAGATGCTTCCCTTGCTTAAATCACTTCATTTGTAATAGTGTCTATATACGGTCTTAAAAAATCTCTTTCTCAGGGTTTTAAGCATGTCCAATGCATCAATTCAGATAATCTGTCACTACTGTCCGGTTAAATGAGCCCTAAGCTATACAACATCATGTAATTAAAGGGAAATATTATCATTTTGTTTGTTACCGACTTGAACCACGGTCATTTTTTCTGCCATGCTCCCGGGATAATTTTGCAACGGGAGGCATACGCTTATGTATACAGGCAAACTCATTTTTCTCAGGTCATGGATTATCTTCCGATGCACGAGTTCCGACGTTGTGTCGCTCGCTATCAAGGCAATCACAGGATCAAAACCTTTACATGCCGCGATCAATATTTCTCCATGGCATTTGCCCAACTTACATATCGGGA
>JAJDBT010000016.1 GCA_029261215.1 Nitrospirota bacterium | reverse complement strand
CCCAAATACTGGGGATACAAAGTCCGTGGCACGTTAAGAAAGTAGAACTTTTACCAAGTCAGGGGGAAGTGAGAATTCACGTAGTTCCAGAGTCAGAGGTCATGTTTCCCTGCCCAGATTGCAAAACAACGAGCCCTGGTTATGACACTCGGCAACGAAAATGGAGGCACTTGGATACCTGCCAGTACAAAACGATTCTGGTCGCCGATGTTCCCCGAGTAGAATGTAGGCAGCACGGCGTTGTTACGGCCAATGTTCCTTGGGCTGATCCGGGTTCCGGGTTTACCGCACTCTTCGAAGCGCTCGTGATTGATTGGCTGAAAGAAACCTCGACCTTGGGGGTTTCACGACAATTAAAACTCAGCTGGAATGCGATTGATGGCATCATGCAGCGTGCGGTTAAACGGGGCTTATCGCGTAGAGCGCGCGTATTTCCAAAACAGCTTGGGATTGATGAAACCGCCTTCAAGAAGCGCCATGACTACGTTACGATCGTCTCAGACCAAGAAGCAGGTACCGTCTTGCATGTTGGTCAGGATCGTAAAAAAGCGAGTCTCAAAACGTGGTATGCAGGGCTGAGCAAAGGTCAAAAAGAGGCGATTGAAAGCGTGTCAATGGATATGTGGCCAGCGTTTATCTACGCAACCTTAGAGAGTCTGCCGAATGCAGAGAAGAAGATTGCTTTTGACAAATTTCATGTGGCCAAATATCTGTGTAGTGCAGTCGATAAAGTCCGCCGCCAGGAGAACAAAGCACTGATGGCCTGCGGCCGTTACGACCTCAAAGGGAGTAAGTACAAATGGCTGTATAACCCTAAAAACATGAGTCGAGAACAAAAGCTTGGATTTAAGCCATTGCGAGAGAGTGTCCTAAAGACAGCTCGGGCCTGGGCGATCAAAGAATTTGCGATGTCACTGTGGCACTATTCGAGTAAAACATGGGCAGATAAAGGCTGGAAGAAGTGGCTTTCCTGGGCGGTTCGTAGTCGCCTTGAACCCATCAAAAAAGTTTCCAAGACCATAAAAGAACATTTATGGGGCATACTCAATGCCATTGTTTTAAAAGTCAGTAATGGTCCGGCCGAGGGACTCAATAGCCGTATCAAAATGATTAAAGTACGAAGTCGAGGCTTCAGGAACAAAGAGCGATTCTCAAATGCCATTTACTTTCATCTGGGGGGACTTGATCTCTACCCCAAGGAGGTACTCCGATGATGTTTACCCACTCGATCAGGGGAAGAGCCTGTCTTTTAAGCCGATCTGAACCGAATGACGCACGGCATGCTGATTCGAGAACGTGAAGAGGTGAAAACCTTGATCGTCCGGCAGCACAGCCGCTTTCGGGGCAATCAGGGTTTCTTTCGATGAAATAACGATCTGCCCGGAGACATATTCATTGAGCAAGAGGCCGTTTTGAATCTGATCGGGCTGAACCAGGACATCTATGAGTCGGGTATCGGGGTTGAGCTGTTGTGCAATGAAGGAAACTTTTCCCGCAATCGGCGAATGTTCAGGGCTGCCATTGACCCGTGTGATATGCGCGGTGGTTCCAAGACCGAACTGATCGATATTCTCGGGTTCAATGCCCAGAATCACCCCGGCCTTTCCCTCCGGAACCATCGCCAGCATCATCTGGCCTGCGGGTACGATCTCTCCCGGCTGGACCTGAATGTTCCAAACCACGCCTGCTGAATCGGACTTCAGCACTGTGGGGGCGCCGAGTCCTTTTTTACGCCAGTTCTCCACACGTTGTTTTGAAAGCATTAAGCGTTGCTGGGCGTCGAGTGTTTCCTGCCGGGTTGCGAGTTTGAGGTCCATGCGTTCCGTGACCAGCGTCGCATTTTTTTTGGCTGTCTCATATTCCAGTTGGGCCTGTTCAAATTCAAGCTGTGTGGCCGGGCTGGGTCCGACTTCGATCAGGGCTTCATGATTGCTGACCTGCTGTCCCTCGGTAACCGTGATTGTTTGGACAAGCGATTCATAAGGGACGGCACTTGAACGCGTGTGACCCGAAAGCGGCACCACGCGTCCATAAGCCGTGATGATCTTGTCCATCATTCCTTTCTGGAGGACATCGGTTTTTATTTGGACAGAAGGCTTGTTTTGCTCCACTGTTTTTCCTGCCGGATCGGCAGCCAGTGGCGGTGTTTTGGAATCCGAAGCGCTGCAAGCGGCGAATAAAAAAAACAGGGAAAATACGCCTATGGCGAGGGCGATGTCTGATCGCTCGAAATAAAATCGGGTGTGTTTCATGGGCTGATAAGCTCCTGTTCATTTTCTGCAATCTGGTATTGGCCGCTCGCGAGTTCAAGAGCGATTCGCAATTCAATCCCTTGCAGTTTGAGTGACAAGATATTCACGCGCTGATCGGTCCAGCTGTTCCAGGCCGCATAATAATTCAGGACATCGGCCTGCCCTTCCTGTACTGCACGACGATAGGTCGCGACCAGATGCTCCAGCGGAGGCAAGGCTTCAGCTGCCGCCTGAATCAATGTGTTTGTGGTCTGAATTTCTGTGACGAGCCGTGCGACGTCGGCCCGCGATTCAAAAATTCGGTTGAGGTACTCATCAAAAAGCTGCTGCCGGGTGGCACGTTGCAAGGCGATGATTCCCTGATTTCGGTCAAAGATTGGCAGATCAATTGAAAGGCCAAAACCGAGTGTGTAGAGATTGCTGTTGTCCCGCGCCTGTGCCAGCCCCAGACTAATCTTGGGAAACTGTTGCAGAATGGCGCTGCGCACCTGGGCCTCCTGACTGGCGTAACCTTGTTGCAACGCGAGCAGGTCCAGCCGCCATGTGAGCAGTTCTTTTTCGAGGATGACCGCGGGCCGCACGGAAAAATATTCCGGCATCGGGACGGGCTGAAGGTGAATCTCAGTCTCGGGCGGCAAGCCGAGGGCCTGCTTAAGCTGCAAGTGGGCTTTGCGTGCCTGCCCTTCGACTTCCATCTGTCGTTGGTGGGCTTGCGCATAGGTGGACGCCACAGCGGACAACTGTAACTCCGTGGCCTGCCCCATCTTCACGGCTTTTGAGATAAGCTGCCGGTTTTCGTCGAGTCTCAGTGCGACCTCGCGAAGCAATGCCGCCTGTTGATCGAGTGTTTCGGCGGTGTATGCGGAAAGCCGTGCGGCTTGCGCGATCTGCCATTCCTGCCAGGCGATGTCGAGATTCACGGATTGCATCCGGGTTTGCGCAGCGTCCATTTGGGCGGGACGGCTGATCAATGACGTGATCTCCCAGCCCAGTCCCAGTCCAAAGGCGGTATTTGTTCCGCCGGTCGCGCCGCCAGAAGGCAGTGCAAGGCTGTAGCTGAGCTGCGGATTGGGTAAAATCCCGGCCTGCATTAGCTGGGCCGAAGCAATCCCGCGCTGGTCACGAAGGGCGCGCAGCGCGGGGTGGGCAATGACGGCCAGAACCGCCGCTTCGTCCGGCGACAGGCCGTCCCGGTCGTCAAAGGGAATCGGCTTCAGACGCGGGTGCCCGATTTCTCTGGCCTCAATGCGAACCTCCTCCATTTTAGGGGCTGTGAGTCTTGCATTCACACCGTCCTCGCTGAGGGGCATTGGCTGATATGTTGCGCAGCCTTCAAGGATAAAAAGGAAAAGGACGATCAAGACGCGTGAAGACATTTCTTAAGTACTCCCATGAAGATGAAACTGCTTTAACCTCGTCCGTACCCTGTTTTTATGCCGTAACGAATGACATTCTATCGAAGGAAACTGAATTGAAGCTGAACGCGGGACGATTCATTATTTGCATTCTATCTTCCCGCTGGCGTAAATTAAGGCCGTCTTTATATCAGTGGAGGAGCCAAAACATGGCATTGAAAGCCGTGAAATATAGTCTTTATTTTTTGATCGTTCTTTTTGCGGGGACAGGTTCCGCTGAAGAGGGGCATATTGTTGATCTTGAGCGCTACTTTCCCGATGAGATTGGGATGAGCTGGACGTATCAGGGGACGATTGATGAGAAAATTCAGCAAATCGCCACCTACACGAATATTTCGACCGTGAAAGGCGTCATGAAAAAAGACGGGGTCGAAGTGAAAATATTCACGCAGAGTAATCAGGCGAATGACGGCCCGGCAGAGCAGTATTTTTCACGCAATGAGGACAGTATTGTGTATCACGGCGGCAAGCCGACGACGCCTTTTGAAGGTCGACTCGTCCCCTACCTGGTGGTGCAGTTCCCGCTTCGAGTGGGTGAGTCCTTTACCCAGGTTCAAAAAGCGGGCATTCCTTTTGGTCAGGACTTGGATGGGGACGGCATTGAAGAGCTGGCGGACGTTGTTGCGACGGTGACGGTGGAGGGTTTTGAAACGGTTTCGACTCCGGCGGGGCTTTTTGAAAAGGCGCTCAAGTTGGGTGGGCTCATGAAAATAAAACTGACCCTTTCCAAAAACAACGAAGCATTTGAATTGATCGATAAAACAATTAATTGGTTCGCGCTGGATATCGGCATGATCAAAGGCAGTGAAACCATTGAGTTCCCTGAAGTAGACAACATCCCCGCCACAGCAACCGTGATTCATGAAGTCCTCAGCACCATGCCAGAAAAAGGAACACTCAGTCCCTAGAGGGTTTCTCTAGTCCTTTCCCAGCATGTCTTCCACGGCGTAGAGCATGATTTCGCCCAGGGTGGGATGGATGTGGGCGATGCTTGCATAGTCTTTCAGGGTGGCGCGGTAGTGCATGGCAATCGTGGCTTGATGGATGAGGTTCGAGGCTTCCGCGCCTAGAATTTGCGCCCCGAGAATTTCACCGCTTTTCGGATCAGCCAATATTTTCATAAACCCTTCCGTTTGGTTCGTCACAATGGCCTTGCCCAGATCGTCAAAAGGATATTTTCCGACCTGAACTTCAATGCCCTGTGCTTTGGCCTCTTTTTCGGAAAGCCCGACTTTCGCAAATTGAGGGTCTGTGAAAACGGCGATGGGAATAACGCGGTAGTCCGCCTTTTCAAGCGGCCCTTTCATCAGGTTGTTTCCAGCGATGAGTCCTTGATAAGTGGCGATGTTGACGACGAGGTTCAGCCCGGTGACGTCCCCCGCTGCATAAATATGTGGATTGCTGGTCTGCAGGTATTCATTGACGCGAATGCCCGATGTGTAGGTCTCGACGCCGGCTTGACCAAGGTGCAGGTCTTCGGTATTTCCATCGCGTCCTGTGACGACTAAAATCTCATCGCCTTCGACGGTGACGATTTTGCCTTCATGTTCAAAAGTCACCCGTTTGAGTGATTCTGTTTTTTCAACCTTGGAGACTTTTGTGCCGGTTCTGAGGTCAATGCCGTCTTTACGAAAGATGTCGCCGAGACTTACTCCGACATCGGTATCTTCCCAGCTTAAAACGTGGGCGCTACGTTGAATGATGGTTGTGTGGACACCCATGCGGTGAAAGAATTGCCCAAACTCCAGCGCCTCCACCCCGCCGCCCAAGACGATGAGGGATGCAGGCAATTTCTCCATTTCGAGGGCGTCATCGCTGGTGATGAAGCCGCTTTCTTTGAGTCCGGGAAAAGGCGGGATAATTTCTTTTGATCCCGTGGCGATGAGATATTTTTCACAGTTGTAGATCGTGTCTCCCACTTGGATTGAATGGGGAGACAAAAATCGGGCCGAACCAGAAAGCAGGGTGATGTTTTTCTCGCGATCAATGCCCATTTTGGCATAACCCGCCATTTCGGTAATCAATCGGTCTTTTCTTTTTTTGATGTGATCGAAGTCGAGACGAATTTTTCCTTCGGCGTGAACGCCCATTTCAGGTCCGCGTTGGATAAGGCCAACCAATTCCGCAGAGCGTAAATAGGCCTTCGTTGGCATGCAGCCTTTTAAAATACAGAGCCCGCCAAAAGGACCCGTTTCAACGAGGCCGACCCGGGCCCCTTGCTCCGCAGCGGCCCGCGCCCCGTAACGCCCTGCGCTGCCCGCGCCAATGACCATGACATCAAATTGCTTCATGGCGGCATATTAACATAAATGCGGTGGTTCTCTCAGTCTTGTCGGAGGGCAACGCAAATACAGACAGTAAGTATGGGTGAGAAAAAAAACAAAAGTATTTGCATCTTTTTTGAGAAAACCCTATCTTCGGATGAATCTATGATTGGTGACTTGGAGGCAGAATGAGTTCTGAAAGCAACGCACATGTTTCGGCGACCCTGATTGTGTCTTGTCCGGATCAAAAAGGGTTAATCGCATCGGTCACGGCCTTTATCCGGGAGCGAAACGGGAACATTGTGAATCTAGAGCAGTATGTGGACCCGATTGAAAACCATTTTTTTATGCGCGTGGAATGGGTTTTGACGCATTTTGAAATTGGCGTGAAACTCTTTAAAAAACGTTTTCAGGAGGTGATTGCAGGACCTTTTAACATGACCTGGTCGCTGTACACCTCGGAAGCACGTCCCAGGATGGCCATTTTTGTTTCTCAGCATGCCCACTGTCTTTATGATCTCTTGTCGCGGTATCAGGCGGGGGAGTGGCAGGTGGCGATTCCGCTGATTATCAGCAATCACCCGGATCTGGAACCGGCGGCCAAAAATCTGGGCATCGATTTTCACCTGATTCCCATCACAAAAGACAATAAGAAGGAACAAGAGGCGAAAGAGCTGGCCCTGTTGAAGGAATACGAGATCGAGTTTATTGTGCTGGCCCGTTACATGCAGATTTTATCGGATGAGTTTGTCCGCCATTATCCCTTTCAGATCATCAATATTCACCATTCTTTTTTGCCCGCTTTTCCGGGAGCAAGGCCGTATCATTCTGCGTATGAGCGGGGGGTGAAAATTATTGGCGTGACGAGTCATTATGTGACCGCAGAACTGGATGCTGGCCCGATTATTGAGCAGGATGTGGTGCCGGTGAGCCACACCGACCGTGTTGAGGATTTTATTCGAAAAGGACGTGATCTTGAAAAGGTGGTGCTCTCCCGGGCAATTTGGCGGCATTTGAATCGCAAGATCACGGTCTTTAAAAACAAGACGATTCTTTTTTCATAAAAATTCAGTGAGTACAAGACATGGCGCGGTCGGTCGATTACCTGATTGTGGGCGGGGGGATTATCGGGAGCAGCATTGCGATGTCTTTAGCCAGGCAGGGCGCAAAAGGGATTACTGTTGTCGATTGTGATCTGAGCGGGAAATGGGGTTCCTCGGAAAGAAATGCCGGCGGGGTGCGCGCGGCCTGGGGCGCGGCGGTCAACATCGACCTTTCAAATGCGTCAATTCTGTTTTATGAATCGGTGGCCGAGGCGCTTGGATTTCAGCAAAAAGGCTACCTCTGGCTGCATAACGAAGCGGCCTGGCCACGGGTTAAAGAACGAACCGATCTGCAAACCCGTCTTGGTGTTGTGGTGGAAACTTTGTCTCCCGATGCAATTGCCCGGCGCTTTCCTTTTCTGGATCGTTTGCACGGGGTCTACAATGCGACTTTTTCCCCGAAAGACGGTTTGATCAATCCGAATCTCTTGCGATCTTATTACCGTTCCGAAGCAGAGTGTTTGGGGGTAGAATGGATCGATCATCAGGTCGTGGCTTCGGTTTCGCTCAGATCGGGCAAGGTGGGGTCTGTTGAATTGAAAACGATTGAGACAGACGAAGCCGTGGTGCATTATCTTTTGGATGAAAAACTTCCGGACGAGGCAGAGCGGATCACGATCAAACCCGGAGTTTTTATTAATGCGGCCGGATGCTGGGCACCGCGTCTTTCGGCTTTGTACGGCCAAACGACTCCGGCACGGCCTGTGCGTCGTCAGGTGGCTGTGATGCATGCGCAAGAGGTGGATTTGTCTCCTTACGGCATGGTGGTCGATACGAGCGGGCTTTATTTTCATCACGAGGCGGGGAATATTTTGGCGGGCTATGCCGTGCTCTCGGAAGCGCCGGGATATCGCTTTGATGACGATGCGGATGCATACTTTATGTCGGAAATCTGGCCGAGACTGGCGGCGCGCAGCAGCCGTTTTGAACGACTGAAGCGAGTCGGTGGATGGGCCGGGCTTTATGCGGTTTCACCCGATAAAAGTGCCATTATAGGCGCAGTATCGGGTTTTGAAAATATTTACGAAGCCCATTCTTTTTCCGGGCATGGCGTCATGCAATCCTACGCGGCAGGCCGTGGTTTGGCCGAGCTGATTTTAAATGGGGCGTATCAAACGCTGGATCTGAGTGTTTTGTCGGGAGACCGATTTGAAAAAGGCGTTTTGCTCAGCGAAGAGACGGATATTTAAGGTCAGGTGATTTACGGCAGGGAGCGTAAAAATGAATCTTTATGAAACTCAAAAGCAGTATTTTGAGGCGGCGTATAAAAAAGGCGAACATGGTTGGCCGGTTTCCGGGGTCTCCGCGCCTATTGTCCGGTTTTTAAAGCGGTTTCAGTCCGAACAGAAAACTGGCCGTGTTCTCGACATCGGCTGTGGAGAAGGACGACACACCACTTTTTTTGCGGAAGCCGGGTATCAGTCGGTGGGGCTGGATTATCAAAAAAAGGCCCTTGCACGGGCGGCGTCGGTTTTTAAGGGCGACACTTCATTTTTTCAATTGGTCCAGGGGGATGTGTTTCATCTTCCCTTTTTGCCCGGTCGTTTTGATGTCCTGATTGATTATGGCTGTTTGCATCATGTGAGGCGGCGGGACACGCAAGCATATTTAAACAGTGTGGTGCCTTTGCTACGTCCGGGCGGGTATTTTCTTTTGTGTTGTTTTTCAGAACATTTTAAACACCATGCCGATGAGCGGCGTACACGGGATTGGCTGGTGCATCAGGGACATTATGACCGATTTTTTAGACAGGGAGATTTTTCTAAGATTTTTGGAGCGTCTTTCGATGTCTTGGAAATTAAGGAAGAGCGTGAAGCGTTGTACGCTTTTTATTATGTTTTAATGAAGAAAAAAGATTGAGGTCGATCAGAATATGCCAAATATTGCGTTTATTAATGGAAAGTGGAGCCCGGTTTCATCTGCAAAAATTTCAATAGAAGACCGTGGGTTTCAATTTGGGGACGGGGTCTATGAAGTTATTCGAACTTATGGCAAAAACCTGTTTAGTTTAAATGAGCATCTGGCGCGTCTTCAGGTGAGCGCAAAGGCGCTTGAAATTGAAATGCCGTATCCCATGGAGATGCTAGAAAAGATTGTGCTGCTTGGATGCAAAAAGAGTCATCACAAAGATACCCTGATTTATATTCAGCTCACTCGCGGGGTGGCCCCGAGAGGACATGCTTTTCCTAAAAAAAACCGTTCAACCCTGGTGATGACCTTTCGTCCCAACAAACCCTTGTCTGACGCTATGCGAAATGAAGGGGTGAGTGTGATTTCAACGGAAGACATCCGGTGGGCGCGTTGTTATGTGAAATCCCTCAACCTGCTTCCAAATGTGATGGCCAGAGAGGCGGCTAAACGGGTTGGGGCTTTTGAAAGTCTTTTTGTGCGTGACGGTAAAGTCATGGAGGGCGCTGGCAGTAATGTTTTTGCGGTACACGGTCAAAAAGTCACGACTCCGCCTGCGGGTACTTATATTCTTTCGGGGATTACTCGGGAAATTGTATTAAAAATAGGAAGAGAGAACGGACTGAAGATGTGCGAAGCAGATCTGAGTCTTGATGATTTCTATGCTGCGGATGAGCTTTTTTTGACTGGCACAACCGTTGAGGTGCTGCCTGTCGTCCGTCTGAATGACAAATGGACTCCATCGAAAAAGCCGGGAGAAGTGACTCGCGGTCTCTATGAGGCCTTTCATAAATACATCGGAACCTAGGCCCTGTGTATCGGTCGAAGCGTGTTAAACCGGATTTCTGTGCATGAGGCGTTCTAGCCGTACCTTGCTTTCCCCTATGGACTATGTTATAAAATTTGGATTTTAGGCTTCTTTAGGGTAGTGGGCCGTACGTTTGCCCACTTTTTGTTTTTTTAAGCTGGGGCATGTTCTCTGCGTTGGATCATCAGACTGAAAAGATAGAATTAGGTGAGCCAGACTCTGATCTCGTTTTTTTAGAAAAACAGGATCAATCAATCGCTGCATCCGAGACGACATTAAACGATAAAATTCAGTCAGTTGTTACGCCGCTTCTCCGGTCGCTTGGTTTGGAGTTGTTTGACCTTCAGATTGTCGGTCGGTCTTTGCGGGTTTTTATTGATAAAGAGGGCGGTGTCACTCTGGAGGATTGTACAAAGCTGAGTCGGTTGCTTGGTTCGGCGCTGGATGTGACTGATCATATTCCCAATGCGTATACACTGGAGGTTTCTTCTCCGGGACTCAATCGGCCCTTACGCCATGAAAAAGATTACTATCTGTTTGTTGGGAAAAAGATTAAGCTAAGTACGACAACAAAGATTATGGATCAAAAAGTCTTCATCGGACGGCTTTCTGGTTTCAACGGGGAAACGATTGATTTACTGACAGATGAAGGGGCGAGACTTAAAATTCCTTTTGTTCAAGTCTCTAAAGCCTGCCTTGAGGTCGAATTCCCCTCCGAGAAAAAGAGGAAAGGTTAAACAGAAATGAGTCGCGAACTCCTTGCCATTATTGACCAGATTGGACGGGAAAAAGGAATTGAGAGTGAGACGATTATTACCGCAGTCGAGTCTGCGCTTGTCTCAGCCGCTAAAAAACGCTATGGCGTCGGGGAAAATGTGGAAGTCCGCCTGGATCGTGACACAGGTGAAATCGAAGCCGTTTCGCTTAAGATTATTGTCGAAAAAGTGACAGACCCCCAAACGGAGCTTTCGCTCGAAGAAGCCAGGGAGCTGGATGACATGGCTGAGTTAGGCGATGAAATCGGTTCTTTGCTTGAGATGGAAGATTTAGGGCGCATTGCAGCCCAAACTGCAAAACAGGTGATCTTTCAGCGAGTACGAGAGGCCGAGTGGGAAGCGGTTCATCGAGAATATTCAGGCCGGGTCGGCGAAATTATCAGTGGGATGATTCTGGGGCAGGAAAGACGCAACTATATTGTCGAGCTCGGAAAAACGGAAGCCTTGCTTCCTGTCTCCGAGCAAGTGCCGAGGGAAAGTTATCGTCGTGGGGATCGGATTCGCGCTTATCTGGCTGAAGTCCGGCTTTCTTCCCGCGGCCCGCAGGTGATCTTATCAAGAGGGCGAGCGGAATTTGTCTCCAAGCTCTTTGAGGTGGAGGTGCCTGAAATTGGTGAAGGTGTTGTCATTGTGAAAGGGGTCGTTCGCGAGCCGGGGGATCGGACAAAAATTGCGGTTTTCTCAACGGATTCTTCCGTCGATCCTGTTGGCGCTTGTGTCGGGGTTCGAGGTTCTCGTGTGCAGTCTGTTGTTCGTGAGCTTAGAGGGGAAAAAATCGATATTGTGACATGGACAGATGACCCCAGGACTTATATCGGAGAGGCTTTAAGTCCCGCAGTGGTGGACAAGGTTGGTGTGAACGAATTAGAGCGATCTGCGCTTGTTGTGGTGTCGGAGCAGCAACTTTCCCTCGCAATTGGTAAAAAGGGTCAAAATGTGCGTTTGGCCTCAAAATTGACGGGCTGGAAAATCGACATTATCAACCAGACGGAATACGAAAGTGAGCGTGCAAAAGAACGTGACCAGGAAATTTCAGCGGCGATTTCTCGTGAGCAGGATCTTCAAAAAGAAGAAGAGGCGCAGCTGGAGGCCCAGCGTATTACGGAAAGTGATGAAGTGTGTGCTTTGTCTGAACTTCCCGGTGTCGGGGCAAAGTTGGTTGATATTCTTAAGGAGCATGGAATTGGTTCAGTATCAGCGTTGGCAGAGTCAGATGAAGTGACCTTGTCGGGCCTTCCACTTATTGGTGCCAAAACGGCATCGAGATTGCTGGAGAGTGCCAGAGCGCAGTTGGCGGATAAGGGCGATGAAGTTCTTGAAAAGGTTCAAGATGAGGAAAGCCAAGAAAAGCAAGCCTAGCAAATTGCAGAAAGTTATTGTGGTATGAGAGTTTTTGAACTTTCACAGGAAATCGGAATTTCCTCAAAGGAATTGATTGTCCTGATGAAAAAGATGGACATCCAGGTCAAAAGTCATATGAGCACTTTGACTGATGATGATGTGCAAGCCGTTTTAAAGAAAACCAAAACGTTAAAAACCCCACCCTCTGTGAAAAAAGGAAAAACGATTAAAAAAGTCGAGGTGCAGGCCGAAGCCCCTGCAAAGAAACGTTTTGTTCTGAGGAAAAAACGGGTTGAGGTATCAGATCCACCTCCGTTGGAGCTTGAGGCCGCTGAAGGAAACGAAGCGCCTGAGGCAGTGGCGGTGGAAGCGGTTGTTGTGCCGCAGGTTTCGAGTGAAGCGCCTGATGTCGTGGAGGATATTATTGCTCCTGCGGATTTGCCCGTTGAGGAAGGGGCGGCTGTTATGCCGACTGATGAGGAGCCTGTATCGGAAGAAGAGTCTGTTCCGCCAGATGCGCCTCCCCTTTTGACCGAAGCAGAAGAGCCCGAAAGCCCTGTTGTTTCTGCCCCAAAAAAATCGGAAAAACCGGTCAAAGGGAAAAAAGCAGAAGTGGCTCCTGTTGCTGAAGAGACAGATGCCGGCTCTAAACCAAAAGAAAAAGTGAAGCGAGGCCGTCGTGGGAAATGGGCTTCCACTGAGGGGGATGCGAAGAGTGGGCCGGGTCCTGATTCCAGGAAATGGCAAGACTTTAAACCCATTCACCGAAGAGATGATCGGAAGTCTTCCCGAAAAGGGCATAGTGGTGCTGCCGATGTTGCCAAGCCAAGGAAGAAAGACATTAAGATTTACGAAGGAATCACCGTTAAGGAATTTTCTGAATTGATCGGGCAGAAAGTCCCCAGTATCATGTCTAAACTAATGGAGCTTGGGAAAATGACCACCATAAATGAACCCATTGGTTTGGAAGAGGCGGCCTTGATTGCGGATGCCTTTGAAGTAAAAACAGAAATTGTTGCCCAAAAAACAGAAGAAGAATTGTTGGCGCCTGATGTGGTCGAGGATCCGGCTCATTTAATCGCGCGTCCTCCGGTGATTACGATCATGGGTCATGTTGATCATGGGAAAACTTCTTTATTGGATGCGATTCGCGAAACAAAGGTAACGGATGCTGAAGCGGGTGGCATTACGCAGCATATCGGGGCCTATATGGTGACTGCCAAGGGAAAACCCGTGACCTTTTTAGATACCCCGGGTCATGCGGCTTTTACGGCGATGCGTGCACGCGGGGCCAAGGCGACTGATATTGTTGTGCTTGTTGTCGCTGCGGATGATGGTGTGATGCCTCAGACGATTGAAGCGGTGAATCATGCCAAGGTGGCAGGCGTTCCCATTATTGTCGCCATTAATAAAATCGATCGGCCAAATGCAAATCCGGACCGGATTAAGCAGTCGCTGTCGGATTATGAGCTTATTCCTGAAAATTGGGGAGGCAGCACGATTTATGTCGAAGTTTCTGCAAAACAGAAGCTGGGTTTGGAGAATCTTTTAGAGATGATCCTGCTTCAGGCTGAAATTCTGGAACTGAAGGCAAATCCTGAAAAATCGATGGTTGGTGTCATTATTGAGGCAAAAATAGAACGCGGTCGCGGGCCTGTTGCTACAGTGTTGGTTCAAGAAGGAACGCTTAAGGTCGGCAGTGCATTTGTTTCCGGGATCTATTATGGAAAAGTCCGGGCCTTGATCAATGATGAGGGGAAAAAAGTCAAGGAAGCCGGGCCTTCAACACCAGTAGAAGTGATCGGGATGGATGGCGTTCCTCAGGCTGGGGATACTTTTGTTGTGGTCGAAGATGAACGTGTGGCCAAAGAAGTGGCTTCCAGTCGAGCCCAACGTGAGCGAACAGCAAAACTCACTCAGATGAGCCGGACCACCTTGGATGATCTTTATCTGGGAATTAAAGAAGGTGTCGCAAAGGAACAAAACGTGATTATCAAGGCAGATGTTCAGGGTTCTGCGGAAGCCTTGCAAGAATCGCTCGAAAATCTAAGTACTGACACGGTGAAGCTTCAGGTTATCCATTGCAGCGTGGGGGGCATTATGGAATCGGATGTGATGCTTGCTGCGGCGTCAAACGCTGTTGTGATTGGATTTAACGTTCGCCCTGAAGCAAAAGTAAGGGATCTGGCAAGCCGGGAAAAAGTGGATATCCGTTTGTATGATATTATCTACGACGTGATTTCCGATGTCCGATCCTCAATGGAAGGCTTGCTTGAGCCTACCCTGGAAGAACGTATTTTAGGAAAAATCGAAGTTCGTCAAACCTTCAGTGTGCCAAAGCTTGGCCTGATCGCGGGAGGGTATGTTAAAGAAGGCATGGTGTCTAAAAGTTGTGCAGGCGTCCGCGTATTTAGAGCGAACAACTTGATTCACGAAGGGAAGCTCGTTTCCTTACGCCGGTTTAAAGACGATGTAAAAGAGGTTCAAGCGGGGTACGAGTGCGGTGTCGGAGTCGAAGGTTATAGTGATATCGAAGTGGACGATATTCTGGAATTATATGTATTTGACAAAGTGGCCACAAAGCTTGAATCTGCATAGTTTTTTGATACAGTGTGTCTGGTGGAGTTCTTCTCCTGTTTTGTTTGTGGGTTAAAGTGAAAGGCTTGAGTGTTGGTCTCTGCGTGATTGATCTTTACATGCCTCAATGTCATTCTTTAAAGGAAAAGCGTCAGGTTCTCCGAAGGATTAAGTCGAAAATCAAAAATAGTTTTGATGTTGTGATTGCTGAGGTGGGTGAACAGGATCGCTGGAAAAATGCCGTTTTGGGCGTAACAACCCTTTCAAATGACCAGCGTCTTGTAAATCGTATTCTTGATCAGGTTGTTGGTCAGATTGCGTCATTTCCGGAAGCGGAAATAACGCATCACAAGTTAGAATTTATTTAAAGGATTTATTCAAAATGCAAGGTGTTCGTGTAGACCGTGTTGCTGATCTGCTAAAAAAAGAAATTGCTGATATACTCACCAAAAAAATCAGAGATCCGCGTATTGGATTTGTGACAGTGACTCATGCCAATGTGTCACGTGATTTCAGAAATGCCAGCATCTACGTTTGTATTCAGGAAAAACAAGATGAGGCAAAGGCCTTTGTGGGACTCAACAAGGCGAGCGGTTTTGTGAGAGGCGAATTGGCCAAGCGCTTGACGCTTCGACGTGTCCCTGTGCTGACCTTTCTGCCCGACCTGAGCACGGAACGGGTTTCTCACTTACTGGGTGTGCTTGAAGAAGTGAAACCTAAAGAAGAGCGACCTGAAACAGGCTACGGAGATGATCTGGGTGGCTTGGCGGAAGGAGCTGCATGAGGGAAGCAGGGTTTTGAGCATTCAAAAAGAAATGGTTTCACAGAAGTTGATCGGGGGATTTATCAATATTGATAAACCGGCCGGTTGGACTTCCCATGATGTTGTTGCCAAAGTGCGAAGTCTTTTGCGGATTAAGCGGGTGGGTCATTTGGGCACACTCGATCCGGATGCGACGGGTGTTCTTCCTCTCTGTTTTGGGAAGGGAACAAAGTTGGCCTCTTTTTTAAATAATGCAGATAAAGAATATGATGCTGTCCTGAGATTGGGGGAGGAAACCGATACCCAGGATGCAACAGGCAAAATCACGAAAACCGTGCCGATTCCTAAGCATTTAGAGGGAGATGCGGGTGAACCGCAGGTGCTGAAGGCACTGCTCTCTTTTGTGGGCGCTTATATGCAGGAGCCGCCAATGTATTCTGCGGTTAAAATGAATGGGGTCCCACTCTATAAAGTTGCACGAAGCGGAGAGGTTGTTGATCGGCCGCTTCGGCAGGTCAGCATTCACAAGATTACTTTTCTGTGCATTCATGGGCGTGATGTCGCCTTTCGGGTAAGTTGTTCAAAGGGGACTTATATTCGCACCCTTTGTGCTGATATTGGACGTCAACTTGGAGTGGGTGGTCACCTGCTTTCGCTTCGAAGGACGCGCGCCGGGCATTTTCATCTTGATGACGCAGTTGAGTTGGACGCTTTTGCCGCGCAATGTGAAACAGATGAGTGGCAAAAAGCCGTTTGTCCCTTGAACACCGCATTGAAAGATTTGCCGATCCTTTGGGTAAAAGGCGCGGAAGTAAAGAATGTTTTAAACGGGGTGCAGATCGGTTTTGATGGGCTCGAAAAGTGGGACGCATTTGAAAAAGATGTGCCGATTCGATTTTTGGATCTCAGTGGAAATTTAATGGCCGTCGGATATTCACAGATCAGCTCAGTATTTGATCCCTTGATACCCGACAGGAGAGAGGCCCCCTTCAAGATTAAAACAGTATTAGGGGCATAACGCATTCCGGTGATTGAACGCCGAATGATTTATAAAATGAAACAACAGAAGGATGTCCTTCTAAGCAGACTAAGGAGAATGGTTCAATGGCACTACTGAAAGAAGTGAAAGGAAGCATCATTAAAGATAACGCGACCCATGGAACGGATACCGGCTCGCCCGAAGTGCAAATCGCACTTTTAAGCACTCGGATTTCTGGCTTAATGGATCACTTTAATCTTCATAAAAAAGACCATCATTCCAGAAGAGGCCTGATTCATATGGTCGGTCGTAGAAGAAAATTGCTCGACTATCTTAAGAAGTCGGATACAAGTCGTTACCAAGCGATTATCAATAAACTGGGTTTAAGAAAGTAATAATACCCTTCGTGGGCGAAAGCACAGAAATACAATGATGGGTCAAGAACTGGCCCCTCTCCCTCTTTTCTTGGTCTTTCATTGTCGTTCTGTGCTAAACGCCCTTCACACACATATCCTTTAGTTAAACATAAGGAGTACCTAAAATGATGCATCGTGTAGAAACCGTGATCGGCGGACAAACGTTGATATTGGAAACGGGCCGTATGGCCAAACAGTCAGATGGTGCGGTATTGGTGCAGTATGGGGAAACGGTTGTGCTTGTGACTGCCGTGGCTTCAAAGGTGCCCAAGGACCTCAACTTTCTCCCCCTTACCGTGGACTATGTAGAAAAAGCATTTGCCGCCGGAAAAATTCCAGGGGGATTTTTTAAACGAGAAGGACGACTGGGCGAAAAAGAGATTTTAACCAGCCGCCTGATTGATCGCCCGATGCGACCATTATTTCCTGAAAACTGGTTTTTTGAAACGCAGATTATTGCTTCCGTTCTATCAAGTGATCAATGTGGTGTGAGCGACATCCTCGGGATTGTCGGGGCTTCTGCGGCCATCACCATTTCTGATATTCCGTTTGACGGCCCCCTTGGGGCGGTTCGGGTGGGTCGTATTGATGAGCAGTTTGTTGCCAACCCTTCTTTGGAAGAAATTGAAAAAAGTGACATTAATATCGTGGTGGTCGGAACCGATGATGCGGTGATGATGGTTGAGAGTGAATCAAAAGAGCTTTCCGAAACCATCGTTTTGGAGGCGATTGAATTTGGGCACGATGTGGTTCGTAAAGTGATTGCGCTTCAAAATGAACTCCGTTCCAAGGCTGGCAAAGAAAAAAGGGCCATTCCTGTTGTTGAGCGGAATGAAGCCTTGATATCGGAAATAGATGCCGCCCTGTCTGGCGAGATTCGTGAAGCGGTGAGTATTCCGAACAAGGTCGCGCGACAAGAGCAGTTAGGCGCTATGCTGGATAAAAAAATCCAGGAAATCGACCCTGCTGAGGTGGATAAGATTAAGGCAATAAAAAGTATTTTTCATGATTTGGAACGTCGCGAAGTCCGGGAGATGATTCTTGATAAGGGTGTGCGTGTTGATGGTCGCGGGACAACGGATATTCGATCCATTACCTGCGAAACGGGGGTTTTGCCGCGAACGCATGGTTCGGCGCTTTTTACCCGGGGCGAAACGCAAAGTTTGGCGGTCGTGACTCTGGGGACGGCTGATGATGAGCAACGGATTGATTCGTTGGATGGCGAATCGAAAAAATCATTTATGCTGCACTATAATTTTCCGCCCTTTTCTGTCGGTGAAACCCGGCCCATGCGAGGTCCAGGACGACGTGAAATCGGACATGGTGCCCTGGCAGAACGTGCTTTAAAGCCTGTTATTCCAAGCAAGGAAGATTTTCCTTACACGCTCCGGATTGTTTCAGATATTCTTGAGTCCAACGGATCTTCTTCGATGGCGACGGTCTGTGGAGGGACATTGGCCTTGATGGACGCGGGTGTTCCGATTAAAAAACCTGTGGCGGGTATTGCGATGGGATTAATCAAGGAAGGAGACCGGGTTCAAGTTCTCTCTGATATTCTTGGCGTTGAAGATCATTTGGGTGACATGGATTTTAAGGTCACCGGCACTGCTGATGGCATTACGGCGCTCCAGATGGATATTAAGATTGGGGGGATCACGACTCAAATTATGAAAACGGCCCTGGATCAAGCAAAGATCGGCCGACTTTATATCCTAGATAAAATGGTCTCTGCCCTGTCAGCGCCACGTGAAGACCTTTCCACCTATGCGCCTCGTATTATTACGATGAAAGTGAGACCGGACAAGGTGCGTGAAGTGATTGGCCAGGGGGGGAAAGTGATCCGGGGCATTATTGAAGAGACCGGTGTGAAAATTAATATCGACGATCTCGGCGTGATCCATATTGCATCAGCAGACGAAGAAGCTTCAAAAAAAGCCGTGGACATGATTAACAGCATTGTCGAAGAAGTCGAAGTCGGAAAAGTGTATCTTGGAAAAGTGGTTCGAATTATGGATTTTGGCGCTTTTGTCGAGATCCGAAAAGGGACAGATGGCTTGGTTCATATCTCTCAATTGGCAAATCATCGTGTGAAAAATGTTCGAGATGAAGTCAACGAGGGGGATGAGATTCAGGTTAAAGTCCTTGAAGTGGATCGACAAGGTAAAATTCGACTTTCCCGCAAGGAACTCCTGCCTAAAGAGGAAGAAGCCGAGACAAGCGATTAGGAGGCGGTTCTCGCGTCCCGCTATTTGTCTAAATAAAGCATTGAATGGAGTGACCGCCAGTGGTTCATAAGTGGGTTCTCGAAAATGGTATTCGGGTGGTTGCAGAGCGGATTCCTTCGGTGAAATCTGTCTCGATTGGACTTTGGATCAATGTGGGTTCTCGAGACGAAGGGGCTGAGGAGCAAGGTGTTTCGCACTTTTTGGAACACATGTTTTTCAAGGGGACAAAGACCCGTTCGGCAAAGGACATTGCTCTGGCAGTGGATGAACTGGGTGGTGAGCTCAATGCGTTTACGACCCGCGAAACAACAACCTTTTACGCTAAAGTGCTCGACGAACACTTGCCAATCGTCGTTGACTTGCTTTCCGATCTCTTGCAAAACTCTTGTTTTGACCCATCAGAAATAGAAAAAGAGAGTCAGGTGATTATTGAAGAGATCAAGATGGTTGAAGACGATCCGGAAGATCTTGTCTATGACCTTCATCTCGAAGAAACCTGGCGAAACAGCGCTTTGGCGCACTCTATTTTAGGGACGCCTGAGAGCGTGAAGGGGATGACCCGGGGAAAAATTCTGGGCTATATTCAGCGCACCTATGATCCTCGTGAAATGGTCATTTCCATAGCGGGTCGATTTGATCTCGCTACAATTATGACACAGCTTGAATCCGCATTTGGCGATTATACAAATGATAAAGTGAACCCCTATTTAAGAACGCCTCCGAAGATTACTCCTTGTGTTCAGATAAAAAAAAGGAAGCTGGAGCAGGCTCATCTTTGTATCGGAACCGAAGGTCTTTCCTATCTTGATCGAAATCGTTATGTTCTTTACCTCTTGAATACTATTTTGGGGGGCGGGGCCAGTTCCCGTCTTTTTCAAGAGGTGAGGGAAGAACGTGGCTGGGCATATTCCATTTATTCTTCTCCCGCTTCTTACCTTGATGGCGGACTTTTTACAATTTACGCAGGCGCAAGCCCTAAAAACGTCAACAATGTCGTTGATCTTGTGCTCAAAATGTTGACCAAGGTCAAAAAAGATGGTGTGCGCGCGGAAGAACTGGCGAGAGCCAAACATCAAACAAAAGGTGGTATGATGCTTAGCATGGAAAGTACGAGTACTCGCATGAGTCGTATCGCTAAAGAGCAGCTCTTTTTTGGCCGGAACTTCACTTTAAGGGAAATTACTCGGGAAATTGATCGGGTTTCTCTGGCGCAAATTCAAACACTGGCGAACACGCTTTTCAAGCAGGAATCTCTTTCCGTGACTGCAATTGGCCAACTTAGTCCAAAGCACTTTTCCAAACCGATTCTTTCCTAACAAGGACGACTCTGTTCGTTAGGCTATTTGGGTCTATTGCTATCGCCAGCCTCCAATCCCCGACTGATGATGCTCTTCAAGTTTTTTGCTTGAAATATGGACAGAAAGTTCATTCATTGTTTGACAGGGAGAAAAGCCTAGTGATATCATTGAAAATTTGATCCCGTGGGTTTCATATGAATATCAAAGAACAACTTAAAGACGATCTAAAGACGGCCATGCGTTCCCGCGAAACGGATCGTGTCTCAGTGATACGGCTTTTAATTTCTACGATCAAGAATAAAGAAATTGAAAAGGGAAAAGAGGCTCACTTGACTGAAGACGAGGTCTTGTCCATCGTTGTTTCTGCTGGAAAACAGCGGAGAGAGTCGATTCTCCAATTTACCCAAGCCGGACGAAATGAACTTGCTGAGAAAGAGGAAAGAGAGCTTGCGATTCTCTCTCATTACCTGCCGAAGCCTCTTTCAGAGGATGAACTGCGGGCAAAGGTACAAGAGGCCATTGCCGAATCGGGGATCACCGATATGAAAGACATGGGACTTGTCATGAAGACCTTGGTTCCGGCACTTCGTGGGCGAGCGGAAGGCGATGCAATTCGGAAGATGCTCCAGTCCTGTCTTCAGGGG
Source organism: Nitrospirota bacterium (assembly GCA_029261215.1). GTDB lineage: Bacteria > Nitrospirota > Nitrospiria > SBBL01 > JAADHI01 > JAADHI01. The sequence goes on along the minus strand of JAJDBT010000016.1, from coordinate 66,975 downwards.
AATGCATAAAGTGCGGTATGTCGGACGTCAACCTTTAATTTTCAAATGAGAGGCAATCGTTTTTGGCCCAGAAATCAATTTCAGATCATTTGATTGAAACGATCCGCGAGCGCTCTGACCTCGTTGCAATTGTTTCTGAGCATCTTTCTCTTAAGAAAACAGGTCAAAACTTTACTGGACTCTGCCCCTTCCATGAGGAAAAGACCTCATCGTTTGTGGTGAACCCGGTTAAGCAGTTTTTCCATTGTTTTGGCTGTGGTGAAGGGGGAGACGTTTTTCATTTTATTGGAAAAATGTCTGGTATCTCTTTTCCGGAAGCGATTCGTGCATTGGCTGATCGCGGGGGAATCCCCCTGCCCGAAGAAGACGGCCCGCTTGGGGGAGTTTCCCGTACCGAATCAGAGGAAATTTTTGCTGTGAACGAGGCTGCGGCTGCCTATTTTCATCACAATCTCCTCGACCGCCCAGAGGGAAAACCCGCCTTGGCGTATTTGAATACTCGCGGTTTAACGCTCGATACAATTCGTGATTTTTCGATCGGATTTGCACTTCCTGCCTGGGATGATCTTGTTAAAGCGCTGGCTAAGCAGTTTTCCATAGCGCTTCTTGAGAAAGCCGGGTTGGTGTCAAAAAAAACAGGGGCCTCTGTATCGGCTCAGGGAAAAGCAGCGGGTTATGACCGTTTCCGAAATCGGGTTCTTTTTCCCATTCGCACACGCCAGGGCAAGGTCGCGGGTTTTGGTGGACGTGTTTTGGATGATGGCATGCCGAAATATCTGAATACCTCTGAAACAGCTGTATTTACAAAAGGGAAAATATTGTTCGGCTTGGATCGCAGCAAGGTGTTCGGGGCGGATCCGCTTATCATTGTCGAAGGATATCTTGATGTGATTTCTGCCGCACAGGCCGGTATTTCGAATGTGGTTGCGACGCTCGGCACGGCCTTGACCGAAGCCCATTTACGATTAATTCGGCGGTTGACTGAAAAGGTGATATTGGTTTTTGATGGGGATGAGGCTGGGGTACGCGCAGCGCTTCGTACGGCTCCCTTATTGATTGATCAGGAAATTGCTGCTCAGATTGTGACCCTTCCTCCGGGGAAAGACCCCGATCTTTTGATTCGGGAAATGGGAAAACCCGCTTTTCTCGCCGAACTGGAAAAGGGTAAACCCATTGTTGATTTTGCGATTACGCAATCGCTTAAAAAGTCTTCTTTGAAGCAGGTTGAAGATAAGATGCGCGTGATGCGTCAGATTGCCCCCCTAATTGATCGTCTGAGATCCCAGATCGAAAAGAGTCATTATCTTAAAGTGTTATCCGATACGCTTCTTTTGCGAGAAGAAGACGTTCGAACGGAATTTATCAGGCTGACCCAAACAGAGAAGAAAATTCCTTCAAAGACCCAAGCCCCTGCTGTGATTGAAAAGCAGGAGCGAATTCCGGATGAAGAGGAAAAGATTCTTATGTTATTGATTCAAGGCTACCTTGAACCTGAAGTCCTCAATGATTATTTTAGTCTGGATGACTTTACGCACCCACTCCTTAATGCAGTGATTGCCCATTACTGGGATGCTGAGGGGAATAAATGGTGCAATCGAACGAAGGGAATGAGTCCGAAAGACCAGGCATCTCATTCGCTGATTAGTCGCTTATCCGTCTCTGAAGTTGATGCAGAGCTGGTGAAGCAGATTGAAGAAGATTGTATGAACGTACTTCATAGAAAAAAATTTGATCGAGAACGTAATGCAATAGAATATCAACTAAAGCAAGTGGCGGGCGATTCGGAAGTAAAAAAAGTACTCATGAAAAAAATATATGATCTTAAACAAAAATCGAGCCATTTGGCGGGGTCACACTAGGCTGGAGGTTTCATGGCTAAAGAAGAAAAACTAGAAGAAGTTAAACAACTGATTTCCTTGGGAAAAGAAAAAGGTTATCTGACCTATGCAGAGCTGAACAATGCGCTTCCGGTGGATGTGCTCTCATCAGAGCAGATTGATAGTATCATGGTGATGTTTGGTGAGATGGATATTGAAGTCATTGATCCGGGAGAGTCTGCGCGATTTGGGCCCCTTGCCGATGATAGCGATGCGAGTGATAGTGACGATGGAGACAGTAATCTGGATTCAAATTCTGGAGACGGAGACAGTGACAGTGATCGTGATATCGATTTAACCCCAGGCGTTGTGGGCCGGACGGATGATCCTGTTCGCTTGTATCTAAAAGAGATTGGGTCAGTCCCGCTTTTATCTCGTGAAGGTGAAACGGTTATTGCAAAAAAGATCGAAGCTGGAGAATGGGAAATTTCGGGTGCGATCATGGGCATGCCTTTTGCGATGAGCGAAGTGGCGGAGCTCGGCGACGCTTTACGCGCCGAAGAGTTGGCACTGGAAGACTTGGTTTCCCTGCCGACCGAAGACGAGTTTGACCTAGCCCAAAAAATCGAACAGGACAAGGAAGCGCTGAAGAAAAAAGTCCTTCATAGTATGGCCCAGATTAAGGGCTTTCAACGTGAACACTTCAGGCTCATCGAAAAAGCCAAAACGGTTCGCAGCGCAAAAGCAAAAACCTTGGCGCTGGAGGCCCTTAAAGATTCCCGGAGGCGGATCGTTGAAAAGATCGAGAGTTTAAATTTGAACACCCCGATTTTAGAACGTCTGATTGACCGGGTGCGGACCATGGCAAACAGCACGATACAAGCGGAGAGAGAAATATCGCATTGTAAGAAAAAGTGTGGCGTAAAAGAAGACCTCCTCACCTTTTTTAATAAAGTTAAAAAAGGTGAGAAAGAGATGCGTTCTGCAGAACGTCGGCTGAAGTTATCCTCAGAGCAGATTCTGATGTACGAAACCTCGTATCGGAATGCAAAAAATCGGATTGTGGAGATTGAAGAATCGTCGATGGTTTCTTCATCGGAGTTAAAAGATTCGCTTCGTCAGTTGTACCGCGCCGAGCAGCGGGTCAAGTTTGCAAAAAGCGAACTGGTCGAAGCGAACCTACGTCTTGTGGTCAGTATTGCAAAAAAATACACAAATCGTGGGTTGCAATTTCTGGACTTAATCCAGGAGGGCAATATCGGCTTGATGAAGGCCGTTGATAAATTTGAGTACCAGAGAGGGTACAAGTTTTCTACCTATGCCACCTGGTGGATTCGCCAGGCCATTACACGCGCCATTGCGGATCAGGCCAGAACGATCCGAATTCCGGTTCACATGATAGAAACCATTAATAAGCTGATTCGGACTTCAAGGCAATTGGTTCAGGAATTGGGCCGTGAACCCACGCCGGAAGAGATCGCGGAAAAGATGGAACTCCCTCTGGAGAAGGTTCGTAAGATTTTAAAAATTGCGAAAGAACCAATTTCCCTTGAGACCCCGATTGGGGAAGAGGAGGATTCGCATCTGGGTGATTTTATCGAAGATAAAAAGGTCATTTCTCCGCTTGATGCGGCGATTCGTTATGACCTTCAACGACAGATCGACAGTGTATTGCAAACCTTGACGCCACGAGAAGAAAAGGTCTTAAGAAAACGTTTTGGTATTGGTGAGGCCACTGATCATACTCTGGAAGAGGTTGGTCAAGACTTTGAAGTGACTCGGGAACGGATTCGTCAGATTGAGGCGAAGGCCTTACGAAAATTGCGTCATCCGAGCCGAAGCAAGCGATTAAAAAGTTTTGTAGAAATTATTTAGAAAGCAGAGATTTAATGAGAGGTTCGGCAGGGCCCATAGCTCAGTTGGTTAGAGCTACCGGCTCATAACCGGTTGGTCCCAGGTTCGAGTCCTGGTGGGCCCACCATCCTGCTTGAATCAAAGGAAACATTCATAGGGGGTAAGAGGCGTGAAAGAAGAACTGTCATTGCTCGTTCAGCTCCAGACCATGGATCTGAAACGTCAGAAAGACAGAGAGGTCCTTAAAGGCTTCCCTGAAAAAATGGCGATTGCGGAAAAGCCATTATTAGAAGTCCGGACTGAGCTTGAAGAAGCCCGGGAGCGTCTTGAAACATTGCATCAAGGTCGAAAAGAAAATGAGCTGGCCCTTCAGGTCATTGAAGATAAAATTGTAAAATTAAAACTCCGCTTGACTGATATAAAAACAAACAAGGAATATCATGCGCATCTTCAAGAGATTGCGGCGGCCCGAAATAGTAAAAATGAGATAGAAGACCACCTGCTCAACGCGATGGAGGGTGCTGAGATTTTGACAAAAGAAATATCAGAAAAAGAGGCCGCGCTTGCCAAAGACGAAGCTGAGTTTTTAGAGGTCAAAAAAGCCGTTCAGAGCGAGATGGACGCAGTTGCAGCGGCTGCAGCGACTGTGGAAGATGAATGGCAAAGCATCTCGGCAAAAATTTCAAAAAGCCTGCTTGCCTCGTATCAGCGTCTTTTTTCAAGCTCCAAGGGTTTGGCGGTGGTTCCGCTCCACGGGTCGATCTGCACCGGATGCCATTTTAGTCTTCCGCCCCAACTGATTGCAGAAGTGAAGCGCCAGGAAAAAGTCCTGACCTGCGGCTATTGTCATCGAATTCTTTACGCTAAAACTGAACAGGAAGCTGCGAAATAGACGATCTTCTCGTTGCTTTTGTCCTTTCCCCTGCCGTGAGTGCCTCACTGTCATTTTTCTATTGATACTGAAAATCCCTTGCCAGCACATTCACATGCCCCTTGTTTGTATTGATGAATGAGAGACGCTCCGGCGTCCCACGCTCATTTCAGAATGCCTTTTTACCACCAATGACGGATTGATTTTATCTGAACTCCGGCTTTTTTAGGGCGTGAGCAGGATCTTTGTTTTCCCTACAAGACATTCAACTTGCGCACTGAAACGGTGTTCCGCTAGGATGTATTGGAAAAAGTGGAGCAGATGGTCGCTCTTCGTTACATGCGGAGAGAGGAAAGTCCGAGCTCCAGCGGGCAGGGTGGTCGCTAACGGCGACTGGGGGCGACCCTAAGGAAAGTGCCACAGAAAACAAACCGCCTGTTTATTTCAGGTAAGGGTGAAACGGCGAGGTAAGAGCTCACCGCTTTGGTGGTGACATCGAAGGCAGGGTAAACCCCACCCGGAGCAAGACCAAATAGGAGCGCAGATTAAGACATCTTGTCTTTTTTAAGGATGGCCCATCCGAAGCGTTCGGGTTAGGTCGCTAGAGCCAGATGGCAACATCTGGTCGAGAGAAATGATCATCGCCCCGATTTTTTCGGGGAACAGAACTCGGCTTATGCGAGACTTTTTCCAAAACAGAGAGAAGGGCTTCCCTTCTCTCTGTTTTCGTTTAAGGAAAAGGTCGATCTTTTTTTGTTTTTTAGATCTGGATAAGAAGCTTAAGGTTGAAGGAGTTTAAAATAACTCATCGAGGGGCTGACATCTTCCTCTAAAAACAAACGAAAACAATCATTAAACCACTTGATATAGCGGTCTGCGTGCTCAGCGCTATTAATCGGGTATTGGCGCATTTTCCAACGGTTCTTGATCCCGTCATTATAATAAACCCCTCCGGCGTTGTATGCGCAGGCCACTTTTGGTGGATCGAAATGGCTGACCCGCCACTGCTTGGCAATGTATGCCGTTCCCGCGCGGATGGCGTTGTCGGGGATCAGCAGCCATTTCCGGTCAATCGAATCATCTCCAAGGGCATCTTGAGCCGTAGAGATTAATGTCTGCATGAGACCGGGGGAGACTCTGTGGGGCGTTTTTTCGTCTGAAATGTACCCCGGCTCCTCTCGCACAGCCGTGGGGTCGCCGCCTGTTTCCGTGCAAATTGTTGCAATGATTAACTCCGCAGGCACCCCGATCGTCGAGGCCCATTCAGTGACAGAATCTCCAAACTGAGTCCAAACCCTGCGGACCGTCACGGGTTTTCCGCCCGTGTGCTCCGGTTTTTTTCCTGCAATGCAAATCCCTTCAGAAGAGAGGTGCCATGTGACGCCGTCGCGAAAACCATGCGGTTTTTGAAGGTCTTCCAAGACCGTACGGATTTTATCGGAGATTGAATCTGAGAGCACTGATTCGAACAAAACGGTCCAGGTCCTCGAACCCACAATACCGTCGACTTTAAGTTGATTCACTCGCTGAAAGATCATAACCGCTTCTTTGGTATCCGCCCCGAAAAGTCCGTCTGGCGTAATGGTGGACGTGTGTCCTATTTCTCGTAAGCGGTGCTGTAATGCGAGCACATCGTCTCCCCGCATTAAGGGGAAGCTGTATTTTAAGGCACGTGTATAGGGCATTACCGGCACCCCGTCACGGTTGTTTTTGCGGCCCGGACATCCAGGCGCAGCCGCTCGAAATTAGGCGCATATTTTGTTCCGAGCGCTCTTGGCTCTGCTGCACTCAGGGATTTGAAGATGTGATTTAAAGCGGTACAAAGTTGCTGGGGCTGCGTTTGGCGCAAGAGTTCCCCGCGAAGTAATGTGTATGCGCCGCTATTCAAAAAATAAATCCCGGCCAAATGGTCTGGCTCTGCCTTGAGTAACTCCTGGGCCGATGATATGAGCTGCCGCGTGACTTTGTCTGCCTCTGTTCCCTGTTTTGTATCTTGCCAAAGCCTTAAAGATTCCAGCAGGTTTTCATAGGTTTGCCCACGGTCGAGATCCAGCTTTTTCATCTGCCAGTCCGTCGTTTGCGCAATGCCCGTTTGAAGGTGATTGACCGCACAGGCGAGATGCCGCTCCGTCTCGACATTGTTTTTAGCCAGACGAAAACAGGCATCTCCTTTAATCAGATGAAGCTGATTACAGCCTTTGTCTGAGGCCTCGCAGGGGATATCCATTGCCGCGAGGCTGACAAAGTCTCGTTTCTCCCAGTTGGCCTTGGCGGTTTTGAGGGGTTTTAAGGCCGGATTGCAGGCCGCCACCAAGGGAAAGAGCAGCAGTAAGGTGAGGACGGTTAAGCGGTTTAAACGATGGTGTCTCATGGAGTAATCTCCTCCCGGACTTTTTCAAAGATGGATTTCACCGGCTCGCCCTTTTGTTGCAAGCCTTGAGCAATCATGAAGACTGCGTCAAGATCTGCCTTGGCGTCCGGGTTGCTGTGGATTTTATCAATGCTGGCGATCAGGTTCTCATATCCGCCCACTTCAGAGAGCAGATCCGGCGGAATTTCGTTTTTAATTTCAAGATCCACTGCCGCACGGCGAAATTCTTCCAGGCCTGTTTCAAATTGGTCGATGGATTCAAAACGATCTTTATAGGCATTCCAGAGTTGCGTTTTGTCTGTTGGGCCAAGAAATTTTTCTACAGCCGAGGCGATAAAGGGCCGATCGTTGGCTTCCAGTTTATCCATAAAGGCGTTCTTAAAGATCGGGCATTGCAGAAAGAGGGTAAAACCCGTATTGGCATCCACAATTTTAAGCGGCGTATCCGCCGGAGAAAAAGGCGCGTGTAAAATCCGTGATTTCCATTTTTGATAGGCCACCCCCGCAAGGGCAGTCCCCACCGCAACGACTGCGCCGATAATCGCCACGGGCGGGATGGAGCCGCCCAATACGGTAGCAAAAGAGAGGCTGGCCTTTTGCACGATGTCTTTCACAGGGTTGTCTTTTCGGAATGAATCAAAGACTTCCTTGGCTTTTTCGATGGCTTGACTGGCATTGCCCAATTTGGAAAGATCCTGCGCGGAACTCAATCCCTGCTCCAGCTTTCCGACGACGCCGGAATATTTTTTCTTCAAGTCATCCGGCAAAAGATCCAGGGCGACCTTCGACATGGAAATGCCTTTTTCAATTTTTTTCAGTAAGGTTCCGCCCTGTGCCGTCAGGGCGACATCGCGGTCTTTCTGATAGGCTTTCATTTGATCCATCTCTGCTTGATCTGTGTCTTTTGAAGCGGACCTGGAGCCAAAATAAAACCCGATCACGGTGCCCAATATCGTCGTCAGGGTCTCGGGAAAACCCACGCCTCTGAATGTGCCAATCACGATGAAATAAAGGGAGATGGTGACAATAATGAGGGCCAGTACCGAACGAACGGTTCCGGCAGGCAGTCCGGCCGGGCTTTCAAAAAAAAGGGCCATGTGTTTCTCTTCTTTGCAGCCTTCAAAAAAACGTTTTTGCAATGTGTACATATACCAAAGAAAGCCGCCGATGACCCCGACCACATAAACGAGGGTGCCAATCGTCCAGAACACATTGTTTTGAGTGTCTGCGCCTGACTCTTGTGCGTAGACGACATGCGTAAAAATTGAAAAGAGGGCTGTGATGCCCAGGAGAAAAACAAGTGTGCCGCGTATGAGTAAGTGTTGGATGGTCTCTTTTTTCATGGGATTCCCCAAGTTTAAATCACAGGCTGCCTGCAAGGCTGGGCCAAATCCGAGTATAAAAAACACGCATTTTATGGCCGCAGACAATATACATATTTAAGCCATTTCTTTCAAATACTGATTTGCACGGGGGGTGCGGGTATTTCATCGCTTTGGAATAAACGCTGTGCAGAGACAAAAATCAAGGCATTGTTTTGAATCATGCACTATCTCCAAACGGGTTTTTATCGTACTGCCCCCGCCGGACATCCGGCGGGGGCAGGTCAAGCGCCAGTGACGAGAGACGTTCCTCGCTTGGGAAGTGGCACGGAACCTGGGGGTACCCATTAACAGCAGAGGCCAAGTTTTCAACCTCGATAATCAATAATACAGACTTGACTTACAAATTCATGAGCCCATCCAAGAACAGGACCTGTCCCTCATTGTTTATTCAGTTTAAGACGACACTCTCACTTTTGTCTGCCGTATTGGTCACCCGCGTCAGCGAGCCTGCGGTTGCGGCGTTAAAGAAAAAGACATCGCTCTGGCCCAACGCGGGCCCCGGAACCGGAAACACCACTGAGCACAGCACGTTGTCCCCATCGGCCTGGATAAAGCAAAAAACGTAGATCTTTTAAACACAGAGTCTAACTATTTGAGAATACAAGATTCTTCGCTTTCCTCAGAATGACAAATTTGGCGGTTTTCGATTTTTTACGGCTGCATTAAGTATGGTGCGCTCGTAAAAAGTCAAAAGGCTCCCAAATGTCATTTCGACCGTAGGGAGAAATCTTTGAGTGATCAATCTGTTGTAAAAGGCAAGATTTCTCCCTACGGTCGAAATGACAGGCTTTTGGGGCTTTTTACGAGACCATCAAGTATGGTGTCCCCCGAATTGATCCTTGAGCGCGCTCACCCGGTACAATTTGCCGTCGGTCTTGGCGTACATCACGGCATGCGTATGGAAGTTCGTCACGGTTTTCGTCGCGCTGTTGTAAGTGCCTGCATAAAATTTTCCAGTTGAATTAGTCTGTATCTGCCCCGCTTCCACCGTGATGGGCGAGGCGGGAGCGGCGGGGTCCACCGCTTTCAAGCTTCCGCTGAAAAAGAGGAAGGAAGACCCGGAGAAGCCCCCTCCTCCACCCCCGCCGCCAGCACCAGCACCACCACCCCCGCCGCCGCTGCCACACGCCATTACAAACAAGCTCATCAAAACCACGCCGGCCCATCCCCATTGCCGGGTGGCCGATCTCTTTCTTATGTTATTTATGTTCACGTCGAAGATCCTTTCTTTTTTTAATTGGGTTGCAGCCCCCCGCCGGACATCCGGCGGGGGGACTTCAAGAAACCCTGTTCGACTTTACAGCGAACATTTTTGATAAGGGACGCTGCCTGTTCGGAAGCGACTCTTTTTATTGGTCCCCATGACGATTCCCAAGGCGATTATTCCTGAAACAGCTCGGCGCTCATAGAAGGACCAGCGACCAGCACCTTGCCATTATTCAGTAGTGTGGCGGTATGTCGGAACCTCGGCTCAACCATGTCACCAGCTACAGTAAAGCTGCCCGCCACCGGGTCGTATAGTTCCGCGCTACCCAAAAACGTTACTACATTGAACCCTCCGGTGACGAGTACCTTGCCATTGGGCAAGAGCGTGGCGGTGTGATCCCCAACTCTCACTTTCGCCATGTTGCCCGTGGCGGTAAAGCTGCCCGTCGCCGGGTCGTATAGCTCCGCACTCGCGAGAAAGCCTGATGCACCCCCAATTCCTCCAGTAAACAGTACCTTGCCATTGGCCAGCAGTGTGGCAGTCGGATCAAATCTCGGCGTCACCATATTACCAGTGTGGTTAAAGCCGCCCGTCGCCGGGTCGTATAGTTCCGCACTCGGGAGTGTACTGCCTGTTGTGACACCTCTGGTGACCAGTACCTTGCCATTGGAAAGTAGTGTGGCAGTGTCGGCACCACTTGTCGCCATGCTGCCGGTGGCGGTGAAGCTGCCCGTGACCGGGTCGTATAGCTCCGCCGTCGCACCAAATACTCCCGTGATCAGTACTTTGCCATTCGTCAGCAGTGTGGCGGTGTGAAGATATCTCTCCGTCGCCATGTTACCTGTGGCAGTGAAACTGCCTGTGACCGGGTCGTATAGCTCCGCGCTATTTAAAAAAGAAACTCCAAGAATAAATCCTCCCGTGACCAATACCTTGCCATTGGGGAGTAGCGTGGCGGTGTGTCCACCCCTTGCCGTCGCGAGGCTGCCGGTGGCGCTAAAACTACCCATCGCTGGGTCGTATAGTTCCGCACTCGCGAGAGAGCCTGATGTACCCCCAAATCCTCCCGTGACCAGTACCTTGCCATTGGGGAGTCGCGTGGCGGTGAAAACTTGCCTCGTTGTTACCATGCTGCCGGTTGGGCTGAAGCTACCGTTGGGGGTAACACAGGTAATGGCGACATCGGTGATGTTGGCGGATGCGATGAAGCCCGTGCCGCTGGCTACGTTGCAATTCTGGCCCCCTGGCTGGGTCAGGACGGTGACGTTGTAGAACGTGCCGTTGAGGATAGGTCTAGCGAAGGTGAAGGTTCCGTTAGCCGAGACATTGAGGTTGTCGCCACCATTGTTTTGCAGCACCAAGGTGCCGTTTAGCCCGGAAACCGATCCGCCGACAGTGTAGCTGACAGCCCCTCCTCCTGAAACGATAGTGATGATGAATGGTGCGCTCGCCGATCGCGCGGACCCCGAGCTGTCCACCACCTCAATCGTGAAGGTGAAGTCGCCCACGGAAGTCGGCGTTCCGCTGATCTGGCCGTTTGTACTCAGGCTCAGGCCCGTCGGCAATGTGCCGGATATCACACTCCAGGTATAGGGCGATGTGCCGTTTACCGCGGCCAATGTTGCATTATAGGCCGTGCCGACGATACCCGTTCGGAGTGAGATTGTGGCAATGCCGAAGGGCGGCGGCGCGATGATGTTGATGAAGAACGGGGTTTCCGCCAACTGCTGCGGCGACGAGCTGTCCGCCACCTGAATCGTTCCGGCGAAGAAACCGGCTTCAGTCGGGATGCCGCTGATTTGGCCGGTTGCGGCGTCGAGCGTCAGGCCCGTCGGCAAGGCGCCTGTGGTAACGCTCCAGACATAGGGCTTCGTGCCGTTCGCCGCAGCCAATCCGGCGCTGTAGGCCCTGCCCACAAGACCAGAAGGCAGTGTGCGTTGAATCATCGAAAGCGGCGCGGGATCGGTCACGATGCAGTCAGCCAGTGTCACGTCGGCGGAAAAGGGGCCGACGTTAATCGTCTTAATGAGGGTTCCCCGGATCGGGTCTAAAAAGCTCACGCTGATCGTCGCCCGGGCGTCGCGGCGCATCGCCACGCGGAAGTTTCCATCGGCATCGGTGAAGGTGGAAGCGGTGCCGGAATAGTTGACGCCGTCGCTTTTAACCCACACATTCACCACCGGCTGATTGGCCGTGTCCCGCACGCAGCCCGAGACGAGTACTCTCAGCATTGGCTTGTCGGCATTCCAGGTGCCAAATCGGCTTGCCGTGCCGACGAAAAACTGGTCTGGCGCGGCTCCCGTGAGGGTGGCTTCGCCTTCCTGGTCCCAGCGGCCGCTTGTTTCATTAAAAACCAACAGGGGGATGGTGGTGGGGGGCGGCGTGTCTGAAAGCGAGCCGAGCGGGATGCGGATGCTGGCGCTTTGCCCTGTCCTTAAGGTGTAGCGCGCCCCGGTGTCGTCGCGCACATCGACGCGCAGCGCGCCGAAACTTTCAATCTCGACCGGAACGCTGTCGCCGGACATCACAGCCGTAAAGTCTCCCGGCATGATGTCCGGGTTGATGGCCGGATTGATGGCGGTCAGTTCAACATTGACGTTGGCGGACGCGGTTCCACCCCCGACCGGAACAAGCCCGTTTGCGGGAATGTCGACCTGCGCGCTTGAATTGGGAATGGCGACCGTGCCGCCAGAAAGCACGTTAAGGACTTCTGCCCACCCAATACGAAGTAGTTGCACATCAAGCGACGCTGTCTGTCCGGTGGTGACCCGCGCAATCTGAAAGGTTTCCGCAAAGCCTGCTGCATCGATGTGAATAACAACACGTTCCCCGACCGCAGGGCTTAAGGTGTAAGTACCATTCGCTTCGGAAATCGCGGTGGCGTCACCCGCGCGGATGCTTGCGCCTGGAACGGCTTCGCCCGTCGCAGAGGAGATGACCTTGCCTGAAACCGTTCCTCTTTCGGTCTGGGTGCCTGCACTTTTACTGTCGTCACATCCGATCGTCAGAAACAAAAACATCAAGATTACACCGGCCCACCCAAGCTGTCTGGCCGCCCTTCCATTTTTGAGTCAATTTATTTTCATGCTTCAAATCCTTCCTTTTTAGTTGTGTGAGAGTTCCTGTTTACCGAAGATGCCAAACAGAGGCTCCCCCTAGAGAGAGCTGGCGTGACTATTGAATAATTCCGAAATAATAGAGAAGCGACGTTAATCGGAAGGTTTGCAGGTGATATTACAAACCTTCGGTTTCCATATAAAGCAGCGCTGGTAAAACCTGGAAGCTGAAAACACCGGCCTTTCATCCTGCTTAGCGCACAGAGCGGGGGAGTGTTTTTTTAGCTTTGAATGGGATATTTAAAGATGGGATGGACAATATCACAGGTTTTAAAAGATGTCAATGTGGCGTTTTTTTACCCGAATGACGGTGCCATCGGCACGCTTCGCATTTATTTTTCGCGCGTCGGCATTAACTTCAAGAGGATGTCTGAAAGCTGTTGGACTTCTTCCCGGTTCAGGTGTTCTGAGAAATGGCTTTGTATTGCACTTCCATAAATCGGCCACATTTTTTTAAGGACTTGTGTCCCTGTATCCGTAATATGAACGCAATGGCCTCGTCCGTCTTCAGGGCAGGATTCACGCCGGATGAGGCCGTTGGCTTGAAGTCGGTCAAGCAGGCGGGAAAGGTTATGTTTATTCAGGAGAATTTGTGCCGAAATTTCGTACTGCCGCAAACCCGCAGGCCCAGCACATTTTAGTTCGTACAAGACATCATACCAGGATAAAGAGGGGAGCTGCGCGGTCTTCAGATCAGTCTCGACCTGTTCCAATAAAAAGCGGTGGGTTTTGAGGAGTTGTGCCCAGGCCTTTACGGATGTTTGATCGGGGTGTTTCATCATGAGATCAGAATAACCCTTTTTAGTTGCATGTGCAACTTTTTTGAGGTAATCTTAGCTTAGTTGCATATGCAACTATATGGCATTGTGAACTCACCCTGAAATGAAGGAGGAAAACATGGTTCGGTCCATTTCGCGGGAAGCCTTGAAGGCGCGGCTTGAGAGTAAAACCCCCACAACGATTATCGAGGCCCTTCCCCGGAAATATTTTGACGAAGGGCATATTCCTGGTGCGATTCATCTTCCCCATGATGAAGTCGAAAAAAGAGCGCCGCAACTTTTGGGGAATAAGAATGACACTGTGGTGGTGTACTGTGCAAGCGAAAGCTGCGAAAATTCGGGTATTGCGGCCGAAGCCTTAGTGGCGGCGGGATATGCGAATGTCTTCAAATATGCTGAAGGCAAAAAAGATTGGAGCGAGGCAGGTCTGCCTTTGGACTCGTCTAAATAGCATCACAGAGAAGGGCGGCGTTCCCTGTGGCTGCCGCCCTTCTCATTTTTACGATGTGCTTAGATCTGGCTCATGCCGCCGTCGGCCACCAGATCGATGCCCGCGACGTAGGATGAATCGGACGAAGCCAAAAAGAGTGCGGCTTTTGCCATTTCGTGAGATTCTCCTAAACGCGCCATCGGAACCTGCGTTTTCATTTGTTCTCCAAAGGCATCAACCTCTTCTTTTGACAGCCCCATTTTGTCAAAAATAGGGGTCTTGATGGGGCCGGGGCTTAAATTGTTGACACGAATCCCCATTGGAAGCAGTTCAGCGGAAAAACTCCGTGCGAGGGAGCGCATCGCCGCTTTTGTCGCGCTATAGACAGACATGCCGGGATAACCGATTTGACCCGCAATCGATCCAACCAAAATAATGGAAGCGCCTTTGTTGAGATGCGGTACGGCCCGCTGTACGGTAAAAAAGGTGCCTTTGAAATTGATGTTCGCTGTTTCATCAAAGGCGGCTTCATCAATTTCACTAAAAGGCATGGGTTTGGCGATACCGGCGTTGGCCACCAGGATATCTATTTTGCCGAAGGCTGCGCGTGTTTCGCGGTAAAGTTGCTCCAAATCGGAGATGCGGGTGACATCACCCTGAACGGTCACGGTGTTTTCTCCCAAGCTTTTTGCTGCAGCTTCCAGAGTGACTTTGTTCCGTCCCAAAATGGCGACCTTAGCCCCCTGCGCCTTGAATTCCTGAGCAATGCTTAATCCGATGCCGCTGTTTCCGCCGGTGATTACGGCGACTTTGTCTTTTAATTTCATGTTTGTTCTCCTTCTCCTTTGGGTTGAATTGTTTCGCGTGTTTATTTGATGAGGGCTCTGACCCCTTTTGAGAGACGGCGAATCACATCCGGATCGTTTTGGGCTTTGGCCATGACAACCAGTCCTTGCAGGTAAGCAAAAATCGCTTCCGCTGAGTTGTGTGTATCCACTGTAGTGCTGAGCGATCCATCTTCAAGAGCCTGCTTGAGCACGGCTTCAATCGGGACGATGCTGTCAGATAAATGCTGTGCGAGTTTTTGGTGGATGTCTGGATCTTGAGTGCTGAGTTCGGCGCTGAGATTGATATTGAAACAGCCCTGCACTTTTCCTGTTTCCAACTTGGCTTTTTTGTGAAAAAGATAGACCACTTCAAAAAGGTGGTCTATCTTTTTCAGAGCTGGCCTATTTTGGGAGAAGACGGTCTTGGCAAGATGCTCACAAGTGGCGCTGTTGTAACGGGCCGCGACCGCGAGGATGAGTTCGGTTTTGGATGAAAAATAGTGATAAAAGCTCCCTTTTTGAACCCCCGCATGGGTGCAGATTTCCTGTACGCCGACATTTTCACTGCTTCGTGCATAAAATAGGGCTTGCGCGCTTTCCAAAATGCGCGTTTTTGCATCGCTCGTCCGTCCCATAACCCTCATCATAGTTGACTGGTCGGTAAAATTCAAGACAAAAATAACCCTGTTCTGTCGGTGCGATGAGGAGGTGCTAGGAGATGATTCCGATTTTTCTAAAGACGGCCAGGATGGCGTGGGTGTCATGTCCTTTTCGGCGAAGATAGTCAAAAGCGCGGCGGCGGGGCTTTTCTTCCTGAAGTTCGGAAAGGTCTTTATAGCGCTGCGTCAGGGCGTGCTCGATAACAGATAAAATGTCATATTCCTGGGAAAGATCTCGCACAAGGGGATCAATTTCTTCCGGCGAGAATCCTTTTTTTAGGAGTTCCCCTCGAAGACGGAATGGCCCATAGTGGTCCCGCTCGACCCGAAAGCGAGACCACTCCCGGACAAATTTTGGGTCGTCAATCAGTTGAATTTTTTTTAGGAAAGAGAGGGTCTGGGTGATGGTTGTTTCTGAAAAGCCTTTTGCGCGCAGTTTTTTAATGACTTCATGGGAGCTGTGATCGCGATAGGATAATAGTTTGTAGGCCGTTTTTTTCGCCGATGCAATGGAATCCTCAAAAGCGGTCGATTTCAAATTCTGATTCCCCGCTTGTTTGTCCTTGTGCATTGTCCCAGCTCTCGCTTGTGCTTTCAACGCCTTTCACTTTCAGTTCAAAATCTTCCGGGTTGCTGGTCCATTTTAGGGCTTCTTCATAGGAAATGATGCCGTTCTGAAAATGACCATAAATAGACTGATCAAAGGTCTGCATCCCGTATTGTGATTTTCCTGCGGCGATAATGTCGTGAATGTTACGTGTTTTTTCAGAATCCGTAATGGCTTCCGCAATGGTTTGAGTGGTGATCATGACTTCGACGGCGGGGACACGTCCGGCGCCATCGGAACGCGGAATCAAGCGTTGTGAAATAATGCCCTTTAAAACAGTGGCGAGCTGCATGCGCACCTGATCATGGTGATAGGGCGGGAAGACCGAAATAATGCGGTTGATGGTTTCGGTGGCATCCAGGGTATGCAGGGTGCTTAACACCAGATGTCCGGTTTCAGCGGCGGTGAGGGCTGTGCTGATGGTTTCAAAATCACGCATTTCTCCGACCATAATGGCGTCCGGGTCCTGTCGCAGGGCAGAGCGGAGGGCGCCGCCAAAAGAATCGGTGTCCATGCCAATTTCCCGTTGGCTCACAATGCCTTTTTTGTCCCGGTGCAGAAATTCTATGGGATCTTCAATGGTGATGATATTTGAGGTTTGTGTGGTGTTGATGATATCGACGATTGAGGCGAGCGTCGTTGATTTTCCGCTTCCAGTGGTGCCGGTGACCAATACAAGGCCACGATGCTCCATGGCAAGTTTCTGGATTGCATCGGGTAAAACCAGATCGTTCAAAGAGAGGATTTTGCTTGGGATTACCCGAAAAACGGCCGCGACGGTGCCGCGTTGCATGAAGATGCTGACCCGAAAACGCCCCAGACCCGCTGCGCCGTAGGCGAGATCAATTTCTCGACTTTCTTTAAACGTTTCTCTCTGCGCTGGGCTAAGCACGGAAAAGGCCAGGGCCGTAATCTCATCTTTCCCCATTCGCTGAAATTGTGCCAGCGGTTGAAGTTGTCCATTGATGCGCACCATCGGCGAAGCGCCCACCTTGATATGAAGATCGGATGCGCCCGTCTCCATCGAGGCCTTTAACAAGGTGTCGATATTCATGTGAACCCTCCATGTCTGAAGTGAAGTAAATCCCTAAGAGCTTACCACTGTTCCTGGGGAATGGCTCATTGAAGAAACGATTAAATGATATTGCCCTACCCTTCGACCGCAGGTTTTGAGCTCAGCAGTCCCGCTTCTTCCCGGATTAATTTTTCTATCTCGGCCGCCATTTTCGGGTTTTCTCCCAGGAATTTAACGGCATTTTCCCGGCCTTGCCCCAGGCGCTGATCTTTATAGGAATACCATGCCCCGCTTCGGTCCGCGATTTTCTTTTCAATCGCGAGATCCAGCAGTTCTCCCAATTTAGAAATCCCGACATTAAAGAGTACATCAAACTCCGCTTTCCGAAAAGGGGGCGATACCTTGTTTTTGACCACCTTGACCCGGACCCGGTTTCCGGTTGCCTCTTGTCCTTCTTTGATAGTCTCGATTCTACGAATGTCGAGCCGAACGGATGCATAAAATTTAAGGGCATTCCCACCTGTGGTGGTTTCCGGATTGCCAAACATGACGCCTATTTTCATGCGAATCTGGTTAATAAAAATGACGCACGTTTTCGATCTTGAAATGGCCGCCGTGAGTTTTCTCAGGGCCTGCGACATCAGGCGGGCCTGCAAGCCCATGTGGGAATCGCCCATCTCGCCTTCAATTTCCGCTCTGGGGACGAGGGCGGCGACTGAATCGATGACCACCACATCCAGCGCTCCGCTTCGGACGAGGGTTTCGGTGATTTCGAGGGCCTGCTCGCCTGTATCGGGCTGTGAAATCAGCAGGTCATCGCTGTTGACCCCCAATCGGCGGGCATAATGAATATCCAAGGCGTGCTCCGCATCAACGAATGCGGCTGTGCCGCCTAATTTTTGTGCCTCGGCGATGATATGAAGGGTGAGGGTGGTTTTCCCGGAAGACTCGGGACCAAATACTTCTATGATCCGGCCGCGCGGGACGCCGCCCACTCCCAGGGCCATGTCGAGTCCGAGCGAGCCGGTGGAAATGACGGGAATGTGCTCCGGCACATCGCCTGCTCCGAGCCTCATGATTGAACCTTTCCCGAATTGCCGTTCAATTTGTGACATGGCGAGTTCTAGTGCGCCCTCTTTATTATTCTCTTTACTCCCCTTTTCTGCCATTTGATCTCCTTAAAATGAATTCGTCACGGTGGTGTGATGCTTTAAATCAACGAACGATGTCGTTCAATTGCTTGTTCGAAGCACGGCTTCCCTATTTGAGGGTCTTTATATCATTTTTGCAGATTATTATTAAGTGCTCAGCGCCTGTTTGATTATTTCAAGTGCGGTTTGTGTCGCTTTAGCCTGGATTTGTTCCCGATTTCCCTGGAAATGGTGCTCGGTCACGGTGGTTTGTTTTAAATCAGAAAGGGCGATGTAGACGAGCCCGACCGGCTTTTCTTGACTGCCCCCCCCAGGGCCGGCAATACCGGTCACTGATAAAGCCAGATCCACAGCTTCTTTTTTTCGGATGCCTTCGGCCATTGCCCTGGCGATTTCGGCCGAAACTGCGCCTTTTTTTTCGAGCAGGGCGTGTGAAACAGAGAGCAGGCGTTCCTTGGAATTGTTGCTGTAGGTTATGCAGGCGGATTCAAAATAACGAGAGCTTCCCGCGACGCGTGTGAGGCGGCTTGCGATTCTGCCTCCTGTGCAGGATTCAGCGACTGAGATTTTCCAGCCTTTTTGGATGAGCAAGGCCCCAATGTGTGTTTCAATTTCATTGTCTGTCGGGGTGGATGCATTTGTGAGTTCAGGGTTATCCAAACTTAAAATTCCCCATACGGATAAAAAAGTCAGCCAGGCGAAGCACTGCGACGGTATAGAGTGCGGCAACGGAGTCATCGGCCATGACGCCCCAGCCGCCCGGCCATTTTTCAAATCTTCGAATGGGGCGCGGCTTTTTGATATCGAAAAAACGAAAGACGATAAACCCGGCAATCCACCAGGCATAAGTAGGGGGAAGCAGATAACAAACAAACAGGATGGCGTGCAGTTCATCAATCACAATGTGGCTTGCGTCCTTTTTTTTGAAATAAGGTTCCGCTGCCGTGGCGGTGTAGACCCCAAGCGCAAAAAGGACGATCAGAAAGACCGTGTAGCTTGGAATAGAGAGATGCCGCAATGGGAGAAAAAGAAGAAGCCCGGCGAGGCTGCCGATGGTTCCGGGGAAGTATGGAAAATATCCGATGCCGCCGCAGGTCGCGATCCAGGCTGCCCATCTCACAAAAAAATCCTTATAATCAAACTTGATTTATATGAATTAACAAGGGTTTAGAGCCTCAAATTTTACGGGCTCCTCCTCTCGAAGTCAAGAATTGAAAACATCAAAATTCGCTGGAACACAGGCGATTTGTCCTGTGATGCGATGTGCCATAAAACCCGTTGATCTTTTATTCTTTTTAAAGGTAGAATATTGTCGGCTTTTTTTAATGGAGGATTTTAATGCAAAACTCAAAAGTAAGTAGCACTCTTTTTGTCCTAATTGTGTTTTCGGTTTTTTCTTTGACCCCAAATCTTTATGCGGGCCCTTCCGATGAAATTGCAAATGTGGATGGGGTTTCGATTTCGACGGCCTTGTTTGAAAAACGCATGAGCCGCCTCACACAGGAAGGGCAAGGGAATTTTAATTCCTATGAGGGGAAAAAAGAGCTGCTCGACCTCTTGATCGCACGGGAAGTTTTAAATCAGGCGGGCATTAAAAACGGTCTCGAAAAAAGTAATGAAATTAAAGAACGTATTTCAGAATTGACCAAGGAATTTGTCATTAACGAAATGGTCAATAAAATTATTCAGGAAAAAGTGACTGAAGCCGCGATGAAGGCCTATTACAATAAAAACAAGGCTGAATTTGGTGAAGTGCAAGCAAGTCATATTTTGGTGAAAACAGAGGACGAAGCGAAAGCCGCCAAGAAAAAACTGGATGGCGGGACGGCTTTTGAAACGCTGGCCAAAGAAGTTTCTATCGATCCTGCGAGTGCGGCGCGTGGCGGAGATTTGGGCTTTTTCACGCGGGACCGCATGGTTAAAGAGTTTGCCGATGCCGCTTTTGCGATGAAAAAAGATGAAGTCAGCGGCCCCGTAAAAAGTCAGTTCGGCTACCATATTATTCGTAAATCGGCATCACGGCCTCCTGGAGAATACGAAACCTTAACTCCGGCACAACTTCAGGCCCTGCGTGGTACAATGATTAACTGGGAAATCGATCAGCTCAAGGCGAAGGCCAAGGTTGTGATCAATGATGAGGCCCTTCGAAAGGCTGCATCCTCGCCTCCGCCACAAATGCCTGGTATGCCCGGCATGGATCATTAAGACTTAACAAGAGACCAACATGGGAAAGCTTTTCGGAACAGATGGTGTCCGTGGCATCGCAAATATTGAGCCGATGACGGTTGAAACCGCGATGAAGCTTGGCCGCGCCGCTGCCCATATTTTTAAGCACAAGGCGGGACGGCATCGTATCGTCATCGGGAAAGATACCCGCCTGTCTTGTTACATGATCGAGTCGGCCCTGACCTCCGGAATTTGTTCTCTGGGGGTTGATGTCATTCTCGTGGGGCCGCTTCCGACACCGGCCATTGCCTTTCTTGCCCGAAGTCTTCGCGTCGATGCGGGTGTGATGATCTCCGCTTCCCATAATTCTTTTCAGGATAATGGGATTAAATTCTTTTCAAAAGATGGTTTCAAGCTTCCCGATCATGTTGAAAACCAGATTGAAAACCTGCTTTTTTCTGGGGAAATTGACGCAATCCGCCCAACAGCAAAAGAAATCGGGAAAGTCTTCCGAATCGATGATGTCGAAGGCCGCTATATTGAATTTGTGAAAAATTCTTTACCGAAGGGACTTGATTTTCAAGGCCTTAAGGTTGTGGTGGATTGCGCGAACGGCGCGGCCTACCGGGTTGCGCCGATGGCACTGAGAGAGTTGGGCGCAGATGTGGTTGTGATCAATAACAACCCCAATGGAACCAACATTAACGATCAATGTGGTTCTCTTTACCCTGAAAGTTTACAAAAAGCGGTGATTGAGCATGCGGCCCATATTGGCATCGCGCACGATGGTGATGCGGATCGGGTGATCCTCGTCAATGAGCACGGAAATGTTGTGGATGGCGATGCCCTGCTTGTAGCATTTGCGCTCGCCATGCAGGAAGATCGGCGATTAAAGGGCGAAACCCTTGTCACGACCCAAATGAGTAATATGGGTGTGGAATTGGCGCTCAATCCCAAAGGCATCCATGTGCTTCGGACACAGGTCGGAGATCGTTACGTGATTGAACGCATGGTAAAGGGGGCCTATAATTTAGGCGGTGAACAGTCGGGTCATGTCATCTTTCTGGATTATAATACGACAGGGGATGGCCTGGTTACAGCGCTTCAATTCCTTTCCCTCATCGTGCGAAGCGGAAGATCCGTTTCAGAAATCACAAATTGCATGACGGCCTTGCCGCAGGTCTTGGAAAATGTCTATGTCAGAGAGAAACGAGATTTGGCGGATATCCCTGAAGTCCAGCAAACCATTTCAGACTGTGAACAAAAGCTGGCGGGCACCGGACGAATATTGGTTCGTTATTCGGGGACAGAGCTTCTGCTTCGGGTCATGATCGAAGGGGAAGACCATGCGGTCATTTCAGAAATGTCCAAAACCTTGTGCGCGTTAGTCGAGGCAAAAATAGGGGCTAAAAAATGATTAAAAGAGGACTTCAAATTGCGGGAACCGTTCTTATGCTCACAAGCCTGTCTCCACAAACAGGCATCATCGAAGCCTCCCCGCTTGAAGCCGTCAATCAAACACGACATAATCTCATCGCCGCCCCAATGGCCGAAGGCACAAACAGCTGTACAATCTGTCATACCGATGGTTTGCCAGGGCAAACGCATGTGGATGATCAATCAGAAGCCCCCAAAGAAAAAGCCGTGAAGGTTGTTCAGCCGCCGCCTTTGTGGGACAAAAGCCACTCCGAGACGACGTACACAACCCAGCAAACCCTGCCGCTCAAAGAACACCCCTATAATCACCCGACAGGGCCTTCGCTGGTTTGTCTCTCATGTCATGACGGCGCATTGGGTACGGACATGCATGGCATTAATGTCGATAATCCTCGGATCGGCGCGACAGCCAATGTCCCCTTTAACGGCATGTCCGGTGTGCGGGGGGCGCCGCCTTTGAGCCGTGTAGATCATCCCATCTCCATTCGTTATCCCCGGAGGCCCGATGGCCGATTTACGCCTCTGAATCCAACCGTGACCCGCTCGCGATATTGGGCGCTTCCCGACCAGCAAGCGAATGGACTGGTTTTGCCGACATCAAATACCTCCTCCTATCTCGACTTGCCGCAAGAGAACCTTTCCAGTGTGGACCATTTATCCACACTGGTTCGCACCACAGGCGGCATGCTGGAGTGCGATAGCTGTCATAATCCTCACAACGAAAGCGTTCGCCCTTTTCTCAGAGCCCCGGCTGCGACCCTTTGTCTCGTTTGCCACGACCGTTAATCTTTTATCGGGTCTAAAAAAATGATTACCACACTGTTGCATGTCCGCATGCGGGTCTCAAACATGGAAGAGACCCTCCGTTTTTACACTGAAATCATCGGCCTCAGTCTTGTGGAACAACACCAGTCCCCCCGCGGCTCCAAACTGGCTTTTTTATCGGTGCCCAAGAGCGATACATTGATCGAACTCTGCGAATTTTCCGCTAGTGGGCCGGTTCAGGTTCAGGAAGATCTCGTTCACCTCGCTTTTGAAGTCAACAATATGGAAGACACGCTCTCTGCTTTAAAGGCGAAAAACATCCCCATCACCGACGGCCCCACAAAAAGCGCTTCCGGCAGCCAGTTCATTTTCATCGATGCTCCGGACGGCTACGAAATCGAACTGATTGCGCGGGCAAAAAAAACGGGCTAAAGCCCCCCAAATCAAATTCCGGATTTGAACATTAGCAACATGCCCTATCCCTTTTTAGCCGACATCGTCGTCATCCTGCACCTCCTGTTTATCTTGTTTGCGACGCTGGGCGGCTTTCTGGTTTTAAAATGGCCGCGCTGGATGTCCTTGCATCTGTCAGCTGTCGTTTGGGCTGTTTCTGTTGAATGTTTCGGCTGGGGCTGCCCATTGACCCCGCTTGAAAACTGGCTGAGAACACAGGCCGGCGGCGCGGGTTATGAAGGCGGGTTCATTGAACACTACATTCTGCCGATTATCTATCCCGCAAAATTGACACGCGACATGCAGATTGGTATGGGTTTGTTCGTTGTGGCGATTAATTTCGCGATTTATGGATGGGTATGGCGGCGGTCGGTGAAATCAAGATCCTGAGCGGTGGGAGAAGTGTCAAAACAGGCCCCCATCCCCGGCCCTTCCCCCGTTTCAAGGGGAAGGGAGGAAAAGATAAAAATGGAAGGTGAACACCATTTAAGGCAATCCCCTCCCCTGCAAGCGGGGGAGGGTTAGGGTGGGGGCGCTCTTAAAGCGTGTCCAATTTCAATAAAAGGAGCATTAAATTGCCCAAAAAAAAGACTGCAACAGCGGGGAACACCCCTGTCCGGATTATCAGCGACGATCCTAAAAAAGCATCGGACCTCTTTGGTTTTGATGCCTATGCCAAAACCCTTGCAGAACTGATAGCAAACAAAGAAAACACAACACCGCTTGTAATCGGGATCTATGGCGAGTGGGGATCGGGTAAAACAACCTTGATGCAAACGGTCATCAGCCAGCTTGAGGTGATCGGAAAAGATAAGCCCGAAGATCTTTATCGAAACTGTAAAACCGTCTGGTTTAGCCCCTGGAAATATCAGGAGGAGGATGCAATCCTGGCCGCATTGATCGAAGAGATCTTTAAGACCATGAATCGGGATGACTTTTTCAAGAAATGCACGGGAGCGCTCGAAAAACTGACTCAAATGCTCGACAAGGGAAAGGTCGTTGGAGAACTTTCGAAAGCATTGACCGGAGGCTTGCTGGATATCAGTACCTTTTTCTCGGAATTACCACACAAAGAAAAGCTCGGTTTCTACGATACCTTCCAGACTGTTTTTGAGGACCTCATGTGGGCCTATCTTCAAGGGCGTCGAAAAATCAGGACCGATGAAACCCCAGACGATAGAAAAGGGGCGCTGGTTATTTTTATCGACGATCTCGACCGCTGTCCCAAAGACAAGATCCTGAAAGTCCTCGAAACCATCAAGCTTTTTATGGACAAGGAGGGCTGTATCTTTGTCCTCGGTGCGGCGAATGACATCATCGAAAAAGCCTTAAAAGAAACCTATGGTGAAGATGCCGATCAATTTATGGACAAAATCGTCCAAGTCACCTTCAACCTGCCTCAGATTTCTCTGGAAGATTGCCAATCCTACATCGAGCGGATTAGTCCCCAGTCGAAAGAAGCGGTCTTGCCGCACCTTTCAATCATCAGCGCAGCGGTCAAAAATAACCCGAGAAGGATCAAGCGCTTTTTAAACAACCTGAATCTTCAGGAGGGGCTGTTTAAAAACAGAAACAAAGCGGTCACCTTCGACACCTCTTATACTGGAACATCCTGGATTATGCCTATCCCAAGCTCAGCAGCCTGATCAAGGACAACCGGCAGACCCTCTATACCTTTCAGGAGAATATCAAAAAAATAGACGCCGCCCTCAACACCAAAACCCACTGGGACATCCCCAAGGAAGACCTTGAGAAAGTGCCCGACAACCTACAGCCCTATATTCAAAAAAAGGAACTCGCCGACTTGCTTCGGAATTTTAATGTCGAGCCCGAGGCGCTCAGTGAACTCTTTACCTCAAGCGCCGTGGTGGAGAGCAGCGAGGAAAAGAAAGAGAAAAGCGAAACGGCAGAGATGGAAGCACCCAGCGGCTTCGATAAGATGGCCAAGGTTCCGGCGGGTTCCTTTCTTTACGGGGGCGATAAAACCCCGGAAGAGACCAAAACACCCTTTGAGATCGACATCTATCCCGTCACCAATGGGGGGATGACTTTGACACAGAAAAGTGCAACACAGAGACATCCGGGATAAAAAGCACCTCTCGGGTGGACCGCTACCCCAACGGCATCAGCCCCTATGGCTGCTACGACATGGTGGGCAATGTTTGGGAGTGGACTGACCGTTGGTATGACAAGGATAAGGAGACCAAGATGCTGTGCGGCGGCTCCTGGAACTTCATTCAGGAGATCGCGCATTGCGCGAGCCGCGTCAACAGCCTACCGGAGAGAAGGAACAACGATGTCGGTTTCCGTTGCGTCAGAACTTTAAAATAACCCTTTGTCCTTTTACACTGTTCTCTCTCTTTTGAACTGTTGGATTCGCTTCATAAAAACCATAAATAACCCGTTGCGCGGAAATATTTTTTATTGGGAAAAAAGGGGGTTTTAGGCGCTTTTCTTACATCTCAAATGTGTTAGCGGGTATTTTTGCAACTTAATTATTATGAATATAACTAAATTATGGTGTGATATGCATTTACAGAAGGTCGGGGCAGGCTTAATATCAGCAACATCTGCTCAATGGATCGTTCTTCTGTCATCGCGAATCGATGGAAGATGGTCTCCCTTGAGCGGATAGAAAATGGACCTGTGACAGATAAAAATCAGGTGGCGCGCGTCTCAATGGTTGAGGCGCGTTGTACTTTAAAGTCAAAGAAAGTGAAGGAGAATCGATGAATACCCGTAAGTTGTCCCGTTTGGCCCTTTTGTTAATCCCGATGAGTTTTTTAGCCGGATGCTCAGAAGCCCCGACGGCGGCGATTGAAGCTGCAAACAAGACCTTGACCGAGGCCCGCTCTGCCGGATCTTCAGAATATTTGGCAGATGAAGACAAGGCTGTGAATGATAAATTGGAAGCGGCGCTTCAGGAAATTAAAGCACAAGATGAAAAAATGGCGATTTTACGTAAATACGACCAGGCCGAACAGCTTTTAGCCGAGGCGAAACTCGCCGGAGAAAAGCTCCAGGCGGATACCACAGCAAAGAAAGATCAGGCCAAAAATGATGCTGTTGCCTTACGCGAGTCTGCGGGACAGGCCATTTTTGCGGCAAAAGCCCTGCTTGAGCAAGCTCCCGCAGGAAAAGGCACAGAAGCCGACATCGCAGCGCTGCATTCGGATCTGAGTGCTTTGGAAGAGTCCCTGCCCAGTATTCAGGAATCCATCGATCAGGGTGATTTCCTGGGTGCGATTGGAAAAGCCAAACCGATTGAGGAAAAAGCCGTAGCGGTCTCAAGTGAAATTTCTCAGGCGATTGAAAAGATCCGACTGGCTGAAAGTCAGAAGAAAATGAAGCCCAAAGCCACAACACCCATGAGAAAAAAACAGGGCTAATCGCATCTTGAATCAGATCTGTTTATCTAAAAAACGATCCATGTCTTTTTCCAACCCATCCGTCCCGAAACAAGCTGCTGAGCTTGCATCGATTGCGCTCCGGCGTCGATGTGTGCAAGCTCATTGGGTCGGCGTACTGTGTTTCGTTGTCATCGGTATTATAGCGGGGGGCTGCAGCGCTCCCCCGCCACTTCAAGAAATGGAGCGCATCAAGGCCATAGAGCAGACGCTCTGGGAAAGCGATGCAGGGGTCTTTTCCCCGGAGCGCTTTGAGCATTTTCAGGTTGAGTTAAAAGATCTGAGCATGACTTTTTCGCGGGAGCAGGCCAAAAGGCTTCCCATGCTTCGCGGTTATGAGCAGATTCGAAAAGACATTGCCCTGCTTTCTTTCAGCGGCAATGAGCTGCTTCAATCGGTGCTGCAAAGCCGGGCCGCCGCAGAAAAACAGGCTTTTCAACAAATTGCCTTGGTGGAAGCGGATGTCGAACGGATTCGCCGCTACGCGTCGAAGGTTCATCTCTCCCGATCCTCCCGAAAAAAAACAGTTCGTGCAGAACTGCTTCTTGCTGAAGCACAAGGCGATCTTAAACAGGGCGCCTATGCCACGGCTCTGAAAGGGGCACAGTCGGCCCTTCCCTTGTTGTCTCCGGCCAAAAAAGAGATTGCGGTGCTCATTAACCGCTATCGGTCTGCGGACAATATGGCACGCTGGCAAACATGGGTGCGTGAAACCGTTCAGTGGTCAAAGGTTCATGATGCGCCGGTGATTGTGGTGCGAAAGGCGGAAAAGACCCTTACGCTTTATCACGGGAAGCGTCCCCCGCAGGTTTATCCGGTCAGTTTGGGATTTAACGGTTTCAACGACAAACAACGCGCTGGAGACGGGGCGACTCCCGAGGGCAAGTATCATATTGTTATGAAAAAGGGAAAAGGTGAGTCAAAGTTCCACAAGGCCTTATTGATCAATTATCCAAACAGACGAGATCGTGTGCGTCTCAAGGAAGTGAAAGAACCAGGCGGTTTGATCGAAATTCACGGTGGCCGTGATGCGGGACTGGAGGTCACGAGGGGCTGTGTTGCGCTTTTCAATCGGGAAATGGATGAACTCTTTGACCGGATTGCAGTGGGCACACCGGTGACCATTGTGGGCACGACGGCCGGAAATTTGCCGTCGGATTTAATCCTTTAGCGTGTGCTGATGATGTCTCAACATTCAAAATTATCCCGATTTAAATGGGGCTGGATTGTTCTGGGGCTGATTCTCGGAATACGCGCTGTTGCGATCTATGACAAGGCCTTCTCTGTCCGGCTGGAAACAATGAAAACGGTTTCAGCAGAGGATGCGGGAGAGGATTCAGCTGTTCTTGTGCCTTCCGCAGCGCTTGCGGCGACAGACAAAAGAGCGGCCGCGACTCAGGCCCGAAAAATTGAAGCACTGCAGGGCAAAATGGCGCGACTTGCACCCAAAGGCATCTATGCCCTTGTCGATACGGCCCAAAACCGCCTGTGGTTGAAAAAAGGAGATAAAATTCTCTATGAAGCGCGTGTTTCGACGGGAAGCCGGACGACCCTGATCAAGCCGGGTGATTCGCCCCGGAAGTGGGTTTTTGAAACGCCACGGGGCGCTTTTAAGATTCAGTCCAAGATAAAAAACCCCTTATGGGTGAAACCCGACTGGGCCTTTGTTGAAGAAGGAAAAGCCCTGCCAGTCGCTTTAAACGAGCGAATGGAGGCAGGTGTTTTGGGCGACTATGCCCTGGGTTTTGGAAAAGGGTATTTTATTCACGGGACGCTCTATACCCGGATGCTGGGTAAAAACGTGACCCACGGCTGTATCCGCATGGCCGATTCAGATCTGGAATTTGTGTACAAGAATCTCCCCGTAGGCGCCCCGCTTTACATTTTTTAATACAGGGGTGCTTGTTGTATTTTTCAGGGCTGATAAGAGGCCGATCTGTTTCAAGGCGGATCAAGTAGGTTGTATGGTTTTACTGCTCATTTTTATCGCATTGATGCCTATGTCGTCTCCGACTCAGGCCGCAGAGCCCCGACCTCAGATTCCGCCGCCTTCATCGAGAGAAACGTTTCTCAAACAAGAGATGACGCTGGCGAAGGACGATGACGTTTATGTCCTTGTTGCTCCACAGTCTCAAACCCTCTTTTTAAAGGCAAAGGGTCTTTTATTAAAAGAACTCAAGGTCTCGTCTGCCAATCTGGACAAGCTCAAAATCGCTGAACCTTCAAGTCACCGATTGAGCAAACGGGAACCGGACTTCCCCGTTTTTATGAGATCCGTGCAGCCTGAGGATGCGGCAGATCTGCCCGCTTCATCCAGTAGTCAGCGGCTTGAAGAACGGTTTGTCACCCTGGAAGATATGCCCTTACACTATTTGTTTTATTTTGAAGATGGATTGATTCTTTCGGTTCATGCTGAACCTGACTGTGATTGTGGCGGACATGTGAAACGGGTTCAAGCTTTGAAAAACACGGTAGTTGATTTTTTGTGGGATGCCCGCGCCTTGATCCGAAACCGTCGATTGCCCGACTTCAGCCTTCGTCTTTCAGAAGAACATGCAAGGGCGTTCTTCTGGTCAAGCTCGGAAGGGACCTGGCTTCTGATTGATGTAAATCAATAAGGTCTTCGTCGCTTTACCCCCGAGACCTGTTTAGGTCATCAACAATTCAAAATCTACCCCGCCCTGCGTCTCTCCATTGATCACAATCTCTATTCTGTGAATACCGGGATAATAAACACGCGTGGTGATTTGCCTGAAAGGATGTTTTTTACTTGCGCTGTGTCTAGCTCCTGCCTTTAGCGTCAACACTTTCCATTTGAAAACCTTCGGTGTCGTGCGGCCATTTGCTTTTTGGTGGTGAATCACATAATCGACGATGAGATTTTGCACTGATTTGGCTTTTGAGACCAGGCCCATCTCAAAAACAAGGGCTTGTCCAAACTTGACGACGGGCCTTTCAAGCTGCAGACCGACAAGACTGACTTTAGGGCGATCATAACCCAAGGCCTGCAAGGTCGCTTGATGTCCCTGTTTGATGAGTGTCCGGCAGGCGTGACGCACGAGTTTTTGGCGATCTTTAGACGCCCCGACAAGCCATTGCCCTGCGATCTCTGCGACGAGGTCGGGGTGGTCTTTGGCGATGTCATTCAAGTTATTCGCGACGGAGCGGCGCACATATTCACTTGAATCGTCTTTTAATGCCTGCAAAAGTGGCAGAATCAGGGTGGGGGTTTTGATAAACGCGGGCAACTGCATCGCCCAGGGCAGACGCGGACGCGTCCCCTCGGAGACCAAGCGGCGCACGTGTTCGTTTTTGTGTTTTGTCCATTCCATTAACACGGCAAGCGTTTCTTTTGGTTTTTCGATCAGAAAAAACCGAATGCCGAATTCGGATGACGACCGGATGGTCATCTCTTTGAAGAGGATCATTGAACGCTCGAAATGATCCAGTCCCCATAAGCCGACATAGTGCGCCATCGGCATCACGGCCCAGCCGGAGATGCCTGTTTCATTGACGGGGATGTTCGACAAATCGCTGCCGTCTTCGGGGGTGAGGCTGGCCAGCATGATTTTGCCCGCATGGATAAAATCATCCGGCAAGTGTTTATGCATGGCTTGTGTGATTTGCTCGGAGCGCTGTTTGAGTTCCAGGGTATCCAGATTTTCCGTCGCGTCCTGGACAAAACCTTTCCGGTTAAAATCCGGCCAGGCTTTCAAAAAATGATCGCCCATGCCCGCGATGATCGTCTCATTGAATAGGTTTTTGAAGGGTTCCATTCTCCAGGATTTTCCTTATTTTAGAATGCCCTAGCATTGATACCCGTTTATTTGAAAATGGTTTTGAAAAAGACCTGGGTGCGCTGCCAGGAATCCTGATCTGCTGCCGCATTGTATTCCAGGGGCAAGGAAAACTTTTTTCCTTTTTCATCCGCGTTTGCTACGGTGAAACTGTGTTTGACACCCGGATAGCTTTTGAGTTCGTAATCCACACCTGCTTCGGTCATGGATTTGACAAAGGTCTGCACGGATTCAATCGGGACAAAGGGGTCGGCGCCGCCAGAAAAAGCGAGGACTTTGGCTCTCTCAGGCCCAGCCTGCGAAGGGGTCTGTGTCGCGCCTGAAAAGCTGCCGTGATAACTGACCACCCCCTTCATTTCAACAACGCTTGTTCGTGCCATGTGCATCACGATGCCGCCGCCCATACAATAACCGATGGCCGCAATTTTTTTTGGGTCCACCGTGTCTTGTTTAATTAAAACCGCATAAGCCGCTTTGAAGCGTTTTTCGGCCTCAGGCACTTCACCCACAGCGGCTTGCATAAATTTTTTTGCATCATCGGGGTGTTTGGCCAGTTTGCCTGTCCCATACATATCCAGCGCAAAAGCGGTGTATCCGAGTTTTGCGAGCATGTCCGCGCGTTTGCGGGAGTAATCATCGTGTCCCCACCATTCGTGGGCAACCAGTATGCCGGGGCGTTTGCCGGAAATGGCATCATCAAAAGAGAGGTAGCCGGTAAATTCGGTGTCGCCCACTTTATATGTGATTTCCTTTGTTTGAAGCGCAGCCTGGACATCCAGGGCAAACACGATGAGAAAGAGCAAGCTGAGTGCAATTTTTTTCATTGAAGACTCCTTTAATTAAAATGCGTGAGGCATTGATTGCCTATGGTGTTGATCCGAAACAGTTCAGGTCGTTGTGCAATTCTGACTTTTTAAAACATCAAGGCTCATCGGGGAGGGCTTGAAGGGCGCTTTTTTCGATGAGCCCATGCTGCATGGCAAGAATAACGGCTTCGAGTTTGCTGTGCGTATTGAGTTTTTTTAAAATTCGTTGAATATGGGTTCTGGCGGTTTCGGTGCTGATATTCAGGAAGGTTCCGATTTCCTTCGCGACCAAACACCGGGCCAATAATACAAGGACATCCTGCTCGCGGGGAGATAACTCAGGGAGTCCAGATATTGGCAAATTAGAGGGGGAGGTGGGTGCTTTAATCGGAGCAGGCACTTCATGGAAAAGGTGCACGATAATAGGGCCTTTCCATTTTTTCGTTGCGATCGTCATGATGCGCGTTTTGATCCAGAGCGGTCGCTGTTTTTTTGTGGTTGCCTGTACGGTGAAATCCTTTACCACGTGATGCGCTTTTGCCATGGCCGTGACGGAACACCCTTTGAAACAAAAGGGTGTTCCCGAAAATTCCCGGCCTGAGACAATGTCATAACAGGCCTTTCCCAGGACATCTTTCGCTGAATATCCCAGGATGTCTTCCGCCGCACGATTCCAGATGAGAATGCATCCACTGTCGTCATTTGCAAACATGCCGTCCGTGGTTTTTGAAATCAGCGCGAGCATTTCTGTCTCAAGGGAATAGACCTTGTCTTTGG
This sequence comes from Nitrospirota bacterium, assembly GCA_029261215.1. Lineage (GTDB taxonomy): Bacteria > Nitrospirota > Nitrospiria > SBBL01 > JAADHI01 > JAADHI01. The sequence goes on along the minus strand of JAJDBT010000016.1, from coordinate 35,278 downwards.
ATACTTTTTTTAAGATGGACATTGATGTACCAAGTCGGGGTAAAAAAATTATTGGAGTTTCATCGGGCTAATATTCGGTTCATAAAGAATCTGAATCACGTTGCCATCCGGGTCGGCCATATAAAAGGAGTAGCTGTCGTCCCGATGCCGCTTCACGGGTTTCACAATCGGGATGCCTGCTGTTTTCATACGACTGAAAAGCTGATCAACGATGGATTCATTTTCAGCAATAAAACCAAAGTGGTCAAGCTTTTGTCCTTCCGGTGACAGGGTTTCCCCGGGTTTGATTTCGTGAAGTGCGAGATTGTCACAGCCAAGCGATAAATAGAGGCTGTGCTCATCGGGCTGCCACAAGGAATGCATGCCGATGCACTCTTCGTAAAATCTGCGGGATTTTTTAAGATTAGTGACTCGAAGTGCAAGGTGTCTTAAGCCCAGAAGCGGGATGGGCGTGTCTTGATCTTGTTTTTTCATAGGGGAAAAGTTTACCCGGCTTTCTTTTTTTTTTCAATCCTCAAGAGGATACTAAAAATGAGTTGACTCGGAATCGAAACTCCGTACAATGAAGAAATGTTTCGTGATGTATTTTTTCCTCTATCCTTATTGTTAGGTCTGTGTGCCGGGTGTGTAAAAACAGAACCCCCGGTCAACCCTTTTCGTGAGCCTGTCGTTTACCCGGTTGGAAAGAGCCCTTCTCATATCGTCGCAACAGATTTTAATCAGGACGGCGTCATGGATTTGGCTGTGGCCAATACCGAGAGTAACTCCATTTCTATTCTCTTTGGAAAAAATGACGCGAGTTTTCCGGATATTATCACAATTGAAGCGGGGAAATCGCCGAGGTGGTTGATTACTGGAGATTTTAATGAAGATAAAAGAACCGACCTTGCGGTCATTCAAAATGGCGAAGACGGTTTGCAGGTGTTTATTAACCAGGCTGGACGCTTCTTTTTTAAGGGCACACGGGTCAAAACAGAACGCTCTCCCTACGCCGCCGTCTCAGGAGATTTTAACCGGGATCAACATCTTGATCTTGCCATTGTGTCTCGTTTTGACCAATTGCTTATTTTGCTGGGTGATGGAAAAGGCCGATTTGCACGGGGAATGAAGGGCGATCCCGGCGCTATTCCGACAGGCATTATTACGGGTCATTTTAACGAGGATGCGTTTATTGATCTGGCTGTAGCCAATAACGGGGTTCCGAGCAGTGATGTGGTGTTGTTTACAGGTAATGGAGATGGCACCTTTGTAAAAGGGGATCGTTATCGCAACGGGATGAATCCGCTGGGTCTCATTACAGAAGATTTTAATCAGGATCAGCGTGCGGACATTCTTTCGGTGAACGGCCTGAACGATTCGCTCTCGCTTTTTCTTTCCAATAAAAATGGGACCTTTACTCAGGCTCCGGATTTTGGGGCGGAAGGCGGCCCGGTTTCGGTCGTGGCACACGATTGGAACAAGGATGGGCGGCTTGACATCGTTGTGGCGAATACGCGGAGCAATAATATTTCATATCTGGTGGGTAAAAAAGGGGACGACTTCGGTTTTGAACATCCGCCTTTAAATATTTCTACAGGGATGGCCCCGTTTTTTATCGTGAAAGAAGACTTTAATCTTGATGGGCGCATGGATATTGCCGTGGTCAATAACAATGAAGAATCCATCGCTATTTTAATTGGAAAATAGCGTGTTTCAGAGATTGAACCCTTAAACGCTTTTACGCACGTAGAGTTTGATGACCTCATTTTCTTCAATGAGTTCAATCAGCTCGTTTCCGCTGTTTTTGCACCATACCGGCAGATCTTTTTTGATCCCCTTATCGTCCGAAAGCACTTCTAATACTTGCCCCTGAGTCAGTTCCTTCATTTTTTTTGACGTGAGAATGACGGGAATGGGACAAAACAGACCTAGTGTATCCAGTGAAAAATCGGCAGTGGTCATTTGATGACTTTTTTGGGGAGGTCAAGACGCTCGGCGTAGAGCGGGGAGACTTGCCGCATGCCTTCAACGCATTCTGGAAAGACGGTAAGAAGCGTGTCAATATCTGCTTGAGTGGTTCCAAGCCCTAAACTGAAAACGATGGCCCCCTGAGCGATGTTTCCGGGCAAACCCATCGCAGTGAGTACGGGTGATATTTTAAGTGCGTCTGTACTGCATGAAGAGCCGCTCGCGGCGATAATTCCTCGCTGCTCTAATGATTTAATCAAGGCTTCACCATCTAAATATTCGACGGCAAAGCTGGCCACCTGTGGCAGGCGGTTTTGAGGGTCTCCGGTGAGATGGATAAAAGGTACCTTTTCAAGCAGTCCATTGATGAGTCGATCCCGCAAAAGCGTCAGTCGAGGCACTTCTTCTGAAATCCGCATCATTGTTTCCTCAGCGGCGATGCCCATGCCGACAATCCCGGCCACGTTTTCGGTCCCCGCACGTCGCCCTTCTTCCTGAATCCCCCCCGCAATCAATGCCCTGGTTCGGGTTCCCCGCCTAAGATAGAGCGCTCCGACGCCTTTTGGTCCATAAAATTGTTGTGCCGAAAAGGCCGCAAGATCGATATTCAAACGATTGCAGTCAAAGGGAATTACACCCACCGTGGCGACCGCATCCGTATGAAAAAAGACCTCGGCGGCTTCAGTCATCTTCCCAATCTCTTCCAGTGCCTGGATTGTCCCAATTTCGTTATTGGCATGTAAGATCGAAACCAGGACGGTATCGCCGCGAATGGCATCGGCGACTTGTTTTGGAGCGACCCGACCGAAAGAATCGATGGGCAGCCATGTGACTTTGTAGCCTTGTTGTTCAAGTATTTTGATGGGATGGGCGACGGAATAGTGCTCAATCGTTGTTGTGATGATATGTCGCCCTTTTTTGGGATAAGCTGAAAGAAGGCCTTGAATGGCGAGGTTATTGGATTCGCTGCCAGAGGCGGTAAAGATAACTTCTCTTGGCTCACAACTCACCATCTGTGCAATTTGCGCGCGCGCCGTTTCAAGAGCTTTGCGAGGGGCTTCGCCAAAGGCATGACGGCTTTGCGGGTTGCCGTAAAAATCGGTAAGGTAAGGAAGCATTGCGGTACGCGCCCTCTCTGAGAGGGGCGTTGCCGCGATATGATCGAGGTAAATAGACATTTTATCTGAATGGAGTCAGAGCAAAGTGCATGAGGTCAAGTTGCTTTTTTGCCTGCCCCAATCAGAAAGAGGCTGAATATCAGCCATTTGGACGGGTCGAAGTTGTACCATTTTGGCCCGTTGCGATAGTCTCTGGGAAAGTTGTGGTGATAGTTGTGGTAGCCTTCTCCAAAAGTGATCAGGGAAATCCACCAGTTGTCCCGGCTGCTATTGGCGTCTCCATAAGGTTGAGCCCCCCACATATGGCAAATCGAATTAATGAAAAAGGTGGAATTTAAGACGAGAAAAAGTCTCAGGGCGCCTCCGAGCATAAAGGCTGAAGCCGCACCTACCCACCCCCGATGGATGAATCCAAGCAAGGCGGGTAGCGCAAGGCCACTGAGCACGATGAGCACGTAGTTATTGTACTGCCACATAATCCACTTATCTTTTTTAAGGGCCGTTTTGTATTTTTCCCGAATGGGAAGGTCTGACGAGGGGTCTTTTTTGAAAATCCAGACCACATGACTGTACCAAAACCCTCTTTTGGCATTATAGGGGTCTTCATCCGTGTCTGTTTTTGCATGGTGGCGAATATGATCCGAACACCATTTGAGCGCCGAATTTTCTAAAGCCCATCCTCCGGTAATGAGAAAGTAAATCTTTACCCAGGTTTTACAGGTAAAGCTGCGGTGAGAAAAGAGACGATGATAACCTACGGTAATGCCGAGGCCGGTGACGACGTAAAAGATGGCGAAAAGTGCCCAGTCAAAAGCAGTGTAGCCCACCAGGTAGCCAAAAAGTGGAACCCCAACAATGGTGGCTGCAGAAATCAAGGTGAGCAGGAACAGTGTAGGATAGTCAACGATTTGTTTTACCAGCTCAGGATTTGCTGATTCTGGCTTTCGGGGAGCAATGCGATTTACTGCTTGTTCCATAAAAAATACCTCAGGTGATTGTAAATAACGTGTCGAGTCCAAGTTGCCAGACTCATAAAAAGGGTAAACGCCCTTAGTCTATATAAACTAATCTTCCGAATGCAACCATTTTATCATGTCGGAACCCTGTTTGTCTCCCTCTGCCTCTTGGAGGCGAGCAAGTAAAACCATCCCAAAAAATGAAATGGGTTGAATTGATTCGAAGCCTTATGTAAAATCTCTCTCAGTGTTCGATTTTAAACCATCTACTTATGAGATAAGGGGAAAAAATGTCACATCAACTACCAGCATTACCTTGGGCGAAAGACAGCTTGGCACCACATATCAGCCCGGAGACTATTGATTTTCATTACGGAAAACACCACAATTCCTATGTTACGAATTTAAACGGACTTGTCGGCGGAACTGATTTGGAATCAAAATCTCTTGAGGAACTGATTCAAAAAAGTAACACGCTTCCGGCCGATAAAAAAACGGCGATCTTCAATAATGCCGCTCAAATTTACAATCACAGCTTTTATTGGAATTGTCTTGGCCCAAACGGCGGTGGTGCGCCCACAGGTAAGGTTGCGGAAGCGATCAACGATACCTTTGGCAGCTTCGATGCATTTAAAGAGCAATTTTCAACCGCAGCCGTCAAACTGTTTGGCAGTGGCTGGGCCTGGCTTGCAAAAGACAATGCCGGAACGCTCAGTATCGTGCAATCTCCAAACGCAGGTTGTCCGCTTGCCGATGGAAAAACCCCCATTCTGACCTGCGATGTTTGGGAACACGCTTATTACATTGATTACCGCAATGCCCGTCCCAAGTATGTCGAAGCCTTCTGGAATCTGGTGAATTGGGAGTTTGTTGAATCTAATCTGTAACCTGTTTTTAAGATCGATCTTTGATCGATCTTTTGGGGCGGCGGATGGGAACATTCCGCCGCCCTTCTTTTTTTGATTGATGTGCTTGAACATTGAATGATGCAGATACAAACAACAGAAAATAAAGACCTCAACACGCTTCCCGCAAAACAAAACCTCCTGGCGCTGTCTTTTGAAGAAGTGACCTTGTTCCTGTCCCGTTTGGGCTGGAAAAGATATCGTTCAGAGCAAGTATTGTCCTGGATTTATAAACAGTTTGCAGCTGACTTTGAAAGCATGACCAACCTTTCGAAGTCAGACCGCCGACTTCTTTCGGAAAAAGCCGTATTGTCCCATTTGAAAGTGGTGACGCATCAAAAATCATCGGATGGCACTGAAAAGTTTTTATTTGAATTGGCCGATGGTAAACAGATCGAAACGGTGCTCATTCGAAGCGAAAAAAAACGCCGCACGCTTTGTATTTCTTCTCAAGCGGGTTGTACCCTCGATTGTAATTTTTGCCTCACTGCGCAAGAAGGACTGAAGCGGAACTTGCGTGTGGATGAAATCATCAATCAGTTTTTGAGCGTTCAGGCCACATTGCCCGACGAAGAAAGCATTACGAATGTCGTGCTCATGGGCATGGGAGAGCCGCTGGCGAATCTGAATGCCGTGACGGCGGCCTGTGAACGCATGATTTCCCCGATGGGTCTCAACCTCGCTTCTCGCCGGGTGACGGTTTCAACGGCCGGACTCATTCCCCAGATTAAAACCCTGATCGCAGGCCCCGTCTCCGTCAACCTCTCGATTTCGCTTAATGCAACAACGGATGAGATCCGAAGCCGAATCATGCCAAAAGTGAATCGGCTTTATCCGCTCAAAGAGTTGATGGCGGCCTGTCGTGCATTGCCCTTGCCGCCGCGCCGCTCGATTACCTTTGAATATGTCATGCTTTCAGGCATAAACGATTCGCTCGAGGATGCCGCGCGACTTGTGCAACTGGTCAAGGGCATTCAGTGCAAGATCAACCTCATTCCTTTCAACGCCTATCCCGGCGCGCTTTATCAGCCGACACCGGATGGGCAGATTTTAAGATTTCAAGACTGGCTGCATCAGCATAAAATCCGGACAACCATTCGCAAGAGCAAAGGCCGCGATATTTTAGCGGCTTGTGGGCAATTGACCAGCGAATTTGAGAATTAGATTCCCTCGTGTTATCGTGTCGGCCGTCCAACTAAAATCGGCCACAACAAAGATATTCTGACTACGGAATGAATCCCTCTCCCACTTCTCCTGAAAAACACCCAGGTGCGTCTGGTTTATTTTCAATGGCCAGATTGAAGCCGGCTGCAATGCCGCCCTTTTCCGGCTGGTGGCTGGCTCTTGGGCCGGGCATCGTCTGGATGGCGCTGGCGCAGGGCAGCGGAGAGTTAATCTGGTGGCCTTACCTTGTGGCGAAATATGGTTTGGGTTTTCTTTTTTTGCTGATTCCGGCCTGTTTTCTTCAATATCCCCTTAATTTTCAAATTGGACATTACACGGCGATGACAGGCGAAAGCATCTGGCAAGGTTTTATCCGCTTAAATCGAACCTTTGCCATCTGTCTTTGGGTTTTAATGGGGATTTCTTTTCTCTGGTTTGGCGCCTTTGCCTCGGCAGGCGGCACCGCTTTGTCGGCCATGACCGATTTTCCAAAGGGCTGGAGCACGCGTTCACAAACCCTGTTTTGGGGCTATCTTTCGATTGCCGTTTTTTTTATTGCCATTCGGTTTAGTCGCGGCGTTTATCGTTTGATCGAACGCATCATGTTTGCGGTGGCTGCCGTCACGCTCATCGGTCTTTTGGTGGCTTGTATGCACCCTGATGTCTGGCAGCACATTCCCGCGTTTTCCAGTGCGCTCTTTTGGCCGCAATGGCCAGCAGGTCGTCTTTGGGAGTCAGAAGACGCCACAAAGTTACTTACGGCCGTGACCTTCGCAGGATTAGGAGGCTTCTGGACGCTTTTTTATTCCTACTGGCTGCGTGAAAAAGGCGTTGGCATGGCGGCGCGGCATGTCGCCGAGCCCAATCATCTGGAGGGCTGGACGATGCCCCAGGGTACGAAACCCGGCCCGCCACTAAAACAATGGCGGCGTTTTTTATGGGTAGACAGCGGGATTGGCGTCGTCGGAAACCTCTTCACAACACTCATGACATGTCTGTTTGCCTATGCCCTGCTTTTTCCCGAAGGGGTGCTGCCTGAAAAATATCAATTGGCAGTCGTACAGGCCCGGTTTTTTGAAGTGCAGTGGGGTGTTTGGGGGCGGATGCTGTTCCTTTTTGTCTCGGCCGCCTTTCTGGCAGATACCTGGCTTACGACGATTGACGCCATCTGCCGCATCAATACAGACATGGTGCGACAGCTTTTTCCATCCAGCCGGGACAAAGCCCCGAAATATTGGTATCGTCGTTTTCTCTATTTTTTTACGGCGATTACACTGGTCACCATGCTTTTGGATGCCCCTGGCCCTTTGATTCAGTTTTCTGCCGTGGTGGGTTTTGCCGGTACGGTCATTTTTTCAGGGGCGGTGTTGATTCTAAACCATCGTGCCCTGCCAAAATGGGGGCACCCCTCAAGCGCACCCGGCCGGGTTGCGGGTGTGGGTTTAGGCATCGCCTGTTGTACCTATTTTGTGCTTGCCATTACTTATGTCGGATTACAGTTGAAGCTTTGGTGAATGATCGGGATGCAGACCTTGAGGGAGAAAAGATGTTTCACTTAAAAACAGTGACCTGCGTGGTTTTTTTATGGGGATGGTTTTTTTTATGGACAAACAATACAGAGGCCAGACCGACAAGCATACTGGATCTGAATGTCTCGGTGAGTCACAGGGTCGATCAGCTACGCTGGAATATTGCGGGTTTGTCGCCCTCAGGAAATAACGTCAATGTACTTTCCGAGTTAAGCTGGAAAGATCTCTCCATCGTGCAGGCTGGGGTGGGCGGGCGGCTGATCGTCGATGATTCCCGGAGTCCGTTTTCTTTTTACAGTCGAGGCGCATTGGGTCTGGGGAAAATATATCGGGGAGACAACCAGGATTCAGATTATGATCAAAAGAACCGCACCGCAGAGTTTTCCCGCTCGAATAACAGCGCAGACGATGGGGATGTTTTGGATGTGACGTTTGGCATGGGGCCACGGTTCAGGAAAAGCCTGGGACGGCCCGGAATCACGATGTGGCTCTCTCCCTTGGTGGGTTATTCCTATCACGAGCAAAACCTGGTCATGACGGATGGGGTTCAGACCGTTCCTTTATTGGGCCCCTTTTCAGGCTTAAACAGTACTTATGATACCGAATGGCGCGGACCCTGGGTCGGCCTTGATGTGTCTCTTGAAATGGATGCCATTCACACCGTTTTTGGGTCCATTGAGTATCACTGGGCGAGCTATGAAGGGCGCGCCAACTGGAACTTGAGGCCAGAGTTCGCTCATCCGCTCAGTTTTTTGCATGAAGCCAATGGCACAGGCATTACCGCGTCGCTGGGTTTGGAAGAACACCTGATTCAAGACTGGACATTTATTGTCAAAATCGACTATCTCGATTGGAGAACAGATGCTGGTATTGACTACGTCTTTTTCAGTGATGGGGGCATTGCAAGGACCCCCTTAAACGAAGTGCGCTGGGAGTCCTATGCCCTTACGTTTGAATTCCGGCATGCCTTTCAGTAAGAAGCGCGCTTTAGAAAAACAAGCCCCTCTCCTCCTCACTTTAGTGGGCGATACGCATTCATGGCATCGGTCATTCGTATACGGCAGTTTCTCCCCCCGTTAAACCCGAAAAAGATTTCCTGAATCAGGCCCTGTTGATCGATTCCCGTCATTTGGATCAAGGTTTCGTTGACTCTCTCTGCAACCCGAGCCGAACCCCCTGCAAAAATAGAATGCAAAGATGGGTTCATTCTAATAAACAATCCTCTTGAAAATCAGACTGCTCGGAAGAGGCTGGTGTTAAGGTCGAAGGCCCCTTCCAAACCACCGACTCAACCCTTATTTCACTCCAGACTTTTTATGAGGGGAGCCCGGCTTGAGCCCATATGGCATATTCAGTTGAGGATGCCGAACCCAACTGACATTCGCCCCGACTTTTTCTTCAATATGGTAAATCTTGGCGGTTTCATGATTAAAATCAGCGGTACACTGCCAACTGTCCCCCTTGATGCGTTCAATCGCCGCGATGAGGTCATCGGGGCGTACTTGGCTGGAATTCACGTCAATCAATGCATGACTTCTCATACTGGTCAGATTAACTGAATGGACTCCGGACAACTCAGAGAGTGTTTTTTCAATCTGCTGTAAAATCTCCCGTTGAAATTTGCCGTCGAGTTTGACTCGCACCGTCAGGGTTTCTTCATGGGGGTTTTCTTTGGGAACAGACACATTTAAATACAATTCCAAAATGATCAAACTTCTCGCGGAATTCACGATATCCTCCTTCAAGGTTAGGAAGTTGATGGGCCATCGGGCCCTGCGAAAATGGATTGTCCTAATATGAAGTGAGGTGTGGTGGAGCGCGGCCATGCTGATCGGGGGTGAAATAATAGCCAAGTACGGACGGGACGATATCCGAGGCTTTTCCCGCAAAGGGTAACCGTGTTTGATCGAGTGAGGGTTCAATCGATTGTAAGGGCGTTAATGCGCCGCACATCCAGTTACAGGTGTAGGAAACACGATTTTTCCCCTGATGGGCGGATGAACGGTGGTGTTTAAGCAGGTGCTTTCCTGCCTCCACGGTCATCAAAGCGGATAAACAGAAGTAGATGCTGATCACGAAAATCGCGGTATTTTTTATTTTTTGGTTCTGAGCCACGTTATGCACGCTTATCCGGAAATGTCCGATATCTGTTCAGTTTTTTTTGAAATAGGCCCTTTGTGAAAATGGACGAGCGAATCGGAGACACTCGGCGGATTTTAACTCCGCTTTTATTGAGATCCAACGCTGGATGCATCTCATGATTTCGTTGTTCCTTGAAGCTCGTGAAAGATGATGGTGATTTCTTCTTGTGTGAGTGTTCCGCCAATCACTTTTTTTTTGATGATGCCGTTTGGATCGATAAAAAAACTGACGGGCAGGGAAACCACCTGATGTCGCTCCGCGACTTCAACGTCTTCATCCAGTAAAACCGGAAAAGTCAGACCCATTTCTTTGACGAGTTTTTCAGCGACGGGGCCTTTCTCGCCAAAATTAAGCGCCAGCACGACAAAACCCTGGTCTTTGAGTTTTTCATAGGCCGTCTGAATTTCGGGCATCTCCTGTTTACAGGGTTTGCACCATGTTGCCCAAAAGGTGAGCAGCACGACTTTTCCCTGATAATCTGCAATTCCGACGGGAGACCCACTCAGGGAGTGCAGTTGAAAATGCGGTGCCGGGCCGCCCACGAGCGGTGGTTTGCCCGCCATGCCGGATAAAAGGAAAAAGACCCCAAGTCCCGTACAGAATCTCAAGATCAGAGTGGTTCTCTTACTTTTTATTTTTCTCATGCTTCCTCAAGTGGTTTTATGTTTGTATCACATCCCCTGTTTAAATGGCGATGGGCGAACGGGAGACAAGCGACTCTCCCGTTCGCCGGAAAACTTCCCCTCAAATAATCAGTGGGAATGTTCGCCGCTGCCTCCCGTTCCTGCGGGGAGCGCGAGTGTTGCCGCATCGACGTAAGTCAGCGCATTGGGTTCATCTGCCACCGCGATGGTATTGAGGACGGTCAGCGTGGCAGTGTCGATTACGGAAACCGTTCCAGGGCTCTCTCCTGAGTTTGGCACAAAGAGACGTAAGTCGTCACTGCTGAGCACAATCGCCCGATGGTCATGCCCTGTTCCAACGAAAATAAAGGGCGTTGTGGCGTGGGTTGTGAGCGTCCCGGTGGCCGGGTCAATATCAAGCACCGCAACGCTTGTGCCGGGGACTGTTGTTGCGTTGTCGTCATCCTTGACACCACTGACATACATCCGGTTGTCCTCCTCGGTTATCGCGAACTTGTCCGGTTTGAAGTTGCTCAGAGGCAGGACGGAGACCACGACGTTGTCCGACGCCCTGATGGCGGAGACATAACCGGTTGTAGTCACGTCGTCATAACCCACTGTGAATACAAAAGCCCCGGAATGATTGCTTTGTATATAGCCGGAAACCGGGATCTGTCCGGAACCGGTTCCCTTTGCAATGCTTCCTGCAACGAGTGCCGTACAGGCGGCGTCTGTTTGATCGTAAGGATTGGCCGGAATCGTGATCGCGGCGTCCAAATTGATGATTGTGACGGCGTTCGTCGGGTCGGACACATTGGCGTTGTAGGCCTGTCCGCTCACATGGGAATAGTCAATGCCGTGCGGGACAATGCCCACCGGAACCGTACACATCACCGAAAGCGTGTTGATATCGATGATGGAGACGGTTCCTGCGGAGAGGTTGCTGACGGCCGCCCGTTGTGTTTCATCGCTGTAGGTGATGATGTGATGTCCGTTTCCCACTCGAATCCGGGCAATCTCTGTCATGAAGGAAGTATTATTTGGATTCGTATCAATGACTGAGATCGAATCATCCTGAGCCACTAAGATATCGTCATCGCTTGTTGTGGTGTCATCCCGCGGTCCGTCGTTCCCCACCAAAAGCAAGTTGCCGCCTTTGACCACCCGGCTGTGAACCGGACGTTCTCCTACGGAAATAGATCCCTTTAAGACCTCCTTGTTGGCGTCGATTACGGCCACGGAGTTGCTCTCTGAGCGATTGATATAGACGTGGCCGAAGCTGGCGGCGACATCGTTTGAGCCGTCGGCTTCAATCGTCTTCACGCGTTTGGGGATGTCTCCGTGGGTGATGACGGCGATTGTGCCATTGGCGCTGGCGACATAGGCTTTTTCATTGTGTGTTTCTGTGACGGGTGAATCATACTGCTCGGCGCACTGGGTTAATAAAAGTGCAAGCGGCAAACCCAGAAGAACTGTTGCCCATTGTTTTGTTGTCTTCGTTTGAAAAAACATGGTTTTACTCCTTTATCTTTTATCAATAATCTTTATCCATAACTGAATGCGGCATCACGGCTTAGAAGCTGTACGAGGCCCCGATGGCCAGTGCATAACGCGCCACGATATTGACCTCGTTGACATCTTGCATGAGTGGAATCTGCACAAAGGTGTAAAGCCCAAGATGATCCGATGCCTGAACCTGAATGCCCGGCGTCACGTAGAGCCACTTTCCCCCTGTCGAAGGAACATTTTGACCTTTGAATGTGTCATGCGGTTTCAGCTGCAGATTCAATTGTCCACTGACGGAAACCTTTTCGCTCAGAAGATAGTTCAATCCGGTATTGAAATGGGTTTGGTCAGCAAATTGATAGTCGAGGTCGTTTTCGCTCGTGAGCTGATAATTGCCCGAGAAGAAGGTATCCAGTTTGTGTGGAACGATTTGATAATCGTAAAAGAAGGAGAAAAGTACATCGGTCGAGCCGGTACCGGGCATGATCGTGGGTTCATTGATCTCCCCGTGACTGTCATTCAGTTTGTACTCCCCGGTTGGGAGCTTGATGCCACCTCCCAGGACAAAAAGGTGGCGGGTCGAAACCACCAGTGCGTACCGCCCGGTAAGGCGAATGTCTCCCAGGCCGGACGAGCCGTCTTGACGTGTGAAAAATTCATCCGACGTTCCGACTTCGTCAAAATGTTCATGCGCCCGGTTGTTCATCAGCGGAATGGAAAACTGAAGGCTAAAGCGTTCGGTCACTCCGTAAATGACATCTACCTGCATGAGTTCATTGATGGTGCGGACTTCGCGGTGATGGTCTGGGACAATCACGCCGTTTTTAAAATCGACCTTTGGGACGATGACTTCATTGGTGCTGCTGTTTCCCCGCTGAAATTTGTCCATCGGGATGTAGCGATAGGAAATATCCAATGTCATTTTGCCCGGGGCACCAATGCCATCCTGTGTGCCGGTTACGAGAAAGCAGTTGGCCGAGCCGCAACTCGGCCACACGTCTGCTGGTACGGTGATTAAGACCAGGGCTGCTAAAAAACTGATCATTATCCATTCTTTGATTAAAAAAGACATCTTGCGCATTACAACTCCTTATCATTTTAAATGAAAATAGCTGTTTTGAATTGGGAAGAGAGAACGATCAGTTCAACTCTCAACTCGGATTAAAGGTGTTTTATGATTTGAAAATTACACAAGATCGGAAGGGGGTGGTCGAATCGAAAGTGCTTGCAGGGGTTTATTTTGAAAATAGGGCTGAATGGCGAAAATACGGATTTCAAAAACAGGCGTAAAGCGCTGTTCCCGAGCCATCGCAATGCTATGGACATGGCTTGAAGCCGTACACATCCAGGCGCAGATCAGGTTGCCATGTTCTTTGGCATGGTCGGGGGATTGCCCATGTGTCATGGCATGCTGTTCCATTGGCATGACCATAAAAAAGGCTAGGGAGAGGTAGATAAATACAACGAGATAAACGGTTTTTTTAAGCCAAAAATACGGTTTCATTGCCCGTTTTACCCTAAATTCGTTCAGAAAAATTTAGAATCCTGCCCCTTGATAAGACATTCAGACATAAAAGTCTTTTTCAATCAGCAGGCGCGATCAATCGACTTTCTTTAAATTAGAAAGCGATCATGTTCGTTAAAATGGAAAATTTATACGGTTGATTGGGTCAAAGGCGGAGCACGGCTCCGGATGGTTGAAACATTGAATTGAAGAAAAAAAAGGGAGAGGGCAATCAGGAGTCCGCCCAGTAATGTCGGCATTGAAGGAAGATAGGGTGGCGCGACCTCTTTTGCCACCATGCTGGAGCAGGCCAGAAGACAAGAGGCACTATGCTGCATTCCGCGTTTGTGTTTATGGTGTTGTGTCGGTTGCTCCCCGGAGGGACAAAGTGCACCGAGAAGTATGGTGGCAAAATAGAACGCCCCGATAAAAAGAATGGGTGCAGTCTTTTTTAGAGCGGCTCTGTGCATAGAAAGAGTATGATAAAGATTATAAATAAAATGTCAAGTCGGATCATTTTGTTGTCCCTGGCTTGACATGTATTCCACCCTTCCCTAAAATGACCGCCTATGAAACGAGATAAATCACACGCTTTTTTTGAAACGGCCCAAACCCTGATGCCGGGAGGGGTTAATTCACCTGTACGTGCATTCAAGGCAGTGGGTGGAAACCCCCTTTTTATGAAAAAAGCCAAAGGGAGCAAGGTGACGGATGTCGATGGCAATACGTTCATCGATTACGTGCTTTCATGGGGGCCGATGATTTTGGGCCATGCCCATCCGAAAGTGATTGAGGCGGTTCAGAAAACGGCTGCCTTGGGCACAAGCTTTGGCGCGCCGTCCCCGCTGGAAATCCAGCTGGCAGAACTGGTGCAAGACTTTTTCCCGCTCATGGAGCGGGTGCGTTTTGTCAATTCCGGGACAGAGGCCACGATGAGTGCGATTCGTCTTGCGCGCGGATTTACAAAACGCAACAAGATCATCAAATTTGAAGGCTGTTATCATGGACACGGCGATTCTCTGCTTGTGAAGGCCGGTTCGGGCGCGACCACGCTTGGCGTACCCGATTCTCCCGGAGTGCCGCCGGATCTCGCGCGCGACACCATTAGCGCGCCTTATAATGATCTGGCCGCTGTTCAGAAAATTCTCGAAACTGAAGGCAATCAAATCGCCTGCATCATTCTTGAACCAGTGCCCGGCAACATGGGAACGATCGTCCCAAAAGATGGGTTTTTACCCGGACTTCGCGAATTAACCAAACCCTTTGGGACCTTGTTGATTTTTGATGAGGTGATGAGCGGTTTTCGGGCCGCACCTGGCGGGGCACAGGAGCGCTATGGCATTCGCCCGGATCTGACGTGTCTTGGCAAGGTGATTGGCGGCGGACTCCCAGTGGGTGCCTTTGGTGGAAGAAAAGAGATTATGGATCTCATCTCTCCGCTTGGTCCGGTTTATCAGGCAGGCACCCTTTCCGGAAACCCTATTGCGATGGCCGCAGGCATTGCCACCCTCGAATTGCTAAAAACGCCGGGGCTGTACAAAAAACTGGAGTCCCGCGCGGCCGCTCTGGAAGAAGGCATTCGCTTAGCGGCGAAACGGGCGAAGGCCACGATTCAGCTCAATCGTATCGGCTCGCAGATGACCCTCTTTTTTAATCCCAAGCCCGTGAAAAATTATCAGGATGCCCTAAAATGCGATACCAAGCGTTTTGGTGTATTCTACCAAGCTCTTCTGGAAAATGGGGTTTATTTCCCTCCGTCTCAATTTGAAGCGCTTTTTCTATCGACGGCCCACACCCCCGCTGATATCGAAAAAACAATTGAAGCGGTTTATCAGTCTTTCAAACGTTCAAAGTGAATCCGAAAATCGATGGCCTTTCCGAGGGCGATCACCGCAAAAGCGGTGCGATCCCCTTTGACCGGAATCAATTCCTGTTAAAGACCAACGCCTCCCTAAAAAGGATTGAAAGGGGCAGCCTGCTTCTCTTGTTGATTGGCGGCGGGCTTGGATTTTTTGTTTCAAAAATAGTGGGTTTATCGCTGGTTCTTGGCGGGGTTTTGGCCATGCTTCATTTTCGTAGTCTGCATCGTTTGTTTCAAATGCGGGTTCTTAATCCTGCAGGCTGGTTAAAAACAAAATTTATCTACAGC
The DNA here is from genome assembly GCA_029261215.1 of Nitrospirota bacterium. GTDB lineage: Bacteria > Nitrospirota > Nitrospiria > SBBL01 > JAADHI01 > JAADHI01. The sequence continues at coordinate 19,735 of JAJDBT010000016.1, read as the reverse complement.
GTGACCCTTTTTTTTATGATTTGTTTTTTCTTTTGGGTAATTCAATCGAAGGAAGTGAACAGTACGAGTGTGGTTGCCGGTTTTGTGCTGATGACCGGTTCAATCTTTTTTGATACAAGCCGTCAAAGCCGGTCAATCTCCTAATACATTCAGGCTGAATGGCAGGGTCGGATTTTCAAAAAGGCCAAGCTGGCTGATCTCATCCTCGGTAAAAGGGATGGGATATTCCTCAGTAAAACAGGCGGTGCAAAAATGTTTGTTTTCACCCGAATCCGTTTGGTAAACCGCTCGGAACATGCCCTTGTTTGAAAGGTAGGTCAGGCTGTCTGCGGTAATATATTTCCTGATTTCTTCGACATCGTGACTGGAAGCGACCAGTTCCTGACGTGTCGGGGTATCAATGCCATAAAAACAAGGCGAAACAATCGGCGGGGAGCTGATACGCACATGCACTTCCTTGGCCCCGGCTGCGCGAATCATTTTAACGATCTTCCGGCTGGTGGTTCCCCGAACCAGTGAATCATCCACCACGACAACCCGCTTTCCTTCCAAAAGCCCTCTAATCGCATTCAGTTTAATTTTGACGCCAAAATGACGGATACTTTGTTGCGGTTCAATAAAAGTCCGGCCCACATAGTGATTCCGAATGAGGCCCGTATCGTAAGGCAAGCCTGATTCTTCTGAATAGCCCAGGGCTGCGGGAACGCCGGAATCCGGCACGGGAATTACGATATCTGCCTGAATGGCTCCTTCTTTTGCCAATTCTCTGCCCATTCTTTTTCGAATCTGGTAGACGTTTCGACCAAAGACATCACTGTCCGGCCGGGAAAAATAGACATATTCAAAGACGCAATGGGCCGGATCGGCTGGCAAAAAAGGCGTAAAGGATGTGATTTCTTTTTCTGTAATCTGAATAACTTCGCCGGGTTCTACATCACGAACAAATTCGGCCTCGATGAGATCGAAGGTGCAGGTTTCGGAGGCCAGGACGTAACCGCCATTTTTAAAACGGCCAAGGGATAAGGGGCGCACGCCATTCGGATCCCGAACACCAATCATGCCCTGCTCGGATAAAAAGATGAGGGAATAGGCGCCACGGACGCGGGAGAGGCTTTCAACAATGCGTTCTGTGAGTTCTTTTTGACGGGAGTGCGCGATGAGATGGATGATGACTTCGCTGTCCATCGAAGATTGAAAAATGGCGCCGTAGGCCTCCAGCTCGTCTTTTAGGAAATGGGCATTGATGAGGTTGCCGTTGTGGACCATGGAAAGTGTGCCCAAAGCATAATTAACAAGAATGGGTTGAACATTTTCGAGGTTGCTGCCGCCCGTGGTCGAATAGCGATTGTGTCCGATGGCGGCATGGCCTTTCAGTCGGCTGAGACGTTCCTCTGAAAAGATATCGGCCACGAGCCCCGTATCTTTTTCCTGGTAAAACTGCTGCCCGTCATAGGTGACTATGCCGCTGGCTTCCTGCCCGCGATGTTGCAAGGCATACAGGCCAAGGTAAGTCAGGTTGGCCGATTCGGGGTGACCATATACGCCAAAAATCCCGCATTCTTCATGCATTTTATCAAAAAGGTCTTTTTCCATGATCCTATCGTGTTTTAATCAGATTCGGCCGGGTCTTTAAAATAATCAGAAAGGCCGTGTTTGTATGCGGCATCCATTGCGTCAATCGAGAGATGAATTGACGCACGAGGGTGGTCTTTTATCGAAATATCCAGGCCTGATCCGCCCGTTTCTCCTAAGACAGTGTAAGGCAGGTTTTGTGATTCAATACGGTGTTTCAGTTGTTCAAAATCAGTGGTTTTCACGGTTACAACAATCCGGGATTGTGATTCACCAAATAAAAACCCATCTGTCCGGATGGACGGAGGTGCCAGTTCCACTTTACCACCGACCTGGGCCGGAGACAAGAGGCAACATTCGGCCAGGGTCATTGCGAGTCCACCTTCGGAGCAATCATGAGCGGCGGTCAATAATCCGGCGATTGCGGCTTCACGCACCAAGGTCTGCACGGTTTTTTCCTTGTCGAAATCAATGTTAGGGGGATAGCCGCGTTCCTGTAAATGAATAATTTTAAGATAGGCGCTCCCGCCCAGCTCTTCGCGCGTATCTCCGATGAGCACGATCTTTTCACCAGAAGCTTTAAACCCAGGGGTGAGGGGATGTGCAATTAAATCGGCGGAATCAATCAAACCAACCATGCCGACAATGGGGGTGGGGTAAATCCCCAAACCCAGGGTTTCGTTATACAGGCTGACGTTTCCGCTGACCACGGGAATTTCAAAACGGGTGCAGGCATCGGCCATGCCTTCAACAGCGAGGCCCAAATACCACATGGTTTCCGGGCGCTCCGGGTTGCCAAAATTGAGGCAGTTGGTCATCCCGATAGGTTTCGCGCCGACACAAGCCAGGTTTCTTGCGGCTTCGGCGACGGCAATGGCTCCGCCAAAGTAGGGATTTAACAAGGTATAGGTACTGTTGCCATCTGTTGTCATCGCCAATGCTTTTTGTGTGCCCTTGAGTCGAATCATTGCTGCCCCTAATCCGGGGGCAATGACGGTATTGGTTTGAACCATATGATCATATTGCTCGTAGACCCAGGCCTTGCTCGCAAAATTGGGGGATGCCAGCAAGGTTAAAAGCGTTTCTGAATAGGATTGAGGCTCAGCAATGCCGTCGATATGAAGTCCCAGAAGCATTTCCTGAAACCGCGGTTCTTTCACCGGGCGATCATACAGCGGCGCTTCAGCGGTCAGCGCTTTTACGGGGATTTCGGCGACAATCTGGTCTTTGTCTTTAACCCGGAAAATGTGGTCGTCGGTGACCCGGCCGATTTCCGCAACATCAAGATCCCATTTTTTGAAAATCGCCGTCACGTCTTTTTCGTGCCCTTTTTTGGCGACGAGCAGCATGCGCTCCTGAGACTCTGAAATCATGATTTCTTCGTAGGTAATCTTCTCTTCGCGAAGGGGGATTTTGTCCAGATTGATTTCAATGCCACAGTTTCCCCGGTCAGCCATTTCTGTAGCAGAACTGGTCAGACCTGCCGCACCCATGTCCTGAATGCCGACGAGCGCGCCGGAATGAATCAACTCAAGACAGGCTTCGACGAGTCGTTTTTCAGTGAAGGGATCTCCGACTTGTACGGTGTGGCGATCTTCGGTGGATGCATCCAGTTCAGCACTGGCCATGGTTGCGCCATGGACCCCGTCCCGCCCTGTTTTCGAGCCGACATAAATCACGGGATTTCCGATGCCGCCTGCCGCTGCGGTGACGATTTCATCTTTTCTAGCGATGCCGAGGCAGAAGACATTCACCAGAGGGTTTTTTGAATAGGTTTCATTAAAAACAATTTCGCCGCCAATCGTCGGAACACCAATGCAATTGCCGTAAGCCGCAATTCCTGCAACGACCCGTTCCATTAAATATCGGTTTTTAGGAATGTCGAGCGGCCCAAAACGAAGTGAGTTCAATAACGCGACCGGGCGCGCGCCCATCGTGAAAATATCACGGAGAATGCCGCCGACCCCTGTTGCCGCGCCCTGAAAAGGTTCGATATACGAAGGGTGGTTGTGGCTTTCAATCTTGAATGCCGCGACCCAGCCGTCCCCGATATCGACGACCCCTGCGTTTTCTCCTGGCCCGTGGATGACATGTTCACCTTTAGTGGGAAAGCGGCTGAGATAACGTTTGGAGCTTTTATAACTACAGTGTTCACTCCACATGGCTGAAAAGATGGCGAGTTCTGTGGCGTTGGCCTTGCGTCCGAGCAGGGCAAGCACCTTTTCATACTCGTCGTTTGTCAGTGTGTGATAGGGGATGGTTTCTTTATCGGGTTCGCTCATTTATTCCAGGCCGTTTGCAAGGATTTGAAAAGGTGTATGCCGTCAATGCCGCCCAACACAGGGTCTGCCGCACGTTCGGGGTGAGGCATCATGCCCAGGACGTTTCCGGCTTTGTTGCGAATACCTGCGATATTGCCAAGTGACCCGTTCGGGTTTGCCAGGGGGCTTGTTTCGCCTTTGGCGTCCACATAGCGAAAAACGATTTGCTTGTTGTTTTCTAACTCGGCCAAGGTATCGGGATCAAGAAAATAATTGCCGTCGGCGTGCGCGACGGGGACCGAAATCAATTGATTGGGCGTGTAAAGCTGAGTAAATGCGCTCTGGTTGGATTCCACCCGAAGGGTCACCCACTTACAAACAAACTTTGTGGAGCGGTTTTGGAGCAGGGCACCAGGGAGCAATCCGGCCTCGGTCAAAATTTGAAAACCGTTGCAAATTCCGAGGACATAGCCCCCCTTTTCTGCAAAATCAATCACCACATCCATAATCGGTGAAAAGCGTGCAATGGCCCCGGCTCGGAGATAATCGCCATAGGAAAAACCGCCGGGCAAAATCAACACATCGATATCAGGGAGTTGTTTCTCCTGATGCCAGATCAATGTTGTGGGTTCTCCGAGGATTTTTTCCGTGACATATTGGCAGTCAAAGTCACAATTAGATCCGGGAAAAACAACGATGCCAAAATGCATAAAATCTGTTCCGTGAAATACCAAGAGGTTTTTGAGACCCGGATTATAACACATGTTTTTTTAGGAGCAAGATAGAATTGAAGGAATTTAAAAATAGTTTGCGGATCGGTTTTTTTAGGAGTACTTCAGGTAGTAGGCCAGGATGGGGCATCGTCAATGTTTCATTTTTCACCGATTGAGTGTGTTTGAGCTAAAACGCCCCACTCAGGGAATGTATCCTGCCAAGTTGCTGGGGCAGTCGTCCTGGGCCCATAAGGAATTTGTCAAAAATGAGACCCTGTTCAACCCCGGAATATCAAATGTAGGTGTACGTCAGGGGAAACTGTCTTTAAAATATCCCTTTTTCTTAACAGACACGCTGGTTGTGGTCGCTTGATCTTGACTGAGAGGTGAAAAAAAAGTAGGTTGTCAGTCTACAAAAACGTGTTCAAATACTTGAGGATTGGGAGAAACGAATATCAGGCACTGCAGGTATTTTTTATCATCATCAATATGGAGGATAGAATGGCCAGTTATTTACTTATTGAGTCGCGTGATCCGTTTGAGGTGAACGACGTGGCTTATTTTTATGACCTTGCTTCCGGTTTGAAAGAACGCGGAAATGAAGTGACCTTGTTTCTCGTTCAAAATGGGGTCTTGCCTGCGCGAAAAAATCCCACACACAACACGCTCGCAAAACTTGCCACGGCCGGGGTGCGGATTTTAGCAGATAATTTATCACTGCAGGAACGGGGCATTGCGGACGCGGCCCTTGTCAACGGCGTTGCCCCTGCGGAACTTGATGTCGTCATTGATCAAATGGCGGATGGCGTCAAAACCTTGTGGCATTAGGAGGAAATGATGTCTGAAAAAAAAACACTGACTTTTTGTTTAATGGATGCGCCGTTTGAAAACGCGCGGACGACAACGGCCCTTCGGTTGATCGACAGCGCCGTCCGGCGGGGGCATAACGTTAACGTATTTGCCTATGAAGGCGCTGTGGGAGTTCCGTTTTCAAAACAATCGGCGCATGCCAACAGCGTACATGGTTTTGAAAAAGAAGAATGGAACCACCCCTTGCCGAAAGACTGGGTGACCGAACTGATGAAACATGCCGAGAAATCGGGCGCAAAGGTCGATTGGATCAATTGCGGGCTTTGCGTAGACGAGCGAGGCATGAATGAAGCGGTGCCGGGAGTCCGGCGGGGATCTCCAGGAGATTTTGTCAGTTGGGCCAATGCCTCGGACAATACACTCGTCATTCCGACCAAGTAAGGAGCATACAATGGCAACAACACTCAATATTATCGAAAGCGCCTATCGGGCAACGATTGAAGAACAGGACGACACGGTGGTGTGGATCACACACGCGATGAAAGGTGCCGGGGCGGATCTGACGGTTTTGCTTCGTGGCAATGCCGTAAATTATGCCGTCTCCGGCCAGCAAGCGCCACAGGTTTCGTTTGGGGAATGGCAACAAACCCACGCGGCAGAAATCGATAAGGATATTGTGGCTTTGATGACAAAAGGGGTCGCCGTTTATGTTTCCGGCGAAGACCTCGTAAAACGGGGCATTTCCCTCACCGGGCTCATTGCAGGCGTCAAAACAACGGACCGCGAAGGGGTGCTCGACCTGATTGAAAACCACGACCGTGTCTGGCACTGGTAAGATGCGATCTCTATGCCGGGGGACGCTTTTTTTATGCGGCCCCCGGCTAAAATGACGATGGCCCCGTTTGAATCCTGCCCTGTTTTCCTTTCATGAACAAGGTTCTTACGCATTTTATCCAGAGCAAGCAACTCCCGGAAAATTATCGTGTCGCAGTGGATCAGTATTTCAAGCCCTTGGCCGCCAAAATCGCGCGCCTGCGCAAGAATAGTCCTTCGGCCCTGATCGTCGGGATTCAAGGGGCGCAGGGCACGGGAAAATCAACGCTGGCTTCTCTATTGTCCTTGCTGCTCAAGGAAAAACACACGCTCAATGTCGCCCGGCTTTCTCTGGATGATTTTTATCTCACCCGTGCGGAACGCAAAAACCTGTCCGAAACGCGGCACCCGCTTTTTTCCATGCGGGGGGTTCCGGGGACACACGATATTGCTTTTGCCCGGCGTACGCTCCAAGACCTGCGTCAGAAAAAAGCCGGGCAGCGCGTGCCTTTGCCCCGTTTTGACAAGGCTTTGGATGACCGGAGTGATCCCATTTTTTGGGGAACAGTTCAGACGCCGGTAGATGTGGTGATTTTGGAGGGCTGGTGTCTCTGTGTGCCAGCACAAGATGAAAGCAGTCTTCAGCGTCCAGTCAATACCTTGGAAGCCAAGGAGGATGCAGATGGCCGATGGCGGCGGGACGTGAATGCCTGTTTGAAAAATGATTATCCGGCGATTTTTAAACAAATCGACTACTTCATCGTGTTACAGGCCCCTTCTTTCGAGGTGGTTTATGACTGGCGGCTCCTACAAGAGCAGAAGTTAAGGGCGAAACAGAGAATTCAATGCCCCCGAATCATGGGACCATCGGAAATCAAACGATTTATTCAGTTTTTCGAACGCCTGACACGTCATGGGTTTGAGACGCTCCCTGAGCAGGCTGATGTGCTGTTCAGTCTGAGCTCGGATCACCATCTCACCACGGATCATCTCTTTTAAAAATCAGGGGATTCTTGTGAAACGCGGGTTTGCGCTTTCGTGATGTTTATGCCCCGAGTTTTCCCATAAATTTATTGACGATATGTTCTCGCCGCAGGAATCGGACAGAACGATTTTTACGAATGCCCATTTGATTCAGTTTTTTGATGATCTCAGGGTGTTTTGGATTGAATTTCAGCCCTTTGTAAAAAGCAGAGATGGCTTCTCTCTTGTTTCTGTCCTTCAAATGAACCAGTCCGAGATGATAGTGATGCTCCGGACGAAAGCTTTCTTGCTGAACGGCTTTTTCACAGTAATCCAGCCCGGTCAACACTTTATCCTCCGCCATGGCGAGGCAAAGGCCCAATGCCGAGAGCAAGCGGGGGGGCAAGGCCTCGACCAAGGGAAGAGCATGTCGTTTTTCGCACTCTTTAAGCACGCTCATGGCGGCGTCCCATTTCTTTTTTTTGATATAGGCCATACCGAGTTCTAAATATTCTTCATTTGTCATACCGAAATTACCTTTAAAATAGGTCCCATCCGTGGGAAAGCCCAGAGAAATTGTGTGCCTCAATAAGGTACCGCAGGATTGGTTGGCGGTCAATTTGGCAGGGCCGATGCTATATAATTTTTAGATTAAATGGAAAAAATAGAATTATTGAGGGCGCTTGAGTTCTGCTTCTATGGCGGCGATTAAAGGTAGATCCTGATCGTTAAAATCGACCTGTCGGTCGAGGTCGTAATAGAGCTCAGCGCGAACACGATATTGCCCCGGCTGATCTCCAAGTTTAAGCGCCACGGTTTCTGTTGCACCCGCACGAATGGCGGCATGCAGGGTTTCAGAAATCGGGGGCAGTTCCGGGTTGACGGTATACACGGCCAAGGGCAGCGTTTTACGTGTGTCCAGCAGCAGGGTGCCATCCGGTCCTTCAATCTTGACATGAAGCAAGACGGCTCTTGGGCCGTGACCTGTCGGCAGCGAGTGTCCTGCGCCGCTGTTCGTCACGCCAATTTGAATCATTTGAGGGGCAGAGGGGTTTTGGGTGACAGACAAAGTGGCCGCTTTTTTTAGCATCGTGGGTGAATGTCCACCAGGAAAGAGGTGTTTTCCGACGGCCCGTTCCGGGAGAGTGGAGAAAATTTTGGCAAAAAGACGGACGACTCTTGGCATATGACAGCTTTGGCAGGTTCGGTCATCTTTGGGTGCAAAATCGGTCTGCCACTCCAAATAGGTTTGCTGTGCAGGTGCGGAATAGTCTGTTTGATGACAGGCCGCACACAGTTCCGCCGAGCGGGCTTCTGTAAAAAGCGGGTCTTGCACCGTTGGATGAGGCGCGGAAAGATCGTACTTCCCATGTACATTGCCGTCTTTATCGAGATGACAGCTGGCGCAGGTGACGCCATCGATCTGGTTCTCTTCGCGCAGACTGGGGGGCGTGGGACGATCCCCGCCTTGTAAGATCCGTGTTGGCGCATGGCAGGATCGGCAGGCATCCCGTTTTTCTTCCGGCTGTTTTAAAATACTGGCGACGGTAATGGGGGAAACAAAAGACAGATGTTCGGGGGAGGAATTGGCATAAAAATCCCGCTGCAAGTCGGGCAAATGAATCAATTTTCCATCGGGTCCCGGCCAGGGGCCGGTGTGAAAATCGGCTCCTTCGCCACGCATCATTTCCATGTACAGCTTTTTATGGCAGGCGCTGCACATGATAATTTTGGTCGCATCCCCGTCTTGAAAAATGGTGGGGGCTTTTAACATGGTGACGAAAATCTGTGTTGTTTTCTTGGGCATGATTTTAATCACGTCTTCTTTCACGAGAGTGGTGTGCCCGTTTGCCTCAATCACAAGATCGTAATAACCCGGCTTGATCTTGTCGATTTGAAAAGGCGTTCCCGCAGGAAGACGTTCGGTATATATTTGTTCGCCAAAGGCTTTGATTTTGACTTTGTAAGAGCTTGCCCCACTGCTTGAATCTAGATGAATTGTTCCCTTGAGGGTACTGGACTCAGATGGACTCGTCTTGGAATGCACATCTGGCAAGGTAATCGTTTGTGCCAATAAAGGAGTCAGGCACAGAATCAAGACCCCGATAGTGAGCCCGAAACATATGCTCGCCCGACCCATCCAATATTTATAGTGCTGTTTTTTCATGAAGCGTTTTGTAACATAGTTTTCCTTTTATGTTCAATCTGGAAGTATGTCTCTTCCAAATTAGACGGCCTTTGTACTTCAGCGCTGTCTTTCTGAGCGGGATTACTTTACACTGAAGCATTGTGTTTCGGGAGAAGTGAATGGGGAAAGACAGGGTAAAAAAAAGTGAAGGGCGACGAGCCTTTCACGTAAAGTGTGTTCTTTTTGGCGTACTGTTGTTTTTTTTGTTTCATGTGGGCTGCACCCCCGAATCCGACAAAAGACTGGTCGAGGCGGAACAGGCCTACGCAGCAAAAGATTACAAACAAACCCTGGCTTTGAGCGAAGCCATTTTGCAGTCATCTCCCAATGCCCTCGAAGCGCACGAGATGAAAATTCGGGCTCTGATTGCTTTGAACGACATCCCAGGGGCCCTGGCCCATCACGATGCTGTAAAAAAAACGGCTCCCGGCATCGCCCCGCCCTTGATGCAGGAAATCATGCTCTCCATCATCAAAATTTCGCTTCAGCATGAAAACTTTTTTGTCCGCAGCGCCGGGATTAAAGCCATCGGAGAGATGGGCGATCCGGCATTCATTCCGCTGATTTTACCGCGATTCAGAGATCCTGAGACCTTTGTCAGGTTTTTTACCGTAGAGGCCATTGGCCAACTCGAAGGACCGGACATCCTTAAACTGGTGATGGCCGCCGGTACCGATCCCGATGGCATGGTGCGTGTCGCGGCCGTTAAAGTACTCGCAAGCCTGGGTCAAACACACCAGGGCGTTGCACTCAATAACTTGCTGGCCACTTTTACCCAGGATCAAGATCTCACTGCGCGTTTGCTTGCTTTGGCTGCGATGTCCAAAAACGGGGATCAAAGCGCCTTTCCGACATTGATTGCAGAAATTGAAAAACTCCCGGCGAAAGCGCTGGCCTCCGGCATTGCCGCCCTGGGTCGAAGTCAAAATCCGGATGCGATTCCCTATCTTAAAACCTATCTTCAGGATAAAGATGACATGCTGCGGATGTATGCCGCAGAGGCCATGGGGGAAATGCCAAGGGCTGCATTTTACGGAGGACTGGAAGATGCCCTGAGTGACAAAGATGCTGCGGTGCGTGGCTCTGCCGCAACCACACTCGGAAAACTGGGGGATCGTCGCGCGACATCACGTATCGAAAAATTGATCAGCGATCCCGACCCCATGGTTCGGGTTTCCGCCGCAGAAGGGCTGAAACGTCTCGGAAAAAGCCGACTTGATTTATATGAAGCGGCTCTTTTGAACCCGGATTATGGCGTGCGGCATTTCGCGATCGGCTCCCTGAGAAGGGTATGGGGGGCAGAGGGTCTTCCCTTGCTGAGCAAGGCGCTGGAGGATGAAGCCCCTCGTGTCCGAACGACGGCGGTTCGGGCGATTGGCGAAGTCGGGGAAGCGGAAAGCCTGGCCCGATTAAAAGAAATGATGAAAGATAGCGACCTCTCCGTCCGGACTTATGCGGCTGGCAATGTGGGGCGCATCCTGAATAAAATAGCGGGAAAACCACTTAAAAAATCCGATCATTAAAATCGACTGAGCGGCCGCTTCAAAATACAAAAAAAAGGGAATTCTTCTTCGGCTTGATACGTCACATGCACCAACTCCCATCCTTCTTTTCCAAGGAAGTTCAATTGATTGTTGATCTGTACCCCCGCTAAATGCTCCGCCTTATATTCCCACTTGGTCATTAAGACTCCTTCAATTCAAGTTCAATGTTTTCAATGAAAAGATTTTAGAGGAAATCAGAAGACCTTCCAATCCTTTTATTAAAATCGCGGGTTTTAGGGTGAATGTTTCATCTTATATTTAATGAAAATAAAAACACTAGAATTTATCGAATACACTCAAAATCTAACGAATACCATTTCAAACCGAGTATAGTGACTGAAGCTAGGTTTTTGAGTGTTTCAGGGAGCATTTTGGCAAAACGGGCGTCCAGCCATGCTGAAGCTTACCTACTCGGATTTAATAATTCTAAGGCTCACCTAAAATTGAATATTCGTAGATATTTTCCTCTATTATATGGAAAGACGAATGGCTTCCCTTTCCAGCAGGGTTTTATGACGGGAAAGGAGTGAGTTATTCCAAAATAATCCGTTCGCCCTCGTCCGGAACATCATTAATTACAAGATCTCTTTTGTCTTCTAACCGCTCGCCCAATGGTATTAGCCGAAACTCCTAGACGTTCTGCTACTGCCCCTTGGGTTTCGCCATGATTCAGAAGTTCATGAACATGTTGTATTTGTCCAGAAGACAAAGCTGGTGGTCGCCCTATATGCTTCCCTCGTTTTTTTGCCGCAGCCATTCCCGCTTTTGTGCGTTCTACGATAAGAGAGCGTTCAAACTGTGCCATAGCTCCCATGATATGAAACACAAGAGTACCCCCGCTTGTGTTTGTATCTATGCCATCGGTGAGGCTGTGGAAGCCAGCCCCTTGATGGCTCTGTTGCAAAAACCTGATTTTGGGGATTTTGACGAAAGTGGTTTCTTGTAATTTCAAAGAGTTACAGACATCAAAAATCTTATTTTTAAATTTTTGCACCAGAGCCCTATTTTGGGCGTTGTGCCAAAACACCCAATATTGAATCTGATGGCTACCGCTTCTTCCAGCAAGATTTTTTGCAACAGAGCCCTCAGGAGTGTCTATGAAAATGTGGACAATTCAGGTCGACTTCCCGTGGAACACTCATGCTGGCAACTAAAAGAAACTCCGCTATACTTAGATTGAGGAAATCAGAGTTGTCGTCGCGCCTAAGCTGCTGGTTTAATTTTAAGTGAGAGGGGGAACCCCAACATGAAATTACCCTATTATCCTAGGTTCTGTTTGAGGAGCGGTCATTGAGCATTAAAAAAAAGCTTTCTGTAGTACTCCTGCTAGTTCTTCTTATCTTGGTTTTTAACGCCAGCCTTCTCATCAATAGTTTATTCGATACCCAAAAACAGGTTAAACGCTTAAATGACTCGACCATTGAACTGAAAAACCTGGTCAATATCAATTTGAATATCGGTTTACAGGCCATCGAAATAATGGACTATTTCCTGGGGGAGAACGAGGCTCAAGTTGAGTTTGAAGAGAGTCGTGAAGAACTGCAGACTGCATTTCGGACGATCTTATCTACTGAAAAAAAAGGCGGCGGAGCGGCAGTGAGACCCGACCATGTTGAGAGCCTAGGAGTGGTGAAAAATCAATATAATGATTTCCTGAAAAGGACCGAGCCGATCTGGTCTCTTGATCGTATAGAAAACCCGGACCTTGTTTACGATCTCATTCACAATCAGCTGAAAATCCAAACTCATCAGGACCTCATAAAACGGATTGATGAACATATTGATTTTGAATTTCGAGAAACAGAAACAGGATATGATGCCCTCCTGATGAATTTAGGCCGATTTCCTTGGAGCACCAAGGAGTCGACCTTACCCATCAGGGCTTCAAGGCTTGCGTATCAATACTTCCTTTCGGTCGGAAAAACATTTACTGTTCTAAACGAACTGGTCTATCACATGAGTCATTTCATCTTGTTTCAAGATGAAATGAGTGTAAAGGCTGTGAATCGTTTAAGTATCCAGGTTATCGATCGTCTGGAGCAAATTAAAAAAATTATTCACTTGCAAATGGGGCATGGAGTCGAGGGAGAAGAAGAGGATTTAGTAAGACTAGACAAATTGATGCTGAAGATTGACAGCATCATTGCCGATGCTGCCGTCATTATTTCCTTGGTTAATCAGGGAAAAATAAAAGAGGCCTTCATCTTAAAAGAGCAGGAGTTTCATGAAAAGTACGAAGAAGAGATCAAGGAACCGCTTCTTGATTTTATAGAAGATGGCCAGGTAGAGGTGACAGAACAAAACAATCTGACATTAGAGGTCATCGCTTCAGCTACCCGTAATGGAGTACTCTTTCTGATCTTGCTCTCAGTATTAATTTTTCATATTACTTATAAGATGTTCAGTGGCATGATGGATTCTGTCTCAGAAATAAAAAAGGGAATTGAGGCCTTTGCAAAAGGGACGTTGAATTACCGGATCAAAGCGTATGGAGATGACGAGTTGGTCGCGGTTTCGAACAGCTTTAATGATATGGCCTTAAACCTCCATGAATCACATTTAGCCTTGGAAAGTTCAAAGCTGCATACGGACAAAATTCTCTACTCTATGAATGACACGCTTTTTGTGATGTCGGCTGAAAATATCATTACAAGCGTGAACAATGCCCTATGCCGATTGCTTGAATACAAGGAAGAGGAGTTAATTGGGCATCCTGTTTCTAAATTATTTTGTGACAGCGCGTTTAATGTGGATCGGATTTTAGCCCTTTCAAAAGATGATCTGATTAATAATCTAGAAGTGGTTTATAAAGTGAAATCGGATAAAACCCTGCACATTCTTTTCTCTGGTTCCATCGTTCGAGATAACGCGGGCGCGATTGAGTCTGTGATTTGTGCCGGCCAGGACATTACACAGAGAAAAGAAGTAGAACGGCAGCTTGAGCATGATGTGATTCATGATGCACTGACGGGCCTGTCCAACCGGGTACTTTTTATGGACAGACTCAAGCAGGCCCTTAAGAATACAAAGCGGGACAAGGGTTTTCTTTTTGCCGTTCTTATTATGGATTTAGATCGTTTTAAAATCGTAAATGACAGTCTCGGACATCTTGCCGGAGATGAATTGCTGACTTTGGTTCCCGAACGGATCAATAAAATCATTCGACCGGATGATACCTTCGCAAGAATGGGGGGAGATGAATTCGCGTTATTACTGGATGGCATTACAGACACAAGAGATGCGACACGAGTCGCAGAACGTATCTTACAGACCTTTAAAAAACCCTTTTTAATTGGCAGCAAGGAAATTAACACTTCAATCAGTATTGGAATCGCCCAGAGTGCAACAGGTTATGAGCAACCTGAGGATGTTCTTCGTGATGCGGATACCGCGATGTACGAGGCCAAAGGAATGGGTCGCTCTCGATATAAAATGTTTGACACTAACATGCATTTAAAGGCGGTCAGAGTCCTTGAAGTCGAATCCGCGATCAGAACTCAACTAAAAGATTTGGACAAAGAATTTCTTGTTTATTACCAGCCGATTGTCTCCTTAGTGGATGCACGCATCATCGGGGCTGAGGCACTAATCCGGTGGCAGCGGCCGACCATCGGATTAGTTTCCCCCCTAGACTTTATCCCCATTGCCGAAGAAACGGGGATCATTGTTCCCATGGGTGAATGGGTGTTGCGAAAAGCCTGTCAACAGATCAAGACCTGGCATGATCTGATTGGGCATTCTGATATTACTGTATCAGTCAACTTTTCAGCGCGTCAGTTCCAGCAGCAGAACCTGCCGAATGTGGTGCAAGGAATTATCAATGAAACCAGAATAACCCCCGAAGCCCTTGATATTGAAATCACTGAATCAATCGCCATGAAAGACATTGACTTAACGATGAAGACCCTGGATCAGTTCTATGGTATGGGGCTAAAAGTATCCCTGGATGATTTTGGGACCGGCTATTCTTCAATGGCCTACCTTAAGCGGTTTTGTATCGATACACTTAAAATTGACAAGACATTTATAGACGATATTTCAGACAACTCAGGTGACGCAGAAATTGCCAAGGCGATCGTGGCCTTGGCTCACAGTCTGAACATGAAAGTCATCGCAGAGGGGATTGAAGACGAAAGACAGTTGGCGTTCTTACGCGCTATAAAATGTGACAAAGGACAAGGATATTATTTTAGTAAGCCGGTTCCGGAAAGCCAGTTTTTAGAATTGCTTCAGAGCCAATGTTTTCTGACCGATAGGGCCGCTTCTGATATGAAATAGTGGTGGGTTGATGTGTCACTTCCTAAAATCTCCGGTCGATCATCTTGCGTATCGAAGGGGGAATAAACATTCCCCAAAAAAAAGACATCATAAATGATCCCCGCTGCTTGCAGCGGGGAATTAGAGAGAAGTAACCCTTCCTGAAAGAGATCTTCGGGAAACGCTCATAAAGTCATGACTTTATGAGCGTTTCCTTAGAACCGCCCATTCAAAGAAAGAATGACCCCTGAGAGGTCTCCGAGTTTTCCAGCGCTTGCCTTGTCATAATCATCCTGAACATATTCTGTTTTTATGACAAGGTTCTCCTTAAGCGCCCAGGAAAAACCAACCTGAAGGCGCATGACACTCTGGTCCACATTCGGCCCAGGGGTTGTGGGGGTGTTCGGAGGGGTATTATCGACTGGGAACCCGGCGTTTAACCCGGGGTTCGGTATGGGGCCGACGAGAAGTCCATCTCCATTGTCGTCGGCAGGATCCCACCCTGATAAACGGGCGGCAATTTGCCATTTTCCTTTTCTATAGCTAGTCTCTCCCATCCAGATACTAACTTTATCTTTTGTGCTGGAGATATCGTCATTATACTCAATTCCACCGAAATATCCTTTCACTTGGATCCCTTTTGTGAAGGTATAACTCCCATCAACAAGCCATCCCTGGAAATCAGCCCCCATGCTATCATTATCGATGTCCCCCGAAAGACCGGGATCCGGAAGATCATCGCTTTGCATATATGAACCGGCGATCCGAAGCCCTTCCAGGCCAGCATCGGTTCCAATGGAGAGAACCCATCCAAAGTTTCCATCTGGATTTTCTGAGCTCTCAGAAGTGCCATTGGTGATTGCGAGCGTTATATCGGCCGCTTGCCTTGAGAGGGTTCCCATTACACCCAAAGTATTGAGCGTCCCGACCGTTCCTCCAAATGAGCTATAAAAGATCGAATTCAATAATAAAGGGTTCCGAAAACTGTCGGCATTGTTTGTCAGAGATTCTGTCTGTTCCCCGAAAGGCGCATCGAAAGAACCCATTGTAAACACAAAGTTTTGGTCTTCAAAATTAAAGGCGACATTCAAGTCGGTGACCACTGGTCCAGGACCCTGAAGCCCGAGACTACCCCCCCCACTTCCCCCTTGTAGCTGGAGGGTTATGATGATGTCAGGATTGATCTCCCATTCAAAATCAATGTTGGCCGCAAAGTCGAATTGATCCCGTTCGGAGTCTGCCGCAGTACTATTGTCCACATCAAAGGTATTAATCAAGCCGATGTAGTTTCCTCCGATTGAAATCTTACCCGGTATTTCTGCTTTAACAACCGGGACAGAGATGAAGATAAAGGTGGTCGAGATGATTATTCCCAATTTGAATTTACCGTATGACATTCCCCCCCTTACATAATCATTTTTTTTAATGATTAGGGCTTGCCCTAATCTCAAAAAATTCAACCGGTATATTCTGGATGAATCCACAAAATAAGCTTAGCAGGCTATAAATAGGTGTCAATTTTGGGAAATAGGAATACATGATTGAAATCACAGATAAAAACCTCCTGAGTTCCCCATACATGAGGCTTGATCATACAAACGCTGACTGTGATTGCGAAGTGAGGTAATCCTACTTAAAAGCTTGTAGAACTGGATAAAGTTTAAAAATCACGCTTACGGAAAGTAAGCAAGTTCTGAGAGGACGCGTTTCGTCATCTGAAAGTCGAAGTGACGAAAAAAGAGTTTTCACACAGTCTGGCGGCTGGTTTGGTTTCATTGTATTCGACCACCTGAAACATGCGCCGAAAACCCCTCTCTTGCCTCTCGTGAAATAGGCTTCAGTTCGTCAGATGGTACACGCTCAATTCTGATACCCATTACAGCT
Organism: Nitrospirota bacterium; assembly: GCA_029261215.1. GTDB lineage: Bacteria > Nitrospirota > Nitrospiria > SBBL01 > JAADHI01 > JAADHI01. Next base: position 2,730 of record JAJDBT010000016.1, on the reverse strand, counting down.
GCAACTGAGGATAGATTCCCCGTTTCACGCTCCAAATCAATGAATAGCCTTTGTGGCCGTGAGCCGGCTTGCGCTTCCGCTGCGGTCATCAACTTTCTTGATTGAAACTCAGATATCTCTGGTTCGGCGACTCGAACCAACTCCATGCCGAGAATCACACCTGTTGCAACTTCCATGATGGCAAAGGCATTAAAATCACCGTCTGATTCCGTTTGCACCGGGGCATCATTAAGTTGAAACAGCAGCCACGCTTCGTTACAGGCGAACTTTGCGGGATCGATTGGCAACATGGGCTCCTAAATTGTGAAACCTAACCATTGATTAACTTGCCTATTTGCCCTGATAAGGCAATATTGGTGCGGTAAGCGGGCAAATTTGCTCGTTTCCAGTTATCACCAATCTAAGGGCACAATGACACAGGTTTTATATGCCTGACACTACGATAAGTCAACTGAATTGACCCCGTTTTTCTAGACAGTTCCTAGCTTCAAAAATTACTTCGTTTCGAACTCGAATTGCGATTGAAAGGTTGGACAAAATTGTGGGATTTAAATATCACTGATACGGGAAGAATTACGGAATCGGGTACAGTGCTTTTAGGTCTGGCGACCTGAAAGGGTTTTAAGCAGTCGAGGGCTTCTTAAGCCCTCGACTTGAGGTGAGTGATGACACTTGTGGAGTGTAACGGTCAGCCTGTTTTTTTAACGAAGGCGGACCTTAATTTCCCGTGTAATTGGCACCGAGATAATGGCCGGATAAACTTAGAAAAATATACAAAGTTTGTTTGTTTTTATCTTCTATTTTGGCATTGTCAAAGGTGACAACCCATTCCGGTTGTTCCTTAAAGGTTTTCTGGATGACTTTTGTGGGTTTGACCGCGCCCCAGGATTCATCCAGCTTTCTTTTTTTGACGTTACTCGCCACCACATCGCTTGCAACTTTCAAGGCTTCTTCTTCTGAAATGGGTGCAGTGGGTTCATGGCTGTGGTCGCCGCCACCGGGGCCGGCAAAAACCAGAGTACTTGAAAATATAAATAATACGAGTAAAACCGCTGATATTTTTTTCATGTCATTCTCCTAAAAAATTGAGTCATGTCGTTGTTGTTGCTGTTCGATGATCTTTTCTTCCATTTGTTTGTGTTCGTGAAAATGGTTGTCTGTGCTAAATCCAAAGCTGTCTGGATCGGTGGTATGGGTGTACCCGTGCATTTGCATCAAAAACAAAAAGGCCCCGGCGAGAATCAATCCGGCATTTGAAACCGTGCTGAATTGTTTGAAGGAATTGGATCTTCGCCATCCGATAATTAAAACTAACATGATGCTGAGCGCGGTAACCTGTCCCAATTCGACCCCCACATTAAAAGAAAGGATGCGTAAAATCAATCCACTTTCTCCCAGGGGCAGTTGCTGAAGGCGGGTTGAAAGCCCAAAACCATGAATCAGCCCGAAACAAAAAATCACCCACAGTAGATTGGGAGAGGGCATTTTGAGATATTTTTTAAATCCGTCCAGATTATCAAAGCCTTTGTAACAGACACTGAGGGCGATGACCGCATCCACCAGAAAATAATTCGCGGAGATGCTGAAAATCGTGGCAAAAACCAGGGTCAGACTGTGGCCGACGGTAAAGACGGTGATGAATTTAACAATATCCCGAAAGCCCGTCAAAAAAAAGATCACTCCGAAAATAAAAAGCAGATGATCGTAGCCTGTGAGCATGTGACTGGCACCCAGCCACACATATTGCCCATAACCGCCGTCAATCATGGCCTGTTTGTCCGATTCGGAAATACCGTGTGCCATTGCCCATACAGGAATCAGGGCCAGGATGAATGTCGTGGCCATTATTTTGAATGATTTAATTCTCATCGTTGTGCTCCTCTTTCTAAAGTGTGCCGCTTTCGTGAATATCACTTACAAACCAGATACCGATTCGGGCGCCCTCCGGTCCCCCTTTTTTAAGGGTCTCAATGACAGATGTGATTTGTGCATCCTCCAGGACAACATCGACGCGCACCCGAGGCACATAGCCCTCGACCCGGTCCCGGACACTTTGAAACGCATCCTGCCTCGTTTCGGCGGAGTGTCCTTCACAGGGCACAAGGGTGAATCCGCTGACGCCGGGGATATTTCTGAGCCGGTCGGCCACATCGCGCTTAGCCGAGGCGTGGACGATTAAGGTCAAACATTTCATCGCGGGTCTCCTTCTTTTTGAGCTTGGTTTCAGCACGTCCTTCAAACCAGGCGTAAAGGGTGGGTAATAAAATCAGGGTTAAGAGTGTGGAGGTCAAAAGCCCTCCAATGACCACGACTGCCAGCGGTTTTTGTAATTCAGACCCTGGCCCTGTCGCCAGCAACAAGGGAATCAGGCCCAAGCCGGTCGTGATCGCCGTCATCAGCACGGGTCGAAGCCGCCGCTCTGCACCCTGAAGCACAGATTCCTGCACCGACAATCCTTCTTCACGCAGTTGATTAAAATAACTGACCATGACGATGCCGTTCATAATCGCCATCCCAAAAAGGGCAATAAAACCCACAGAAGCCGGCACCGAAAGATAAAGCCCCGAGAAATACAGGGCGACGATGCCACCAATCATGGCGAAGGGAATATTCAAGAGGATCAGTCCGGCTTGCCGGATGGAATTGAAGGTGGTGAATAAAAAGAGAAAAATGAGCATGACGGCAATCGGCAACACAATCGCCAATCGTTTTGCTGCACGCTGCTGGTTT
>JAJDBT010000015.1 GCA_029261215.1 Nitrospirota bacterium | reverse complement strand
GAATATTAGCAAAATCAGCCTTCCACCGATACAGCGTAGGAGACGATACTCCCGCCGCCTCCAAAATCGCAGTGACCGGTCGTGTCCCTCGATTCAATAACTTCTCCACAACAGCCTTCTTAAATTCCTCAGAATATTTTGAGCTTTCCATTTGTCCATTCCCATCTTCTCCGCCCGCTATGATTTAATTCCCCAATACGACATCTATCCTGACACAGGGGGCCTTCAAGAATATCGCGTCACTATGGGAAGGCTGATACATAAAAATGAATCTTCATCTCGACACCACCCATGACAGCCAAGGCTTCTCCGAAGTCCGCTGGGCAGTATGTCGCTGCTTTTTTGGACGAAGCTTGTCGTCCTCTAAAATCATATCAATGACAGGGGTGAAAGAACCGAGCACGGGACGCTGCACCGGCTGCTTACGACGGTAACCCGGGGGCTCGGAATAGGTGAGCATCTTTGAAACCGTCCTGCGGCTTAGCCCAAATACTCGGATCGTATCGCGAGATGTGACCTTCTACAAAACAAAATCTTCGAACTTTGGCATATATGTCCACGTGATCCATCCTTCCCCTTCCATCAATGTTGTTAATTCTGATGGAGAGTTTAGACGGTGGCTCACTTTTGCGGTGCCTTTTGATCCGCCACGTGGATCATTATCCCAATGCCATTACATGAGCGACTAGATATTTTTTTGAAGTTTCTGAAGTTGATTAAAAAAGAGAAGCAGTTTCTTTGTTGTATAGTAGGCGTTCCGCGAACTTGTAGAAGGCAGAACAAAGACACGGCTACCGCCAAGAAGATGCGACTTTAAGCCAGGGCCCCGCTGATGATCAAACAAGGCATAATAAGCGGTTAAGCCATTAAAACAAACGATACGAGGCTGATAAAAGCGAATTTTTCTTAATAAGATTTCCCCTCCATTTCTAAGCTCTTCAGAAGTCAAATCACTGGAACTAGCCGTAACACGCTTAACGACATCCGTTAAACCAATTCCAAATCGAGGGAGTTTCCAATCATCTTCAGGTTTTAAAGGAGAAGGAATACACCCACTCAAAAAAAGCTGAGGCCAAAATCGATTTGTGGCTTGCGCATAATAATGCCCAACTTGAGCAGAGCATGTTCCTGGATTAATACCGACAAAAACAAGGCCAAGACCACCCTCCAGAATATCTGGAAGTGAGGTGCTCACTCTGTTTGTCCGGGACGCATGGGTTCATGACAGATTTCACAATAAACGGCATCCCGATCATTTTCGTGGCGGCATTCAGGACAGTATAAATAATGAATTTTCGAGGAAGGAAAGGGGGTTAAACACTTATCACACCAAGGAAGTTCTGGGGGATTTTCATGGCCACACTTAAGACACTTCATACCTTGCCTTATTTCCTATAGACCATGTATCCCCAGAAATTCCGAGTAAGACCTAGACGAGGGATCTTTTAAAACCGACTTTACTGATCTCAAAACCATCCTTGACTTGGTCGATTGGAACCATCTTTATCGCATGGTGTTTTGCAAGATCATCACAAATACCCACACAAATCTCGCAACCTTTACAGCGATCCACTGCAACATAAGCCGTTCCACGCGTTTCATCGTAAAGAATCGTATTTCCTTCAGGACAAAACTGTGTGCAAAGACGGCATTTGGTCGAAGAGCAAATTTCTACGTCAATTTCTGCTACTGTGTACATTCAATACTCCTTCTGCCGTTAATTAGCTTGTACTGGCACCCACGGTTTGAGACTTTTTCGTACTTACGCCGCCAAGGTAACCTTCTTCCCACCACTTATCCCAGCCCCTCTCAATAACATATTGACGTGCGGCCTGAGCCACGTCATTATTTTTTGAGACAAGCTCAGCCTTTTTGGCAAATTTCCTTTCAATGACATTATCAAGTGCAGCTGTTCCACCGGAGGTTACAATTCCCTTTCCGATAAAACGTTCTTTAATCGACTGCTCTATGGCTTTAGGTTGTGGCATACCTAAAATACCGGCGATTGCGCCCACCATGCCCATATTTGTGGCCAATTCCGTATCCGCCACTTCAACTGCGAGTCTTGATGCGGGGATATGAAAAACCTTGGCATTCATTTCTCGAAGTTCTCTTTCTTCATCAATATTAAGCTGCAACTCTGTTTCACTGTTGATAATGACAACCCCGTTAGGCTTTAATCCCCAATAAAAGGGCATTGTATACGACTTTCCATGCGTAATGACCTGTGTGTGGAAAATAACAATCACATTCGGGTAAATAATCTCCCCAATCTCGTAGATCGCATCCTCGGAGATTCGGACATAACTCTCGACTGGAGCCATACGCTTTTCAGATCCGAAAAAAGGAACCATTGTGCTTTCCCCTTTATCGATGATCACGCCGTTACTTAAGACATGAGAAGCAGTAACAACACCCTGACCACCAATACCGGCCATACGGACACTAAACCGCTTCGCTTTTACTTTCGCCATAACTAAAACCCCTCCTTACAAGCAATTTTCTTGAATGATTATTTTTCTGCTTTGCGAAGCCGTTTTCTCTCTTTTTCGCTTTCTTCCCAATAGGTTTTGGCTTCGTCACTGAAATACTCAAGGTATCCATAACGATCTTTTTCGACTTCCCTTGCATCGTCCATGACCTTTGGCGTCGGGATTGCGTACTCAATGTTGCACGAGGTATAGGCTTGAATAAAAGTCGGACCCACTTCACGGGCGATTAAAACGGCCTTTCGTACCGTATTCGCTACTCGGGTTGGGTTTGTTGGCGAAATTCTTGCGGTATACGCCACCCCTGCGGTTTTTGCGAGACCCAACATATCCATTTTTTCAAACTTCTTCCCTGTTGGGGCCATTTTCATGACCATCCCTTTTTGGGTCATCCCACTATCTTGTCCACCGGTATTTCCGTAGACCTCATTATCCAGCATGATGGTTGTAAACTTCTCTTTTCTGAACCAGCTATGCATAACTGCATGAAATCCGATATCTGCAAGCCCACCGTCTCCAGCCATAACGACAACGTCTTTAGGTTGATCCTTGAATCGAATATCAAGCCCTCTTTTGAGTCCGGTTGCGACAGCATTCGTATCACCATAGTTACCATATACAAAAGGCACTGCCCCTTGAGATATGGCGAGTCGCCCGCAACCTGCAGTTCCGCAGATTACGGTATGTTCCAAGCTTGGGAGTCCAACATATACAAGGCGAATGAACAATGTCATTGCACAACCGGCACACATAGGATGTTCTTCAATGGCTTCCTTAAAGGAACCCAGCTCCGAAACCTTACGCTGTTGAAAAAATGGACCATCTTCGAGTAAATCTTGATACTCTTTTGGCAAATAATCCTGAAAACCAGGTGCAGCTTGAATCGTTTTTAATGACATATTTGACCCTTTCTCCTTATTTAGAACCTGTAATGGTTTCCAAAATCATCTCTGTTGGCATCGTCATTCCGCCAAAAACCCTTGGACCAGCAATAACCCGGTCACTGTTTTTAATGGCAGATTTTACTTCTCTTGCCAACCAACCAATATAGTTGAACTCTGGAATAACAATTCTATCCGCATGTGCTAGTGCTTCGTCAAGTTCCTTCCCCGGAAAAGGCCGAAGGGACTTCACTTTAATTAATCCAACATCAAGCCCTTGCTCTTCTGCTTGGCGCACCGCTTCCCGGCCTTGTGAAACAGCTGCACCAGAAGCGACGATCATCGTCTTCGCATTTGGATTCACAATTTCAATTAAACCACCTAACCATCGATCAAGCCACTTTTTTGCGCGTTCCTGTGCAGCCCAGACCTCTTGCTGCCATGCTGCATGCATTTGATACGAAATAAAATTCGACTTCTGAATTGGCGCGTCACGAGAAATTCGGATGGGAGGATTTTCATTATCCATCATCGGCACGGCTTCATGATAACAATCACGAGGAGGCAATTTCAGATCTTCTGCGGGCATACTCACCCAACCCCGCGCATGTGTCACGAAAAAGCCATCCACTGCAACGGCAACGGGCAAGGTCACTTCGGGTTTTTCTCCGACCATAAAACCTACGAGCGGAAAATCATAAAAATCCTGCTGCCCTTCACCATGTAGAACAATTCCACCGGCATTTAGGAGATAGGAAATCTCGACGTTATCTGGCTGAATGGCAAGTGGCGTATTCACCACGCGGCACATGACAAGTAAAACGGAAGGAAGTCTGGCACCTGGCCACGAAACAATGGCTTCCATCCCTCGCATCAAACCTGGGCCTGCCGTTGCAGTCAAAACACGCACACCCGCACGAGAGGCACCGGCAACCGCCGACATGACCCCAATTTCTTCCTCTCCGCGATAATAATCCTTGATGTAGCCTTCAGCGTAAAGATACCCAACCTGTTGCATTGTTTCGCTCTGAGGCGTAATGGGATACGCAATGGCAATATCCACATTCGCACGACGAATGGCTTCTTTTGCGGCTTCACTACCCGTAATAAATTCTCTTTCCCTTGGGGCTTCTAATATAAGATAGTCGGGATCGACAACACGCTGTGCTGCCGCACCTTTTTTGACTTCTTCCTTTTTAGGCGTTTCTTTAGGTATACCTGCACCAGGACTTGTGTCGTTTTTACTTACTTGAGGTTCGGTTGTTGCTTTTGTTCCTTCGCTCATAACATAATCTCCTTCGTTATTCTGCTGTATCGTCTAAACCAGTCTCAAGCTCATGAGAAAACGCGCCCGTTACGCCCACTTCAAGCAAGTCATCTTTGGGTTTTTCTACGGGTTTTCCCGATAACCTGGAAATCTGAGCCCATCCTGTTGGAATAATGCCTTTACCTTCATAAAGAGGCTTAATCCCATTCTTCTTTACCTTGATGATCGCATCTCGAAAACGCACAAGCTTCTCGATGTCAAAATTTGGAACAGAACACATCGCATCTTCGTGTCCCGCCTCTGCGCAAAGGGCAATGGTGTAACAATTTGTTCCAGCGCGCACCATTTTCAATGTGATGTTTGCAAAATGGCAATGAACACCAATAAAGACACACGCCTCTATTTTATTATGCCAGATCGTCAAGTTAGGATGACAAGGATTGATCACTGCTTCTGGATCAATCTTTGGATAGATCGGACGATAGTCAGGCATCGGAATGATCCGAATTCCCGGAAGCTCGTTTGCGACATCAAAAAAATATTTTGCCTTTTCATTGGTGTGGTCATTCCAACCCCAGAGAACTAATGGCCCAGGGAAAAGCGTTGCATTCTTTCTGGTCAAGAGGGCAATCGCAGCTGTTTCGAGTGCTTCTTGTTCGCCAACGATTCTACCCTCAACCAACCCTTCGCCTTCTTCAGGAAGGGGAACACCCATCATCGTCGCGGCTGGGGGAAGAATGCCCTCTGGGCCTGGAACAACAGGATAGGCGACTTTATTTCCTTGTGTCATCATTACTCCTTATATGCTATTGATCACTAAATGTACGCTGATATTTTATCGTAAGCTTCCCAATGAGGAAAGGCGATTAATTTTTTCAATGATAAGGCAGGGGCTAAAGTCTTGTCAATTCAAAAAAAAATCTAGATCTTAATATTGATTTGCTGAAGATTTCCAAATAGATATCGACATAAATCTTCATTCAAACCTTCCCTTTCTTATCTCCAGATCAAGTCTTGCAGAAACGGGCCTCCTGCATTTCAGTTTCATCTGGAACAGATGTCATTATTTTTCAATTTTTTGTTGAAGAGCGCTTTGCCCTTGTTGTCTAATGATTTTTGGCAAATGATTTTTTAAACAGACTCTTTAATAAACATTCATCATAATTACTCGAGTCCTTGTTTTTACAGGAGACACGCTGTTTTTTTGGGAAAACATTGAAAGTCACGTCACTGTGAGTATGCCGCACCCCATTTTAATTCTGTTATTTCCATTCCTGGCTGCTCTTCTTATTCCTCTTCTTTCCAGTCGCTGGGGAGAAAAAGTCGCCATAATTGGAATATTTGCCCAAACAGTCTCGCTGACCCTCTCTACCATTATAGTCTATGATCTGACGCAAAACCCTCCGATCAAAATCACACTGCTTCCATCATTGGCAACACTCAACCCCTTTCTCGGGTTTGGACTCTATATCGACCGTCTGTCTGCAGTCATGCTGGTCCTGGTAACAGGTGTGAGTTTAATCGTTCATATTTACTCAAAAACATATCTCCAGCAAGAGGCAGGATATGCACGCTTCTTCTCATTGCTTTCACTTATTACCTTCGCGCTTTTGTGCCTGGTTACAAGTCCAAACCTCTTTATCCTATTTATTTTTTGGCAGCTCATCGGCTGGCTTCTTTATCTTCTTTTGGCTTTCAACACCGCACATCACGAAACCTACCGGGCCGCGTTTAAAACGCTGATTACTTTTAGATTAGGGGATCTTTTTTTTCTGGCAGGGGTATTTTTGGCCTATCATCTCTACGGGACACTCGACTTTCCACTCCTTTTTGAAAAAGCCGCGACAACTGATATTACATTGTCGCTCTTTCCGGGTGATTTATTCAAAATAAAAGGGGTCACTGCCATTTCGCTCCTGATATTTGTGGGTGCAATGAGCAAGTCGGCCCAGTTTCCCTTGCACCTTTGGCTTCCAGACACCATGTTTGGTCCCACGCCGGTTTCGGCCTTGATGCACGCTGGCATCGTCAATTCAGGCGGCTTCCTCTTAAATCGGCTTGCGCCCCTCTACGGATTATCTTCGGTGAGCCTCAATCTTATTTTTATCCTTGGTGCCTTTACAACATTTTTGGGCGCAAGCATGATGCTGACACAAAACGACGTCAAAAAAATGCTGGGCTATTCTACCATCGCGCAAATGGGCTACATGATTATGGAATGTGGCTTGGGCGCATTTGCCCTCGCTATTTTTCATTTTATCGCGCACGGTCTCTTTAAGGCCTCTTTATTTTTAAGTGCAGGAAGCGTAATACACTCAACACGTGCCGACCCCAAATCGCCCAAACCCTCTAAAACAGCACAAATTCTCTCAGAACCCATCGCCACAAAGGATTTTTCACGATTAATCTGGTTTACCGGTTTTATCATCACACTGATTCTCCCTTTGATCACCCTGCTTGCAGCACACGATGTTTTTCATATTCCGTTGTCAAATGAGGCGCATGGTGCAGTCATTTTCCTGTTTTTTGGATGGGTCACTTCTTCGCAAGCCATTATCAGCATTTATCGGATGAATGCCGCCGCCTCATGGAAGGTGGTCGGTGCGATGATCTCAGCGCTTGTCCTGATCACCTTCACCTACCTCTTCGCTGGAGAGCTATTCACCATTTTTCTTTATCCCAAGCCTGGGGAATCGGCATTCTATTTCGAAACCGCTGCCCTGCCCACGCTGCTCTTCGATTTTTTTGTGATCATCACCTTAATCATGATGACCTCTGTCTGGGTTTTTCTTTATGCCAATGCCCGGGGGCAGCATATTTTAATGCCATCATGGGTTGATCGGCTCAAAGAAAAATTTTATGTTCTTTTTATGAATCGCCTGTATCTGGATTTTTTTTACCAAAGACTCACCCGAAATGTGATCCAATTGGCCCAAAAACTCGATAAAAAATATCTTTTCTGGTTGCCCTAGATGGAAGCGTCATTCACTTTTTCACAACTTTTGGTCATCACTCCAATTCTCGGCGCATGTTTGGGCTTCTTCTTCCGCAAGAAACCGAAGATCCTCATGGCATGGCTTCAAGCCCTGGCCATCCTCGAACTGATTTTAGTATTTATTCTTTCAGGTTTTATAAAAGCACCAACGAGTATTCCGCTGGCCTTTATCATGACGCTATCAGCAGCTTTAGTGATTCTGGGACGACACCTGGACATAAAACCCGCCTACGACCTCTTTGAAGTATTGGTACTCACCGGACTTGGACTCGGGTTTTTATTGAATGACAATCACCTCGGATCAGGCTTTCTGATCGGGGTCTTTGCCTTATTGATCACCATTCAGCTCAGGACCGAAGATTTTTCAAATCGAAGAACACGGTGGGTCAGCGGACTATACGGCGCTGCCATCTTATTAATCATTCTTTCTTTCTCTTTAACAGGTGCGAACAAACACCTGGTCTTATTTTTAGCTTATGCCACACTGCTTCCACTGTTTCCACTTCATGGCGCCTACATATCACTTCTGAATGGATTATCCGGGGTCTTGCCCGCATTTTTGGCGCTTTATCTTCCAGCATTAGGTCTTTATGGACTGCTTCCTGTATTGCCCCTGTTACCCCCTGGGGTCAGACAAATCGTCCTGCTTTGCGCTATTTTGGGTGTCATCATTGCTTCTCTCAGAAGCCTCGTTCAGGCCCGTATACCCCAGGTTTTGGCTCAGACGGCCCTGGTTTTCTGGTCGATTTTATGGTGGTCTCTATCTCATTTAGAAATCAACATACCGGCAAGCATTATTTTTTCAAGCGCCATATCCTTGGCCCTATGTGGGCTTTTTCTGGCCTCACACGAACTCAAAGGCCGCTATGGTGATTTGAACTTGGATTGTTTTGGTGGGCTTGTATCCGTAATGCCGCGCTTTTCAATCTTATTTTCCTTGCTGATCATGGCTGCGATGGGACTCCCCTTCTTCGGTGTTTTTTCCGGTTTTATCGCGTTGGCCTTTTCGCCTTCAATGGCTTTTTCCTGGAGCTTCATCATTATTCTAGGGTCCTGGTTTTTTGCGTCATGGCGATTTCCAACACTGATGCAGAAAACGCTGTTTGGAAAACCCAACCCGGGCTGGGTTTATCGCGACTTAGGCTTTCGGGAAGTTGCAGCACTTTCACTCATCCTGATCATCTTGCTTATCTTGGGGATCGCCCCCTATTCCCTGTTAGGCATTGAACATAGTGTCCATTTATCCTCAGAGACAATGGGAGCTGCTTTATGGAATCGTTAGAGCAAAAAAAATATAACGATCTGGATCGGATGAGCTTGCTGGGTCTGGTTAGGCTTGCAAGAACGCGCGCCGCAATGACCTGGCCGATGCACACCTTCATTTATAATAACCCGCTCCACGACTTTGAACATCTTGATTTCAATGAAGCCATCCTTCAGGGAAAACGTCACCTCGGTGGAGAGGGCTATCTTCCAAACCTTGTTTACCAGAACTACCTTAAAAGCGGCAGAATTCGCGAATCAGACCTGGATGCAGCGTTAAAAAGCTTCGCCTCACAAACTGAAATCACCCTAAAAAATCAAAAAATCACTCATATTAATGTCCTTCGTGCTCACATGATTGAGGGTATTTCTGCACCTGCTCCAGAAATATTGGAGACTGCCATCAACAATAGTTCCAATGCTCAGATCATTGAAACACTCGCTGATCAATTGCGGCCTTTTGCCTCTTCCGCTGATTTCGAAGGCAAAAAAAATCAGTTTCTCAATGACATCCGTTCCGGACTCGGCCAGACGATCACGCTCTCCGCTTGGTGTGATCAAACCTTTGGCAGCAACATTAGAGAAAAAATAAATCAGGAAATGATCAAGTGGTGCCTGCCATTTCTGGATGAAGGACAGGCCCCCTGGCCGCTGCCTTTTCGGGAAAAGGGCCTTTATCGATCATGGAAGACACTTGCCGTAAAGGGATGGGCCTTTGGATCGGCTCGAAAAAGTATCGAGAACATCAAAAAAACACCTGAACGGCCAACAGATATGATCCTTCAAAATCTAGAAGCCCTCGGTATTCCCGAAGAAGCCTGGGAAGATTATTTCGGCCTCCATCTGTCCAGCCTGCCAGGCTGGACATCCTTAATTAAATGGCGGGCGGACCATAAAGATTACGCCTGGCAGGAGGCCTACCCAATCGATCTCATTCAATACTTGGCCATTCGTCTGTGGTACGAGCGCCAATGGGTAGAAGAGGCGTGTCAGAAACACATCGGGGTTCATGGCACACGAGACGCCCTCCTGGCCTATATCACAGACCATCCAGCAGAATTATTCTTACGGAAGGAACGGATCACAAATCAGCTCCCCGCCTCATACGCAGAAGCCGTCGATCACCTTTGTTATCGCACTTTAAAACCCGAAGACACAGCATGGGACGACCTTCTGGGGCGTTATATAAAAAACCTTGGCCCGCAGCAAGTACACCTTCTTTCCTTATCTGAAGCCTGGCGGCTTGTTTCACTTGCGAAGATCCGCCGTATTTCGCCGGAAACCCTTCTGCAAAGCGATGCAGAGGATCTGAAGCAAATCATCAACTGGATTGATGCCCTGCCCGAATCAGCCCACGGCCCGATCTGGCTTGAAGCCCTCGAAATCGGCTTTCAGGAAAACCTGATCAAAAAGCTCGGTCCAAATATTGACACAAGCGAACCTTCCATCGATCACCTTGAGGAAGAAAGACCTCATGCGCAGGCCATTTTCTGCATTGATGCCCGCTCCGAGTCATTTCGCCGTCACCTGGAAAAAACAGGGCGTTACAAGACCTTTGGATTTGCAGGATTTTTTACAGTCTTCATCCGTTACCTCGCCTTTGGTCACCATCATGAGACCGACCTTTTTCCGGCTGTCGCAAAAGAGAAAAACGCCATTAAGGAAATTCCCCGGCCTTTTCAGGAAGAAAAAGTCCCTCGTTACCACGCGGGAGCGGCCTTCATCCACGGCGCCCATACCCTGCTTCATGACCTAAAAGAAAATGTCATCACCCCCTATGTCATGGTTGAATCCATCGGATGGTTTTTTGGCATTCCGCTCATTGGCAAGACACTTTTCCCTTTAAGTTATCAAAAATTGTCGAGATGGTTGCGAGAACAGCTTGCACCCCCGATCTCGACCACACTGACCGTTGACAAGCTCACACGTGACTCGGTCTACAAAATCATCGCATCTGAACAACGGATGATCATTAAAGAAGTCCTCCGGGCTCGACCAGATGCACATAAAAAAATGGCCTCTCCCGAATCGATAGAAGCTCTGAGAAAGCTGGCACTTGAGCCTGGACAACCAGAGACACTACTGAACGAATCAGAACAAAAAACACTCAAAAGACTGTTTCCAACACCTGAAAAATTAAACGCATTTGTTCACACCCTGCGAGAAGAACACTTCATCACAGAAGCCTGGGCCTCCGCACGTATGGAGCGCATTACACGAACCGGCTTCACCTTAAATGAGCAAATTTTCACGGTAAAAACTGCGCTAAAAATGTTGGGATTTACAAAAAACTTTGCTAAACTCGTTCTCTTTTGTGGGCACGGAAGCACTTCAGAAAACAACCCTTACGAGGCCTCACTGGATTGCGGAGCCTGCGGGGGCAACTCCGGCGGCCCAAATGCCCGAGTGATTGCGGCCCTGGCCAATAAAACCCATGTTCGAGAACATCTTAAAAAAGAGGGAATCCACATCCCCGATGACACGCACTTTATCGCTGGCGAACATAATACAACGACAGATGAGGTCATCATCTTCGACATTGAAGACCTCCCGCTCACGCATAAAAATGTCCTGGACGAATTGATTCTCGATCTGCAGCACACCACGTCAAGCAACATCCAGGAACGCTATAAACGTTTCCCAGACTTTAAGCCTGAACTCAAAAAGCCAGAAAAAATCGCCCTCGAGGTCACGCGACGAAGTACCACATGGAGCCACACCCGCCCCGAATGGGGTCTCTCCAGAAACGGCGCATTTCTGATTGCCAGAAATAAGCTGATCGAGGGAACTGACCTTGAAGGCCGCGTCTTTTTACATTCTTATCGGCATGAAGAAGACCCCACAGGGCAATTTTTGGAAATTATCATGACCGGCCCACTGGTTGTGGCCCAATGGATTAACATGGGATACTACTTTTCAACCACCGATAACGAAGTGTATGGGAGCGGCAATAAAATCTATCACAACGTGGCAGGTCGGGTCGGCGTAATGTCCGGCGCAACAGGCGATCTCCGGATGGGGCTTCCCACCCAAACGCTTTTTAATGGAGCACAGCCTTACCATGAGCCGATACGCCTTTTTACAATTATCGAAGCCCCCAGAAAAACCATCAAAAAAATCATGATGCGACACCGTGTTCTGCAAAACCATTTTAATCATCAATGGGTTCATTTGGTCGCCCTGGAAAACAAGCATTTTTATCGCTACTTCCCAGATGGGACATGGCGTGAAGAAACCCAGAAATAGTTCAAGAAACAAAATCAATCCTCACATATTAGAGAAAGGGAAGGAAACAAGGCAATGACAAAATTAACACTGTATCCTATGAAGGAAGTTCGAATCATTATTCACGGAGAACAAATTGGATTTGTTATCGAGTTACTCGAAAACATTGAAGCCGGTGGCTACACCATCATTAGTAACCTTTCAGGCAAAGGACATCATGGAGTTCACACGGCACATCCGATGTTCAATGAAATGGACAGCATGCAGATGGTCATGACCGTCGTGCCGGAAGAAAAAATGGAAGCCATTCTTTCTGGCTTAAGACCTATTTTCCCTCGTTATACCGGCATTATGCTTGTATCAGACGTTTCGGTCACCCGTGCAGAATACTTTGCAAACCCCTCAAAATAAAAATGACTCACTAAACGCTTCCTGTTGACGAACAGATCAGATCGCATGAGCAAGAACACCTTCAGGTATATTTGAGAGCTGAAATACCTATTTCGTGGTATTGTTCTCGTTCGTATAAAACGATATATTCACCCCATTATCATTAATATCGCCATACACTGGAGGTGTCATCATGAAACAAAGACAACAGATTTATTTGAACTTCTCGGTTTTAGCGATAGCATCCGCATTATGGTTATCTGCCTGTTCCGGAAGTGGCAGCAGCTCCCGAGCCCAAATTCCATCGCTCATGTCTCCAGCCTCTGTGACAGGAGACGCTGCGAGTAAAAATAATGAAGGAGTCGATCACTTGGTTCAGGGACACTATGATGTCTCGCTCAAATACTTTCAAGAGGCTCTCAGCGCAAAACCCAACTTTGCGGAAGCTCATTTTAATATGGCCATTGCTTTAGACGGTATGGGAAAACATGCAGAAGCGACAGACGCCTTTAAAAAAGCAAAAGAGTTTGGCGGCGATAATCAAAAAATCGTCGAAAATACCGTTTTAAAGAAACATTTAAATTTGTAGCGCTGGTTTTATGAGATTCCCTCCAAAACATGAGGGAATCTCATAAAACGCTACATATAGTACAGAATTAGTCCAAAAGACCTATTCAACCCCTAAAGACTAGGCCTTTTCCTTCATTGAAGATCTTACAGTTAACACGCTAGAATGACCCAATTTTCTCGATGCACTTATTATTTATCAGGAATCGGGTTTTATTAGATGATTGGCAGCGCCACATCAATTAATTACATCCCTATCTTCATCTTTATTGTTATTTCTCTTGTCTTTGGTATAGGCACACTCGTCATCAGTTATTTTGTTCAGGTTCGCATCGACGATCCTGAAAAACTTTCGACTTACGAATGTGGCAGCGAGCCCATTTCTGATGCGCGGAATCCCTTTCCTGCGCGGTATTACATCATCGCAATGCTCTTTGTCATTTTCGATGTGGAAGTCGCGTTTCTCTATCCCTGGGCGGTTGTTTTCG
Source organism: Nitrospirota bacterium (assembly GCA_029261215.1). Lineage (GTDB taxonomy): Bacteria > Nitrospirota > Nitrospiria > SBBL01 > JAADHI01 > JAADHI01. The sequence goes on along the minus strand of JAJDBT010000015.1, from coordinate 39,777 downwards.
ACAAGATTGGACTTTTTGGACTCATCGAAATGATTGTCTTTATTGCCCTATTTCTCGTCGCCTATGTTTACGCCTGGAAAAAAGGAGGTCTTGAATGGGACTGACCGGAAAATTTGAAGCAAACTACGTCACTTTAAAGTTGGATCAGGCCGTCAACTGGGCAAGAAAAGGCTCACTTTGGCCCATGGTTTTTGGTCTGGCCTGTTGCGCAATTGAAATGATTGCCGCAGTCGCCTCTCGTTACGACATGGATCGTTTTGGGGCAGGCATTTTCCGGGGATCCCCGAGACAATCAGACCTGATGATCGTCTCCGGCACCGTCTGCCGCAGGATGGCCCCGGTCATTCGAAAAGTATATGACCAAATGCCGGAACCCAGATACGTCATCGCCATGGGGTCTTGCGCAACTTCAGGAAATTTCTATGATACCTATAGCGTCGTTCAAGGGGTTGATCGTTTTATTCCGGTCGATGTGTATGTTCCGGGCTGTCCGCCGACTCCGGAAGCGCTGCTCGAAGGATTAATGCGGCTTCAGGATCAAATCATGAAGAAAAAGGTCTTTGTAAAAGCATGAAAAAAATCCGACCGTTTAGAGTTCCGCGAGGGATGGAGAGTGGCACAGATCACGCACTGGCCAAAAGGATACAGACCGATTTTCCTTCGGCATATCTGGGGGCAACGATTTTCAGAGGAGATCTCTCTGTTCACCTGAACAGGGAAGAGATCGTTCCTGTCTGCACACTTTTAAAAAACGATCCGGCACTTGATTTTGATTATCCGGTACACATTACTTCTGTAGACTATCCGAATGATCCGGAACGATTTGAGGTCGTCTATGAATTTTTTTCAATACGTCAAAAACACCAGATTCGACTAAAAGCACGAGTGCCTGAGGATGATTGCACGATTGACTCACTCACCGCTCTTTGGCCCGGAGCCAATTTTTTGGAAAGAGAAGTTTATGATATGATGGGCATCCGATTTAACAATCACCCTGACTTAAAACGGATTTTACTGCCCGATGATTATGATGAGGGATATCCGCTTCGGAAAAACTTTCCAATTCAAGGTCGGGGTTGGCGGGATACATTTGATTTTCAAAAATAACAGAGGCACCACAGCATGGCTGTAGAAACACCGCATACAACTGAAGAGAAAAAGACACTTCCATTACTACGCACGGAAGAACTCTTACTCAACCTGGGGCCACAGCACCCTTCAACGCATGGCGTTCTGAAGGTCATCCTTACCCTTGAAGGGGAAAAGGTCGTGAAATCAGAACCCATTTTGGGCTTCTTGCATCGCGGTGTTGAAAAAATTGCGGAAACGGTCACCTACAATCAGTTTATTCCTCATACGGACCGACTGGATTATGTTTGTGCCATGTACAACAACTTCGCCTATGTCCGGGCCGTTGAGAAAATACTGAATATTTCCGTTCCTGAAAGGGCAGAATATCTCAGAACCATCGTTGCTGAAGTACAGCGCATTATTGGCCATCTTTTCTGGTTAGGCACCCAGGCGCTTGATATCGGCGCAATGACCGTTTTTTTCTTTACCTTCAGGGACCGTGAAGTCTTGCTGGATCTTTTTGAGGAACTCTGCGGGGCACGATTAACAACAAGCTGGTATCGCGTCGGAGGCGTCGAACGCGATTTCACTCAAAAATTTATAGATGACCTGAGTCGCTTTATTGAAAGTTTTCATACTAAAATTGAAGAATATGACACCCTTCTCGTCAATAATCGCATCTGGCTCGCCAGAACAAAAGACATTGCCGTCATCTCCGGAGAGGATGCCGTGGCCTACGGCCTTTCAGGATCTGTTTTACGCGGATCGGGGGTAGATTACGATCTTCGAAAAGTCAGCCCCTATGGTGCATACGACAAGGTAGAATGGAGCGTTCCCCTCGGTACAAAAGGCGATACCTACGACCGCTATTGGGTGAGGATGGAAGAGCTCAAAGAAAGCACCAAAATTATCCGGCAATGTCTTGCTCAACTTCCGGAGGGAGAATACAAAGCCTACCTCCCCCAAGTGGTTGCCCCTCCTAAAGAGCGGGTGTTTACGGATATGGAAAGTATGATCTATCAATTTAAGCTCTATACGGATGGCTTCAAAGTCCCTGAAGGCGATGTCTATTGCGGAACGGAAGCCCACAAAGGGGAACTCGGCTTTTACATTGTTAGCCAGGGCGGAGGCAAACCCTATCGGCTTAAAATTCGCGCCCCCTCTTTTATCCACATGGGTGCCTTTGATTTCATGGCCAAAGGATATATGATCGCAGATGTGATCACTATTTTTGGAACATACGATATTGTGATGGGAGAGTGTGACCGTTAATGAGTAGCGTCGGAAAACAAAGTACTGCACCCGGTGCAGTCAAAAACATGGTTGAAATTACCATCGATGGAAACATTGTCACTGCAGAAGAAGGCTCTTCTCTCTTCAATGCAGTGAAGTGGACAGGGGTCGAACTGCCTGCCATGTGTTATCACTACAGCTTCTCTCCTTTCGGCTCCTGCGGTCTTTGTCTGGTCGAAGTCGAAGGAAAGAAAAATAACGTCCGTGCCTGCACAGCCAAAGTCATCGAAGGCATGGTCGTCCGTACCGGAACAGACGAAATGGTCGAAGCCCGAAAAGGGGCCGTCGAAAAACACTTGACGACTCATCCGCTGGACTGCCCTGTGTGCGACAAAGACGGCCAATGCGAACTTCAGGACATGGCTTACGATCTTGAAGTCTACGACATCAAGGAAGCAAAACGAAAAGAAATCCCCGAAGACACACGGAGCATCGTGCTCGATTTTAATATGGAGCGCTGTATTCTCTGCGGACAGTGCATCAATGTCTGCAAAGAAGTGCAGTTGGTGGACGCCCTCTGCTTCTATAAGAAAGACAAACAAAAACACGTCGGTGCCCACGGCGGTGAAACGCTTTATTGTGAGTTTTGCGGCGACTGTCTGGCCGTTTGCCCCGTTGGAGCTATTGTCAGCAAATTTTCAAAATACACTTTCAAACCCTGGCAGCTTAAAAAGACAGAAACCACCTGTAGTTTCTGCTCAGACGGCTGTACCATCACCTTAGAAACCAGTGACCGGGATATTCAGGTCGTCACCTCGGAACTTTCTTACACCTCTAAATTTGGATATGAGGTCGAACCCGGAGAAGGACATGGCGGCATCTGTGTCCGGGGCCGTTTTGGCTTTGACTATGTCATGAGCAAAGACCGACTTTCGAAGCCCCTCAGCAGAGAAAATGGCAGCCTTCAGCCAACCGCATGGTTTACCGCGTTGATGCAAATTGGCAAACAGCTAAACGACATTAAAACAACCTACGGGCCACAGGCCATTGCAGGGCTCGTGAGCGGCCGATGCACCAATGAGTCCGTCTATCTTTTTCAGAGGTTGATGCGCTCCGTTTTAAAAACAAACAACATCGACACCGCAGCACGATACGGACATATGAATTCAGTCCATGCGATGCAAACCGCCTTAAAAATTGGCAAAGCAACCATCACCTACGAACAACTCGCGCTTTCTGACGCCATTTTCATGGTCGGTTCAAACCTGACCGAAACCAACCCCATTGCGGCCCTTCGGCCCAAGGCGTCCATGACAGAATATGGCGGACAGCTTTTTGTAGCCGACACCAGCAAAACCAATATTCTCAATCTCGCAACGCACCCCCTGCAAATTGCGCTCGATTCTGAAACAGATCTGATTCAAGCCCTGGTTAAGGTCGTTATTGAAAAAGATCTGGCCGATCCAGATTTTATCGAAAAATACCCCAAAGCCTATGAGAACATGAAAAGCGCCGCCGCAGCGCTTTCTCAAACGGCCCTTTCAGAAAAAACCGCTTTGGAATGGGGAAAAATCGAGGAAACCGCCGAGGCACTGGCAAACTCAAAACGCGGGGTTTTGCTCTGGGGTGAAGGGATCGTCTCCAAACCCGACGCTTATGAAAACGTCTTGCGTTTAATCGACCTCGCCCTTTTATGCGGCTTGTTTAGAAAAGAAGGGGCAGGGGTACTTCCCGTTTGCGAAGAAAACAATGAACAAGGCGCGGTCGATATGGGAGGGGTGCCCGAATTTCTGCCAGGCCAGATTGACTTTTTGTCTCAATCCGACCGTGAGCGTTTTTCAAGTACATGGCATGCGGCACTCCCGGAACCCGGCCAGGAAACAAGCGGGTTCACATTACCCGAAATCATCGAAGCCGCGCATCGCGGCGAAATCAAAGCGCTTTACCTGGTCGGTGAAAATCCTCTGGGAACATTGCCTGCGGAAATGAAGGTTCGGGAAGCTCTGGAAAAAGTCGACCTCATCATCTGCCAGGATCCTTTCCTGACCGAAACAGGGGAAATGGCAGATTATGTCCTTCCTGCCGCCGTCTTTGCAGAAAACGAAGGAACCTATACCAATATGGCTGGCGCAGTCAATCGTGTCTCAGAAGCCTTCGATCCGCGTGGTGAGGCAAGACCCGACTGGAAAATTTTCACCGATTTATCCAAACACCTGGGTCACCCCATTCAATATCGCTCGGTCGAAGAAATCCATGATGAAATAGCAAAGATGGTGCCGGGTTATTATCAGGCCGATCCTCCTAAGCCTCAGCCGGAGGCCTACCTTGATGCACAATTTATCAGTCACATCTCCGGGCGGTATGCCGCAACAAAACCGCCGCAAGATGCGGAAACAGAAATCCATTTGTCTATGGAACAAGTTCTCTATCACTCAGGAAAACTCACCACCCGTGACAAAGGTTTGATGAAAATTTACAACAAATCGGTTCTACTCATGAGCGAAGCCGATGCCGAAACACTGGGTGGATTGATTACGGGAGATCCGGTTCATATTCAATCAGAACTGGGCCAGCTTGAAGTCAAGATTGAAGTTTCCCCGAATCTACCAAAGGGCCTGGTTCAATTCCCTATCCATTTTAATGACCCTCCCGTCAAGGATTTGCTTAAAGTCGAAGTCGACCCTTTAACAAAAGTCATCTACTTTAAAAAAGGAGTAGTTACGCTCGAACGTCCGGCTTCAGTGGATTTACGTGTTTTGCCTATGGAAACACCACCGGAAACCATCCAGCAAGAGGCTCAAGAGACTCCATCTGAAGAGGATACCGAAGTATCATGAATAAATTATTTCATAGTGCCTTCTTTACTGAAATTCTCAAAGCCTTGAGAATGGTCTTTGGTCATTACTTCGTAAAGGAGGTCACCCTTCAATATCCGCATGAAAAAAACACCTTGCCCGATACGCATCGCGGCGCACTCTGTCTGCTACGATACGAAAGTGGCGAAGAGCGCTGTGTCGGATGTGATCTTTGCAATGCGGCCTGCCCCTCTTACTGCATTACCGTCGTGAGCGCTGTCGAGGAAAATGACCATGTCGTCAGACGTTTTGCCACGTCTTTTGATATCGATATGACAAAGTGTGTCTTCTGCGGATTTTGTGTTGAAGCCTGTCCCGTGAATGCACTTGGCATGACCAAAATGTATGAATATTCAACGAGTAACAAAAGAGACCTCGTTTTTGATAAAGCCAAACTCTATGAAATTGGGGAAAAGTGGCATGGTCAGGCAAAAGGTTACCTTATTGCCCATAACCAGGAAGGCGAGGATGAAACGGTCAGTGAATATCGATACCGCTTCCCCTCTTCAAGAAAACAAGAAGAAGAACAAAAAGAAGAGGTTGAAGCACAAGTAGATGGTTGAAATATCCTTTTTCCTCTATTTCGCGGTACTCACGATTTTGTCCTCAATTATGACAATCGGGTTCCGCAGTCCGATCTATTGTACGCTGGCGCTGCTCTCCACATTGCTTCATGTGGCTGGCTTATTTATATTGCTCAATGCCGAATTTGTCGCCGCAATTCAAATGATCGTATACGCAGGGGCCGTTCTGGTGCTCTACCTCTTTGTCTTGATGCTCCTTAATTTGAAAACCCCCGAAGACTTTCTGCATAAACAGGTTTGGGTGGCCCTCTTTTTTGGGGTCGTGATTCTCATCGAAATATTGATCGGTCTTTTTAAAGCCCCTTTTTTTTCAAAACCACCCGTCGCCAAATCAGAAGAGTTAGCCGCCTTGGGCAATACAGCAGAAATCGGGCTTTCCCTGTTTAACAAATATTTACTCCCTTTCGAAATCGTGGGCATGATTCTGCTCGGTGCCGTTATTGGCGCATTGGTTCTGGCAAAAAAATACCGGGAAGCCGATGCATAAATCAGGAAGAAGGCTCCCATGATCCCCTTATCCTACTATGTCACTGTTTCAACCATGATGTTTGTGATCGGATTAGTCGGCATTCTGATCAGAAAAAACTTTTTGATTATTCTTTTTTCCATTGAGCTCATGTTGAATGCGGCCAATATTAATCTGGTTGCTTTTTCACATCATTTTGGCGAGGTTGATGGGCAGGTTATTTCTCTTTTTATTATTACCGTCGCGGCAGCAGAAGCCGCTGTGGGGCTGGCCATTATTATTGTCCTCTTTCGTCGTAAAGCAACGACCAATGTGGACGAACTGAACTTAATGAAGTGGTAATTTTGAATATATCGTCAGGAAAAATGTAGCGTGGAGTCCATCGAGTCGATCCGGCCTTTTTTAGCTGTCCTGGTTTCTTTAGTCGCTGCAGGGCTGATCTTAAAATTCGATCATCATCCCAACCAAAGAGAAGCGATCTCCATCGGCGCGGGAATCATAAAATTCCTCATCGTGATATCAATGGCCCCTGCCGTACTTGCAGGAGCGACCTTCCATTACACGCTATTTACCTTTGTTCCGGGTTTGGAAATCGCATTTAAAGCCGATCCGCTCGGGTTATTTTTTGCCACGGTCGCATCTTTTCTTTGGATTGTTACCTCATGTTATTCCATCGGCTACATGAGGACGGCCAAGGAAATCCATCAAACCCGTTATTACTCCTGTTTTGCCATCAGTGTTTCCTCAGCCCTGGCCATCGCCTTTTCTGCAAACTTGCTGACCCTGTTTATTTTTTACGAAATTTTAAGTTTTGCCACTTTCCCATTGGTTTCCCATAAAGGAAACCAGACCGCGTTTGAAGGTGCCAAGAAATACATGATCTACCTCTTTGGTACTTCAAAAACGTTCTTTCTGGCGGCGCTGATCCTCACCTACAATGTCGCGGGCACACTCGATTTTGCAAAAGGCGGTCTTTTTAACGGTCAAGGCTCGCCCATGATGCTGACGGTCATTTATATTCTTTTTATTGCCGGTATCGCAAAAGCAGGCATCATGCCTTTTCATGCCTGGTTACCCGCGGCCATGGTCGCCCCTACACCCGTGAGTGCACTCTTGCATGCCGTTGCTGTCGTCAAAGTGGGTGTGTTTACCGTGCTTCGGGTGATTTTCCACGTCTTTGGCGTAGACTTAATGGCTTCCTTAAATTTAGGCATTCCCACAGCCTTTTTTGTTTCATTTACCATTATTATGGCCTCGATTTATGCCCTTACGCGGGACAATCTCAAAGCGCGACTCGCTTACTCCACTATCAGCCAGCTTTCATACATTATCCTAGGCGCAGCCTTACTAACCCCAAGCAGCATGACCGGCAGTGTGATGCACATCGCCAATCACGCTTTTTCTAAAATCACCCTGTTTTTTTGCGCGGGATCTATTTATGTTGCAACGCACAAAATCAAAATCAGCGAACTCAATGGCATCGGCAGAAAAATGCCCTGGACAATGACCGCCTTTGCCATCGGAACCCTTAGTATGATTGGGGTTCCTCCGGCTGCCGGATTCATCACAAAATGGTATTTGGCGATCGGCTCAATTGAGGCCAATCAACTTCCAATTCTCTTTGTTTTGCTGACCAGTACCGTTTTAAATGTGGCTTATTTTGTCCCCATCGTCTACAAAGCTTTTTTCCATAAACCCGCAGAACTCGCCGCAGATGCGGAAGGGAATTACGGGATTCATCATGACGATATAAAAGAAGCCCCCTACTTCGTGGTTGTGCCACTGGTCTTTACTGCGGTCATGTCCCTCTTAATCGGCCTCTTCCCAAGTTATTTCATGGCCTTAACCCAGGCGGTGATTCAATGATTCATTGGGTTCATCCAGCACTCTTTTTCTTCATCGGAGCGGCCATACTCCCTTTTTTAAATGAGACCAAAAGAAAGTTGGTTCAATTGGGAGTCCCCTTACTCTCCATCCTCCCTCTTTATTATGCTTCAAAAGGGACACACGGAGTCCTGAATGTTATGGGACAAGAACTGATTTTTGGCCGTGTAGATAACTTAAGCCTCGTCTTTGCTTTTATTTTCAGCATTATCGGATTCATCGGTATGGTTTATGGTTTTCATTTAAAAACAGTTCGAGAACACATCGCAGCCTTTGTGTACGCTGGCGGCGCAATGGGCGCTGTTTTTGCCGGTGACCTCTTTAGCCTCTTTTTGTTTTGGGAAATCATGTCCTTTTCCTCGGTCTTTATCATATGGTTTGGAGGATATTCCCGCTCAGCTGGAGCCGGTTTTCGCTATTTACTGATCCATACCTTTGGGGGAGTGATGCTCCTGGGTGGGATTATCGTTCATGTTGTAAATACGGGTGACGCCAGCTTTGGTGCAATTTCCCCAAGTGGGTGGGCCGGCGGACTCATGCTTTTTGGATTTTTAGTCAATGCAGGCGGCCCCCCCCTTCACGCCTGGCTACCGGATGCCTATCCTGAAGGAAGCGTGACGGGGACGATTTGGCTTGCCACCTTTACGACAAAAGTCGCCGTTTATACACTTGTGCGCGGCTTTCCGGGTGCAGAGGTCTTGATTTATGTCGGCCTCTTCATGACTCTTTTTGGCTTGGGGATGACCATTCTGGAAAACGATATTCGGCGGCTCCTTTCTTACCACATCATCAGCCAGGTTGGATACATGGTCACTGCGGTTGGGATCGGATCAGAACTGGCCTTAAATGGGGCCGTGGCCCACGCCATTAATAATATTCTCTTTAAAGGTTTGTTGATGATGGGCATGGGTGCAGTGATTTACATGACCGGAAAACGCAAAGCGACGGAGCTCGGCGGACTCGGCAAGGTGATGCCAATTACAGCAGCGCTCTACATGATCGGCGGCTTCTCAATCTCTGGCGTACCTTTCTTTAACGGTTTTATAAGCAAAGGCATGATTATTTCCAGCGCAGCGGAAGCCCATCGCCCCATTACGACACTGCTTTTAACGCTGGCGGCATCAGGAACCTTCCTCTCCACAACACTCAAACTGCCTTTTAATGTTTTTGTCGGCCGGGATAAAAGACTTAAAGTCACTGACCCACCTCCGAATATGATCATTGGCATGTCATTGGCGGCCATATTCTGTTTTATGCTCGGAGTACAACCCCATTATCTGACCGATTATTTGCCCTTCCCGGACGTGGAATACCATGCCTTCACAATGAGTCATTTCGTGATACAGTTTCAGATCCTTCTGACCGCCCTAGTCGTATTCCTCATGTTTGTCGAAAAGCTCCGCCCTCATGAGACCATCAGCCTCGATACAGACTGGTTTTATCGGAAAGCGGGAACATTCTTTATGAAATTTGCGAATGGGCCGATTTCCATCTGGGAAGAATTTATTATCGTGGTCTACAAAAAAGCCATTATCGCTCCGACAAAATGGTTTATCGTCCTTTGCCAAAAATTTGATACAGGCGTCATTGACCGCATCGTCAACGAAATTGGCCGTGGGGTTTTTGGTGGCAGCTGGTTTTCAAATGCCTTTGAAAAGTATGTCGTATATGCATTCATTAATGTCATCGGCTATCTCAATCATATCGCCGCCCATATTCTTAAACGCCTCCAGACAGGCTCTGTTCACAACTATGCAATGATGATTATCATTGGTATTTTTATTCTGGTGAACCTCTATGTCCTTCTTGGAGATCAACTCATACAATTTATGGTCGCGGTTAAATAGAAAGTGATGTATTGATGCTCAGTACCCTTGGTGAAATATTTGCGAAAGATCAGCTTGGATTTTCCGTTTTGTCCTTCACGATCTTCATTCCCTTGCTTGTCGCAGTCTTGCTTGTTTTTGTAAATGATGAAAAACAAATCAAAAAATTCGGCTTGCTCGCCACCCTCACCTCTTTTTTACTTTCGACCCTGCTTCTTATTTTTTTCCGTGAGGGCACACCAGATATGCAGTTTGTCGAGCGTCTCGACTGGATTGCGCCTTTGGGCATCACCTATCACGTCGGGGTCGATGGCGTGAGTGTCCTGCTCGTCGTACTGACCACCTTTCTTTCTGTGCTCACCCTGCTTTTTTCCTGGAAAGGCATCGACCACTATTTTAAAGAATATGTCATTTGCCTGCTTGTACTGGAAACCACGGTCATCGGCGTGTTTTGCGCACTGGATCTCTTCCTGTTTTTCCTGCTTTGGGAGATTATGCTGCTGCCCATGTATTTCCTGATCAAAACATGGGGCGGCGCGCGAAGAAACTATGCCTCCCTTAAATTTGTGCTCTACACCCTGCTGGGCAGTGTGATGATGCTCGTCGGCTTTGTCATTCTCTATTTAAATCATCAGAGTGCGACTGGCATCTACTCTTTTGACTTGTTAGATCTATTTAAAGTGCCGCTTACATCAGAGAAACAAATATGGGTCTTTACACTGCTCTTTTTTGGTTTTGCCTTCAAGGTTCCGATGTTTCCTTTTCATACCTGGCTGCCCGATGCCCATGTCGAAGCCCCAACGACCGGAAGCGTTTTACTGGCCGGCGTCCTTTTGAAAATGGGCACCTATGGATTTGTGCGCTTTTCACTGCCACTCTTGCCTGAAGCCTCGACCTATTTTGTCCCCCTCATGTCCATTTTAGGGGTCATCGGCATTATTTACGGCGCACTGCTCGCGCTCGCTCAAAACGACATCAAAAAATTAATTGCCTATTCTTCCATCAGCCATCTGGGTTTTGTGATTTTGGGTATTTTTGCGCTCAATTCCGAAGGGATTCAGGGCGGTATCATTCAAATGATCAACCACGGCATCTCGACCTCCGGCCTCTTTTTTATCGTTGGCTTTCTCTACAACCGACGTCACACACGCGATATCAAGGAATATGGCGGTCTGGCCAAACAGGTGCCGATACTGGCCGGTTTTTACCTTGTCATCAGCCTTTCATCACTCGCTTTTCCAGGCACAAACGGTTTTGTCGGAGAGTTGCTCATTTTGATCGGCGCAATGAAAAGTAATTTATACATCGCGGCCCCCGCCTTCATTGGAGTGCTTCTGGCTGGTGCCTACTTGCTTTGGTTGTATCAGCGAACAATGATGGGGGAACTCAACAATCCGGAAAACAAAAAATTGCTGGATCTCGACCGGATAGAAATCGGCATTTGCACGGCGCTGGTCGTGGTCATACTCTGGATGGGCATCTATCCCTTTCCTTTTTTGAGAATGATGGATAGCTCGGTCACCTTCATTACAGACCGGGTTGCCGCAACGCAGAAAATGGCTGAAAGTCCGAAAAACGACACATTACTGATTCAATCAAAAATAAATCAGTCACCTTAATTTAGGACGCATCATGAGTGAACAATATACAGCGGCGATCATCAAAGATGCAGACGCATGGATTGGATGGATCGAAGAGGTTCCGGGAATCAACTGCCTGGAAGCTTCACGTGAAGCCCTCCAAAAAAGCCTGACCACAATGCTGGAAGAAACCCTGCTTTTTAATCGTCAGGAGACTTTCAATATTTCAGACCTTCAATTTAAGGAACAAGGATGATTCAGGCCCACCTCTTATCCATCATTCTTTTTACGCCCTTTATTGGGGCAACGATCCTGTTTTTTATTCCCAACAAACAACGAGGTTTGGTTCAGGGCCTTGCCGCATCTTTCGCCGGACTTTCATTCCTTTTTTCGCTTTATCTCTTCTATGCCTTTGACATTAACAAAGGTGGTTTTCAGTTTATCGAACAATCTGTCTGGTCCGAAAACCTCGGTATTTCCTTCTTTTTAGGTGTAGACGGTATTGGCGCACCGATGGTTCTGGCCTCTTCACTCCTGATGTTTTGCGGTATTTTTGTCTCCTGGGATGTCAAAGACCGTTTGAAAGAATTTTATATCAACCTTCTGATCTTAGGCTCCGCAACAATGGGGGTCTACATGTCGCTTGACCTCTTTTTCCTCTTCTTCTTTTATGAGCTGTCCGTGATTCCTATGTACCTTTTTCTCACCATTTGGGGGAGACATACCAAAGGCTACAAAGACATGAAAGGAGAGGTCAACATGAAGGGGGAAGAGAAGCGCCAGTCTGTCTCTTTCATTCTGAACTTTAACAAAAACAGTAAAGAATACGCGGCGATGAAGTTGACCATCTACCTCTCGCTCGGCGCCGTCATCGCACTTTTAGGCATTTTGCTCGTCTATGTTAAAACCGGCCTCAACACCTTTAACATCATCGATATCGCCGAAAAGGGACAGCTTTCAAGCGGGATTAAAGAAATCGCCTTTTTACTCATTTTTGTAGGATTCGCGCCCATTGCCGCCATATTCCCCTTCCATTCCTGGTCTCCGGTCGGGTATGCCGCCGCGCCGCCCGCCGCAAGTATGATGCACGCGGGGGTTTTGAAAAAACTGGGGCATTTCACAATCATCCGTATTTGTTTTTATCTCTTCCCGGAAGCCACAGCAGAATGGATGCCGCTCATCGCCATTCTTTGTGTCATCAACATCGTCTATGGCGGTCTGGTCGCCTTTCTTCAAAAAGACACAAAGTTTGTCATCGGCTATTCTTCCGTCGGCCACATGGGATACATCTTTCTCGGCCTGGCTTCGCTCAACCATATCAGCCTTACCGGTGCAGTCTTCTTCCTCTATGCCGACGCAATGGCCATGGGGCTGCTCTTTGCTCTCGCCGGTTTTATTTATTATCAAACCGATACACTCGATATCCCCTCCCTCGGTGGACTGGTGCACAAAATGCCTTTTGTCACCTCATGTTTTGTCGTCGGAGCCGCAGCGTCTTTTGGGCTGCCAGGCGGGATGAACTTTGTCGGGGAACTCATGGTCTTTATGGGGGCGTGGCGTGTCTATCCCGTGCAAACCATTATTGCCGCCCTGGCCGTAACGATTACCTGGGCCTATTATTTCCGGATGACACGCGATATGTTTTTTGGAGAATTAAACCCCAAAATGGCAAAAGTCAAAGATGCCACAACATGGTACGAACGCCTGCCTCTGGTGCTCCTCGTCTTTTTCACCCTCTTTTTTGGCATTTTCCCAGGCCGATTTATCAGCGTGATTGAAAAAGGCATCCACCCCATTTTGGCCCGATTTGACAGCAAACCGGCCGCAGCCATCGCCCAACAAATTCAGCCCACGCTAAAAGATGGAGACGATTCCTGAGATGATACCGCCGACCCTGAGCCTCGCTGATTTAAACTTACGACTCATCGCGCCCGAGCTCTGGATGGTTCTGCTTTCTTGTCTCGTGCTGGGTATGGATCTGGCTTTCCCTAAAACACATAAATCAAAGGTCGCCTATTTTTCGATTGCAGGCATGACCCTGATCACCGCCCTACTCGTTCTTTATGCTGTGGACGGCACAAGTGGCACCTCTTTCGGCACCATGTTCGTTCTTGATCGTCTGGCAATCTTTTTTAAGATTTTCATACTCCTCTCGACTATTCTGATGACCCTCGCCTCCATCAATGCCGTTGAAAAAATTCCTTATTTTAGAGGCGAATATTATTTTCTGATGCTCTTTGCGGCACTCGGCATGATGTTCATGGTCTCTGCCAACGATTTTCTATCGCTTTTCATCACACTCGAATTTTCGACCTTTGGTTTTTACATTCTGGTCGCCTACTTAAGAGACGATCTCAAATCAAACGAAGCCGCGATTAAATTCTTTATTCTGGGTGCGCTTTCGGCCGGTCTGATTACTTACGGCGTCAGCCTCATTTACGGCTCAACAGGCACTATCCTCTTTCAGGAAATTGCACAAAATCCGCCAGAAGCCACATTGGGTCTTGTCATCGGACTACTCTTTGTTTTTATCGGCATCGGCTATAAACTGGGCGCAGTGCCTTTTCACACTTGGGTTCCGGATGTTTATCAAGGTGCGCCCACCACGGTAACGGCCTATCTTTCCGTCGTTCCAAAAGCGGCGACCTTTGGCATCTTTTTACGCGTTGTGTTCGGGGCCTTTCTCGGATTAAAAGCTGACTGGCAATGGATGATTGTCACGATTTCCATCCTTTCCATGACCTATGGCAACATCACCGCCATTGCACAAAAAAATATGAAACGCCTGCTGGCCTACTCCGGCATCGCGCAGATTGGCACCGTGCTCATCGGCATGGCCGCTGGTACGCGGCTCGGCATCGAAGCCATTCTCTTTTACATCCTCACCTACCTTTTTGCCAATATCGGGGCCTTTGTCGTCGTCATCATCTTTCAGAATCTCACCGACAAAGACGAAATTGACGATTTTGCCGGACTCAACCGCCGCTCCCCTTTAATGGCTTTTGCCATGCTGGTATTTTTGCTTTCACTCGCCGGGGTACCACCGCTCGCCGGATTTATCGGGAAGGTCTATATCATCACCGCCGCCGTGAATCAGGGGCTCATCTTTCTGGTCTCCGTCGCCCTCATTAACATGGTCATTTCTTTTTATTATTATCTGATTGTCGTCAAAAAAATCTATTCCGTCGAACCCAAAGAAACCACGCCCATTCATATCCCCGCGCCGCTTAAAGTTGCGCTTTATGTCAGCATCGCAGGGGTGATCTTCCTTGGCGTCTGGCCCAAACCCTTCATCAACGCCGCCATCGCCGCAGGCTCTGTCTTTACAGATTTGATCTTGCGCTAAAGTTTCTGCTTTGAGTGAAGAGGCCAAATTATTCATATATTCATAATAAAGTCACACCTTCTCCCCCTTGATTTTGAGCTCGGCGCGTCTTATCTCTATAAAAGTCATATGAAACATAAATAGCGCATGTTGGATTATTGAAAAAGGGATCACAAAGACCCCTTTTAAACGGAGGCGAGCACGATGAAATTGTGGGACAGGATTTACAGAGGCATGGAAATGGGTTTTGATTCGGCTTTGTCAGCGGTACACACCTTGACCGAAAAGGCGGGCGAAGGGGTCGAAATTACCCTGCTCCGCCGTGAAAGGGTTCGCATTGAAACACAATTGACCAAACTTTTGGCAGAATTGGGCAATGCGGTTTATGAAAAAATCTCTCAAAACCGGCTGGACAAAATGGCCGCAGAATTAGGGGTTCAGGAAAAAATAAAGGAACTGGCCGAACGGGAAGCACGTATCGTGGATATCGATACACGACTTCATAAAGAACTGGATGTGAAAGAAGAACCCGAAGAGACTGAAGAGACTGAAGAGGCTGAAGCGCAAGAAGAAGAAAAAGAAAAAAACTAATCCACTTTTTTCTGTAATGGCCGCCCCAGCTTTCATCACGGGCGGCCATTACCCTGATTCAAAGGTCGTGAAAAGCGCAGCTTGAGACAACATCATTAAATCATCGAATGGGAGAGATCATGGACATACAATATACAGAAGTTTCAGAAACAAGCGATGCCTCTGAAGTCGAAATTCTGATTGCGGATCATCGGGATTTTGAAATGGCCTCAAATTACATCGAAATGAAAGTGGCGCTTCCAAAACAAAAAAACCCGCTTTTAACCCAAATTCAGACAGAGACACTGAAATACGCACGAAACATCATCGACCAGAAAATACAGGAAATTGAGAAACGCACCGCATAAAACACCGAGCAATACGGGCCTTGAATCGCTGAACAGCGGGTCTTATTTTTTCTGCATGAAAAGGCTCACCCAATTGTCTTTTTCTTTTAATTGAATGAGGGTGCAGGCAGTCTGGAAACGTGCAAGCACGGCTTCATGTGCGCCTTTCAACATCCCCGATAAAACAAGGGTCCCACCGGGTAAAACGGCCTGCGTTAACCTTTCGCTTAATTCGAGTAAAACAGACGAGGTCAAATTTGCCAGCAAACAATTGTATCGGCTGTGTGCGGGGATAGATGCCCGAAAAATCATTTTCGAAACCACCCTGTTTGCTTTGGCATTTTCTTGGGCCACGGCCAAAGCCACAGGATCGATCTCCGTGGCCGTAATATGCCGCACACCGAGCTTTGCGGCGGCAATGGCCAGAATGCCGCTGCCCGTGCCAACATCCAAGAGACGCCCCTCCCCGACCTTCAAAACCGCCTTTTCCAGCATCACCAAACAGTTGTGTGTCGTGGCGTGTGTGCCGGTGCCAAAGGCCATGCCCGGAGAAAGCACAATCACCTTACGATTTGAGGCAATAAGTCGGTTTTTTTCCCAGGGTGGCACAATCACCAGTTTTTCGCCGATCTGTTGAATGGGAATCGAGTGCGTCTGCCAAGCCGTCTGCCATTCCTCTTCTGGCAGTCTTTCAGATCGGATCTCCAGTTTTTCAGGAAGCAAAGCCACAAACGCCCCTTGAATCAAGCCCTCCGCATCCGCGACTGAAACAGATTCTGGGAAAAACACATTGAGATGCACCTGTTCTCCCGCCTCTTCGACCCATACCCCTTGTGCTCCGAGCGCGACCAATAAGGCCGATCCACGCTCTTCCAAGGCCGCCGGAATCGTGACAGTCATTTTATGCCAAAACCCAAGCTTCACCGAGGCACAACTCCACTTCCGTTAATTACCGCTATCTTCAAGGCCCTGAGTATAGAAACAGTCATGACGATCTTCAAGTTTTCCTGAGAAAAATAAAAAAGAAGGGAGACGAGGATTGATAGCATGCCTTATACTGTTTGCAGAGCTTCGATGCCAATACGACATCTTGTTGAATATAGGAGTCACAAAATATATCATGACTGATCGAAAAACATATAAAACACTCGATACCTTGCGTTTCGACAACCGTTTTACACGCGAACTTCCGGCGGATCCCGCCCTGGCCAATCACCGGCGCGAGGTCGTGG
The DNA here is from genome assembly GCA_029261215.1 of Nitrospirota bacterium. Classification (GTDB taxonomy): domain Bacteria; phylum Nitrospirota; class Nitrospiria; order SBBL01; family JAADHI01; genus JAADHI01. Next base: position 22,804 of record JAJDBT010000015.1, on the reverse strand, counting down.
GGGCCTGCTATTCCCGTGTGCAGCCCAAAAAGATGGCGGAGCCCACATTGGTCGCCTATGCACGGGAGGTCGCCGAAGCACTCGATCTTTCCCCGGAAGACTGCACAAGCGAAGCCTTTACACAAACCTTTGCGGGAAACCGTCTTTTGCCGGACATGGACCCCTACGCCATGTGTTATGGCGGGCATCAATTTGGCAACTGGGCCGGACAACTCGGCGACGGGCGCGCGATTAACCTCGGCGAAGTTGTCAATCAAAACAACACACGTTGGGCCTTGCAATTAAAAGGCGCCGGGCCAACACCCTATTCACGCACCGCCGACGGTTTGGCCGTACTGCGTTCATCCGTACGGGAATTTCTTTGCAGCGAAGCAATGTTTCACCTTGGAGTACCAACAACACGGGCCTTAAGCCTCGTCACGACAGGCGAGATGGTTCTTCGCGATATGTTTTATGACGGTCATCCAAAACAGGAGCCGGGGGCGATTGTCTGCCGGGTCGCGCCCTCTTTCACCCGTTTTGGCAATTTTCAGATTTTAGCGTCACGCGGGGAAAACGATATTCTAAAACAACTCGTCAACTTCACCCTGCGTACCGATTTTCCGCACTTGCACAAAGATACTGAAGAAGCCTCAAAAGAAACCATCCTCACCTGGTTTGATGAAGTGTGTCAGAGGACAGCAGAAATGATTGTACACTGGATGCGTGTCGGTTTTGTTCATGGCGTGATGAACACCGACAACATGTCTATTTTAGGGCTTACCATTGATTATGGCCCCTACGGCTGGCTTGAAAATTACGATCCGAACTGGACCCCGAACACCACAGACGCAAACGGCAAACGCTACCGTTTTGGCCATCAGGCCCAAATCGCCCAATGGAACCTCCTGCAACTGGCCCACGCCATTTATCCTTTGGTCGGCGAAACCGAACCCTTTGAAACCTCACTCAATCAATACGCCAAAAGCTATGAATCGCAGTGGCAAACCATGATGACCCAAAAACTGGGCTTCCAGACATACGAAGCCGAAACGGACGAAGACTTGATCAGTGATCTGCTCACACTTTTGCAGATAGTCGAAACGGACATGACGATTTTCTACCGCAACCTTTCCCAACTGGAGCTTAATGGAAAGGCCCTGGATCAAGTCAGCGATGACATGTTAATGATGCCAATACTGGATGCCTACTATGTGCTTGACCAGCTGAGTACAAGCTACCGAAGCAAAATGGCTCAATGGCTGCGGCGCTATCTCACCCGTCTTCAAAAAGACGGTGTGAACGACGATGCCCGGCGTAAAAAGATGAATGCGGTCAACCCAAAATATGTGCTGCGCAACTACCTCGCCCAACTCGCCATCGACAAATCCGAACAAGGCGACCACACGATGGTGAACGACTTGCTCGAACTCCTACGCCGTCCCTACGACGAGCAGCCCGGCAAGGAAGAATACGCAAAAAAGCGCCCCGACTGGGCACGCTCACGCGCAGGATGCTCGATGCTTTCGTGCAGTTCGTAATCTGCACACCTTATTTCTTTACAGACCCTGAGCTTATTTTAATAAGTGTTCTATCTCGTTGGATCGTCCACCCATAACACATGACTAAAAACATCGGATTAACAATTTTTTTTCTGTTTTTTTCCATTATTATTCTAGAGTGGCTGAATATCGATCTGTGGCTGCAGGATTATTTTTATAATTTTGAGCTGAACCGATGGATCGTGGATCGGAATGAACCTGTCTTAAAATTCATATTTTATGACGGCATTAAAGTCGTCTATATTTTGATTATCCTGATGGTTTTGATTTCACTCCTTTTTTTTAGAAAAAAGAAGATCGTTCGCGACTACAAGCCCGGCTTATTCATCGTGCTCTTTTCCTGCTTGTCCGTGCCTTCTCTTTGCTTGTCGGCACCCTCAAAGCCACCACCAATACCCCTTGCCCAAGAGACCTCATTCACTATGGCGGCCGCTATCCTTATGTGACGGTTTTAACAAGCTACCCCAAAGACTTTATCCAAAACGAAACAATAAAATGTTTTCCCGCAGGCCATGCCAGTGGAGGCTTTGCACTCTTATCGCTCTATTTTTTGTTTAAAAAGAAAAAAAATAAAACCGTCGCAGTCATTATGGCCATAAGCATCGGATGGGCTTTAGGGCTTTATAAAATGTTTATTGGCGATCATTTTTTAAGTCATACCCTCGTCACAATGCTGCTGGCCTGGTTAATGATCTTACTCATTTCTCAAAAAGTGCATCACTATTATGAAGAACCACAAACTTAAAAGAAGCTCCTTTTTATTCACTCAAGTCCATTTCTGAAACACCTGAATTTCCCCTTTAAATGATTAATCTCACACAGATTTCACCCACTTGACGATCCGCTATAGTGTGGTAACTTTACTCAGGTAAACATAAAAAGGATCAATTTTAATGCCATGAAGGCATAGAGCACATTTAAAACAACAATGACGCGATCATTAGAATAGTCGCTGCATTTCACATTTCTTAACCGAATATGGCAAAGAGACGGAGGAAAAATAAAAAAATGGCAAATGTCAAAGAATCTCTCGCTGCATGTATGGAAATTGAGGGTGCAATTGGGGCCGCCCTGGTGGATGTAAAGAGCGGTATGTTTTTGGGAACCGCAGGCGGTGGAGATCACCTGAATATGGAAGTGGCCGCAGCAGGGAATACCGAAGTCGTTCGTGCCAAAATGAAAATCATGTCCTCTTTGGGCTTGAAAGAGAATATCGAAGACATATTGATCACTTTGGGTACACAGTATCACATCATTCGGATGCTGGGAACACAGGGGAACCTCTTTATGTACCTGGCCCTTCATCGAGATAAATCAAACCTTGCACTTGCACGACATAAGCTCTCAGAGATCGAAGCAAACCTTAAAACATAGATATCCTTGAAAAATCTATGCAGGGTTCAAAAAAATAGCGGCGCTACCTTTGTACACGATAGCGCCGCTCGATCTATGAAATACGCTTAAAAATAAAACTCTAAAGCTCTCGCCTCCCAAACCAACGGTAACGGTTTTTTGCAAAGTACGCATAAGCCGCATCCCGGATCAATTTAGGCACAATCCGAAAGACATTCAAACATCTCCAAAACCCGCCAAGGGCATTGGCCGCTTCTATGGCCGCATCACTTTTGAAAAAAGCCCTTTTATTTCTGATCAAGACAAAGGTTTGAATATTCTCCGGGTCAAGTCCTTCATTTTCATATAATTTCCGACCATCTGCGGATTGAATGGAAAGATATTGAAAGCGGCATTGTGAATCGTGTCGTGTAAGAAACGCGACTGAACCCGCGCAAACATTACAGCCGTCATCAAATAAAACGAGAATATCAGGTTCATTGTCCATAAAAATAAAAAGCCCAGTTCACCGTCATGACCCTCCCTTCACACAATACTGAAGACAACGAAACCCAGGGACATCATGTCAAATAAAGAGAACGCCCCACAACATAGAGTTGGATTGAATTATAACAAGTTCCAAAAGACCGAGTACAGAGCGCACGTCGGGTTGAACAGGATAGATCATTGTGGAGACAAACGTTATAGAAAAAACATGGATTTATTGATGACACAGCTTACTGAGAAACTGCAAGTAGTCCTCTTTACACAGAGACTATGTTTATCAAGTGGCAAAAATAAGGGGAGCAGGGTCAAAAGTGGATACGGACACCAGCACGCATTTTTCCTTCATCCACAGAAACATAAGGGATATAGGTATCATCTCCTGTCACTGCCCTAAACGCATTGACTGCCGTTTGTAACAAGGCAATACTCAGTACAGCTTCAGAAGAAAGTCCGGTTTCCTGTGAAATGCCAACGGGGTCATAAGTGGGGTCATCGCTTCCTTTGATGTAAAAGGACCAGACCGAATACCAAAGAAAATCTGTCCCGGAAAAAAATAAGAGGGCTTTATTATAGGTTGTCGGCTGCGCACGATAACTGGATAATGCAAAATTAAATGTATGGTTGGACGCTACAACCCCGGCCGCCCGAAAAGGCAGTACAGATTCTTGTTCCAGTGCACCTGCTGAAGACACGCCAACAAAAAAACTTCCGCCCTGGGTTTGAAAAAAACTCGTCTTTACATCCTGAGCGCCTGCCATATGCCCCATCGCATTATGCCCGGTTTCATGCGCCGCGACATGGCTTAAAAAGGCTGCACCCGTTTGGATTAAATCAGAAAATTCTGCTGCACAAGTATGTGAGGGTGTGAAATAGAAGAAGGAGAGTAATAAAAAAACAAGCATTTTTTTTATTTTTTCATGACCCACCTTAAGCTCCTCCATACAGATAATATACAAATTAAATGGATTTAATACATGCATAAAAGTTTATAGCAACCACAATATTAAAACAATCCCCTCAAAAGAGGGGGATCACCTCTATCATTCACGATGATTTAAAATGGCTTTAAGCGAATAGGATAGAATTGTGTAACGATTTGATTTCTATATGAAATGGTACGATTTTTTTTAAAGTAGATCGGTAACGACCCAGGCTTAATCCCTGAGGAAAACCCCCGGCTCACTCGCATTATGATTTCGTAACACGGATATTGGATTTAAAATGTAGATTGGAAGCGTGTGAAGCAAGGTCTAAACCTATCCAAATTAAGGGGAGCTTAGAACAGAGCATTGTATTTTCATTGTGGATGCTCCTTGTGTTCTGTTTCTGATTCTATTTTTCCCCCATATTGGGGGATGTGCTCCTGTCAGATGACAGGAGCACATCGTTTTAGTCATTCACAATTTGAATCTCTATACGACGGTTTTCAGCACGACCTTCCGGGGTTTCATTGGAAGAGACGGGCTTACTTTCCCCAAAGCCACGCGACATAATGTGATCCGGCGCGACGCCACCCACTTCTTTTAAGAATTTGGCCACCTTTTCGGCTCGTGATTGCGAGAGCTTTTGGTTACTTTGATCATTTCCCATCGAATCCGAATGCCCGGCCACCTCAATACGCGCATTGGGAAAAGTCTTGATGGCCTTGATGATTTTGTTCATCATCGGGAAGTTCTTCGCTTCGATTTCACTTTGGCCGGATAGAAACTGAAATCCATGTGCGGAAATCAGAATATTTTTTCGCTGCCGATAGACGTTGGCTTCATTCCCCGAAAACATGGCTTGTACTGTTTCAAATTGTTGTTGCTCGGCCTGATCTTTTTTCTCAAAGGCCAGACGCTCTTTTTCGGTACTCGCCAACTGCTTTTCTTGCTGAGTCCGTAGTTTCCCCAATTCTTCTTGATTGGCAGACTTCAGGGCTGCAATCTGACGGTCTGCGTTTTGTTGCGCAATAAGCTCTTTTTGCGCCAAGGCCATCTGCTCTTTTTCTGTTTTTGCCAACTGCTGTTCATGCTGAGCACGTAGATTCTGTAGCTCTTCTTGATTGGCAGACATCAGTGAGTTGATCTTATGCTCTGCATCCTTAAGTTGGACTTGTGATTTCCGCTCTACGTCTTGCAGCTGATGACGCGCTAGATTTCTTTCTTCCATCACGTTGATCACGGCACCTTTTAAACTAAGTACCGCACTGTCGCTGGGTTCGTTAAACGGAAGTTGTCCGCCTAATGGCTGGTTGACTGTGCCAAGTTGTTCCTGGTGCCAAAGCACGACATCTTCCATGGTGTAATCGCGCCGATCGAAGTCTTTGACCGTTTCTGAGATTGCCGCACTTTGTTCTGCAAGCCACTTTGTCTTTTTTGCATGTAAATCGGCCTTATCAATTTGGGTCCGATCAGCATCCAAAATGGATACGGCAAGCGCCATTTCCTCCTGAGCCTGGGCAAAGGTTTTGGAGGCATGTTTCTCAGCGCCTTGCTGTTTGGCATTGGCAATGGCAGACTTGGCTTGTTCGACGGTGCCTTGTTTCAAGGCCACCAATTCAAGTTGCGCATAATCTGCGATCAGTTTGGGACGACGCTGTTTCGCCTGTTCGGCATTGCCCTTTTCGACCAGTGCAGCGGTTTCTTTCAGATCTTCATCCAATGCTGTAATTTTGTCACCCTGTAAGGTTTTGGCCCCAGCGACATAAGCACGCTCCCGCGTATTCATCACCTCAGCCAGGATTTCTCGGCTGCTCACAACATCACGATTGAGTTTTTCCATTATCTGAAGACCTTCATTCGCCTCCGTTTTTGCAACTTCGGACTTGTTGTTGCGAGCGGCCTTCATGGCACGCTCTAGGGAAGTGCTGGCCGCGACAAAGCCTTTCGGCGCAAGCAATTCAGCATCTTTGATTCTGGCATTCTGGACTGCAGATTCAAGTTGACCCACTTCTTGATATTGAGTCAGAATTTGTTCATGTGTCAGTTTCGGTTGTGAGGCGCAGCCACTTACGGTGACCACGGCCATCGCGAGACCGATAGAAAACAGACTGCTTCTTATATTCATCTTCCTTATCCTTATCTTCATCTTCACTCTCCTTTGAGTACGGGGTAATTTTTTTAAGTGCCCATCAGGGGAAAAAGAACGTGAATCTCCTGATGGGCTTACAAACAACGTTTCATAACAAAACAGACTTCCCCGTATTTTAGAAACACGGGGAAGTCCAACTTAAGTGCCTGCCGCCTTAAGGTGCCGTGATGTCGTTGGCATCTAATGTAATTGCGGTCTGTGCCAAGGCCCTGCCGTTCAGCTTTGCGCCGGTATTCAGCGCAATCAAGGTCTGAGACAGGAGGATTCCCTTGAAATTGGATGTCGTTCCAAGCGTCACCTGTCCGGCGACCTGCCAGAAAACATTTTTGGCCTGCGCGCCTCCGCTCAGGGTGACAATCGCCGCGTTTCCAACAGTGAGGTCTTCTGCGATCTGAAAAATCCAGACGTCGTTGGCTCCCCCAGATAGGGTGACCCCGATCGGAACGCTTACACCGGTTCCCCATTTATAAAGACCCGGATCAAGCGTCATCCCATCGATATTTCCGGCGCCCAGTTCGGTGAAGTCGGGTAAGACCCGTCCAGCGGCGTCTGTGTAAGCGGTTTGCATATCGAGGACCGCCGTGGTCAGTTTAGACGGCGTCGGAGGACTGTAGTCGGCGGCGAATAGTTCTCCGGTGACTTGTGCCGCTGTCGAAAAGGTGCCCGTGGCATCGAGGGTTTCTGAAAAACCGGTCAAGGCACTCGCGGCGGCTGGGCTCAGTCCGATATCTCCCACGACTGCGGTGGTTCCCGTAGTGGAAACCCCTGCTTTCGCCAAGATGACATAATTTTCCGCCGTTCCCAGCATCAGAGGATCTGGTCCCGACGCAGCCGTGGCACCAGTTGTGAAACTCCACGATTTGTTTGCTGCTAGCGCCTTGCCTGATGAATCTTTAATTTCGGTGCTCAGGTTGGCGGTAAAGGAGGCATTGGAAGCCAGATCGTTGGCGGGGCTGAAGACCGCTGTGGTGCCTGTATAGGTCACGGTGCCCGAGACAGGCGTTGTGCCTTGCACCAAGGTGAATGTCGCAGAAGTGATCGTGGCTGCATCCATTGTTTTACTGAAGGTTGCCGTGATTTTCCGGTTAATTGCAACGCCTGTGGCAGCGTCGTCAGGGTTTGTGGTGCTTACGTTTGCGAGAATTAGATTCGCGCCAGCTCCAGGGCTATCATTGTCACTGCATCCTGAAATAAAAATGACCGACAGCAAGACCAACAACCACATTTTTGAATTATTTTTCTTATTCATTTTAGATCCATGCATTTTTCTTCCCTCTATTTAAATTAAATTCATTCAGATATGCGGTATTATAGAGGCAGTATCAATCGTCGTATGTTCAATATTGCTCATATTGGAAGAATAAGTGGCTTTTAGGGATAAAAGCTTGAACGTTCCCTCGACATACCACCAGACGATAAGACGGTTCAAAAGTGTAACAATCCTCCAGTAGGCCCTCGCGGCCCTATCCTGTTCTGGGCTCAGTTCGCGAGCAGTTCGCTGACCAATGACAGCCTGGGAATTCGGTCACATACGACCTTGATGGACACCAGAATCGGAACCGACATTAGGGTGCCTGGCACGCCCCAGAGCCAAGACCAGAAAATTAATGAAACAAATATGACCACGGGATTGAGAGAGAAGCGGTGTCCGATCAACACCGGCGTAATCAGATTCGCTTCTATCAGATGAAGCAGCAGGTACCATCCTGGCGGCAGAAGGACCACCCAGAAGGTATCAAACGTAAGCAAACCCACAATGAACAGCAAAATCACACCCACGAAGGGGCCAAAGTAAGGGACATAATTCAGAATCACCACGACCATACCCCACATTGCAGGATTAGATACGCCCATGAAATGGAGTCCCCCACCGACAAGAACACCTAAACCGACATTAACAATCGAAACTGAAATCAGGTATTTGGAGATCTGTTGCTCAATTTGACGGCTGACCTCCACCACGTGTTTCTTGTCACTCAGCGTCGGCATTACATGGACGAGTTTTCTTGTAAAGAGGTCACCAGAAGCCAGCAAGAGGTACAGCAAGACCAGTGTCTCGCTCGCACCCATCAGGAGCGTTCCTGTCCAGTTAAGAATTGAATTGGCCCCTCGATTCTCTTTCAACACGACCGTAGGGGACTTCTTTTGTTCCGCTTTTTTTTCTGCTTCGGTGGCGCCCAGGTCCGTCACGGCCTCTGCCGCCAGGTTTAAACGGGAGATCCCTGGAGATAACTTCTGAACCCGCCGTCGCAAGTTGGTCATATGTTGAGGGGCCTTATTCACCCATTCCAAAGCCGGTTGAACCAGCTCAAAAAACCCAACTCCGGTGACCACCACGAGGAGGGAGATCACGACTGCAGCAGAGAACGCCTTTGGAATATGAAAGCAGGAAAGCCAGCGGATGAGTGGCTTCAAGGTCATTCCTGCAATACAGGCCAGGAAGACCGGCATGGCAACAGGCCGGGCAAGGTAAAGAAACGCAATTGTACCGAGCACCAACAAAAATAATTGTGACGGCGGCGTTGCGGCAACCCTTGAGGGGGTAGAAGGAGCGAGCTTATGATCGCTAGGTTCTTTTTGCATTATTATAGGAAGCACATAATTCGTTTATACGGATAAAACACTAAGCAATGGGTTCGCCATGACTACATCCCAAGAGGAAAAACTGGGATCGAGAAGCAATTTCGTTAACAAACAATCCATCTCACTCATAACACCTTAACAACGGGCCAATCCACCACGCAGCACTCCAGGGTAGGCAGCGTTTTCTTCTTTGGTTCAATCTCTTGACGACCGGCAGGAGGATTTTACTGAGAGTCTCCATAAAGTACGGAACATCACCCGCCACAACACTGACGTAAGCCATCGACGAGAGGAGACAGATTCCATTTGCGCCCGGCCGAAGACGAAACCGCCGACCAGTGTTACGCCAGTCGCGATGCACGGATATTGCTGTATTAAAATGACCGGGCTGAGACGCTGGGCAGCCAGGCGTAAACGTGCCTTGGCTTCGTCAGGCGTCAAGAGAGGAGACGTTTCATTCGCCACGCCAATACCCCCGCAAAAAAGATGAGAACTAAACCACAGATCAAACTGGCCGTGGCCGGCCCTGAACGGACAAGCAGATATTGATACCCAGCCCAGGCGAAGAAGGCGAGGCCCACCCACGCCAAGACAACAACAGTCCCCACGCAAGCCACGGCGACGGCAGTACGCAGCGCCGAACGTCTGAGCGCCCGCCCTTCCGCCTCCAGCAAATCCGCCAGAGCGATGATCACTTCAATCAGGCTGTTCAGCGTCGGTCTCCCGCACCCAACAGTTTGGCGATAATAAAACCCACTCCGAAGGCCGTGAGCAGACTCGTGCCGGGGTGCTCGGAAACTTTCTCCCCAGCGCTTTTCACCGCGCCCGACCCTTGCGCCAAGAGCGCCTCTATTTTGCTTTCGAGGTCCTCCATGGCCTTGCTGGCCTTATCTTTTGTGTTACGCTTGGTTTCGTCAACCTTTTCGCCAAGTACCGTTTTTAAGGCATCGGTCAGTCCTCCGATGTCTTTGCGAAACTGGGCAATGTCGTTTTTCAGTGCGTCGATTTCCTTACGTATTTGATCTTCAGCCATGATGGTTCTCCTTATGGTATCGATTTCATTAAACTACAAACTCAAGAAACCCGGCATTGTGAAATTACGGGAGATCTAAACAGGATCCCCCGTATGCGTCCGGTCTCTTTGGTATTCTGAGGTGAATGATATTGTCATTCGTTGGGGCCTTATAAGACTCGGCGACCCTGAATGAGACTGACCAGGATGCTGATCACCGCCAACACCAGCAATACGTGTATAAAACCACCCATGGTGTAACTACTCACCAAACCCAAGGCCCATAAAACGATGAGCACGACAGAAATTGTCCACAACATATGATCTTCCTTTCACTTTGTGGTGACTTAAGGACCGGCGAGCGCAAAGGATCGCCGGGGCTTAAGTCATCTATTTAGTTATTTTCCGACATCGACTCGGAAACAGTCATGTTATTGAGCACACGCTTCACGCCGTGGACATCGGCGACCAGTTTTCCGGTCAGATCTTTTTGAGCCTCACTCTGAGCCTTGCCACCTAGTTTGACAATGCCCTGATTTGTCTCAACTTGAGTATTATTTGCATCCGTCGAGCGATTAACGAGCAAGGTCATCTTGACCAATGAGGTAATGGAGGCATCGTCGATATTTTCGACCATCGTTTCACCAGACTTTTTTGAGCGCTTGGCCACGCTCATCTTATTCTCGACACTTTTGACGCCTTCAATATCTTTGGCGTATTCGCTCGTCAGATCCTTTTCGAGCGTGGTGTCTGCTTCACCTTCCAGAGTCACAACACCATCTTTTGAGCTCACTTTCGTTTGAATACCGCTGACGTTCCGATGAAATAACAAGGCCGTTTTGACTTTCGTGGTGAGCCATGCATCCGAACCCTTCTCAGAAATGCTCCCCTCTATCTTTAAACGATTTTCAACGCTCTTGACCCCGGGCAGAACGTCTACGGTATTCTCGGCCAGGCTCTTGTGAGATTCCTCTGAGACGGTTCCCGTCAAGACAACGACACCCTCCTTGGATTTGATCTCGACTTCATCATTCTTCAAAAATGTTCTGAATACAAAAGACTCCTTGGCAGATGACTCGATCCGGTCATCGGTTACGGACGCTTGTAGCGGTCCGCTGGCGATGAGCACGACTGCGGCAGCCGCCATGAGTGATAAGGTATACTGTATCTTCATTGCATGTTCTCCTGTCTGTTGGTTTGTGTTTCTGATTTGTCGCTACATGGAGCAAGGCTTTTCCACGACATCAACGGTGACTTAAGGGGCCGAAGCCCAGTAAGTGTCCCCAAGATGAAGTCCATTAAGCGCGCTTTTTTTCCTGAAATTTCTTCAACTGCGCTTCCGCCTCATCTTTCGCGATGCCATATCTTTCCTGTAGCTTACCAATGAATTTTTCTCTTTTGCCGTTGATCACATCGAGATCATCATCTGTAAACTTCCCCCACTTCTCCTTCACTTCACCTTTAAGCTGCTTCCAGTTGCCTTCGATTTTGTCCCAGTTCATAAATCCTCCTGCACGTTAAAATCACACATTACAATGACCTGTTTTAGAGATACGGGAAACTTTAGAATCGGAATCCCAGATCAGCCGTCACGAGGAACCCATCCAGCTTGATGTCCTCACCCCCAAACTCCGGTTTGGCCCAGAGATATCTCCCCTCTACGCCCAGAAAGACGGTAGGTGCGATATTCACATTCAAACCCGCCCCGGCATGAAGCCCGACAACGTCTTCGCGGTCACTACTAAAAGAAGGGCCAAACCCTGAGACGTTTAATTTCGTAAGGTAATAACCAATACCGAAGGCACCATAAGGCTCAATAAGCGGCCCGATAGGGAGAAAAACCTTGGCGGTCAGGAGGATGGGGATAACCTTCAGCTTCGTTTCGCCCGCAGATGGAGAGAGGGAACCCTTGCTCTCGAAGTATCCAGCTCCCAGTTCCATGGCGAAGATGGGGTTGTAGTAATGCCCGACAGCGATCTCTGCATCAAACCCGCTCTCATTATCGACGTTGATATTATTGATATCGTATTCCTGGCTAGGCGAGTAGCTCCCGTACTTAAGCACCATATAGTCAGAGGATTCCTCCGCTAAAGACATTGACTGCATCATTCCAATAAGTGACACGGCAACAACCAGGGATAAAACAAACTTGTATTTCATGACTTCTCCTCTAGGATTGAATCCTATTTATATGAATAATCTCGCGGGCCGAATTTTGAAAAGTAAGCGCGTCTTTCCTCATTCTGCTTTCGTGTGGGTTGTCTTTTTCTGAACGTATATTCCTTGAGTAATGACTTCCTTCGGACTTTTGCTCAGACAATCATCTCTTCGTTTTTTACTCAGCATGAACATCCATCGCCAAATTTAAATGCAATTCATTGAGATGAGCGGTATTATACCGGCAGGAAAGATACCCGTCTGGTCAATATTGCTCACATTAAGAACTATTTATTTAAATAAGGAATGAATAAGAAACATATCCTGCGAAACAAGCCACGCAGGGCAGCCCAAAACGGCATCTGCGATTTACCGTCAATGATCACAGCGGTCGGAGGATGATTGCATCATGTTTCGGGAAGAAGCAGAATTTGCAACGATGAGACATTCTTAAGATAGGGATGAAATTACATCAACCAGCGTTTTTTCATGAGTAGGTAGGACAAAAAACAGGTAAATAGTCCGAGGAAAAAAAGATATACCCATTGCAGGTAAGAATGGGATAATAGGTCTCCTTCCAAAAGGATGCCTTTAATCGGCCCGTAAAACTGGTGCGAAGGAAATAAAGGGGCAACCTGATTTAATCGTGGTGAAAAATCGGACAATGCGGAAGGAAGCAGGTGCGGAAGATAAAAAAGAACACCTAAGGTCCTCGCGCTGGCTTGATTACGACATAAAAAACCCAAGAGAACACCAAAAGCGCTAAAGCAGAAACTCCCCACGATCAGAAAGGCGATATAGTCTATCCCTGTCCCGAAAGCAAATTGCCCCGGTAGATGAAGGAATAGAACCGATACATTCATTAAAACCATTCCTGAAAATACCTTAGCCAGTAACCACTCTATTTCGCGCATCGGGGTTTGCAAAAGCCCCAGAATCAATTTTTTTTCCTTTTCTTCACCCACCTGGGCAGGCATGATGATAAAGCCGACAAGCAATATCAGCATCAAAACCCATGTGGGCAGCGTCTGGTTTTGAATCCCGCTTTCCTGAAGTGCCTTAATCTCCGAGATCCAGTTTTTACCCTGTCCTTCAACCGCAATTTGTAATGTGGAAAGGCTTTCTATGATGGCGAGGGTTTGGAAGGATTCTTTTTTTAAAACGACCAGCACCCACTGTTTCGGATTTTTTTCAGCCCTTAGCAGAAGTCCGTCCACTTTTCGTTCTTTTAAACCCTGGCGACCTGCTTCTTCGTGGGAAAACCAAGAAATATCGAATAGGCTCTCGGCTGATTGAATGCTTTGAATCAGAACAGGCGCATCGTTTTCTTGTTGTATCAGCCCGATCTTTATTTTTTGATTATTTGCACCGGTCGGCTCCAATAATTTCAAGGATAGAAAGACAAACAAAGGAATAAACAGAATCAGGTAGAATGTTTTGTTCTTCACTGCGATGGCCAAATCATTAAAGATCAAAGTGATGATATTTCTGATCATAAGAAGAGCTTCTCGTGTGTTTTTGACTGAAAATAGTCATCGGGCTGGCCGTCGAAGACCAGAGCCCCCTGATGCAAGACAAGGATGCGGGTTGCCAGGGTTCTAACCTCTTCCGGCCGATGAGAAGTAAAGAGAATTGTTTTTCCCAAGGCATGAACCGTTTGAAGATGTTTATAAATATCTTTCGTCATCTCAAAATCCAGGCCGGATGTGGGTTCATCCAAAAGAAGCACCGGAGGATCGTCTAAAAGCGAGCGCCCGATGCTGACCCTCTGTTTTAAACCCTTTGATAAAACCTGTACTTGATCGTGACGAAATGGCAGCAAGTTAAACGCGTTTAAAACCGCTTCGATCCGTGAGAAGGGCATTTTAAAAAGACGGGCAAAAAGCTTAAGATTGTACTCTACAGAAAAAAATTCAAACAGCTTGGGTGTTTCTGGGACAAAACCGATCTTTCTGACAAGTGCTAATCTGTTTTTTAGATCGATGCCATCGATCCAGGCCTGACCGCCACTCGGCAGGATCCACCCCCCCAAAATCTTTAAAAGGGTGGATTTACCCGCACCATTATGCCCAACAATAGCGATAAACTCCCCTTTTTCTACTTCAAAACAGATGGGGAGAAGGCCTCTATTTCCCTGATAGACTTTTTTAAGGTTCTGAACCTCTATCAGCATGAGTAATCTCTGTCCTTATACCAAGCGTGTAATGACAATCACTAAAATGACCACAACCAATACTGCAATGACGAATCCCATGATTTCCCCCTTTCTTAAAATATGAGCCTAGCTGATTTAATCTCGGTCTTCCGCCTCGAACGGCTCTATCTCAACGACCCATCCGTCAAGAACAAATACTCAGCCCATCTGGTACTTGATATGGGATTTCCTCCATCTATTCCATTGTTGGCTTAATTTCGGAGTCGGAGTCTGATTCAGAATCAGGCGTAACGTCAGTCATAAAGCTCCAGGTTTTATTTGCTGCCAGCGTCTTGCCTGCTAGGTCTTTAACTCCGGTACTCAGGCTGGCGGTAAAGGAGGCATTCTGATCCAGGGTGTTTGTGGGGCTAAAAACCGCAGTGGTCCCTTCGTAGGTCACTGTGCCCAATACCGGCGTTGTGCCTTGCAATAAAGTGAAGGTCGTAGAGGTGATTGTGTCCGCATCCATCCCTTTGCTAAAGGTGGCTGTGATTTTCTCGTTCATCGCAACCCCTGTGGCGGCATCATCTGGATTTGTGGCGCTCACACTTGGAACACTCAGGTCTGCGGCACTGTCAGCGCTATTGTTGCCACTACCAGTACACCCTGATACAAAAATGACCGAGAGTAAAATCACCCCCCACATCTTTCGATTGCCCTGATTATTTATCCCGTTTCTACGCATTTTCTCTCCTTTAAAATTCAGCTGAATTATTTCAGATGAGCGATATTATACCGGCAGGGTAAAACGCCGTCTGGTCAATATTGCTCACATCGGAAAAATAAGTGACGCATCGAGGATTGATCTTTTAAGAACGATAAGGAAAATTAATCGTGAAGGATGATATTGATGAGGGAGCACGATTCCCTGCATTCTAAATAGCTCCGGCAGTGGACATCGGCTGGGCTTTTTTGCTTGAGCATTTCCCGAACAGAATGACGCCACTGATAAAATCGCCGAGGTCGGACGTGGAAAATAACAGCTCCCGGTAATCGCGTCGCGTCTCCTCCCTGGATGCAACGTCCACTCCCTTGAGCCGCTTCGCGATCGTGCCGTCGCTCTCGTCGGCCGCGAGAATGCCTTTACCTGGCACCGTTAGTCGGCTACCGTCTTGGCTAACGCTTGTGTGGATATGGGCATAAAACCTCTCTCGGTTATTGGCGATCCGATAGTTTGAACTGCGGCGCTAAGTGTGCCGCGCATCGTTCAATACTCGAATGACAGGTTCTTCTAAATCATGGTCGTAACTTAAAATGCTCACGGAAGAGGTCTCTAGATACACGCGGCGTACTTCAAGCGCGGGGACGGCATTGAACATATAGCGGGTTGTCGCAGAGAAAAATCTGGCAGATCGACAGGTCGCAGGCCGTGAACACCCCATTATTTCTTTGACTGGTTGATAATCACGATCACCAGCAGGACGACCACCAGCACGCCTATGACGACCCCAATACCTCCACCCATCGCGCCTTCCATCCATCCGTTCATATAATCCATCATGATAAATCCCCTTTCATTACTCTGCCCATCACCTATCATCTGAAGACCAAATGATTTAAATTTTACTACCCGGTTTTATTTTCAGCATGCGCGTATTAATCGCCACAATCACTGTGCTTGCCGTTGTTTTCTTCATTTTTCTTTCGAGTTACAATGTGTTTTTAAGCACTTCAGACATAACCCATCATCTTACGTAATCCTGCGTTGCCCGAACCTGTCTCATTGACATGATGAGTCACCTCTTCTGACTCAATTAAATGGCAAATGGCATCGCTACCGCCATCAGGCATGGCACGCCAGTTTTTGAATGCATTTCCCATTCTTTTTTGGGCTCTGTTGCAAAAACCTCAAAAATCAGGTTTTTGCAACAGAGCCTTATTTCAGATAAGCGATATTATACCGTAAGGGTAGAGTTCCGTATGTTCAATATTGCTCACATCGGAAAAATAAGTGACGCATCAAGGATTGATCTTTTAAGAACGATAAGGAAAATTAATCGTGAAGGATGATATTGATGAGGGAGCTGTGAATGCGCAATTCACCGTTATACTCAATCAGGCCAAGCTTTTTGAACTTGTTCATAAAGATACTGACCCGCGAGCGGGTGGTGCAAATCATTTCCGCCAACGTCTTCTGGCTGATCTTTGGGATGACGATCAGCTCTCTGTGTGGGCTCTTTCCCGAAGCGGGAGAGCAGGTTAATATTGGACGAGCGACCTTCTATAGGCATTTCCCTCCGGAGAAGCGTTATAAACCCAGAGGGGAGGATTGATCCAATCTATACATAACAGGCTTACGAGGCAATCCTTCCAATCTAATTCTATGTCATATTACGCACCTTTATGGGATTTAATTTATTTTTGATTCGATCTTGTCTGTGTCTAAGGATAACCTCATCCGTGGCATTCCCACACCCGATGCATCTCCAGAGAAACAGTACCCCCTGGATGGTATAAACCTTCTCTAGGTATTGCTGGTATTTACATTTTGGACAGATTGTCATATGGACTCCTCATGCACAGGCAGATTAAAAACGACCACCCATAACTTATTTTTTTGTTTTTTGAAGTGCCCATCACCGGCCACTTCATCCCGGTCGTTCTTTTTGCTTCCCACCGGGATTAATGTAAGACAACTGAGATTTTCCTGCCTCACGACTCAGTGATGGTTGTGAGGTCTACTATAATGGCGGTTTGTGACATGGCCCTTCCCTTGATTGCGTGCGCGGGTTTTCACATGTACTCAATCAAGAGTTGAGATAAGATGATTCCCTTAAAATTGGACGTCGCCCTAAAACCATTTGGCACCAAAGACCAAGAACCTTCAGAGAATAAAGCGGAACGGCGCCGGAATCTCCGGACGCCGTTCTGCCACATGCCTGGCCGACTCTATTTCTTGTTTATTTCCATGTTTTTGTTCATCTTCTTATCCATGTCCATCTTCATGTTCTTGACCACTGTAATTGACTTGGCATGGCCTTTTTCGTCCACGTCCGCTGTGACTTGAGCACCAATTTCAATCTTGCCTTCTTTTTTAGTGCTTTTTGGATCCATATGAAATTTTACCGTCTTGTCTTCGCTTGTTTTGATGGTCACCATTTCTCCTTTAATTTGGGTGACTTCTCCCGAGATATTCCCCAGACCTGCGATGGCGCTCCCTGTAAATACCAAGAATACCGCGATGAATCCTAAAATCTTTGTTTTCATTTAAATCCTCCCTTTTTACAATGACGAAACCCTTAAATACCGGAAATGAGGCTGTCCCCATCCAGCCCTTCGATCCATCGAAGGGGGTAAAGCCTATTTTTGAATGACTTTTTCCCAGGCAAGGTTCGTCAGGTCGTCAAAGATATGCCATGCCTCTTCCAGGCTTGAGAGCATCACTGTGACACTTTTGATGTTCCTGGGAACCTTTTGATCACTTGAAACCAGTTTGAGTTGAATCTCAATGGGTTTCGTCGCAGGAAATTGACTGAGTATGGCTTGTTCATATTTCAAGGCCGCTTCTTGTTGCTCTTCAGGTAACTCATTCATCAGTCCTAACCCCCTCCTCGTTCCCATTGAACGCGCTGTGCTCTATGTGACCTGCTACAAAACAATTCAAAAGGTCATTTTTATTTCAGCTGAATGATCTCAGACAAGCGTCAACATACCGCAAAGGAAGATCCCCGGCTGGTCAATATTGCTCACATCGGAAAAATAAGTGGCGTGGCGAGGGTTGATACTGTAAGAGCTACAGGAAAATTAATCGTGAAGGATGATATTGATGAGGGAGCTGTGAATGCGCAATTCACCGTTGTACTCAATCAGGCCAAGTTTTTTGAACTTGTTCATAAAGAAACTGACCCGCGATCGAGTGGTGCCAATCATTTCCGCCAGCGTTTCCTGGCTGATCTTCGGGATGACGATCAGCTCTGTGTGGCCTTCTTTCCCGAAACGGGCGAGCAGGAGCAGAATCCGGGCGAGACGCTTCTCGCTCGAATTAAAAAGCTGGTCGATGAGATCTTCTTCAATCCGGACATTTCTGGAGAGCAGATAGGCCATGAAGCGTTCCGAAAAGACGGGTTCGTCATGAAGGACGCGGATCATGGCCCCCTTTTCGATACGAACAATGGTCGAGTCTTCGACCGATAAGGCCGTGGACATGCGGAGGGGCTGCCCGGCCAGGCCCCCTTCCCCAAAAAAGTGGGCGGGCTCAATCATGCTAACGACCGCTTCTTTACCCTGGGGGGATACGACGGTGAGTTTAACCTTCCCCGCTTTGACATAAAAAACAGAATCGGCAGGGTCTCCTTGCGAGAACAGAACCGTGTTCTTTGGGGATTTCAGAATTGTTTTTCCGCTACCGACGATTGAAAGAAAGGTATCCGGGTCAAAAGCAGGAGGCTTTTTATTTTGCATTTAGTCAGCTTATAGAGTGCATCTGATCCTTGTCAAGATGTTGCCTATCACCTTATCCGTCTTGATTAAGAAAAAAGGAAACGCGACACGGACGCATTTAAGACCAAGGGAACATGAAAAAAATACTTTTTCGATACCTTCAGGGAGTCTTTTATTGCCTTTTGAAGCGGCCGCGACTACGATACCCTTAACAGGAGTAGGTTTATTCTTTCTTTAGGGCATCGTTGTGGAACAAGGCACAGACACCACGCATTTTAATCTGACTCGGTGGTTCTCCTTGCTCAGTTTTATTTCAATTAGTTTAATCACGGCGGTCTCCGCCTTCCTCCTTTCTCAATTTCTGACGGACAATATATTAAAACGAGATGCGAATCTTGCGATGGAATTTGTCCAAAGCAACCTTCATTCAGTCAATGCGAGCGCTTATTTTGAGTCTGAATCCAGAGAAAAAAACAAGGCGCTCCTTGAGCCTTTTTTTGAACGGATCGTGGCAATGCCGGAAGTGGTCCGTTCAAATGTCTATAATCATGAGGGAGAAATCCTTTGGTCAAATGATGCCAGGTTTATTGGTCATCGCTTCAGCCCAAATCCACATCTCGACATGGCCCTGACCGGGGAATTGGCCGTCTCAAGCGGCACTGCCGGTAAACCTGGGAAAGGGGAACATATTTTTGATGAAGAAGTTGCTTTTTTTTCTGAAATATACATTCCTATCTGGAATGAATCCAATGATAAAGTCATGGGTGTCGTAGAAGTCTACAAAACACCGCTCACGCTTTTTCACGCCATAAAGCGGGGAAACCTTTTGATCGGCCTGAATGGAATTTTTGGCGGAATTTTCCTCTATATTTCCCTGTTCTGGATTGTGCGTCGCGCCGGATTGCTCATCCAAAATCAACAAGCGCGGCTTGTCAGCGCTGAAACAATGGCCGCGATCGGATTGATGTCTTCAGCGGTTGCACATGGCATTCGAAATCCTCTCGCTTCAATCCGTTCTTCTGCGGAAGTGGCATTGGAAGAGCACCAGCTGATCTCGTATAAAAGTGCTTCAACAGAAATTATTGAGCAAGCAGACCGTCTTGAGGATTGGATTCGGGAACTTTTAACATACGCGCGACCGACTCAAACTAAATTTTCCCTGGCTAAAATTGATGACATGATTCGACTTGCACTGGCTTCCCTTGAGCACGAAATAAACGACCAAAAAATAACGCTGACTCTGGATCTTGAAGATTCGCCTCAAATGCTTCTTGATGAACCCCTCTTAACGCATGCGATCATGAATCTTGTCAATAATGCCATGGATGCAATGCCCGACGGTGGGCTCATATCCATACAGAGCCGCACCATTCAAAAATCAAATCTAATGGAAATTATCGTGAAAGATACGGGTTCGGGTATCGCGGCGGAGAAACTCGATCAAGTACTCAAACCTTTTTTTACCATCAAATCCAAGGGGCTCGGTGTCGGGCTTTCATTGACACAACACATTGTAGAACGGCATGGCGGAACGATTCACCTCGCCAGCCAGGAAGGAAAAGGCACAACCGTGACCCTTCAGATTCCCATTCAGAGATAATCACATGTCCCACGGTATATTGGTCATAGACGATGAAGAAACATTTGCGAACAATATCAAGCGATACCTCGAACGCCATGATTACGAGGTCCGAATCGCCTTAACCGCAGAAGATGGGCTGCTCCAAATTGAAACGTCTAAACCGGATGCCATTCTTTTAGATCTGAGACTCCCTCAAATGGATGGACTTGAAACCTTGTCCAAAATACTCAAGGATGATCCTCAGGTTAAAATCATTCTCATTACAGGACATGGCAATGTGGAAACGGCCGTAGATGCCATGAAAGCGGGCGCTTATGATTTTCTAAGCAAGCCTCTTGTTTTGGCCAAACTAAAGATTCTGCTGGATAAGGCTGTGGGAGAAACCCGCAGGGAAGGGGTTCTTGCATATTATCGGGAACGCGCAACGGAAAAAACGACCGATGCTTTTTTTATCGGAAAATCCCTCCCGATGAAAACCTTAAAAGAGCAAATTTCACAAGTCATTCAATCCGACATTTCTTTGGGGGATGCCGATCCACCCGCCCTGCTGGTGACAGGAGAAACCGGTACCGGGAAAGAATTGGTCGCACGCGCACTGCATTACAACGGTCCTCGGAAAAACGAACCCTTTATTGAAATAAACTGCGCTTCGATTCCACTCAACCTTCTGGAATCGGAGCTTTTTGGTTATGAGCGTGGCGCTTTTACAGATGCAAAGACAAAAAAAATTGGACTGTTTGAGGCTGCAAATAAAGGCACGCTCTTTCTCGACGAAATCGGAGATATGGATATTGCCTTGCAGTCAAAATTACTGAAAGTACTGGAAGACAAGATGATTAAACGCCTGGGGAGTATCCGCGAGCAACGCGTCAGTGCGCGCATCGTCGCTGCGACCAATCAATCCCTTGAAGAACAGGTTCGACAAGGAAAGTTTCGAGCCGATCTGTTTTTTAGACTCCGTATTATTCATCTGACTTTGCCGCCGCTTCGAAAACGGGGCAATGACATCTTACTGCTCGCACATCATTTTCTGGAAATGCAGAGCAAACGGTACCGGAAAAAAGACCTGTATTTTAGTCCGGAAGCAGAAAAACATCTTTTGAGTTATTTCTGGCCGGGAAATGTCAGAGAACTGAGAAACATGGTTGAACAAATCGTGATTCTTTCCAAAAACAATGTCATCGAAGCCAATCAATTGACTTTCAGCACAACCCTTGCGAACTCAAACCCGGAAGATGCCTTTCATCCTGATGCCTATTTAGGGGAAGATCTGCCTCCGGAAGGGATTTCTCTCGAAAACATTGAACGAAGTTATTTATTAAAGGCCCTCAAACAAACCTCCTGGAATATTACCCATTCCGCTAAACTGCTTGGACTGTCGCGAGATACCCTCAGATATCGCATGGAAAAACACAAGCTGAGCCCGCCTCAATCATCTTAATAAAGAGACATTGCAGTCTTTACACCTTCATGAGCTGGCATCATCCTTGCTGTACTTCATGCCATGAATACGATTCAAAAAAACAAAAATACTAGCACCCCTCAGATTTTAGTCATTGAAGACGACGTCATTCTTCAAAAAAATATCACCCTGAGTTTGCGGAGGGCCGGCTATCAAACATTAGGGGCCTCAAGTGCTGAAGAAACTAAAAAAATTCTTAAAGTGACACCCGTAGGATTAGTTCTGCTCGATATTTTTTTGCCTGATTGCAACGGGCTTGACCTGCTGGAAGAGATCTGTGGGTCTCTCTCGGGGGGAAATGTGATTGTCATGAGCGCCCAGGATTCCTTCGAAAATATCGACCGAGCAAGACGGCTGGGTGCAGCGGCCTTTCTTATTAAACCATTTATGTTGAAACAATTAAATGAAGCGATTCTGGAAATCATGAAAAATCCGCACTCAAAAACATCCCAGTTTTCGGTCATTTCAATGAGAGAAAAACAACAACATTGATCTGGGGCATATCCCCCAGACTGGGGGGTATGCCCCAGGTGAAATCCCCCACGCCCAACCAAACCCGATAAAACAGGCAAACACATTCCCATATTTTTGTTTGGCCCAAACCTATTTTTAATACAAAAAACACTTCATTTTGAATGTGTTAAGAGCATCCCTTCGATTTCATCCTCGGCTTAACCTCCTCTCTCCATCCTTGGCATAGGACTTGCGATAAGAAAAGATCAAGACCAAACGAGGCAATGAAATGCATACAGCATCGCACCTTATTTTTACTCAAACAATCCAAAAGGAAGAGACCGAAATCCGAGCGCATTTTCATAAGGTGAACCCAGAGCCTTTATCCTTTTTTATATTCATAGAGGGAGTGGGTTTTAAAAATAGTTTAAATTTTAGCTTGCTTTTCTTCATATTTGGGAATATAATCCCAAATATGAAGACGCAGACACATCAAATATTGTTCGCAGCCGTTTTAAGACTCCTTCAT
>JAJDBT010000014.1 GCA_029261215.1 Nitrospirota bacterium | reverse complement strand
GGAAACGGCCGTCTCACCGAGGACATCAATCTCGTCTTTGGCCCAACCCGATTTTCGTGTGCCGATCACGGACCGAAGGTCCCGATACGCGCTCTGTGCGAGGAGGGGGAGGGTCTTGGCAATCCGTTCCAATCGCAACATTGGCCTCGAAAGAATCATCAGCAAGAGACCTTCCGAAAGGATCAGCCCGATGAGACCGGCCATAAGGCTCTGTTTTATCGCGGACCGAATCTCCGAAAGAGGTCCTGAAATATTTTCAATGAAGACAAGATAACCCCGGGTCGAATCACCAAGGCCTTCTAGTGGCATAAAGCGCAAATCGTAATCCGTCTGTTGAAAAAAGATTTTTTGGCCGGTTTTGTCCGCATCGATTGACGGTGTGTCTTGAGCGAAACGTTTTAAGAGGGGCAAGGTCTTATCCATAGTCGTTAGGGCGAGGACATCATAATTCCATGAAGGAATGCCCTTGGTTAGATCACGAAAAGGACTTTCTCCTTTATTTCTGTCGATCAGTACCCCGATATCGACGCCGGATATCCGCTGCAAGCTGACAATGACATCGGCCAAAGACGTCCCCAAAACGACGGTTCCGATCATCTTTCCGCCTGAAAGAATCGGTGCCATGACATATTGTGTACACAGCTCACGGCAGGAAAGGAAGATCGCAGGATGTTCTCTATTAAGCGAGGTAAGCGAGGCCTTGATCATATTTGAAATCAAGGGACCTTGATCGGCAGTTAAACCGGTCCCATTCCAGTCGGCCAATTCTTCCCCGGAATTCGTATAAAAAAGGACGGTTTCAATTCCCGTGTCGAGTTGGAGCAATGGCCAATGATTTTCAAATGCAGCAATGAGGGCAGTCCGGTCGGCGGCGGATAGGGCCTCTTCCATCCCTTTCATAGAAGGGATCATGCCGCCCAATTGCAGTAGGCGTTGTGCGCTTTGATCCAACAAGCCTTGAAACTCTTTAGCATATTGATTGTGGGTACTTGTGTGACGTTCGTCAAACTGTTTGAGTAGATTGAAATAACTGAGGAGAGGAAAGGAAATATTGACAACCAGAAGGATCAAGCTGGTAAGTAATAGGGCCTTCCATTTAAGACTTAAAAACCGCTCTTGCCTTGAAAGGCCAAACGCTTTTTCCTCTGGGTTTTCTTTCATACGCTAAGCGATCCATCAAAAGCGATAAGACAACAGGATCGAAAAAAGACCCCAATACCGCTCCGAAGAAGGCAGACCAGTGTTGTCCAAAAGCGGAAGCCAAGCGGTGCCGTCGACAGAGTGATATTCAATCCGGAACATCAGCGCCTCCATGATGTCCCAACGCAGGCCAACCGTCCAATCCTTAGCATAGAGAAGGTGACCCGGAAGACCGGTTTGGAGGGCGAAGTTGTCGCCGTTTCTATCGCCTCTGTCCTGATAGAGGATATCATAACGGACCAGAGCTTCCAAAATAGGGGTGATTCGATAGGTTCCCTGGAAATACACACTTTCCCCCGTCTGTTCGCGGTCAGGAATTGCTCCCAGGTTCTTTATTTCGATACGACGGAGCGCATACTCCGAAGTCAGGCTCCAAGATTCGGCATTGTATTGTGCCGAAAAGATCAAGGGATTAAAGTTGATGGTTCCTGCACCCACGGGATCGGCCGTTCCTGGCGCATAGTCCATTTTGACCCAGGCCCCGCTCAGACCAAGGCGGATTCTTCCTCCATCCTGTTCGAACACGATTCTTCCTATATAAGAAAGCTTGCCATCCAAATGGCCTGCCTGATCGTTTATAAGGAAAGCCCGTTCCGTTTCGATATCCTCTACCATTGGATACCCTGCACCGATTTGAAGGGAGAGGTCTCCAAAATCGAATTGGCGGTCGCCATAGAGGTGGACCCCTTCAGAGGACAGTGCGGGATTCCGGGCCCGATCGAAATAGATAGATTGGGGGAGCAAGATGCTCGGCCTTGTAAAAGCAACGTCTCTGGTATCGTTGTAAAGGCCGAAGGGGTTTTTAATTCTACCGATCCGAATGCCGGCACGCATCGCTTCATTAGAGTAAAAGCGATAGTCCACCAGGCCATAGTCTAGACGGATGTCGCCTTCATCTCCTCTCCCCGCTCTACGGGAAAGGAGCTGTGCGGAAAACTGAAGTACTGAAAAGGGACGGAAAGAAGCATTGAGGCCCAATTCGGTGAAGTCGAAACTCCCGTTTTGGCTACTTCCGTAAAAATTGTTATCCGAGGTGTGGATGTATCCTTGGCTTGCGAAGCCATGAATCTGCAACGTGTCGGGCAGGGAAATTCCGCCAGCCCGGGCAGTAGAAGAAATTCCCAATACCAAGATAAACGCTACCAGAAAGAATTTGTTTATCTCAAAAGATTTATTGAACGGGCAGCACTTTAAGTTCGTCATCTTGTCCTATTGTTGGTAAATAGCCGATCGCTCCCGGGGTATTCGCAATCCGTTTCCGCATATCCTCTTCTGTATTGACTTCGAGCGGAGACTGTCCGGTTCCGGAGTAAACGAGCCTATCCCAGGCCCGTCGCAATTGATATGGAAACACGTTGAGGATCTGCTTGCAAAATGCGATGTGCAGGGGTGACCGATCGCCTAATACGAATACGGTAATCGCCGTGCCTTCAGGCCAGTTCTGGAGGCGTTTACTGAAGATTGCGCGGAGGGTATTCCTTGAGATCTGTTCTTGGAGAACCGTGGGGTGAACAACCACTTCTTGAGCATGTGTGACTGATGCCATTGTCGCAATACAAATCAATATAGATAGAGCGATAAAAGTCCTCATAACTTATTTCATTGACTCAATAGGGACCATGTAGCGATCAACAAAAGAAAAGAATTCCTCAATAAACTGGCGAGGACTTCTTAGCAGGCGGTAGACGCGATCTGATATGAGCTCAGCGTCTCTGCTGTTCTTTTTTTCATGTGCATGGAAATCCCTTTTTTATTCTCTTCAGTGATAAAATCCGATACCTCAAAGTTGAGAGTGTCGATGCCCTGGAGTATGGTATTGATCGTACCAAATACCGGTTGTCTTTTACCATGAAAATCGACAATCTCTCCGACCCCCTGGAAATAGATTCCATAACGATTGAGTAAGCGAAGTAATGAAGGTTCTGCTAATGCAAGTAAGTGAGATATGCCATTTTTTCGGCTCATATTAAGGATCGCCTTAAATAAACCCAAAATGAGAAGGGGCAAATACAAATGCGCATCTTGATGCTGTCTGGTTCTTTCAAATGATTGTGGTTTTCTATATGAAATTTCTTCACCCATGATTTTCTTCTTAAACCCTTTAGAGATTGAAAACCGAGAGATTTCGGCGAGGACTTTTCTATTTAAATATGACCTAGAGTCGATACTGTTATAGGATATTCCTTCACAGATACCTTCTATCGGGAAATGGGCGTCAAGGGAAACGGGGTCAGGAAGAACCAGTCTAACGGTTGCAGCAAACAATCCAGATTTTTTATGGACGATTAGGCTATGGACAGATCGACTGTCGTATTCGTCGCATTCGAGGCCGTCAGGATAATCCTCGCAATTCAGATACGGGTTCTCTACACATAGGACCTGGTGTCGTAGACCCTGGACTTCCCTAATGAGTTCGTCAGTGTCGGCAAGAACGATTTCAAAATGTTTATTGAAGTTTTCGGTCAGGGTCATCAGGTTACCTTTCTAGGAGATAGGATGAGCATCTGGAAAGTTGAGGAGTGAGGTGGACCCCAAGCCTGACACAGTGAATTGCTTTTTATAAGTGAAATCCTGGGGCATTGTCATGCGGCCTCTGGAAGCCCAGAAGGCAGCTTATAATAAACCTGGTCTGGGGTCATCCTTTTTAGGTTGGCATGCCGCCTGTCTTGATTATAAAACGCCAACCAAATACCAATATTCTTGTTTGCTTCTACGACCGTATCATAGGCCTTCAGGTAAACCTCCTCATATTTCAGGCTGCGCCAGAGGCGCTCGATAAAGACGTTGTCGATCCAATGCCCTTTCCCATCCATGCTGATCTTGATGCTCTGGTTCTTGAGGGTTTGATCAACGACAATTATTTTTCCCGGTCGTATTGCCTCATCCGAGAATCGAACTACTCGTCAACTGTTGACTCATTTAAAACCGTACTACTTCGTGCCCTATTTGTGACGGCAATATAACATCGGGTTCCTCTGTTTGTGTTAGGTCTGGTAACAATAATTGACGCATTATAAATTCATGCTGATCTTGCTCTATGCGCCAAGTTTTTACACGGCGCTGCAGAGTTCTGCAATGACTTTGTTTGAAATTCTGGGGTTCTTGAAGAATTAAGTCTGACAAGATTTGAGTCGCATTCAGCAGAGGATTCAATTCCAGCTTGCGACGTATTCCATCCCAGACGGCTTCAAAGGGGTCTTTGCGCGTGCGCCAGCTCCGTATTGCTCTGGGGCGTTTTGTGTTTTTGCTGCTGCGAT
>JAJDBT010000125.1 GCA_029261215.1 Nitrospirota bacterium | reverse complement strand
TCTTTAACTGTTGTTGCTCTTCCAATGACAATGAAATCTTGGCTGCGACTTTCATCCCGACTCTCTCATTTATAATAGTTGTTCGGTATAATAACATCAACCACCATAATAGTCTATCAGTTTAGGACACTACACTAGTTTGGCGTTTCTTCGGTAATGGGCGCGGGTTTTTCTTCAACTGAAGGCGTGTCGTCTGCACTTGGCGATTCTGCGACGGGTTCTTTCTCAGGACTCAGCATCACAAAACGTGCCTTGGCCTCGGTTCCCCAGGGGCTTTCCTTAAACTCTTCGGAAAGCTGACCATAGAGTATTTTCGCTTCGTCTGTTTTGCCCTGGGACTCCAAAGCACGCGCCAATTCAAAACCCGCCTGGTCCCGACTATCCGTGTTGGGCATCTCGTAAACCAGCCTGAGTTGCTCAATCGCACCCGAAACATCTCCTTTAAGCTGATAAAGATAGGCCAGCTTAATATGAGATAAAGTCGCCAAGCTTTTATGATCAGGATATTTTTGAATAAAAGAAAGAAATTGAGCCTCCGCCTTGTCGTTAGCCCCCAGTTTTTCATAGGCATTGCCACTTTCAAAAAGGGCGACAACGGCCGCATTGCTGTTTGCGTGCTTGCTTAAGACTTCCTCATAAAGTGCCGCCGCTTTTTCAAATCGCTGCGTCTCATTCATCACGATCTCAATCGGCGCATCCTCTTCGTCTTCCGAAATCGGCTTTGGCAACGGCGGCGGATCATGGAGCAGCTTTGTCGCTTCCCCTTCAATCGACCAAGCGACTTCTTCGGCTTGTCGGTTGAAATACTGCGTCGTAAAGGTAATGGCGCCAATCAATAAAATCCCGATGATCCCGCCCCACACAAATTGAGGGCGGTCAGTGATTTTTCCCAAGATTTTTTCGGTTCGGGTTTCAACTTCTATCGGAGAGAGTTCTTTTTGTTTCTGAGGACGAATCTTATATGGCATGAGACCAACCTATCCTTTTGTTATTCTATCACAAATGGTATTAACAGCTAAAAAACGGTACATCGTATGGGATAGCAAAAGGAATTGTCAAGAAACAGAATATTTAGAGAAAGACGCACAGTTACTGAAACCCCGAACAAGATATGCTAAGATGTGTTCTCTTTTGGGCTAAAGTTAATCAATGAACGTTCTTGAAAAAAAAGTCGCTGATTCGACCTCGGAAATGACACAGCTCGTCCTGCCCAACGATACCAACATGCTCCAACATTTGCTCGGCGGCACCTTGATGCACTGGATCGATCTGATCGGCGCCATTGTTGCGAATCGGCATTGCCGACAACCCATTGTGACCGCCTCAATGGAGCGTATCAACTTTTTAAGACCCATTCCTCTTGGGCACCTCGTTATTCTAAAAGGGCGTATTCAATACGCAGGAAAGACCTCTATGGAAGTCGGGGTAGAGGTTTTTTCAGAAAACCCCCTAAGTGGAGAA
This sequence comes from Nitrospirota bacterium, assembly GCA_029261215.1. Taxonomy (GTDB): domain Bacteria; phylum Nitrospirota; class Nitrospiria; order SBBL01; family JAADHI01; genus JAADHI01. Next base: position 17,448 of record JAJDBT010000125.1, on the reverse strand, counting down.
CGTTCACATACGAGCCAGGCAATATTGACCTATGTCGCGGTTGACTTTGATGGGCGGCCGATGCCGGTCCCGAAACTCATTTTATCTTCGGATGAAGAAAAAACCCGATTTGACAACGCCGTCAAAAGAAAAGCTGCCCGTTTAAATCAAAACCAGGCTTTATAAAACATCGCATCATTATAAAAAAGGGAAGGGACTTATTATGACAGATCAGAATGCCGAGCCGGATCAGTTTTTTCTCGAAAAATACGGGCTTTCAAGCAGCGCACTGGAATCCACGCTGGGCCGCGTGCTGGGAAAAAAAATCGATTATGCAGATCTTTTTTTTGAATACGCAACCAGCGAATTTCTAAGCCTTGAAGAAGGCATCGTCAAAAAACTTTCAAAAGACATTTCTCAAGGGGTCGGCGTTCGCGCCATTGCGGCAGAAAAAACAGGTTATGCCTACTCCGATGAAATTACAGTGGATCATTTGCTCACCGCCGCAAAAACCGCGCGCTATATTGCCGCAGAAGGAAAGGAACGCCCCGCAGTCTCAATCCAGGCACCCACCGCACCCGCACTCAACCTTTATCCCGTCGAAAGACCCCCCATTGACGTGCCGACGACAGAAAAGGTCAAACTTCTGCGCGAAATCGACCAAATTGCACGGGCCTATGATCCCCGGATTAAAAAAGTCATGGCCTCTTTCAGCAGCGAGCAGCGGATCACACTCATCGTCACTTCCGACGGGCTGGCCGTTGGCGATGTGCAGCCCTTGATGCGCCTCAATGTCGCCTGTATTGCCGAAGAGGGTAGCAATCGGCAGTCCGGTTCTTTTGGCGGTGGCGGACGCAGCGAATATGAATTTTTCTTTGAATCGCCCGATTTTGAATCGGGCGACAATAAAAAGCGCTACGAGCAATACACATATGAAGCCGCCCGGCAGGCCATCCTCAATCTTTCTGCGGTGGATGCGCCCGCTGGCGCGATGGAGGTCGTTTTAGGCCCCGGCTGGCCCGGCATCCTCTTGCACGAAGCCATCGGTCATGGTTTGGAAGCGGACTTTAATCGCAAAAAAACATCTGCCTTTACCGGTAAACTGGGGCAGCGCGTCGCCTCTGACCTCTGTACGATTATTGACGACGGAACCATTCCCAACCGGCGCGGATCATTAAATTGCGACGACGAAGGCACACCTACGGGCCGCACCGTGCTCATCGAAAACGGCATTTTAAAAAACTATCTGCAAGACCGGCTCAACGCCAAACTCATGGGCATGCCGCTCACCGGCAACGGACGGCGCGAAAGTTATGCGCACAGCCCCATGCCGCGTATGACCAATACCTTCATGCTTTCGGGCGATTCGACCCAGGATGAGATTCTCCGCTCAGTCAAAAAAGGCATTTACGCCGTCTCCTTTGGCGGCGGACAAGTAGACATTACTTCTGGAAAATTTGTCTTTTCAGCCAGCGAAGCCTACCTCATTGAAAACGGAAAAATCGGCGCACCCGTCAAGGGGGCGACCCTCATCGGCAATGGCCCGGACGTGCTCACCAAAGTCACCATGGTCGGCAACGACATGGCACTGGATTCCGGTATCGGCACCTGCGGCAAAGACGGCCAAAGCGTCCCGGTTGGCGTGGGCCTTCCGACCATTAAAATTTCGGAGATGACCGTGGGGGGAACCGCCTGACAACACAGTGTATCAATATTTTGTGAGGTGATCCCCGGTTTTCTTTTAGGACTTCATTTTTAAAGAGAAAAGGACAAAACCATGCAATTTCAAATTGAACAAGCCAAAGAATTACTTAAATCTGCAAAGGCGCAGGGGGCGACGGAAGGGGATGTGCTCGTGGTCGAAGGGGATTCTTTTTCGACGCAGGTGCGTTTGGATGATGTTGAAAAAATCAGCAGTGCGCGGGGGAAAAGCTTGGGACTTCGGCTTTTTTTCGGGAAACGCTCTGCGGTCACCTCCACCTCTGATCTTTCCCCGGCCTCGCTCGAACGACTTGTGACAGACACCTGCACATTGGCAAAAATCGCCGAGGAAGACGAATTTTGCGGACTGCCTGCGGCAGAGACCTGCGCCACGACTTTTCCAAAACTGGACCTAGTCGATCACGAAATTGGCAAACTGTCCATCGACGAAAAGATCGAACTGGCCCGAAAAACAGAACGGGCCGCTTTAAGCGAAGACCCGCGTTTAAACAACTCCGAAGGCGCGGACTTCAGTCACTCCTACAACGAAATCCTCTACGCGGCAAGCAACGGGTTTAGCGGAGCAAATCAAGGCTCCGGCGTTTCACTCTCTGTTTCGCCCATCGCCTCGCAAGACGGACAGATGCAGCGGGATTATTGGTACAGTTCAAAACGCAAAGTGCAGGAACTCGATTCGCCACAAGCGGTCGGGCAAAAAGCCGCACAACGCACACTGCGCCGATTGGGGGCCAGAAAAATAAAAACGCAGCAGGCACCCGTTATTTTTGAAGCCGACATTGCAAGCTCAATACTAGGTCACCTGGCCTCCGCGCTCTCCGGATATTCGATTTATAAAAATACGTCCTTTTTAATCGATCAAATCGAAAAACAAATCATGTCCAGCAACATCACCGTTTACGACGATCCCACCCTGCCTTCCGGTTTTGGTTCACGCCCCTTTGACGGCGAAGGACTGCCCTCTTATAAAAAAATCATCGTTGAAAACGGCATTTTAAAAAGCTACCTGCTTGATACCTACTCCGGCAAAAAACTGGGACGGCCTTCCACAGGCAACGCGGTGCGGGGAACCGGCGGCGGGCCAAGTGTTGGCGTGTCCAATTTTCACTTGCTGCCGGGAGAAACCACCCCGGATGAGATCATTGCCTCGGTACAATCCGGGCTCTATATCACCGAATTGATCGGATTTGGGGTAAACTTGATTACCGGCGACTATTCACGCGGCGCGGCGGGCATCTGGATTGAAAATGGGGAATTGGCTTATCCGGTGGAAGAGTTAACCATTGCGGGAAACCTGAAAGACATGTTTCAGCAGATTGAACTTTTGGGAAACGATGCCGATCTCAGCAAAAAAGTAGCCGCACCCACGCTCAAGATCACTCAAATGATGATCGCGGGTAATGGATAAGCCTTTTAGAAACCGCGAAATCTTTTTATTGCGTTTTTAAAGTCAATTGGGCTAAATTGGGGGCATTATTTTCTCTCAAGCAGCCGATACACATGGAGATTTGTTATCCAACAAACACCGCATGACGAAGAGCCTATCGCGGCACCCGAAAAACCGAAATTCTGGAAAAGTCTGCCCTTTATCGTTTCGACGCTGCTCATGGTGCTTTCTTACCTCGGTTTTTGGCTGCTTTCAGCGCCGGAAACACGGTCACAAACACAACAAAACACGACTTCCTCCCTTGCACATGAGCAAGCTATTACAGAAGAAAGATCTTCCTCTGATCTGGCTTTGGAACCCCAAACGCAAGACAATCTCGAATTCTCCGATCCCTTGACGGTGTCGGCCACCCCCGTTTCTTTAGAAATTCCGGCGATTGTGAAAGAACACCGGCTTAAAAAAGGTGACTCCCTTGCGCTTGTGCTCTCGCGACTCGGTGTTTCAAATCAGGAAATTCATGAAATTACGACCGCTTCAAGAAAGGTCTATAATTTAAGGAACATTCATCCGGGTCAAATGATTGAGGTCACTTTTGACGAAACAGAACAACAAGTCACCCGCTTTTCATACGAAATTGATTCGTTTAATGATTTGGAAGTTGAACAGAACGAGGGCCAGTTTCAAGCCTCTCAAAAATCGATGCCCCTCGAAAAAAAGATCGAAAGACGGGCCGGGGTCATCACAGATACGCTCTATGAATCGGCTCAACGGCTAGGCGTTCCCGTCGAAGTGATTCTCGACCTCTCCGACATCTTTGCCTGGGATGTGGATTTCGCAATAGACATTCGTAAAGGCGACACTTTTAATCTGGTGTATGAAGTCTATACAAATGAAGGCGAAACCGTGCGAACCGGACGGGTCATTGCGGCCGAAATGCAGAATCGAGGGAAAACGCGACGGGCTTATTATTTTGACCCTGAAGGCCGCAGCGCGGATTATTTTGATGAAAATGGCCGTTCTTTAAGGAAAGCATTCTTAAAATCACCGCTTCGTTATCGTTACATCAGCTCCGGCTATGCCACACGGCGGCTTCACCCGGTCTTAAAAGTCAATCGTCCGCATTTGGGTATCGACTTCGCCGCCCAACGGGGAACACCGGTTCGCGCCGCAAGTGATGGGGTTATCGAATTTGCGGGCTGGAACGGTGGTCACGGGAAAACAGTGATTATCCGTCACAAAAATGGATACAAAACCCTCTACGGACATCTTTCTTCCTTTTTTAAAGGCATTAAAAAAGGGAAAAAAGTAAAACAGGAAGATTTCATCGGGCGGGTCGGATCCACGGGTTTAAGTACCGGCCCTCACCTGCACTACACCCTCTATAAAAATGGCAAACCCATCAACCCAAGAAAAGCAGATGTATTGCGCGGTGAATCCTTATCAAAAGAGTGGCTTCCACCCTTTTCAGACCAAGTCACACTGATGAATCAATACCTCTACCCAACACCCGAATTACTCGAAACAACCGAATCCTTATAATCCGCTTTCAGGAAAAACAATGACTGACAATCCCAGCAAAAAATTTTACGTCACCACGCCCATTTATTATGTAAACGATGTCCCGCATATCGGCCATGCCTATACCACCATTGCGTCCGATGTGCTCGCACGCTACCACCGCCTGCTGAATGAGCAGGTGTTCTTTTTAACCGGCACAGATGAACACGGGCAAAAAGTCGAACAGGCCGCGAAACTTCGGAATCTCTCTCCCCAAAAACATGCCGATAAACTCGTAACCGGCTTTCAGGGCCTCTGGAAACAACTCAATATTTCAAACGACGATTTTATCCGTACCACCGAAGACCGTCACAAAACCGCTGTCCGCCATGTCCTCTCTCAGCTCTGGGATAAAAAAGAAATTTACGCCGATACTTACACTGGCTGGTATTGCCTTCCTGATGAGCGGTTTTGGACAGAAAAGGAAATTATCGACGGGAAATGTCCCGACTGCCATCGCCCCGTCGAGGCCATTTCAGAACAGAACTATTTTTTTAAAATGGGCCAATATCGCGACCGGCTCCGGCAACACATTCTAGAGAATACCGACTTTATTCAGCCCGAAAGCCGCCGGAATGAAGTTCTGGGTTTTTTGGAAAAAGACTTGAACGATCTGTGCATTTCACGTCCAAAAAAACGGCTGGCATGGGGTATTCCCTTGCCCTTTGATCCGGACTATGTCACCTATGTTTGGCTGGACGCCCTCGTCAATTACATCTCTGCACCAGGCTATCCAGAGGATTCTGTGGGATTTCAAGCCTGCTGGCCCGCAGACGTACACATCGTCGGCAAAGACATTCTCACGACCCATGCGGTGTACTGGATGACCGCCCTTTTGGCGCTGGAGCTCCCGCTCCCTAAAAAGCTGTTCGCTCACGGTTGGTGGACCATCGACGGGGAAAAAATGTCCAAAAGTCTGGGGAATGTCGTGAATCCTTCCGAAATGGCAGAAACTTACGGCGTCGATGCTTTCCGCTATTTTCTGCTTCGCCAGGTGCCCTTTGGCAACGACGGCGACTTTTCCTTAACAGCTCTGATCACCCGCCTCAATAGTGATCTCGCCAATGATGTCGGGAACCTGCTCTCACGCACCCTTACAATGCTGGAGCGATATTCGGGCGGGCTAAGCCCTCAACCCGTTAAAGGAAGGGAACAAGAGGATATCGCACTTCAAGATGCAGCCGAAACGCTTTTCTCCAAAGTCGATCAGTCCCTCTCTAACCTCGAATTTGAAAAAGCACTGGTTGAAATCTGGCAAGTCATCCGTATCGCCAATCAATACATTGAAAAAGGCGCACCCTGGCAACTGGCCAAAGACCCTGAAAAAAAAGAACGTCTGCAGATTGTGCTTTATTATACAACCGAAACCATCCGTATTGTGTCCTGTCTCATCGCCCCCTTTATGCCTACCGCCGCGCAAGAAATGAACCGGCAACTCGGACTTTCTGAAATATCGACGACATTGCCTTTGAATGTGGTCGCACGATGGGGAAACCTGCCAGCGGGTCTGCATATTTCAAAAGGCAAACCACTTTTTCCCCGTATTCAACCCGAGAAGAAGCAGATGCCAGAGAAAAAGCTGCCCCCCCCAAAAAGCGATACGCCCTTGCCGGTGAAATCACTCGTTTCGATTGATGACTTTGCGAAACTTGATCTCCGAGCCGGGATCATTCGCTCGGCAGAACATATCGAAAAGGCCAAAAAGCTGCTCTTGCTTCAAGTCGATATCGGCACAGAACAGCGGCAGGTTGTTGCTGGCATCGCAACAAAATATAAACCGGAAGATCTGATCGGAAAAGAAGTGATCCTTATCGCGAACTTAAAACCCGCCACCATCATGGGCATCGAATCACAAGGCATGCTCCTTGCTGCAGGGGGAAAAAGCGTTTTGGGACTGGCCACCTTTTCTGAAGAAATCCCGCCCGGATCCACCATACGCTAAAACCAAACAATCTCATCTATCTCAGGGTCTGGGAAAGACCGTATTCAGGCCACTTCCAAAAGCCGGTTGATTATTAAAGCGCTCCCAGACAATGGGGCTAAGCTGAAAGTCAAGATTATCGTGATCGGGAATATCTGGCCGTGTTAAGGTGGGAGAACCGTTGCCACCGCTGCACCCGCCACGGGACGGGCCACTGTCTTGAAACCTGCCCTCTCCGCCATCCAGCCGTCCGGTCGGATCACCAAAATCACCACAGCGACTCAACGCGATCAGCTGCCCATTGATCGGATCAATCACCTTCACCATTTCAAGATCTGCCCAAAAATCAATGGTGCCTACCGGATGAAATGTTGCAAAGCTGCTGTTCGATGGAATCGACAAGGCTGTTTCATGGGAGAGATCACTCCCACGAAGAGTAAAGTCTACATCCGCAGAAATATCCGTGGGCATGAGGCCACTAAAGCTGGTCGTCCAAACACCGACTTCCTGGCGAACCAGCACCTTTTGCGTTGCGGTGTCCCTGAAAGGGATTTGCCTGAAATGAACATCAATTTGGTTCAGTCCACCCGTCAGTGCAGCCACTTTTGACTCCACGAGGTCAAAATGAATTTGAATCGGTTGCCGGAATCCATTGATCATCGTCGTATCGGTTAAGCCCGATGCAGGTTCACTGATGACCTGTTTGAAAATCAGATTCCCCTCAGGGTCATTATTTAGCCCAATGCTTTCCCGTGTATAACTTTCTGACGAAAAACCGACCGTGTCGATTCGCTGATGAAAAAAACGATCACCATTTTCAAGCGTCACCCGCTGCTGAAGAAAGCCTGCGCTCTCGACGACTGCATCAATTTGCACCCCTGAGAGCGTATCGGGATTTATCCCCCAAGGTGCAGGCGCATCTGAGGAAAGTGGCTCGACGGACACCGATGGGATGACGACCTGAGCCCAAACTTCCGGTTTTCCGGCACTCCAAATTAATACGGAAAAAATGATCAGTAAAAAACCATGAATATGCAAAAATTGCGAACTTAAAAAAAGAGAAGAACATTTTTGACGGGCTTGTTTATGAATGAAAGCTGTATGAATCCTGATGATTTTCATGACCATACCTCCGAAATATTGCAATAATAAATGGACAAAACCAACATCACACTGGTCTTGCCCCAACGCCTTATTTCATCATTTACCCACCTCCAATACCTCACAAATCGAAAGGGTTAATTCCCTTCTGATTTCTGAAACACTCATCCGTAGCACTTTAAATAATCATGGGTCAAGGACTTGTGGGAGCAAGTTCCCAATAGATAGAATATCTATCACATTTTCGCTTTAAGTATCATGTTTCGGTATTTTTGTTTTAATGCCAAGCAGGCTTGCAAACAGAACAGACCTCCTGCTCATCATCTCCACAGAAGATGACTCTTATGCCACTTTAAGGACGTCTCTTGACAGAAGTCATATTTTTGGTACCTTTTAGCTGTTCGGAAAACGGCAAACCGGTCGAAAGGCCGGGACGCAAAGCCACAAAGCTTCGTTCATACTTTTTTATTTTATGGACATGCTGGTTGGGCCACCCGAGGATAGGCTTTAAATACGGTAAAACATCATCAACAGCCTATGATTCTGTGTGGCCCATTTCATCCATGAAATGGGCTTTTTTTATTGGGTCAACACAATCTCAGTTGTTTGGACGCCCATAAAATAGCCCTCTATCTCTGGCAGAACAGACGATCTGCCATACTACAGGGGGAAACGATCCATGAAGAAACATCTTTATCTTTCTGCACTCGCGCTACTTGCGACAGGACTCGCCGCATGTAGCGGAGGCTCCAGTACAACAAGCACACCCTCAACGAGTGGGCTCGCGCTTCCTACAGAAATTTCAGCCGTACCTGCGACAGGATCGACGAATTCAAAAGTAGGCTTAAAATCAAAACTGGCCGCATTGCGGGCCGCCACTGACCTGACAACCGACTACAGCAAGGCCACGACAACCACCTTTGTCAACGAACATACTTTGGAACAGTTTGAAATTATCGAACAAGTCCTTGGCGCTTTAGCGCAAACACACTATGCCGACGCAGGCAATATTGGACAAGGGGCCTATAAGGCCATGGTGGCCTGGCAGGACGAGCAAAACGGCATCGAAACAAAAACCCTTCAGCCCTGGATTGTGCAATCCGATATCATCATTGAAAATGGGGCGGAAGTCACCCGCGCACGGGCATGGATTGAAGAAGTCGAAGACGGACAGAAAAAGCTCATCAAGGCCGAATTCAAGATCTATGAAGCCGCAACGCAGGACGCGGGCGGAGCCTACAATAATTATGGCGTGTGGATACTCAACGTAAAATTTGGGGATGCAGCCACAGACTTTTTTGCTGCTTCGGCTGAAATCGGCACGAACGGAGAATCGATCATTAAACTGCACGAACGTTTCCCTCAAGGGGAAGGCTTTGTTATGGAGGTCAAGGCGATCCTGAATAAATCTGAGACCAGCGGCTTCGGAAAAGTGTCTTTCCCAGACTGGGAAGGCTGTAATACTTTTCCTTGCACCCCATCCATCGTCGAAGCCAAATATGCCTATAATACAAACCACCTCGCCGTTCAAAAGGCAGGCGATACAACCCCGACCTTCAAAGACAGAAGCGACATCACCGAAATGACCCATCGTTACGGGCTTTTTGACGGAACAAGCGGCGCAAACGTTTTTAAAACAAAATCCTTTGGTTTTCCCGTCTTTTTTGTAGACGACAATGGGAATCGTCGTTATGCCTATTATGGTGCATGGCAGGGTCGCCACGCGCTTTGGGGCGGCGGAGACGGTGAAGGCGGCAGTATCCCGTCGGGCACCGTCGTCACGCGCGACGATCACGGATCAAACCAGACGGCCCAAACCTATACGGTTTCGGAAGCCTTTACTGGAACATTGGTCAAACGGTCTACCGTAGAAGGCAGTCTCAACGATGTCCTTAATATTCCCGTCGAAACCTGGATCAATAAAAACTTCAACATTCGATGGAACGCCTCCAACTCCCAATGGGATTCCTGTCTTAACCCATCATGGGACGGATCAGGCACCCAAACGTGCGAAAGCGTCGAAGATTTCTCAGATATTCTTCCATTGCTACAGGTTTCCACAGAAAATACCCGTAAATTTGTGAACATCAACCGCTGGAATGAAAGTGCATCACCACCCAGCTCTGACAACTATGTCTATCTCTCCGCGAACGATGGCCCCTCCGGTGCCGGATTTTATGCCGCAGAACATGATAGTCAAACAGGGCGTATTATGATGTCCAGTCCGGCCACCTTGTATACCCCTGCCGACGGTGACGACATGTGGATCAATATCGGCGGCTCGGTCTATATTGAATACACTGGTACCGGGATCACCGGTTGGGTCGAAAAAGAACTCTCCAATTTCGACCAAAGAACATGGACCCCTGAATTTGATCCGGAAGGGGACAAACCCTATCAGCTTCCTCTCAACCAGGAGCTGTACATCAACAGCCGCGGCACAAACTACATCGTTAAAAGAGACGGCAGCGGCACCACAGTAAAGCTGGAGATTCAAACCGTGGCCAATCCGCTGAATGTCTCGACCTTTGTTCCGGCGAATACAGTCTTTAAATCACAATGGAATCCGGACAACGATTCAACCTATGTCTTTGACACGGACAGTAACAGCGCAACCTTTATGAAATTGCGCTATAACACGATCGGAGACAATGATAAAGATGGGACAGGCACACCCAATGACGGTGTCACCATCAATGGGGTTGTCACGAGTGGACAATGGGGTTTGGTCGCCTATGTGGATGGCGTCGAAACCGACACACAGTATAATTGGGACTACCCAAGAGAGGGTGAAAACTTCGGAAAAATGACATACCTGATCGACGCAAACGACGCCTATGTCATTCTCAGTGATCCGATCCAATTACTGCCGGTTACAGTCAACAACAATGCAGGGGCTTCAAAAATACTTTCCTTGCAGTATGACGGATGGATGCACGGACTGCCGGATCTTTTTGAAGAACTCCGGAAAAAAGATTTTGTCATGGATGCATCTATTTCAGACAAAATCATCAATATCCCGGCCGGAACGGAAGTCACGGATGCCACAGATTCGACCAAGACCTACCTGATCAAGCCACTTGAGATCAGCCAGTTCCTGAATCCGGTTTCAGATCCCGGCTCATTGGATATCACGGTTTCGGACGATGTGGATTTATCATCCGTCCCGAATTTTGTCGAGCACAATATGGGTGATATTCCGACGGTATCCAATGCAAAATATTCGGAGGGGCTCCTCATTGAGTAAACTTTCCTCCTCGCGGTGAAACCCCGCGAAACCTCAAAGGGGGGTGCATTGCTGCACCTCCCTTTTTTTATCCGGCCACCCTTGACTTAGAAGAAGGGCCTGTCTATAGTTTCCCTCTTTATCAGGGAAAAAAATGGAAAAAATCAACGCACTAAAAGGATTTAAAGACTTACTTCCAGGAGACTCGGAACGCTGGGACTGGCTTGCCCTGACCGCCCGAAGAACGTTTGATGCCTTCGGTTTTTCGCCCATCCACACCCCTATTCTGGAAAGAACCACCCTTTTCACGCGCAGCATTGGTGAGACCACGGACATCGTGGAGAAAGAGATGTACACTTTTGAAGATTGGGATGGCAAACAGGTCACGCTTCGACCCGAAGGCACCGCATCTGTTGTGCGGGCTTTTCTCGAACACCGTCATCAAATGCCCGTTCTTCCCGTAAAACTCTATTATCAGGGTCCGATGTTTCGGCATGAACGGCCTCAAGCCGGGCGGCTTCGGCAATTTCATCAAGTCGGGGCAGAAATCATCGGGGATATCGACCCCAAACAAGATATCGAGCTGCTTTCCCTCTTGACCTATTTTTTCAAACGCATCGGTCTTGACAACTTGACGCTTGAGATCAACAGTCTGGGTTGTCCTGTTTGCCGCCCCCCTTATCGAGAAATCTTGCAAGATTTTTTTAAAAAAAAACTGACCACCCTTTGCGAAGACTGCAACCGGCGGTTTCACAAAAATCCTTTGCGTATTCTGGATTGCAAAAAAGAAAGCTGTAAAACAATTACAACAGACGCACCCGCTTCGGCAAAGCACCTGTGTACAGAATGCGACGAACATTTTAAAACAGTACAACAGGGATTAAAGACCCTTAAAATTCCCTACCAGTACTCAAAACACCTCGTGCGAGGACTCGACTACTACACCAAAACCGCCTTTGAAATGACCACACAAAACCTGGGCGCCCAGAATGCCGTTGCCGCAGGCGGTCGTTATGACGGTCTTGTCGAAGCCCTTGGCGGTCCCGCCACGCCCGCAATCGGCTTTGCAATGGGGATGGAACGACTCATGCACCTTATTCCCGAGACAAAAGGAATGCCCAGTACCCTCCAGCTGTTTATCGTTCCTTTGGGAGAATCCGCTTATCAAACGCTTTTTCCCATACTTTATTCTCTTCGCAAAAAAAAGCTCCGCAGCGAAATTGGATATTCCGATTCCCCATTAAAAAAGCAGATGAAACAGGCAGACCGTCTGAACGCAGAATATGTCTTAATTGCCGGGGATGAGGAAATCGCGGCAAAAAAAGCCATCCTCCGTAATATGAAGACCAAATCGCAGACTGAAATCGGCCTTTCCAACCTCATCAACGAAATTCTTGCCGAAATTGAGGGGTAACGGTTTACGCTTTTTAAAACGCTTCATCCCTTTTTCATTCATTAAGCGAATTTAAGCCATTTTCAAAAAAGACCGGCTCTAATCAGAGCAGGTCTCTTCCCGAAATTTTTTCTTCAATGGGCCTTGAACTCTCTTGTTTTCAGATTAATTATTGAATTAGCACTCATATCATACGAGTGCCAATTCAAGAGATACGCAGAGTCAGTTTTATTGACATTTAACATAATAAACTAAAGGAGGTTGACATGTTGAGTCCATTTACAAATACCCTGGACACATTGCTGGCCTTGCAAAATGCCTTGGACAGCACCATGCACTCAGAGTTTTCAGAGGGAAACATCGGCAGCAGAGGCCTTTTTCCACCGGTAAACATGTTTGAACAGGAAGGCGACTTGGTGGTCGTCGCCGAGCTTCCCGGCGTCCAAAAGGAAGATTTAAAGGTGGAAATTGAAAACAGACAATTGCGCTTAAGAGGTGAACGTCGAATCGCATATGAAGAAGGGGTCAGCGTTCACCGCGCGGAGCGAAAACCTGGCGCCTTTGATAGAACACTCAGGCTCCCTTTCAGGGTTGAGGTCGAAAAAATTAAAGCCGATTACCAAAACGGCTTGCTCGCGTTGCACATGCCGCGCGCGGAAGCCGACCGGCCACGGCAAATCAGCATCCATTAATCATGATTCAGCCATTTCAACTGAATTAAAAGTGGAGGGAAATATGAGTAAAACAACGCAGGAAGTGGAAGTCCCGACAAAAAACATCAAAAAACAGGAACCTAAAGAGGAACAAACCATACAAGGGAAATTCTATATTCCCCCAACAGATATTGTCGAAACGGAAAAGGTGCTTCGGGTGATTATGGATATGCCGGGGGTGCACCGTGAAAATATTTCAGTGAATCTCGAAAAGGACGTGCTGAAAGTCGAGGGCTTAATCGATTCGTCTCCTTATCTTAAGGCGAATCCGCTGTACACCGAATATAACGTCGGGCACTATACGAGGAGCTTCAATCTCTCCAAAACCATTGACCAGGAACATATCGAAGCCAGCCTGAATGACGGAGTATTGACCCTGGTCTTGCCCAAAGCTGAAGAAGCACAGCCCAGGCAAATCGCGATTCATTAATGTTCTGTCGGAGTCGTCAAGGGGCGGGAAGAGATTTTCCGCCCCTTGAACGCTTTCCGAATTGCATAAGTGCTTTGACTAAACATTTTAGTCCAATTTGATTGGGAGAAAGCATCATGCGGCATAAAAATTCAGTGTGGATACTGTCTATTTTTCTGACAACACTGTTGCTCGTTCCATTTTCATATGCGGAAGACGGCGGCGTGGCTAGTCTGCGTGAATCCAGTAAGGCTTTCGCCTCGGTTGAACGTAAAGTTTCTCTGTCCGTAGTTTTTATCAAGGTGGAGCAACGCACCAAAATAAATGCGCCGACAAGTGCGGCGTGCCTTTTTAATTTAACTCACTGTCTTTCCAGTATTTTGTGCCTTTGATCATGGCTTGCAGCGCCAAGCCGCTTTCGGTCAGTTGATAGATCGTAATGTTGTCAATCGTCGCCTCACCACCCACAGCGGCGCCTTTGTCTCCGGCCTTCGCCGCAGCATCCGCAGAGACGCCAAAAGCCCAGCCTTCTTCGACAAAACGGGTTAAAGTGTCCATGTTATGAAAGACAAATACGGCGCGAAAATCTTTCACCCCCAGGCCCAAACCCAGACCCAGTTCCCCCATTTTCATATAGGTCTGTTGCCCTGTCTGGTTATTGTGAACCACGCCGTACCCACCGCCAACGCTGGCAATAATGAGTTTAATATTTGCGTTACTGAAAACAGCATAACCGGGCGCGCTGTTGATTTGAGATTGAACATCCGGCTTTATTTTATAGAGATCAGACAGGACTTCATTTTTCATATCGAGCACAGCCTGCCGTTTGTCTGTTTGTGTTTTGTTCCCCATCATCGCACAGCCGCTAAAAGCAAGTACGAGCATGCAGGAAACAAGATATCTCAAATACTTCATTTTTTCCCTCTTCTTGTTGGCTTGAAGCATGTCATGATTGTTTCTTTAAAGTACTCAAAGTACTATGATCGCCCTCTTTCCTCGATTTGTAATTGATCAAAAATTCACCTTTTTCTCGTCCTTCATCGAAACTGCTCCGGTAGAGGATAAAGCGGGTTTGTGCCCGCGCATCTTCGTTTGTAAAGTTTTTATATTCTATTCGGTAGAGCGCTGAATAAATCATCGCTCTGCCCGTGCCGTGGTAACAGTGGATGAGCACCGGGTAGGAGGTTTTGTCATCCATCACTTCAAAAAATTTCTCCAAGGTCTCTTTCGTCGGGACTTGACCGGAAGGGATGTTGATGTGCTTTACCCCCGGCAGTTTCTCCACAGCCTCTCTTTCCAAATCGATTTCCTCTTGTTTTCCCGGATTTAAGGCGTCATTGCGGCCAGGATCCCTTAAATCGACGACGGTTTTTATATTGTGTTTATTAATGTAGTACGCAATCTTTTGGGGAGGAATCGCACCCGATTTATAGACTTGATTTTCAACCACCGTGGCAAAGCGGTAGTTAAAATGGACCCACCAGACATAAGGAATGCCGACCACCACAAGCACGAGTAAAAATATCTTTGCCGCTTTTTTCATTCATTCTCCTCTTTTTCTAGTCAGTCTTGATTTAAGGGTCGTTTAACGACGCTGACTTGTGCTTCCTTATTATGGTGAAGCATGTATTGTGCTGTTGCGTAATATGCAAAAGAGAGCGTTTTGAGTTTTTCCGCCAATTCCGGCTTTTGAGCACTCAGATCTTGCAGAGGCGTCTCGCTGTCGATGCGATACAGCCCTGCCTTGGTGCCATCCGCAAGCATGTAAAAATAATACTCATCACCAATCATGCCGATCTTCGGGGGATTGCTGTGCAAAATCGTGAAGGCATAACGACGATCATCATACGCTTCATCAAACATATCGCGCCCCATGGTCGTTGCCGAGTACGATTGACCGGCCAAACCTGCGACCGTGGCCATCACATCGACTTCTGATACGACTTTATCGAACACCTTGGGTGTTTTAATCAAGCCCGGCGACCACAGGACAAAGGGAACACGGTGTGAACCCAGACCGAGGAAGGATGACCCTTCACCTTTAAACGTATGCTCTCCTGCAAAACCGTCGATGCCATGATCGCCCCAGAGCGCAAAAACCGTATTTTGATCATACCCTGCTTCTTTCGCCAGCGATGCAAAATGCGCGATGGAATAATCCATTAACCGATAGGCGTTGTACTCCTCTTCATGCTGAAAACCGTATCGCAAGGCCTTTTTATCGTCAAGACGTTCCAATTTAAAGCCGTAAGTGTTTTCCGGGATGGTGTAAGGTCGGTGATTGCCAGAGGTTTGAATAATGGCAATAAAGGGTTTCTTCTCTTTTTCCAGTACGGCGTGGGCTTCACGAAAAAGATCGATATCTGAAATACCCCAGACATCATTGCGCGGCGCGCTGTAATGTTGCTCTTCATATAAATGAAGGTTATCAATATTTTTTGTCAAAATGCCGCGAATGTTGCCCCAGGATGCAGAGCCGCCGATAAAATAATATTTTTCATACCCCTTGAATTCATTCATGATGCTGTGCTGATCAACAATCAAAGGATTGCGGCTGGATGTGCCATGCACTTCCACGTCCGGCATGCTCGTCATCATCGTAAAAACAGAACGGGCAGTTCCCGTTGACGGCGTGAAAAAGTTTTTAAAATAATAGCCTTCATCCGCGACTTGTTTGGTAAAAGGCGTCGGGTCGAGGGGATTTCCGGACAAAGACGTTTTATAGGCCGCGTAAGACTCCGTCAAAATCAATATAATATTGGGCTGCGTTCCAAGCCCCTTCGATTTTGGGATTTCACGCAGATAATTTAAGGCGACCGGATCTTTTTTCTGAACCCCTAAAAAATCCGCCATCACATCATAATTATTCCGAACCTCGACAACATCGTAGTTGATTCGGCCATTTTTCCAAGTATCAAAAAAATAATGTACCGGATTGTACGTCAACTGTGCCGCAAAAGGATGCGGGCTAAACGCCGCTTCGGACCAGCGCAAAGGGTATTGCGAAAACTTGCTGTATGCGCCGATCACAACAAGTAGAAATGACGTAAATCCAACAAAAACCCCTTGCCATCTTGTGAGTTTCTTCGGAGTACCCTGTGCGACCACCGCGTAAAAGCGATTGACCAGCCAGACAAAGGCGCAAATCGCAGCAATATATGCCACTAAAATCCACAACACGGGATAGCTTTCCCAAACCATCGTGGCCGAAATCGCGGCGTCTTCCAAAAACCGTGTCGCCGTAAAGTTCAAACGTGAATTTAAATAGGCATAATGACCAAAATCGACAATATAAAACAGGGCAATCACCGTAAACGCAGTGATGAGGTAAAGCGGCCAAACAATACGAAAGACTTTAGACTGAAAGGGGTTGAGCCACTTGATCCATCCTAGGAAGAACAGGGGCAGAATCACCGCGATGGCAAGACGCAGATCAAATCGAAACCCCAGCCACATCGCGTGAAAAAAATCCCCAGAGGAAAGCGGGGCATTCTGATCGTCAAAAACAATCCAGAACGCAAAGCGCAACAAGACAAACAGTGTCGTCAAACTCAAGACGATGAGCGCAATAAATTTTAGAATTTTAGGTGTGTTTGACCAGAACTTCTTCAAAGAATGACATACCGTATTGAGGCCGTTCGCTGTCTCAAAGATCGCAAGCGAACATGGATAATTGTTTCATGATGCGAAACCCTGTTGATTATACACGCCCAGCAGGGCTCTGCGCTATTTTTTTGAATGAATCGTCTATCAAAGAATGTGGAAGCCAACTGCCAGGATCATTCGGAATTTCTCCATGCCGCAATGTGCCCAGCGATCCAGTCTTCAATTGCACGCATCGAAGATCAAACACGTTTCGCCGGTCACACCCTGAGCAGATCGCGCTTGGAAACACCCGCTTCTCTGTTAAGAGTTAATAATGTGTCCGGTATTTAGCACATAGACTGTCCGGATTATTCTGTCCTAGAAAGAGGGGGTGGGATGAGACGGACAAAACTGCTAGAGGAGACACGAATAATGAGATTTGAAGAGATCTATAGGCG
>JAJDBT010000124.1 GCA_029261215.1 Nitrospirota bacterium | reverse complement strand
TTTTCTTTAACTGTTGTTGCTCTTCCAATGACAATGAAATCTTGGCTGCGACTTTCATCCCGACTCTCTCATTTATAATAGTTGTTCGGTATAATAACATCAACCACCATAATAGTCTATCAGTTTAGGACACTACACTAGCTACAGATAATATCCAGATCGTCACAGGTGGCAAAATGTTCACCACCGGCATCCACAGACCCATCTGCATTAAACCTCACCGTGGTACTGACATCCCCTGAAGAAACAATGGATCCCTTCACCGGACACGCACTACCATCTGGGGTGATGATAGGATCTGTCGTCGTAAGCGTTAGCGTAAAGGGCCCTGAGCAGGCCAAGGTAATCGACATCGTCCCGTTTATGGTCAATGTACTCTCAGTCGCGGTAAAGGTATCCACGATTCTTAAACCAAAAAAAGTACCACTGGCATTATCATCCGGAAATGCACTATCCGTAAAGGAAAAGGATCCGCTTTCCAGGGTAATATCACTGGTAACCCCCCCGAGGGTCGTAAAATCGAAGCAAGAGAACTTCGCCTTAGCCACCAAACTAGAAAATGTAGTGAGCTCTGTACCGGATGAGATCGTCCCATTCATTGTAAGCTTGATTTCATTCGGTAAGGGGAAACCATTACAGTCCTGAGTACTTAATATCTGGATGACCATATCTAAGTTAGTGGTTTCACCGAAGCTTTCACAGTCAACCTCTTTGATCGATCCATTCCCGGCTTCATCAAAATCTTCCGTACGGGTGCCGCCACCCAAGCAGGGTGTGGTTTTGGGCGCAAAAGCGGGTTTTCCCTGTACATTTTGCTGGTTTTTGAGGTGTGCTACAAAACCTTTGATACCGGCCCGCATTTTTTGAATATCGCTCATGGATGTATCGTCTGAATTTGAGCCCGCTTTGTTAGCGGTTGAGTCCGTGCCGGTATCGGTGCTTGAAAAAGCGGAAAAGGCCGCGCTAACACTAGAAATGGCCACACCAGGTGATTCGGTTGTCTGTGCCGGGGAGCCTCCGCCTCCACTTCCACCGCAGGCAGTGAGGATCGTCATGGTAAAAAGGGAGAGAAACATCCCCATATAATAATTATATCGTTTCATTGAAGTCTCCTGTGAAATAGCGTTTAAAAAGAATCTGATGAGATATTTTGCTGCATCAGTTTGAATTTAGTGTCTATCGTTCTTAAGCGATTGTGAATCAGCATTGGTAATGCATTGAATCTATTTATGGGATATTGAACGCCATCATTATTACGAAACATAAAAAAGAAAACAATCCCCTCAAATGGGGGGTATTGTTGGTTCTGTCGCAAATACCTTAAAAACAAAGTGTATTTCTCCCACACTGTAGCACCCGTCCCAAAGGACGGGTGCTGTTAAAAATCAGTTTGGGCTTTTGAACTTGATCTGTCACCTGAGGCACTTGATTGAGGGTTGAAAGTATTGATCATCCAACGCCCTTTCATCAATAACATTGAGACGAATAGAATTCACCCCCATCCGCTAAATTAGGATCGGGGCTTTGCAGCAAACACTTAAAATCTATTAATGCATGAGCGCCATTCGGTGTTTTTCTCGGTTTTCCAGTATCGTCTCATCCAGGATTTCGCCACAAAGCAAGCACCTGAGACCATAAAAATGTAAATGCCCCGTGCTATCCTTTAGATCCTGAAGCCAATCGACAACCATCAAGCCCTCGCATCTCGGACACTTCATCTGAAAACTCCTTCTTAATGTGTTAACGTTCATACACTCCCAGCCTGCCTATGTATAGATAGGCCAGGAACCTAAAAAAAATTCAATCGACCATTAATTCAGACAGGATATAATGTCCGGCATCTTTCACCCGTGCGACTGAAGACGTTCTCGCGATCAGCATTGCGCCTTCCAGGGTATAAAAAATATTCCGGGCGGCTTGCTCAAGATTCCCAATCTCTCTAAATTCGCCCTCATCTATGCCCTGCTGTAAAACGGAAACCAGCCATTTTTCGTGTGCGTCTACAAAACGACTCATTTCGACCCGAACTTCATCCGGCAGTCCGTTCAAATCTGAGGCCAGGCTCGCGCAAGGGCAGATACGCCCTCCTTGACGAAAGGTTTCTGCAAAAGAATTTGCATAAGCCTGCATCATTTTTGACGCAGAAGTCTCAAGCGCGAACACATCCAGCTTCTGCAAAAAAACATGATAACAATGTTCAATGACCGCCTTAGCCAAATCAGCTTTTGTCGGAAAATGGTAATGAATACTTGAAGTTTTAATCCCCACCCGTTCCGAAAGGTCACGATAGCTGAAGGCATGGTAACCATGTGTTTGAATCAACTCGGAGGCCACACCCACAATTTTTAGTGCTGTCGAGATATTGTTCATGCCGATATTCTACCTACTTATAGATAGATTGTCAAGAATGAGACTGCTTTGACATTCTGATTTCACTTTATATGCTGTTTTTTTCTCAGGTGACTGATGTTGATGTTTAAGCGCTTGGGAAAACCTGACCTGAATACACCTTTTATTCATGGCTCAGATAATAACCTGCATCACCAGGGCGTTTTCCGTCAATCGACAAAACCTTGATACTGCTATCGACGACTGTAACGTCAACATACGCGATGGCTGAGGGGATTTGGCTGACAAAACGTTTGATCACTTCACTTGAACCGAGTGTTTTTGGGAAAGAAAGAATCTGCCCATCCAGAATTTTGGCGAGCCAGAACCGTTTCAATTCATTAGGACTCAATTTATACACCTTCTTCACAAACACGTTTTTTTCAAAGGTTCCGTCCTCCTGCATAATCAATAATATTTTTTGATGATCTGGCCAATGTTTTTTTTCTTGTTTAAAAATACGGGACAGATCCCGGGAAGAGAGGTCATTTGTTTTATTATCCGGGTGAACAATCAGCGCAAGATCCATGGGATGTGCCACGACCGGAACAAGAAGGCACAAAAGTATTATCGGAATAACGGCGAAGCGTCTGAGCACGATCAACAGCGGACCTTTCAGAAAGTGAATGAGGTATTCACGCCAAAAACGTGTTCAGGCGCGCGGTCTTTTTTACTCACGCGGCCAATCTCAAATTTAAGGGCATTCCAGGGAAAAATGTCCCACCTTACCCCCACCGTGTGTTTTTTGACATCCCGCTGAAAACCCCAAAAAACAGGATTGTTCTCTGCAAAATCAATAAAGTCATAACGGTAATAGGCGATTATGGTCTTCATTTTCATATTGGCATGCACATAGCCACCCTCCGTGACGTAGTCTTGACCCGTGTTTGTTTCGGCGTGATAGATCTTGAAAAACTCACTCAAAAACTCGATTCGTTCACCGATGTAAATAAGGTGGCTTCCAAAAATTTTCTCATCCGTCGCATTCGCTTGACTGGGGTCATTCTTATCTTCCGGCACAGTATCCATATAAAAAGTCGTTCCAAAACGAAGACCCTCGATAAAATGCGGTTCTGCCGACCAAAACAAAGTCAGGGCCTTTGAACGATTTTCATCATTAAAATTCTGGACAACCCACAACTTTTCTCCCCGGCCATTCGAAATGCCAATGTGATATCTTAGATCAAAAAAACGAACTTCCTTGAATCCAAAGATCTCCAGCCCGACAGAATGCTCTGGCAAAATACCGCCCTGAAACTCGAAACGGTAGATCTCAGGTCTTAAAATAGAGGGTTGAAGCCAGGTACCGTGATGGTAGGTGTGATTCCAGTAACCCAAGGCGGTGTGGTATCGTCCCACCCTGATATTCAGCGCATCAGAAATCGTATATTTCAGAGCAAATCTCTGAAATTCGAAATAAGAAGAATTTCCAAACCCAGGATTGGTGTTTTCTAAAAAATAGACATCTCGATATGGGGC
This sequence comes from Nitrospirota bacterium, assembly GCA_029261215.1. Lineage (GTDB taxonomy): Bacteria > Nitrospirota > Nitrospiria > SBBL01 > JAADHI01 > JAADHI01. Next base: position 32,943 of record JAJDBT010000124.1, on the reverse strand, counting down.
GAGTTCACTCAAAAAACTCAGTTTTTCATTAATTTTTGAGGTGATCAGCAAATTGATATTTCCCAGATTAAACGCGCTTTCATATTCATGATCCTGCTTGCTGGCAAAGAAACTCAAATCGCCAAAGCCTCTTATTTTTAAGGTGGGCATGGGGGCAAGCTCAGGCGTCTCTGGATACTTTTCACTGAGATGACTAAGCCGATCTTGCCCATCCATCTCAGCGAAAACTTCTGAAAAAATGATCAGCGGGATCAACAGGAAAAACCCCACCCAAAAACCTAATCGTCGTTTTGTTAATTTCTGCTGCATTGTTTTACCCTCTCAAGGAAATGATTGAGTGTCTCTTTGAACCTTAAGCGGCCCTTGCGATAGAGGAGATCTCTTGTTTATCTCAAAAGAACCGTCATTGCTTTTATTCACCTTTTACTCACCTTTCCTGGAAATAAAATCGGCCTTGTGTTTCAGGGGATGGATGAAAAAGGGAGGTTTTTGATTATTCTGAAGCAATGAGCCGACCACCATAAAAAAAGCCTGTCCTCAAGGCTACCAAACAACTGAGGGCTGTCAAGCACATCATGCGGCAAAACCCGGAACGCTCAGAAGCGGATTTTACTTTCAATCTCCAGGATGGATGCTTACAATAAAACCTGTTTTTACGGATGGAGGGGTTTACAATGATCAAAAGCCATGTCCCTGCCCCAAGAAAATGGCTAAAACTGGAAATAACGATCTCATGGCGTTTTGTTTGATCAAACATAAGACACAAATCCTGATCCTCCTTTTTTTCCTGTGGCTTCCCGTTTCCTGTGCCTCAAAACCTTTACAGCATCCTGTTCCGCTTACGGTTCCGGATCATTTTTCATCCAGCGGGGAAGCGCCTTTACCCGGCCAGTGGTGGACTCACTTTGACGACCCGGCTTTGATCCGCCTCATTGAACAGGCCCTTTCAAACAACTTCAGCCTAAGAAGCGCCTGGGATCGCCTGGCACAAAACGAGGCTATCGCACAAAGAGAACGCGCCGCCCGCTTCCCAACACTCGAATTACAAGGTGGAGCCTCCCGAACAGAGACACACGGAAACACAGGAGGGACCCTCACGACCGGCCAGCAAAGCCGCTCGTTCAAACGATATTTTCTGGGATTAACCACCAATTACGAACTCGACCTTTGGGGACGGATTTCTTCAATACAAGAGGCGGCAAAACTGGATTTAAAAGCGAGCAGGGAAACACTTCAAGCGGCCGCCATGACACTATCGGCCGAAGTCGCATTCACCTGGTTTGAGTTAACGGAACAGCAAGGACAGCTTGAACTTCTTGAGAAACAACAGAGGACAAACAAACAGGTGCTGGAACTCGTCACCTTTCGTTTTCGGCATGGGCAAGTGGGCGCAACCGATGTGCTTCAGCAGCGGCAATTACTCGAATCGACACAGGGTGAACTGGCCACAGCCCAATCGCGGGAAAAAGTCCTGAGGCATCAATTAGCTGTTTTATTAGGCCAGCCGCCAACGCTTCTGACTTTAGAACAGCACACCCCAATGAAAAAAATACCGCCCTTGCCCGACACGGGTTTTCCTGCCGAGATCATTCAAAACCGTCCCGATATCCGAAGCGCCTATTACAAACTACTTGCTGCGGATCAGGATGTGGCGACCGCAGTCTCAAATCGTTTTCCCCGGATCAGTCTTTCCGCACAAATCAATACCTCCGGCGAATCAGTGCGGGATCTGTTTGATAATTGGCTCACAACGCTCGCGGCCAACCTTGTCGGACCGCTAATTGACGGCGGAAACCGCCGGGCGGAGGTGAGTCGAAGCGAAGCCGTGGTCAACGAACAACTCAATAATTACCGACAAGCGATCCTTGAAGCGCTTGCTGAAGTTGAATCGGCACTGGTTCAGGAAGAACAACAGCGCCTGTTTATAAGCAGCCTTGAAAAACAACTCGCCCTTTCACAGCAAGTCCTTCAACAAACACAAAACAACTACCGTCAGGGTGCGGCGGACTACCTGCGTATTTTGGATGTGCTTTTAACACAGCAGGCCCTTGAACGCGCCCTTTTACAGGCCCGCCGGGAAGCCCTTTCTTTTCGTGTCAATCTTTACCGGGCCATCGGGGGCGGATGGGAAATGACGCCACCCGCGCCCATCTATCCTCCTCAAGCTGAATTCACCTCGCACAAAATGGCGAACTAAAAGGAAACGATGCCCTCTCAAGAAGACCCCTTTAATCAAAATACAGAACACATCCAGGCACAAAAACCAGGAGATCACACTAAGGAGGGGCCACCGACTCAAAAAGGGCGCACCCTGCTCATCCGTTTGTTCCTCATTCTGATCATCCTGGGTGCGGGGGCCTTTACTGCCTTCACTTTGCTCAAAACAGGGCCAACGGCCAAACGCGCGCCAGCCGTCCGGCGCGCCAAACTGGTAGAAGTCACCCCGATTCATTTTTCAAACCATCGGGTCATTGTCAAAGGCATGGGGACGGTTCTCCCGGCACAGGAGACCGATCTTTATCCTCGTGTGAGCGGGGCCATACAGTGGGTAAATCCTTCATTCATGCCGGGAGGCCGTTTTACGACAAATGAAAAAATACTTCAGATTGACCCGGCCGATTACGCCCTGCTCATTCGGGAACGGACAAGCGGACTCGAACAGGCCAACAGCAATTTAAAAATTGAACAGGGTCAGCAAAATGTCGCACTTCGGGAATTTGAGCTGCTCGGCGAATCCATCCAGGCAGAGGATAGAGACCTCATCTTACGTTTACCGCAGCTGGAAAATCTGCAGGCAGAACGAGAAAGAGCGCAATCACTTCTTGATAAGGCGCGGCTTGACCTTGAGCGAACCAAAATCACCTCGCCCTTTAATGCCATCATCAAAACCCGAGAAGTCAATCTCGGTGAGGCCGTCACGCCGGCAACAAAACTCGCAACCCTCGTTGGAACGGATACGTATTGGGTCGAAGTCCTGATTCCGGTGAACCAACTTCAATGGCTGGACATTCCGGGTGTAAACGCGACAACGGGCTCAGAGGTTAAAATCTATGACGCGGCCGCCTGGGGAAAAGACCGCTTTAGAGTAGGAACAGTCATTCAGCTCAACGGAGAACTCGAGACGGAAGGCCGCATGGCGCGCCTCCTTGTTTCCGTATCTGACCCGCTTGGCCAAAAGGCAACAACACCTGAAGGCAAGCCTCCGATGCTGCTCATGGGCGCCTTTGTCAGGGTCGAAATGACGGGAAAAGAATTAACTCATGTGGTGGCAATTGAGCGCGCGTGGCTGCGCAACGGGGATACCGTTTGGCTGATAAACGCAAAAAACACCCTGGAAATTCGAACGATTGAAATCGCGTACCGGGGCCAAGACCAGGTTTTTGTCTCCGGCGGACTTGAAGCAGGAGACCGTTTGGTCTTAACCGATCTTGCGGCCCCGGTCAAAGGCATGTCTTTACGCACTTCTCAGGAAGAAACCTTACAAGAAAATGAAAAAGACCTCCCTCTCAATCCAGAGGCCTCACCGCCCGCTCCCGCCGAGAAACAAACGAAATGAACGAAGCCTCTCATAAAAAAGAACGCCCAACCCAGCAAGGCCCGATAGCCTGGATGGTGCATAACCGCGTCACACCTAATCTGATCATGATCGTTTTGCTCCTGGGAGGCCTCTTTATATCGACAAAAATAAAAAAAGAAGTGTTTCCTGATTTTGATTTGGACCAGGTTTTGATCACAGTCGCCTATCCCGGTGCCAGCCCTGAAGAAATAGAGCAAGGCATCGTCTTGTCCATTGAGGAGGCAATCAGCAATGTCGACGGCGTCGAAGAGGTCACGGCCACATCAAGTGAGGGCGTGGCCACCATCGTGGTGGAATTAGTGGAAGGGGGAAACACCCAAAAAACCTTTCAGGAAATACAGCAGGAAATTGACCGAATCAGGACTTTTCCGGAAGAGGCCGAAGCCCCGGAAGTTTCGATAGCATCCCGTCGAAGACTCGTCATCTCAGTGGTGCTTTTTGGCGATGCCAACGAACGCATCCTTCGCGAACTGACAGAAGAGGTTCGTGACCGTATCCTGCAACATCCGGGCGTGACGCAGGTTGATTTGGGCGGAGTGCGAAATAGCGAAATCAGCATTGAAGTCCCGATGGAAACCTTAAGGGCCTATGGCTTAACCCTCGCAGGGGTTGCTGCAAAAATCAGGACGTCTGCGCTGGAATTACCGGGCGGCGCCATTGAGACCAATAGTGGTGAAATTTTGCTCCGGATGAAGGGGCGGCGGGACTGGGCCAGGGAGTTTGCCCTGATTCCTATTGTCACAAGCCCCGCTGGAAGCGTGCTGTATCTTCGTGATCTTGCCAAAGTGCGTGAAAGCTTTGAAGAGAGCAATCATTTTTTAACCTTTAATGGAAAACCGGCTATGGCGCTGGAAGTTTTTCGTGTGGGCGACCAAACCCCGATCAGCATCTCGGAGGCTGTCCGGCAGAGTATTGATGAGATCGAAGCGGACCTGCCGCCCGGCATCCACCTTGAAATCAACCGGGATGACTCCGAGGTTTACCGTCAGAGAATGGCGCTGCTTTTAAGAAACGGGTTTTTCGGCCTACTGCTGGTGTTTGGGCTCTTGGGGCTTTTTCTGGAGTTTAAATTGGCCTTTTGGGTTACCATGGGCATTCCCACATCATTTCTCGGTGCATTTTTGTTTTTGCCCTCCGTCGATATTTCGATCAACATGGTTTCAATGTTTGCCTTCATTATCGCGCTGGGCATCGTTGTGGATGATGCCATTATTGCGGGGGAAAACATTTATGAGTATCGGGTAAAAGGCATGACTTTTGTTGATGCGGCGATTCAGGGCGCAAAAGATGTTGCGATTCCAGTGTCTTTTAGCATCCTGACCAACATTGTAGCTTTTAGTCCACTCTTTTTTGTGCCCGGACAGATCGGAAAAATCTTCCGGACCCTGCCGCTCGTGGTGTGCAGTGTGTTTATCATTTCGTGGATTGAAGCCCTTTTTATCCTCCCCTCCCATGTCGCCCACAGCGAAAAAACGAAAGAAGGGGCGATTGCCCACTTTTTGCACACCCGACAACAACGCTTCAGCGTCTTGTTTTCCAGATGGGTAGAGCATCGTTTTGGCCCTTTTTTAGCACTCTGTTTGCGGTATCGATATATCACCCTCGCGATAAGTATCGCATCTTTGATGGTGATCCTGGGGTATGTGATGAGTGGGCGGATGGGGTTTATTCTCTTCCCGAAAATTGAGGCGGACCAGGCGGTGGCAACAGCCACTTTGCCCTACGGCAGTTCAATCTCCAAGGTGAACCTTGTTCGAGACCGTCTCGTAACGACGGCAAATGCCGTTTCGCAAGAACACGGTGGTTCAGAGTTAACAGAAGGCATTCGTGCACAGGTGACCGAAAATGTGATTGAAGTGACCGCCTATTTAAGCGACCCTGATATTCGCCCCATCGGCACAGCAGAAATGACCCGACTTTGGCGGGAACGGACAGGGCAAATTCCCGGCTTGGAATCTCTTCGTTTTGAATCCGATCGCGGGGGGCCGGGGCGGGGGCCCGGCTTGACCATCGAACTGAGCCACCGCGATGTCAGCCGCCTGGATTCGGCAAGTGCGCGTTTGGCCGAAGCCCTGGGCGATTTCCCCAATGTTCAGGATATTGATGACGGCTTGGCTGCAGGAAAACAGCAGCTTGATTTTCAGCTTCTTCCTGAAGGCGAAAGCTTACAACTGACCGTGCGGGATGTGGCGAATCAGGTTCGGGGGGCTTTTTTTGGAGAAGAGGCTTTAAGGCAACAGCGCGGCCGCAATGAGGTAAAGGTCATGGTTCGGCTTCCGGAATCCGAACGCATCAGCGAATACGATATCGAACAGCTGCTGATTCGAACCTCCTCAGGGCGGGATGTGCCCTTGATGCAAGTGGCAAAGGTGAAACGCGGGCGGGCCTATACGACAATCACACGCCACAATAACCGCCGTACGGTAACGGTCACGGGAAATGTCGTGCCGATTGGAGAAACCAACCAGATTTTGGGCACCATCAAATCCGAGATTCTGCCCGGAATTGTTCAGGATCATCCCGGACTGACCTACAGTTTTGAAGGCCGTCAGGCAGAAATGCGCGACAGCCTAACAAGTTTAGGTCGGGGTTTTCTCGCCGCAATGCTCGGGATTTTCATGTTGCTCGCCATTCCATTTCGCAGCTATATTCAACCGGCGATCGTGATGGCCGCCATCCCCTTTGGCATCGTCGGGGCAGTCATAGGGCATTTGATCATGGGATACAACCTGAGCGTCATCAGCATGATGGGCATTGTGGCGTTATCGGGTGTGGTCGTTAATGATGCTCTGGTCATGATTGAGTTTGCCAATGCACAACGCGCACTAGGGGTTTTGCCGAAAGAAGCCGTCCGCTTGGCGGGGGTTCGCCGATTTCGACCAATATTGCTCACCACACTGACAACTTTTGGCGGACTCGCCCCCATGATTTTTGAAACGTCTCGACAGGCGCGCTTTATCATTCCAATGGCCATCTCACTGGGTTACGGCATTCTTTTTGCGACGGCGATCACCTTGATTCTGATCCCCTGCCTTTACCTCATTTTAGAAGATTTCGGGGCCCTCACCCGAAAAATATGGGGATCCGAAAAAACGCCCCTGCCCTCGGATTCACTCCCTTCTTAATGACAGCTGACGGGTTTTATGACAGCCCGCATAAATATGATACATTTGAGTAACACGAATTTTTCAGTATTAACAGGGATTTGGCCCACGTACAAGGTACCGGCGTTACAAATGAACCACTTCTTTTTCTCTAGCAAAAACCAGGTATTCATTGGCGTCATGTTGTTGATGATGACGACATCTTTTGTAAATGCCTCAACTTTTTACAAATATCTTGATGAAAAAGGGACCATGGTGATCACGCAGACGCTTGATGAGGTGCCCCTAGAAAAACGTCCATCCGCCGAAACCATTCATTTACCCGATGGACCCATGCCCAATAACACAAGGGCCGCGCTCGAAACACTCCAGCGAGCCAAACCTTCTGATTTAAACCGGAACATCTCTCAAGAAACAATAAAAGCGGCCGGACAAGAAACCCTGAAAAAAGGCCACGCCCTTCTCAATACTTTTTTCGAGGATCAAGGCACAGTACTCATCGCCTATTTTGCGGGGGGACTCATCTGCTTTGTTCTCTTCTCCAAAATTTTGAAACGATTTGTCGGAAGCTTTGTGACGCAAATTGTGATGAAACTCGCCATCGTCGTTGTATTATTCAGCGGCGTGTATCTATTATATTTATCTTGGCTCAATAAAACCGTCTTGAATTTTGATCAGGCAGCACCCGCTGTCTCTCGAGAGAAATGGACTGAACAGCTGACCACCCCGCAGGAAATCCTAGAAAAAACAGAAGGGGTCGTTGAGCAATTCAATCAAAAAGTGAAAGAACGGGAAGCGCTTTTAAGCGAAATAAAAGAAAGCACCTTCGCGAAATAAGGCCCACTATTGAATCGATTTATCCAAGCCGCCCAAAGCAGTATTGCCTCTACCCTTCTCCTATTGATTCCTTTGAACACATCCTTCGCTGCTGGCGTGTTTTTGCCCGAAGGCTTGACGCTGCACCAGTTTATCCAGCACGAAACCGCTTACCGCGTGGCAAGTGCCCCGACTTTTACCAAACTGCTCAACTTTTATCAGCTTGAAGCCCGCTATCGTTACGACACAAATATTCACTTCACGGCGATTGGGCGTTTTTCTTATGATGCCATTCATGATCTTCAGGATTTGAACCGCACCAATCCCTTTCAAAATCGTTTCGTACAGTCCACGCCCCGAAATATTACAAGGGTGAATCCCCTTGATGCCCAGTTTAAAGAAGTCTATGGCGACTTTTTTTTTGACCGCGTCGATTTACGAATTGGAAAACAGATTGCCCGATGGGGCGTTATTGAAGGATTTCGAATTACGGATGAACTAAACCCGCTCAATTTTAACGAGTTTATTCTCAGAGACTTGGAAGACCGCTACATCCCATTATGGATGTTGAAAATAGACACCTATTTAGAGACCGTGAACTTGCAATTCATCTGGATTCCCGAACTCCGTTTTCACCAGGCCGCCCCAGCGGGGAGCGAGTTTGAGCAGTTTCAAGAACCGCCAGGCTTGGAAAAACCCTCCAACACATTTTTAAACACTGAAATCGGACTGCGCATCTCTACCCGGCTAAAAGGATTCGATTTATCATTGAGCATTTTTGACGGATGGGATGATTTCCCGACTGCCTCTCAAAGCATTTTTGGTCTGGGCCAGGGAACGTCTTCCGGGCAATCCTCAACAACACCAACACGCTATCACCGGATAAAAACATTCGGCTTCACATTTACAAAAGGTGTCGGGGCAGACCTGATTAAAGGCGAATTTTCATATGTCAATGGCCGTGCCTTTGGCACTTTTGCCCCTAGCGGAACACCGAGTACGCCCGTGCCAACTGAGGTCGAGCGGCCTCAGTTTAAATACGGCCTCGGATGGGACACCCGGCTGCCATTTGGGATCGACACCTTTCTCCAGTTTTCCCAGCAATGGATCAAAGACCATGAGCCGATCATTATTGCGGATGAGCTGGATTCCGGCCTCAGTGTGACCTTCCGAAAACACCTCATGAACGAAAGCCTCCTACTCAAGCTTCTTGTGATCTATTTAATCAACGACGAAGAAGCCCTAATTCGTCCCCGCATCACCTACCGATGGACCGATTTTTTAACACAGTCTTTCGGAGCAGATATTTTTGAAGGAAAAGAAGGCAACATTCAACAAGATGATTTTCGGTTCATTGGGTTTTTTGATAAAAATGACCGAATCTATACTGAAATTCGCTACAACTTTTAGCCAGATCAAGCAGGGCACAACACTTCAAAGCGAAAACAAGGCCATGAAGCAATCACTTTTAATTGACAGGATTTAAATAGTTGTGGTAGAAATACTCTCTTTATAGCAAAATCTATTCATTTTTAGGAAGGGTAAACACAATGCGTGTAGTCATGGAAGCAGGAGGTCGCCAACACAGGGTAACCGCCGGAGATGTTATTGATCTGGAAAAATATGATGTTCCGGTCGGTCAGTCGATCACGTTTGACTCCGTCCTGATGCTACAAGATGAGCAAGGAATCACAGTTGATCCGGAAATTCTGAAGACCGCAAAGGTAATCGGCGAAGTCCTTGAACAAGGGCGCTCTAAAAAAATCATTGTCTTTAAGAAAAAGCGCCGGAAAAATTATCGAAAAAGCAGAGGACATCGTCAGGCGTTTACTCGGCTCAAAATCTCTGAAATTGTGAAGGAGTAACAAATGGCACATAAAAAAGGGGTCGGTTCCTCTCGAAATGGCCGCGACAGTAATGCACAACGATTGGGCGTAAAACGCTTTGGTGGTGAACATGTTTTGGCAGGCAACATCCTCGTGCGACAGCGTGGAACAAAAATTCATCCCGGCGCCAACGTCGGCATTGGAAAAGACGATACACTTTTTGCCAAAATCACAGGCGTTGTTCAGTTTGAACGTGCCGGACGAGACAGAAAACAGGTTTCGATTTACCCTGCCAATCCGTAAAGATATCTATATTTCTTCAAACACGCTATTTAAACCCTCTGATTTTCATGTGTACGGGCACAGTCAGAGGGTTTTCTAAATTCCCATGTTTATTGATCAAGTAAAAATATACGTTAAAGCAGGCGACGGAGGTAACGGCTCAGTCAGTTTCCGACGTGAAAAATTTGTCCCCAAGGGCGGGCCCGATGGTGGCGACGGCGGAAAAGGCGGAGATGTGGTGATTGAAGCCTCTCCTCAACTTTCAACTTTGATCGACTTACGATACCAGCAGCATTACAAGGTCAAACACGGGGTTCACGGGAGTGGTCACATGGCTTACGGAAAAGCAAGCCCGGACCGAATAATTCCTGTTCCGGTTGGCACATTGATTCGAAATTTCGAAACGGAAGAGATTCTGGGAGACCTGGTCATGGCAGGACAACGTGTCGTTGTGGCCAAAGGAGGCCAGGGGGGGCGGGGCAATACGCATTTCAAGTCATCGACCCAACAAGCCCCATTAGAAGCCGAAGTCGGAGGCATCGGGCAGGATTTCTGGCTCACCCTGGAGCTCAAGCTGCTCGCCGATGTCGGACTTGTGGGCTTTCCCAATGCCGGAAAATCTTCCTTGATGGCTGCAATGACCCGCGCACATCCGAAAGTAGGCGATTACCCATTTACAACACTCCACCCCAATCTCGGCGTGGCCACATGGCGCGGATCAAACGGCCGGGATCTACATGTCACCGTTGCCGATGTGCCCGGCTTGATTGAAGGAGCACACGAAGGAAAAGGTCTCGGCATTCAGTTTTTAAAACACTTGGAACGCACGACGGCTTTACTGCATTTGGTTGATACTTCAGAAATGGCGATGGGGGATCCGGTTCATGACTTTGAGGTCATCCGTGAAGAGATGTATCGATATCACCCCAAAATGCATGATAAACCTTTTTTTGTCGCCGCAACAAAAATAGACATTGCGGGAAACCGGGAAAAAATCGAACAAATTCAACGGCACTGCGCTGAAAAAGAGATCCCTTTTTTTGAAGTGTCATCAGCAACCGGAGACGGCGTAACAGACCTCATTCGCACACTGAGCATCACCGTTGAACAGCACCGAAATAATTCACATCAATCTTTGGATTATGTTTCTCGAGACCAATCCATTCCCTAGCAAGAGGGATTATCCGGTGTCCATCAAGCGCCCATCACTTCACCAATACAAACGCATCGTTCTAAAAATCGGGAGCAAAGTGATCGCTTCGCGCGACAAAGGCCTGAACGAAACCCGGCTTTCAAAAATCGCTGAAGAAGTATCTCTCTTAAGAAAAGCGGGGCACGAAGTGTTGCTCGTTTCTTCAGGCGCCGTGCTGTGTGGCATGGAAAAGCTGGGCCTGAACACCCCTCCTCGAAACATCCCGATCAAACAGGCGGCAGCCGCTGTGGGTCAAAGCCGACTCATGTGGGCCTATGAACGCTTGTTTGAGCCACACGGGATTAAAGTCGCACAAATCCTGCTGACCCATGACGGCATCACCGATCGAAAACGCTTTATTAATGCCCGGAATACCCTGATGACTTTGCTCGAGTATCAGGTCTTGCCCATCATCAACGAAAATGACACCGTCACCGTGGACGAAATCAAGATGGGCGATAATGACAATTTAGCCGCGCAAGTCGCCCATTTGGTGGATGCCTCCTTGCTGATTGCCTTTTCGGACGTGGATGGACTGTATACAGAAGATCCCAGAAAAAACCCGGATGCCAGACTCATTTCGCGCATTGAAGCGGTCACCAAAGAAATTGAAGCCATGGCGAGCAAGTCTGGAACAAGCGGTGGGACCGGCGGCATGACCTCCAAAGTCAAAATGGCACGCGACGTGGCGGCTTATGGCGTCACCACACTCATTTTAAACGGCACCGTTCCCGGACTGCTCAAAGATGCTTTTGAAGGGAAAGCGGTGGGGACACTGTTCTTGCCGCAATCCGTTCGTCTTTCCTCAAAAAAACAATGGATTGCCTATTCACTTAAAATCAAAGGTGCTCTGATACTGGATGAAGGTGCCGTCCAGGCCCTGAAAAAAAAAGGGCGTTCTCTCCTCCCCTCTGGCATCCATTCCGTCGAGGGAAAATTCGAAATTGGCGATACCGTTCGCTGTCTATCTCCCGAAGGCAAAGAAATTGCCAGAGGCTTGACGAACTACAATGCATCTGAGATGATGAAAATCAAGGGCCTTCAATCTTCCCAGATCGAGGAAATCCTGGGATATAAAGGGGCAGATGAAGCGATTCATCGTGATAATCTGGTGATACTCAATGGCATTGCATGACGAAATTCAAAAAGCGGCCGCGGCAACTAAAGCGGCATCCCGCATCTTGGCCAAACTCCCCACTCGCATAAAAAACAACGCGCTCCTGGTCATGGCGGATCAGCTAGAAGCTCGATCCGATTTTTTAGAACATGAAAATACAAAAGATTTGGAGGCCGGAAAAAAGAAAGGCCTTTCCGGGCCCATGCTCGAACGCCTGACCCTGACCCCGAAGCGCATTACGGCCATGGCCAATGGCTTGCGGCAGGTCGCGGCGCTGCCCGACCCCGTGGGTGAAATACTGGGAATGAAACGCTTACCGAACGGGCTTCAGGTTGGACAAATGAGAACACCCATCGGCGTGATCGGCATTATTTATGAGTCCCGTCCCAATGTCACGGCCGATGTCGCAGGGCTTTGCATTAAATCCGGTAACGGCGTTATTTTACGGGGCGGATCAGAAGCCATTCACTCTAATACAGCCATCGCGGCAATTTTGGCGGCGGCGGGAGATGCCGAAGGCCTTCCTGCATACGCGGTGAATCTGATCCAAACCACAGACCGAAAAGCAATTTTTGAACTGCTCACCCTTGAGGAGTCTATCGACCTGATTATTCCTCGTGGGGGCGAGGGACTGATTCGCACCGTCGTCGAGCACTCTAAAATTCCTGTCATGAAACACGATAAAGGCATCTGCCACACTTTCGTCGATGAAACAGCCAGCATCGAAATGGCTGAATCCATTTGCCTGAATGCAAAAATCCAGCGACCCGCCACATGTAATGCGATGGAAACATTACTCGTACACAAAAATATCGCGCCACATTTTTTACCTCGCTTTGCAAAAAAACTACAAGAAGCGGGAGGCACGATCCGGGCCTGTCCGCAATCTCTGGCGCTCCTTCAGGGAAACATCGACGCGCTTGCGCCTGCACAAGAAGCCGACTGGCAAACCGAGTACCTTGACCTGACACTCGCCATTAAAATCGTTTCTTCTATGGATGACGCCATCGCCCATATCACACACTATGGTTCAGCACACTCGGAAGCGATCATTACAAATGATCATTCACACGTGACTCGTTTTTTAAATGAAGTCGATGCTTCCGCTGTTTTTGTGAATAGCTCAATCCGCTTGAATGATGGATTTGAACTGGGTTTGGGCGCTGAAATGGGCGTTTCAACAAGCAGAATCCATGCGCGCGGCCCCATGGGACTGACCGCACTCACCTGTGAAAAATTCATTATCCTCGGAGACGGACAAATCCGGACATCATGACACGCTTATGAAACCGCGCCGGATCGGCCTTTTTGGGGGAACCTTCAATCCAATTCACGAGGGGCATCTCCATATTGCCTCCCAGGTCTTAAACCGTATCGACTTGGATTTAATCCTCTTTATTCCCACGGGGCTTCCACCACATAAGGACCTGCAAGACATTTTGCCCGCCGAACACCGGATGAAGATGATTACGCTGGCTCTCTCAGACAAACCTCAATTTGTTCCCTGTGACATTGAAATCAAGCGCGCTGGCCCTTCTTTCACCATTGACACCATCGACATATTACGGAATAAATTCCCTGAGGACATCCTGTTTTTCATTATTGGCATTGATGCTTTTTCACAAATTCAAAACTGGAAATCTCCCGAAAGCTTACTTACACGTTGTCATTTTGTCGTGATTTCCAGACCCCCCCTTCCTTTCACATCACTTCCCGCCTTCGGGCCGCTCTCCGCCATTAACCGAAACGCCCTTGATGCGCTGGATAAAGGACAACGAGAAGAATACGCCTTCAAGGTCTCACCTCAAACAATGGTCCATTTTTTAAAAATTATCCCTTTTGAAGTTTCTGCAAGTGACATCAGAAAGGACATTCTGGCAGGAAAAACGACCAAAAAGCGCTTGCCTCACTCCGTAGAGTCCTATATAATTTATCACAGCTTATATAGAGGAGATGACAATTACTAAAAATTTTAGCGAGCGTGCAAATGCCTGAGAACACAGAGGGCGCGGAAAAAAGGGCATTCCTGATTGGGGAAGTGGCTCAATCAAGACACGCTGAAGAAATTGTCATTTTCAAGGTTAGCGCGCTTTCTTCTCTTGCCGATTTTTTTGTCGTCTGTACCGCAGATTCCAAACCCCAAATGCGGGCAATCTCGCAAGCCGTGGATGAGGCACTTTCAAAAGAAGGGACGAAACCCATCGGGCTTGAAGGACGAGATAGCACCACTTGGCTTCTAATGGATTATGGGAACGTCATCCTGCATATTTTCAATCCGGTGTCTCGGGAATTTTATGGACTGGATCGGCTTTGGGCCGATGCGCCTCAAGTCACTCTCCCTGAAATCACACGCAATTTAGATACCGTTAAAAAGGGGCATTCGTAAACAGATGTCACTCTTCATCCTCCTGTTTTTTGCCTTAATGGCAGTCGCGGGTTACTTTTCAACTTTAAATACGGGAAGCGTCGTCTTTCACGTTAGCCCTGACACCTCTTTCGAATTGTCAATCACTGCACTCATTCTTTTTTCGACAGCACTTGGCGGCGTTTTGGTGATTACGTCTTTTGGCATTCGAGAGATTAAAAATCTTTTCACGAACTGGAAAGAGACACGGCGAAAAAAACGCAATGCCCAGGTGGAGGCCTATTATACCGATGCCGTGAATGCCTATCTCGCAAAACGCTACCGTGACGCCACATCCTTATTTAAAAAAATTCTGTCGATTGATCCCAATCACTACAACAGCCTCCTGCGACTGGGCAAAATTCACCGGATCGAACGAAATTTTAACGAGGCGATCCGCCTGCATCGAAAAGCGCGGAGCTATGATGATCAAAACATCGAAGTGCTTCTGGCATTATCTCATGATCTCGAAGACGCCGAACGCTTCGAGGAAGCCATGCAATTTTTAAATGAGGTGATAGAGCTAGATGGCACCAATCTGACGGCCTTGGTGCGTTTACGGGACATCAGCATGCAACTTCAACACTGGGAGGAAGCGCATGGCCTTCAGGAAAAAATACTCAAATTGCATCTCTCCGATACCGATAAGGACAAGGAACACTTAAAGCTCCTGGGCATCAAGTACGAATGTGGCAAACAACTTCTTAAAAAAGGAGACGCCTCTGCGGCCAGACGACAGTTTAAGTCTGCAATTAAACAGGATAAAACCTTTCTTCCGGCCCATATTGGCTTGGGAGACACCCATTTTTCAGAAGGAAAAACAAAAGTCGCTGCCGCACTTTTAGAAAAATCTTACGAAATGACGGGTGATCTGATTTTATTACTTCGCCTGGAAGATTTTTTTATTGAAACAGGTGAACCGGAACGTATTCTGAAAATTTACCACGAAGCCATCGACAAAAACAGACACAGCATTGTTCTCAAATTTTATCTGGGAAAACTGTACTATCGACTGGAAATGATCGACGATGCCTTCGATACCCTGGTTGAACTTGAGCCGCAAGTCGAAAACTTCCCCGACCTCTATAAAATTATAGGGAACATTCATGTCCGGCGTGGAGATCTCGCCTTTGCTGTCGATGCCTTTAAAAAAGGATTAAAACTCAAGAATCGGATTATGGTTCCTTTTTACTGCCCCAAGTGCGACTTTCATACAGTCGAATGGTCCGGCCGCTGTGGGCGTTGTGGCGACTGGAATACCTATAGCGCGACGCCTGTTCTTGTGGATAAAGGCAGCCGTCAATCATTAATTGAATCTCCGTATGTGACCACTGTCATGGAGGAAACCACCCCGTGATCCCGGCTCGCCCCAAGCCTCTTGTGCTTGTTATTCTGGATGGATGGGGGATCAATCCGCGCTCGGATGCCAATGCCGTAAAACTGGCCGCCCCCTCATTTTATCAATCTTTACTCGCACAATACCCACATACCACGCTTGAAGCGTCGGGCCACGCCGTCGGGCTTCCGGATGGGCAAATGGGAAACTCAGAAGTAGGACATCTCAATATTGGCGCGGGTCGGGTCGTCTACCAGGAACTGACACGAATCGGCCAAGCCATCTCAGACGGAGCGTTTTTTAAAAATCAGGTACTACTTTCAACAATTGAAGCCGCAAAGGCTCACAAGGGAACGCTTCATCTCCTGGGATTGATTTCTGATGGCGGTGTCCACAGTCACATTGATCACTTTGCTGTCGTTTTGGAGCTCGCCAGTCAGCAAGAGATCCAACACCTCCGGGTACATCCCTTTTTAGATGGGCGGGATGTCCCGCCGCAAAGCGCCCTTGACTATGTCAAACGTCTGGAAAAAATGCTTCAGGGGACTGCACCTGCAGGGGCAGACTGGAAAATTGGAACTGTTTCAGGTCGTTTTTACGCGATGGATCGAGACAAACGATGGGACAGAACAGAAGCGGCTTATCGCGCCATAACAGCCGGAGAAGGAGAAACAGCCGCTTCTGCAATAGAAGCCATCCAGAAAAATTATGAAGCGGGAACGACCGATGAGTTTATCTTGCCAACAGTCATCTGCGAAGCAGGTCAAACCATCGGCACGGTGAAAGATGGGGACAGCGTATTTTATCTAAATTTCAGGGCGGATCGTGCCCGACAACTCTCCCGCGCTTTTACCGAAGAAGGATTCGCCGACTTTAAGCGGAACCGATTTATTCGCCTTGCTGCATTTGCGTCCATGACGTCTTACAGTGCAGATTTCAAATTTCCCGTGGTATTTGAGCCGGTTCAATTGGAAGCCATCCTCGGTGAAGTCTTAAGCCGTCTCGGTCTCAAGCAACTTCGCATCGCCGAAACCGAAAAATATGCCCATGTCACCTATTTTTTTAACGGCGGCCGGGAAACACCCTTTGAAGGAGAGGACCGCATTTTAATCCCTTCCCCGAAGGAAGTGAAAACCTATGATCAAAAACCACAAATGAGTGCGCCGGAAGTAACAGATGCCGTCGTCAAGCAAATTACCCGAAATAAATATGATTTCATCTGTGTCAATTTTGCCAACCCTGATATGGTGGGGCATTCTGGACGCCTGAATCCTGCGATTGAAGCGGTCCATGCAATTGATCATGCACTGAAATCCATTGTCGATACAACACTTTCAGCCGGAGGCGTGGTACTCATTACAGCGGATCACGGCAATCTGGAACAGATGACCGACTACGAAACAGGGCAACCCCACACAGCCCATACGACCTTCCCCGTCCCATTTATTCTGGTGTCTGCAAACCCAACGCAGAAACTCCGGCCCGGCATTCACGCGGATATCGCTCCGACCATTTTAGAGCTGATGCATATTTTAAAACCCGCACAAATGGATCACGATTCACTCATTGTTTCGTAAAAGAAAATCGCTTAAGACATTGTCACTCGTTCTTGCTTTTTCAGATAAACCGACTAACGCCCGATATCTTTCAGCGGGTTCTCCAACTCAACCCAAGGGCCTCTGGGGTTCTGATCGAAAGCATTGGAAGCGGCAAGCGCATCCAAAGACGGCGTCACTTTACAATCTGGCGTAAGAACAAGGCCCCACTGCTGATTGTCATGACAATCATTCTCCAGCATCATCGCCTCTGCAAAATAAAACAAGAGCATCCCGCTTAGCATATTGTTCCGACAAATATTCCTGACCAGGTCAGGCCGACTTTCAGCATCTCGTACGGCAATGCCAAAATGATGGTTGCCAAAACAGAGGTTCTCTCGAATATAGGGACGAGCACCCGCAAAAACAAAAATCCCCGATTCCCGATTCCCACAGACTTCATTTCCCACAAGAGACACATGAGATTCCGGGCCATAGACCAAAATCCCCGATTGAATCCCCTCTGTTGCCCGACATGAGGTAATGTGACAGGTACTATCCAACAGATTCATCGGGGAATAGGGGTCACTCCCCACATACCTGAATGAAATGCCGTGGACTCGTCCTTCGGGTACTTTTTGCAAGTTGAGCGGCCCGCCCCGTCGGCAAAAAATTTCGACCTGATCCCGTCCCGCACCCACCAGTTGAATCGGACGCTCCGCAATAAAAACCTTGTCTTCATAAATTCCCGGACTAACATACACCAGATCGTCTTCCCCCGCGTCTTTAAGCGCGGCGCTAGGTAAGGCATAATCAGCAGATTGCGTCCCCACAATGAGCGTCTTTCCTCCTTTAGGGTTTTTGGGCGGATCTATGGGAGCCGCGTTTTTCATATATTCATCCTTTGACTTTTTAATTTCATAAAATTTAAACCTCAAAATACCTGATTTATCACCTGAAATCCAATTGGGGTGTTCAGATATCAAGAGGATGGAATACGAATGATCACAGAACAAGCCCCTGCTTCTCTTGTCTTAAAAAATATAAAATGTTAGCTTTGGGCTTCGTTTAACCTTGGGTTTTTAAAGGAGACGGATGCAGTATTTTGATGTCGTCATTGTGGGAGCCGGGCCAGCAGGCGGCGAAGCGGCACGCGGCCTTTCAAAGGCAGGCTTTCACATCCTTTTGCTTGAAAAAGAATCCTCCTTCGCAGCGAACGATTTTTCAAGCGGCGGCGCGCCGCTTGAAATTCTGAACGATTTCAAGCTCCCGTCTGAAGTCGTCGGGGCTTTTTGCCATCAAATTAAAATAGCCACCTCCCATGATGACCACCTTTGGCAGGCGCAAGAAAACATTGCCGTCGTACTTGATTTCAAAAAACTCCGATCATTTTTGGCCGAGCAAACCACAAAAAATGGCTCCACGGTGCGTTTAGGCACCACCTATCACAGCCACGAAACACAAGACAAACAGACACACGTTCATTTCAAAAACAATACAACGGAAAAGATAGAAACCATTGAAACACGAGTCTTGATTGATGCCACAGGATCGGAGCGGCGGGTTTTGATGGGTCCTCAAAAAAACAAACCCGGCAATCGTAAAGTGATCGTCGGGCGCGGCATTGAATACCTTCTAGAAGTCCCAGAAACAGTCTATCAAAGTCATGCCTCCTGTCTCTCATTTTACATCGGCACAAAGTGGATGCCGCAAGGTTACGCCTGGATTTTCCCGATGCAAGACCGACGATTGAAAGTCGGTGTGGGGCGAAACTATCCAGATGAACAAATCGTCCCGCACGAAAAAGCGATGGGACATTATCTCGATCAACTGATTCGGGAATGCCTCAAAACAGAGGACATTCATGTTCTCGATAAACACGGGAAAACCATCGTCTACACCTGTCATCAGCAGGATCAGTACCGGGATCAAAACGTAATAGCCATCGGCGATGCCGTTTCGACAGTGAATCCCCTCACCTTTGAAGGCATCCGACACGCCTTAAAAAGCGGACAAATTGCCGCAGCGCATGTACGAAACTTTTTAGAAAGGGGACAATCGTTGGATCAGTACCCTTCTGAGATGCGCCGTTATTGCGGAATGAAATGGACGACCTCTGAAATCCTGACCGAAAAAATTTATCGTGAGCCAGATGATGACAAAATGACGATGATGCTTTCGGCATTGAAAGGTTTGTCCCTGAATGCATTGAAAGACCTGGTTTTTTATTACACCTTTAAAAGCGCAGTTCAATTTTACGCCGTTTATCAATTTCTCGTCATCAAGCGTGCTCTGGGTCTGGGTAAAAAAACCGCCACTGTGAGAACAAAAAAATGAAAACCCTGAATCTGAGCGGACAAGAATTGAAACTTTCTGATTTTTTTGATGTCGTTTTGCGCCGCCGACCCGTGCAACTTACTAAAAAAGGGATTGGAAAAATGACCCGCGCCCACAAGGTCGTGAAAGACATTGTGTCCGAAGGCCGCGTCATTTACGGCGTCAATACCGGCTTTGGAAAACTCGCCAATGAACACATATCGAACGCCGATATCCAACAGCTTCAGGTGAATTTAATCCGAAGCCATGCCTGCGGGGCAGGATTGCCCCTCCCTGAAAATACGGTACGGGGCATCTTGCTCTTGCGCGCACATGTGCTGGCAATGGGGCATTCGGGAGTGCGGCCGGTCATTGTCGAGAAATTATTGCAGATCTTAAATCAACCCCTCTATCCCCGCATCCCCAGCCGGGGTTCCGTCGGGGCTTGCGGCGACCTCATCCCCTTGGCCCATTTGGCTTTATTATTGATTGGCGAAGGTGAAGCTTATTTTGAAGGGACACGACTCCCCGGAAACGAGGCACTCAAACGCGCTGGCATTGAGCCCGTACAACTTGAAGCCAAGGAGGGACTTTCTCTGGTCAACGGGACTCAGGCCGCACTGTCTTTGGGTTTATTGTCCCTGCACACTGCGGAACGGCTTGCGGACACCGCCGACTTAGCGGGGACGATGACACTCGAAGCCTTGATGGGCACCCCGACGGCTTTTGAGGAAAAGTTGCAACGATTACGGCCTCATCCGGGGCAGGTTCAAGTGGCAAAAAACATTCAAAACCTCTTAAAAGGCAGTGCAATCCGCGTATCCCACATCACGTGCAGCCGGGTTCAAGACCCCTATTCCATTCGCTGCATGCCCCAGGTCCATGGGGCCGTTCGGGACGCCATCCAGACAGTTAAACAGGTTTTACTCACAGAAATGAACAGCGTCACAGATAATCCGATTGTTTTTCCAGAAACGCACGAGGTCTTGTCGGGCGGAAATTTCCATGGTCACCCCATCGCGCTTGCGCTCGATTTTTTGGCCATTGCACTGACGCATTTGGGCGTTATTTCTGAACGGCGGATTGCCCAACTCATTGATCCGGACTGCATCGACCTGCCGCCTTTTTTAACCCGCCGACCAGGACTTCATTCGGGATTGATGATGCCTCAAGTGGCGGCCGCCGCACTTGCCTCAGAATGCAAGCTTTTCGCACACCCCGCTTCGGTTGATTCGATTCCAACCTCGATTGATCAGGAAGATTATGTCAGTATGGCGATGGGGGCGGCCCTCAAACTCCAGCAAATCACAGAAAATATTAAAGGGATTCTTGCCATTGAAATTTTTGCGGCGGCAGAAGGCATCTCATTTCACGCGCCCCTAAAACCGGGACGCGGCGTGTTCAAAGGCATCACAAGACTTCGGTCTGAGGTGCGGCCTTTGGATGAAGACCGATCACTTCACGCTGATTTTGAAAAAATCGCCCAAATGATTGATGAGGGAGTCTTTATGTCAAAGCATTTTATTTCAAAAGCAGACAGGAGCAATTAAAGAACATCCTCTTTAGCCTTTTTCGCCACGAATAGTGCTCGCGGGCCTTCCCACATGCCAACCTTGTGCAAAATCGACAGAATATTCACGCAACAATGAAAGGGTCACCGCATCTTCTACCCCCTCTGCAATCGTCATTTTTCCAAGGCCTTTTGTGACCTCGCAAAGCGATTTCACAAAAATCTGGTCATCCGGGTGAGAGGAAATCTCCTTGATAAAGGTATCTCCAATTTTGACGATATCGACGGGGAGCTGCTTGAGGTAGTTAAAAGAAGCGAAGCCCGTACCAAAATCATCCAGAGCAAAGCGGCAGCCCAGGTCTTTAATCTCATTCATCAAACTACATGCCGTGACCAAGTCTGAAACCGCCGCTGTTTCCGTAATCTCAATCACGATGCTTTTCGGGTCTGCCCCCGTCTCGTGCAAGGTTTGTTTCAGATGAGGGAGCAGTGCAGGGTCATTCAGTGCGAAACCCGAAAGATTTAAAGTGAAGACCACCTTGTGTCCCAGCAGGGTTAATTCCGCCTGGCGGGAGATCACTTTTTTAATCACCAGATGGTCAATTTCATAGATAAGGCCGCACTGTTCCGCAACCGGAATAAATGAACCCGGCGGGATGAGGCTCTGGTCTTTGTCACGCATCCTGATCAGGGCTTCATAGTAAAAAATCTGCCCGGACTGGATCTCCTGAACAGGCTGATAATGCATGACAAAACGATCCTGATCCAGAGCCTGTTTTATTTTATCTTTCCAATACACCTGCTCTTTCATTCGGGTTTTAATGGCTTCTTCACCTGTAAAGAGATGCCACCTCCCCCGCCCTTTTTCTTTGGCCTGATACATCGCCAGATCAGAATTGGACAACAATTCCTGAACGGTTTCACCATGTTCAGGGAAAAGAGCAATACCAATACTCGCAGACACTTTATAGGAATGCTCAAGTACCGGAACCTCGACATCGTTGAGGTATTCGATAATTTTGTTGGCCACTTGAGTCGCGCCAAGCTGATCGGTCTCTGAGATGACGATCGCAAATTCATCGCCACCCACCCGGCTGATAATGTCCGTGGAACGCACGAGCCTTGCAAGCTGACTAGCCACCACCTTCAGTAAAGCATCCCCCGCATGATGACCACGGGTATCGTTGACATACTTGAATTGATCCAGATCAAAAAAGAGCAGTGCCCCGGAGCGCCCATAACGAATCGCTTCAGAAAAAATACGATCCAATTCATTTTGAAAACGACGTCGATTAAACAACCCGGTCAGCGGATCGTGGTCCGCCAGCCATGAAAGCTGTAACTCAGCCTGTTTTCGAGCCGTAAGATCCATGCCTACAGAGAGAACGACGGGTTCATTCTCTCCTTTTCGCAGCAACCGAGAATGAAACCAGATCATGTGGCAAGAAGGACGATTATGACAAACCAGGACCGATTCGTGAGAGAAATATTCTGTTTGTCCTAAACGAAGAGCGACGAGATTTCCGATCACTTCAGACGTGAGGTTTTCTTCAGAAATAAACGCTGAGAAATTTTGCCCGATGAGCTCTGTAGCCCCATAGCCCGTTAACTGAGTGGTGTAGGGGTTGAGCATCAAGACTTTTCCTTCTGCATCCTGGGTCAAAATAATCACCCGTGCGGTATCAAGCAGACTTGTAATAAAATCTTTTTCATTCGCGAGTTCTTCCATCCGCGCCGCAAGCGACGTTGTTCTTTTTTTTACTTCTGTTTCAAGCTCTTCTAGCTGGTACGAGAGAGAAATCGCCGTATCATCTAAAATATCAATTTCGTCATCAATCCAGCCCTGTTTACGCTTACCCACTGTAGTCCTGACCTCCCGAAAAGCGCTTTTGGCCAAAAGAGGCAGGGTTCTTGTAATCAAGCGGAGACGAGACATCGGTCTCCACAAAATCGCCAAAAGCAGCCCTTCAGACAAAATAAGTCCAAGAATACCTGCCATAAGGCTTTGCTGCGTCGCTTTTCGAATCTCGAATAAGGTATCTGAAATATCATCAATAATCAGCAGGTCGCCTACTTCCGGATCAGATAAACTCCGAAGAGGGATGAACCCCAATTCATAATGTTTTTCGTTGAAAGAAAAGGTGAGCCCTTTTTTAATGTCGTTAAATGAAGTCGTTTCCTCGGAGACAGAACGCAGCAACGGAAGAGCCAATGGCAGATTGGTCAATGCGACAATGTTCTTGTTCCATGGCAGAATTGTTTGTATGGTATCTTTTGGCCTTGGCAGATCGGGAGACTCCGCCTTATCCCGATCAATAATGACCCCAATATCGCGGCCTGAAATTTGCTGAAAGTTGACAATCACCTCAGCCAAAGAAGTGCCCAACAAAATGGCACCGATATTTTGACCTTCGTACAAAATCGGGGCAATGACATATTGAGTACAAATCACTCGGCAGGAAAGTGCCGTCACCGGGTATTCCTTCTGGATCACGTCCTTTATCCATGTCGTAATGAGACGCTCTTCCTCCGTAATTAAAGCCGGATCTCCCCATCGACCCAGTTCATCTCCCGTTTTGGAATAAAACCGAACCAGATCAATTCCCATATCCAACTGGAGCAAGGGCCAATGATCTTCAAAGGCATTAATTACCTCTTCATTTTTTCCTGTGATTAATGCCGTGTTCACCCCTTCAAGAGATGGGATCACTCCCCCAAACTGCTGCAAGCGTTTCACAGTGTGTTCCATCAATCCGTTAAATTCTTCTGTAAAATGTGCGTGAGACTCTTCCCGCCTTTTATCAAAATGTTTCATCAGATTTTGGTGGCCAAAATACGGGAAGGAGGCGTTGATCAGTAAAAGCACCAAACTGAAAAACAACAGGGTTTTCCATTTGAGGCTTAGAAATTTCTGAATATTTTTTGCGTTGGGGGTCATCGCTCTATTGTACTGTTATTTGAGTGCTGCTTAAAAGCGGTAAGAAAGCAGAATGGAGAACATATTCCAGTATCGTTTTGTCTCTGATGGGAGAGGATTATCCAGCAAAGGGAGCCAGGCCGTACCATCAACATAGTGGTATTCGACCCTTGTCATCCATGCGTCGGTCATGCCCCAGAGAAGACCTGCCGTCCAATCTTTTGCAAATTGTGTGTGGGCAGGTCGGCCCGGATTGTGTAACGCAAACTCCGCCCCATTTCGATCATTTCTGTCTTGGAACAAAAGGTCGTAACGCAAAAACCCTTCGACTTGCGGGGTAATCCGATAAGCGCCCTGCAGGTAAATACTTTCACCCATTTTAGTGAAATCTCCAATTTGACCGACATTACGATATTTAAAATAGCGTAAGGCATATTCAGAAGTCAGATTCCAGCGCTCCGAATTGTACTGAAAAGACAAGATCAGGGGTCTAAAGCGGATCATTCCGTCGCCTGAGGGTGACGAAGCTGATTTAAACTCAATATTTATGAGCGCACCACTCAAACCAAAACGCAGTTGACCACCGTCTTTTTCAAAAAGAAGACGGGTAATATACGAGAGTTGATTATCAAGTACCCCATTCGAGTCTCCGATAAAAGATAAGACCGTTTCACGGTCATCCACATCCGGGTACCCAATCTCCAACTCATAAAAAAAACTTCCGGCATCGGTTCGATATTCTGCATACAAGTTTGCACCATCCGCAGAAAGCGCGAGGTTACGCGTTCGGTCAAAGTAAATCGATTCCGGCAAAAAAATACTGGGACGTGTAAAGGCAACATCCCGCGTATCATTATAAAATCCGAGTGGATTCTTGACTCGCCCAAGACGCATACCCAAGGCACCCGATTCATTCGAAATCCATTTATAATCCAGAAAACCAAAATCCAAATGGATTTGGCCGTTATCTCCTGGGCCTGCTTGTCGGGAAAGAGCCTGTGCTGCAAATTGGAAATCTGGCGTAAACTGGATAGAGGTATTCAGCCCTAATTCTGAGAACCTGAAGCTGCCATTCTGGCTATCTCCGAAAAATTGATTTTCAGAAGTTAAAATAAATCCCTGGCTCGCAAAGCCATGAATCTGCGTGTTCTCAGGAAGCAGATTTCCATAGACAGAGGGGACAAAACTGCCCAAGCATAAGACTAGGACAAGCGCTTCAAGGAGGGCTACAGGACTAACGAACTTTGAGGACACTAAGCTTTTCATCAACTCCTTCCCTGGGTATGTAGCCGATCGCACCCGGTGTGCTGGCCACTTTTGTCCTCATCTCTTCCAACGAATTCACTAAAAATGGCGATTGCCCTGTTCCAGAAAAAACCTGGCGATCCCAAGCTCTTCTCAACTGATACGGAAACATATGAAGGATTGTTTTTGAAAACTCGATATGAACAGGAGAATCGTCTCTTAAAACAAAAACCGTAATCGGCTCACCATTAGACCATTTCCTAAGCCGCATTCCAAAAATTGCGCGAAGTGCATTTCTGGAAATGTCAGACTTATCTACCTCTGGATGCACAACGACATCTTGAGCCCAAGCCCCCGATACAGCACTCAGGGTCATGAGGAAAACAAGTAATATAGTAACACAATGACGTTTCATATTTTTGAAAATCGTCGCAAGGTTGTGTTTATATCGACGTGATTTAAGTTTAAGATAGACCTTCTCGCGAATCCGCAAGTACCAGCCTGCCCCCTTCGGTTAGAAACTTCCAAATTTCAGGTCGGTACTTTTGAATACCAGCTAAAATAGAGGTTGTTGATCCGAGACAGGGAAGACGCTGGCCGTGATATTCAAAAAGTGGTCCAATCGGAGTAAAGTCAATACCAAAGCGGGTGAGCAACCTGTGAAAAGAAGGCTCGACACCTACATACCAAAATGAAATTCGATTAAGAGCGGTCATTCGAACAACGGCACTGAACAAACCAAAAAGAAGCAAATAACAAAGCAGGCCATCTTTTCTGCGATATCCTGAAATAAGACCTCTTTTGTCCAAGTTTGAGGCCTCCATAATTTGCCGTTCACGTGATTTGGAAATAAGAAATCGAGACACCTCGGCCAAAGAATCCCTTGAAATATTTTGTAACAGGCTAAGGTCTTTATAGAAACATTGACTACAGTACTCTTCCATCGGAAATCGACTTTCCGGGTCGTTGAGATCAGGGAGAATCAACCTGACTGTCGCAACGTAAAGCCCTGTTAATTTATGCCGAATCAAGTGATGGACAGAACGCGGATCGTAGAGATCTCTCTCTTTACAGTCCGTATGGTGAGACCCCTTCAAAATGGTCTTCTCAACACAATAAACCTGATATCTTAATCGAAGCACTTCTTCAATCAGGTCATCTGTGTTCGCAGACAAAATTTCAAAATGGCGGCTAAAATAATCAGTGAGATTCACAGCCTTATCTTCATATTAATTCTTCCAAGTTTTACCGTTTCCCAAGCAGAAGCTTCAACTTCCAACAAGCCCCTCATGACTGAGGAAATACCAAGGGAAACACACCATCTTAACTGCTAAAATAGCTCACCGAAGAGTCAAATGAGAATACATCATAAAGACTGAAGACACACCATACTGACACATGATGCCTGTAGAAAAAAACAAAAAGACCCCAAGGTGATCGACTGGGAAAATGCTAGCACAAACTGCAAGCATTTAACAACTCAATTTTCAACAAAAGACAGGCCAGCGGAGCGCACGAGCAACATTGCAATAAGTCAATATTTTCAATAATTTAGTCGATAGAATAGATCAGCTTAACTCAAGGCTCCCTGACAGAATGGCATCCATATCTAGTATTATTTTACCTTTACAAAGCCACCCTTATTCACAACAAAAACATGGCACTTCAGTTAACCAAACACGAGATACAAAAATATTGAGTGTTTCATTGAAGTCGAAGTCCGATCAAGCTTGTAACAACATCTTCAATCGACACACGGATCTTTTCTCCAGATTGACGGTTTTTCAATTCAACCATTCCTTCGTTAAGATCCCGTTCTCCAATCACGACCTGAAAAGGAATTCCCAGTAAATCGGCATCATTAAACTTTACGCCAGCGCGTTCTTTCCGGTCTTCGAGCAGTACCTCAAACCCCTGTTTTTCCAGCGTTACTGTTATTTCTAAGGCTGCGTTCATCACGGCCTCTTTTTTCTCCTGCATCGGAATCACTTCGACATCAAAAGGCGCAATCTGCTGTGGCCAAAAAATCCCGCTTTCATCATGATTTTGCTCAATGGCGGCCGCCATAATCCTGGAAACCCCAATACCGTAACATCCCATTACAAAATGCTGGCTCTTTCCTTGTTGATCCAGAAAGGTCGCCCCCATCGCTTCGCTATACTTTGTCCCCAGCATAAACACATGACCCACTTCGATACCCCGATCAATTGAGATCGTCCCGCCACACCTCGGACAAGGGTCGTCCGGCACAACATTTCTAAGATCAAAAAAACGATCAATATCAAAATCTCGCCCCACAACGGCATGCCGGTAATGACGATCTTTCTCATTTGCCCCGATGATATAGGAAGTGCCAGTCACAACGGAGCGATCCGCAATAATTTCCAGCCCTTCTAATCCAACAGGTCCTGAAAAACCCACCGGACCTTTCGTTATTCGCTCGACCGCTTCGCGATCAGCCAGGGCCAATTCCGTAACATTCAGGTTTTTTTTGAGTTTAATTTCATTAACCTCGTGGTCCCCACGAATCAGAACCGCAACTGGCCGTTCATCAACAATAAAAAAAAGTGTTTTCAAGAACTTATCTTTTGAAACGTTTAAAAATGCGCTAAGCGCCTCAATCGATGTTTGATTCGGTGTTGAAACGGAAAGCATTGATTCATCAGAATGCTCAGATCTCGTTTGTGGTGAGACAAGCTCTGCTTGCTCCATATTAGCGGCATATTCGCATTGCTGACAGGACACAATGTCATCTTCTCCAGTTTCAGCCAACACCATAAATTCATGGGATGATGAACCCCCAATTAATCCGGAATCGGCTTCAACGGCACGAAAATGTAAACCCACGCGCCGGAAAATATGATGATAGGCAGAGTACATCGCACGATAGGTTGTTTCGGCTGCACTCAGATCGGCATCAAAGCTATAGGCATCTTTCATAATAAATTCCCTCCCCCGCATCAAACCAAAACGAGGACGAATTTCGTCGCGAAACTTGGTTTGAATCTGGAAAAGGTTGAGCGGTAATTGTTTGTATGAGCGAACTTCATTCCGCACTAAATCTGTGACCACTTCTTCATGCGTCGGGCCAAGACAAAAGTCTCGATTATGACGATCCTGGAGCCTCATCAACTCTTTACCATATTTTTGCCAGCGCCCCGTTTCCTCCCAAAGTTCGGAGGGTTGCAAGGCCGGAAGCAAAACTTCCTGAGCGCCAGCATTCGTCATCTCTTCCCGTATAATTTTTTCAATTCTGGAAAGAACCCGGACTCCCAAAGGAAGAAGAGAATAGACTCCCGCAGCCACTTTTCGAATAAGCCCTGCTCGCAGCATCAATTTGTGGCTGATTGTTTCAGCATCCGAAGGGTCGTCTCGCAGGGTCGGGATCAGTAACTTGGAATAACGCATTGTCAAATTTTCTCCATTAAAATCACGTATTTTACAGTAGTTTCAAGCTAAATCAAAGCGTGCTGATTCAGGGAAATATTCAAAGGCAACGGGGTTTTAAATTGCATAGCCTCCTCATTCAGATCCTTTCCCCAACATTTGCCTCCTCCCTTTTATGTGTCGAGCCAAGATGCTAGAATGGTGGAGAAAATAAGAATAAAACAGGATATCAAAATGGGCCAAATTCTCTTTCATCTCGCATTTCCCGTACACAACCTGGAAAGTGCAAAAACATTTTATGTCGACGGTCTCGGCTGCAAAGCGGGTCGGACTTCTGCCGCCGCAATGACCTTAAATTTTAAAGGGCATCAAATTATTGCCCATCTCACAAAAGAAACCGATAAATCACAACAAGGCGTCTACCCTCGGCATTTTGGTTTGGTCTTCAAATCTGAAAAAACATGGAAAAATATCGCCGAGCGCGCAAAGAGAAAAGAGCTTCTTTTTTATCAAAAACCCCGGTGCCGATTTCCCGGCACACGGCTGGAACATCACACTTTTTTTCTTGAAGACCCTTCCGGAAACCTTCTGGAATTCAAACACTATCGCTATGCGTCCGCGATATTTGGCGAAACAGAATCGACTCAAGTCGGAGATTAACGAAGAGTCACACGGTAAAAAAATGCCGCGGAGGCCATTCAGCTCCCGCGGCAAATTCACAAACCACAAACCGTTTTATACCATCCCGCTTCTAGGCAAGCGCCGATAAGGCCGCAGCAAAATTTGGATCTTGCGTGATTTCAGGCACCTGTTCGACATAGGACACTTTACCCGATTTATCCACAATCACAACGGCCCTGGAAAGGAGTCCGGCAAGGGGGCCAGTGGTAATCGTTGCGCCATAGGCCTTACCAAAGTCGGGTGTCCGAAAGGTTGAGAGGGGGATCACCTTATCCAAACCTTCAGCACCGCAAAACCGTCCCAATGCGAAAGGTAAATCGGCTGAAATGCAGAGCACCACGGTGTCTGAGAGCTTATTTGCTTCCTGATTAAATCGTCTGACAGACGACGCACAAACCGCTGTATCAATACTGGGAAAAATATTCAATACGACGGTTTTACCGGCAAAGTCTTTAAGGCTGACTTCAGACAAATCGTTTTTCACAAGCGTAAAACCCGGTGCTTGTGTGCCCACACCGGGCAAGTTACCGGCTGTTTCGATAGGATTTCCTTTTAAAGTAATTTTAGCCATTTTTTCTCCTTTTTATAAAAAACATACACTCAGTTGAAAAGATCCTATCCTTTGCTCAAATACAGCAAAACTTGTATTCATCAAACGCGGCGAACATAAACCCCTCTATTTTCCCTCAAATTTTCTTTGTGCAATAAATACAGCAAGACCAATGATCCCTGCAAGTTTTGCCTCACAAAGATTTCAGGTACTCAAGCAAAACCCAGCGTTCTGCCTCAGTCAGATCCACACCATACAGGTGCCCGCTATTACTGTTCCCCGGCTTAGTGGTATCGAAAATAAAAGGCATGTTTGGATTCTTCACGTCATTTAAATAGCCAACCTTAACGGGGTCAAACTCACGCAGTCCCACTCCAAATGTTTTTGGACGCTCGTTCACCGGCAAAAGCAGGTCATACAAGGTCGGCACAGAACCGTTATGTAAAAAAGGCGCTGTCGCCCAAATACCGTTAAGAGGTCTGGCTTTATAGGACATCAATGAGGCGAATGGATTTTGCTCCGTATCTTCAGGATGTTTTCCCTGTTTCGGAAGTGGCTTAAGACCGTTCCCGTTTTTTTTGGCCAGAATGACGGACGCTAATGCAGCTTCTTTATTCCGGGTCACGACTCCGAGGGAAAGGTCCCGTGTAATCAGTGCGACCGGCGCTTTCGGACCAAAGAATTCATCTTTTTTAAGGGGCAACAATCCGCCCTCCAAAATACCGGTCGGGGCCACAGCCGTGACCGCATTATGGGCAGCGGTCTTGTCAGTGCCCACAAGATCAACGCCGTACATTTGTGCACGAATAAGCCGTTTGGGGTCTGAACGGTTAATCAAATGATGGCACGAAATACATTTTTTCTGATAAAGGACTTCCCCTTGCCGCGCCTTGGAATCATCAATCTCCGGCAGAATATTTTCTGGCCATTGCGGCGATTCAAGCCGACGAACCCATTCCTCAAGTTCAACGAGGTTTTTAGCCTCAACCGACGAGTCATAGCCATGCAATTTTTTGACAATGGAATCCTGCTTTTCAACCTTCACCTTGCCAAAAACCCCAATCACCTCACCCGCATTTCGCGCCAGGGATCCGGCAGCGGCATTCGGGATAAGACCGATCCATTGCACCCAATCATGCTGAGGGGTATCCCAAATAAAAGGGTAACTGGCCGGGGCATTGGGGGACAGACTCACATCATCGCCGCTGGTCACTTTGATCGCCTGATTAAAAATACGACCGATGGCATCAATTCGCGCAAATCCATCTTGTGTTTCAGAAAAATTACGACGGTTATAAATACTCATTTCCGTCAATGTTTCAGTCAGATCCGCCTTCAATGCACTTTTGCCGTCCTCACTATAAAATTCCCCCAGAACCCTGTGTGCAAAACGGTCAAATTTCGCACGATCTTGAAGTGTCCCTTCAATCGTTTTTTCAAGCACAGTTAAAAATTCGAGCAAGTTGGCCAGGGTCGGACCACCATCTATCCGAATCCCTGTACCTTTATAATTCAGCTGATTGGTATGACAGGCCGCACAGGTAAAACCGACATAATTTTTATTACGAACGATGCCAAGAGGCAAACCGTCTGGGTTGTTTTGGGTTGGTCTCTGTGGAATAAATCGAAACCGCGCCATGTTGCGAGGATCACTCAATAAGGACACTCCGTCGAGCTGCTCTAAGTTTATAAAATAATCATATGAAAGCAGTTCGGAACCCTGAGAGGTATAATAAAACCACAAACTGTCATAAGCGCTCCAGTTTTGATCAAGGTAAACAATCTGATCGGCACGATCACCATACCAATCATTCTGTAAGGTGATTGCGCCTCGGTCTTCTGGCGCGGATGGCGGGTTATTCCCGGAACCACCATTATTCATAAAATAGGAACACCCGTTGAGCAATATCACCATCGCAAGAGAACAGAATAAGAGACTTCGTTTCATGTGTCACTCCAGTTTCAAAATTGATTTCTACAGGGAAAAACGAAAAGTAAGACGGCTTGCTGGCCTGTTGTTCATAAGTCTATCGCCAGAGTTCATTGATAAAACAGATTACCTTATACCATAGTAAGTGGCTGAAATAAATACCTGTTAAGAGTGATTTTTTTTGGAGCGAGCGCTTTGGTTATCGCTCGCTCCAAAAAAAGATGAATCACTTACGCTTGCTGCTTAGTCGTCCTTCTTATGTTTTCTCATCGCCCTGATTTGGGCACGGATTTCCCCCGGAATATGTTTGTCCGAATGGATATTGACATAAGTCACCCCTGCTTCCAGGGCACGTAGAAACTCTTCAAACTCGCCTGCTGCGATGCCTTGCCCTGCCGGTCCCAGCACATCTGCTGCTGTAAAAACGCCTTCAAGCGTCCCGGCCGTCGGATCGCAAATTGGAACAGAAATAGAGCCGGGCGGAGGGAAAATAGGGCTTCCAGGATCACCACAAAACCATACACTGATCCCGCCATTGGCAAAAAACTGGCCAATATGGATGTGCGCCATAAACACATTGCCTTCTGCTGCCTCATAGGAAAGACGATAGGCTACTTCCGTTCGTTCGGGATTAATAGTACCCCTAAAACGTGCACTCCCCGTAGAGGAAACGGACGGGACTTCCCTGAACCCAGACCCTTTTGCTTTAAGCATTGTCATCCTGGGTTCACCCGGTTCTGTGGAATAAGCCGGTGCCGTCTGCAACAAAAAAATAAATGCACCTACAAATAATCCGACGGGTATTAAAAGTTTCATTCTGTTCTCCTTTTCTTTATCAAGGTTAAATATAAATAAAGATGTGATCTCATGAAACATTTTCCATATAGAACTTATTAATATTCTTACAATTTTAGATTAGGAAAGTTCCTGATTTAGATCAAGGATTTTTAATGAATTACAGAATAAACACCCAATAAAAAACGAATTTACTAAAGAACACAAAAGATTACTACCCTCATGTCTTACAAAAAACCAGCAGTCTATTCGGGAATAAAACGCATCACCTGCTTTACCAAAGAGGCTCTTCCCCTGATCGAGTGGGTAAACATCATCGGAGTACCTCCTTGGGGTAGAGATCAAGTCCCCCCAGATGAAAGTAAATGGCATTTGAGAATCGCTCTTTGTTCCTGAAGCCTCGACTTCGTACTTTAATCATTT
>JAJDBT010000123.1 GCA_029261215.1 Nitrospirota bacterium | reverse complement strand
GGTTTCCCACAGTGCCACAGGCCCGGCGACGTGTTTTTTTCTGTCAAAAAGGGGTAGTGACCGGGGAGCTGCGATAACCGCCAACTTTTAGGCAAGAGGCGCTTGTTCGGCTTCTGGTGGAGAAAGGCGTGTTGACGAGGGATGAGATTTTGAAAAAGATTGTGGAGGTTTGGAAAGAAGGGGAGGGAGGGCTGAGACAGAATGAGTAATTCTGTCTCACTGAGCCTAAAGCGGTCATCTTTCTGGTGCGGTTGGTGTGTCATTGTTCAAACTAAAAGGCTTTGTTTAACGGTTTCTGCGATTGTTTCACAGTGTAATGGGTGAAGTTTGCCATGTTTGATTGTCCAAACCGTAAAACCATCATGCCCTATCTTCTGAACGGAATCTGACCATTCTCCTTGGGTAACGAGACGGATCAAAATTTCTGGGCCATTCATATTTTTAGGCTTTCCTATATCAAACAGTTTCCGACTTGAATCCTCGACAATTAAATGATCTCCTTTCGTGTCAATAGCGATAATATGTGTATCACCTACCCACACTACAAAATCAGGGTTAAATGTTTTTCCTCCGCCATCATTTAATAAAGGAATTTCAAAAAGCCCTCTGGATTCGTTTTTAAACCAGACCCGCTTCGATTTATCGAGTTCAATGGCAAAATCTTTTTCAAGGTTATTCAGGACGGTATAGCCAGCATGGAGAGCATTGCTAAAACTCAACATTTTTTCAGGGAGGACGGAAACAGATGGGACATTAAACGGATTCATCGGATTTTGAATTATTTCGGAGTGGTTTAAATATACTCTTACTAGCTCGTGCGCTTTCTCTCTTATATGATTCGCAGCTATGCTATTATACTCCACCATGGCATCAAATTTAGGATTTTCGATGTCACAGAGATTAACCGCCCTAGAGTATGTTTTTTGTATTTCACGAACAAAAACCCACCTTGCCGTTACGCTATTGCTGTGATTGACTTCTACCCATTCATCATGATTATTGCTTGCATTCCCTATAGTTTGTAGGATTTGAATCCTTCCACCTTTTCCAACTGTATTCACCGTATCGGTTCTATAATCGTGGATGCCCTCGACAACTCCCATAATCGGTTGTGTTGCCTTGCTTGCATCTATCGAAATTTCGGGAAGCTGCTTAACCTTTTTAGGGTCATGATTCAGCTTTTTCGAGGAACCTTTATCCCCCTTATAGAAACTCAGAGTAATTTCTGGCGAATCGGAAGCAATCTTTTGTTTAACATCTTCTAAAACGATTTCAAATACTTTTTTTTCATCAGTACGGATATAAAAATGCGCTGTGTTTAAGGATGAACCTTGAAAATGAGTTGCTAAAGGCTGCCTTAAAACCCTCCCAATTACTTGTGTAATTTGATCTTTCGATCCCATATCCTTGTCGATATAAGCGAAATAACAAGCTGGGTCATCCCAGCCTTCCTGCAAGGTCTGATTAAAAATAATATGGCGGAAATTCCCTTCTAAAAACCTATCATAGTCGGAATCTTTTCCTGCAAAAAGATTAAGGTTTTTGGGTGCTGGGTAATGCGGGTCAAACTTAAGATTACAATAAACCGCTATTTCTTCTGCGTTTATTTCGTGGTTCTCTACCAAGTGTCGCCAAATGAGAATAGGGCGGGCTTGTCTCTGCTCAAACGGCGTTTTGACGTTATCCTGTATACCTGAAACAACGTTCGTATTGCTCACATAAATTGCTTTTGGTTTTAAAGGCAATCTAAGTCTACTGGCCTCATTATCAACGCGCTTCCAGCTTTCCAAAAGTTCATCAACGGCCACTTCCATAGGTGTTACATAGCCACCAAGCAAAATGTGCTGCTTTACAAGGCCAGACTGTACTACGTCAGAGCTTTTCACGGCAGTCACAAAGCTATCTGGTTCACTCCAACCTTTATCGGATTTCAAGCGGCTAATTGTCCCAGAAAGAGCATCGGGAACACGCATTGTTGCACTTGCCGCAATTAATGCGTCTGGCTCAAGGTCAAGGATTAAGTGTGTTTGCTGATCTGTAAGATTATGCCCCTCGTCATACACAACAATAAAAGGCCGTCTTCTTCCTTCGGAATTCTTGCGCTCTTTCAACATCTCCCAAAGCGATAAATTTGAAACATCAAGCGACATTTGGAAAATCTTTCTAGCACTACCCTCTTTGTCTTTTTGGTTGAATTTGGCAACGGTTGTAACAAGTATTAGTCCTTGGCTGGAACTTTCAATGTCAATTTGAGAACAATCTAAAAGAGGTTTGACTGTGAATCCTGCTGCAATATCAGCATATTTCCCTGATGAAAGATTATTGTAGGTTTGCCAAACAACAACTTTACCCCGCGAAAGCCAAAGGACTATAGGTTCAGCAGGAAGAAATGTACGCATTTGAGCAATGCTATCAGCAAGGATAACGGTTTTCCCACTCCCAGTAATAGAATGCAAATTTTGATAGAACGGAACCTTCCGTCGCAGGTTTACCATAAGAGGGTCTTGAGAATAATCTCGGAACCTTTCCGCAATTTTTGATGATGCCTCTATTTGAAAAGGAAAAAGCTGCATTATTTTTACTCATCCTCTTCGTTATATCTGTCGCTATTCTCACTCAATCCAAGATGTGCTAAAATTTTATCTGGAATCTTGAAAAACTCTACATTGTTGGACTGGTAAACTTCATAACGTGCATACACATGATATGGCTGTTTCAGCCCTGCTTTTTTACCTTCTTGCAAGACAATAGAATATGTGCCCAAATCAAGCTGTCCTACCGCATCTTTTCCATTTCCATTCCATATAAGGAAGTAGCCTTCATCGTTTTCATTTTTCCCAATGAGATATTTATATCCAGAATTTTCAACCCGAATGAGCGTAGCACCGCCACGACTGTTATTATCCATGTGAGAGGTAATCACAACATCTATTAGTTCCTCTTTCTTCATAGATAAAACCGCCTTTGAATCAATGGCATTCATAAGCATTTGAAAGCTATAACCACTACCTAGTGGTTCGGCGGCTTGTACGAGTGTCCCTTGATTATTGGGGCGTTTGCCAGTAATCGCCCTGCGTATTCGCTCAGCGGTTAAACTTCTTGCGTATTTATCGCCGTTCTCCGGCGCACCCTGCTCGATAAGGACAAATCGACGATTTGCCCCTGTTTCATGATTTAATTCTAAAACGGCGTGTGCTGTAGTACCTGATCCTGCGTAAGGATCAAGAACAATCCCGTTAGGTGGACACCAAAGCTGTATAATTTTTTTCATCAGTTTCAACGGCTTTACTGTTTGGAAAGCATGTCCCTTGCCAATGATGGCGTTTAACTCCTTAATTCCAGCCTGACTATGGCCTGATTCCCCATGCTCCCAAGACTGTGCACCTAAAACCATTGGTTCATCATAATCTTCATTAGCCCAAAAAGTTAAAGGGACTTTCCCCTTTTTTACTTTATTCAGATATCGTTTTTCACGCGGCCTTCCGTCTCCTTCTTTCATAAAATATATGACCGGCCACACATTATTATTTCTTACTTCTTGAGCCATTCTTTTTGATTTATCAATCGTAGAATGTTTTGAAATGGAATTGTCCTTAACGATAGGTTCATTATCTAGATTCTGATTTTTAGGAATATTGGGTATTGGAGAATCTTTGATAAGAAGAGCTTTAGCTCTTCCGTCCCTTAAATCGACCTCTTTGTAATGAGATCCCCACTCTTCTAACCATTTTTTCATGTTCTTTTTAGGATTGCGCCATGCACCAGAGCCGGGATAATGGATTTCACCAGTAAATGGTGATTGTATGCCGTACCTATCTTTTTCTGCTGGAGTTGGAGCGGTGGGATCGCTACTTCCCCAGTCTCCATCTAGATCTTTATCTGGATTCGTATACTTTGAGTTCATTGACTCAGCTCGCTCTAAGAGAGCTGTTTTAGCTAAATCTTTATCGTTAGCATATACCAACACATACTCTGTGGCTGTTGAGACGTGGGAACTATCATTTTTGGGTGAATATGATTTTTGCCAGTTGATAATGGCAATACGGTTATGTTCTCCAAATATTTCATCTAATATCATTCCCAAATGAAAAAGCTCATTATGGTCGATGCAAATTGCTAAAACCCCGTTTGGTTTTAGCATGTTCTTCATCATAACAAGCCTTGGATAAATACTCTTGAGCCATTTGGTATGGCGTGAACCGTCCTCAAGCGTGACAACCTGCCCCAGTTCTGGATCATTAGGATCAGTGTCCCACTTGTCGTTATAGCGGAAATATTGTCCTGTATTGTATGGTGGGTCGGTCAGAATTAAATCAAGCTTATTCCGGTATTTAAATAATGTCACCATTGCCTGAAGGTTTTCACCCTCATAAATCATATTTTTTGCTTGTTCTTCAGGAGAACCAAACCCAAATTCCTTTTTTGTCCGCGTCTGTCTGGGTCGAACTTTCTTGATAATTTCGTAAGCTGTTCTTTTCCCATGAAAATTAAGAACAACGCCACCACTCATAAGAGTATGCACGAGCTTCATCAAATCATCTTTATCGAGGTCGCCAAGTGCCTTAATTTGTTTTTCTGTAATACTCATGTCTGTTTTTCTTCTCCAAGCATATTCGGGGGAACTTAGCAGAATTGGATGAGGTAATAAACTATAAATAATGCTTATAGATTATTACCTTTGCAGTTTATACAATTTTATTTCTTTTTACGATTACAGGGCGAGAGGTCGCACACGGGTAGTTTTCCATTGAAACAGAATGGACAATATTGTTTCAGAATACGATGAGACAGAATGAGTAATTCTGTCTCAGAGGAAAAATTTATTCTCAAAATAAGGTTATATCCTACGGCACATTATGTACCTTGGGAGGATTTTTACGTTTTAGATAACCTTACCGCCCCACGACAAACCAAAAAACAAAAGAAGACTTTATGCGGTCATGTTGAGCGACGTTAGTCGTCTTTTTTTTGCGTAGGAGGCGGTGGTGGTGGTGGTGCTGAAGGTCTCACACTTGTTGGTGGAGGAGGATTGACATTTGCCCCTTTTTTTGAAGTGTCGTCGACTAAATCTCCATGTGAAACTGGTGGGTCTTGATTTGATGCTTTTTTAGCCATTTTTCTGCTCCCATGTTTTTTCTAAGAACTCTACCCATTTTACATCTTTTACAGCTACTAGTATATCCTTAACTCCAGAGATTCGACGTTCTCTTTTACCCACTAACCATGATGGATCTCTTATAACGAAATAGCCTGCTGTGGGTTCGGATGGCCATTCAATAGGCCAACCATACAGGCGTCTTTCGTCATGCAAATGAAGGACGACAAAAGTAACGTTATTGAGAAAAGTACCAAACCATTCAGATGGAAATGATGTTTCTCTTGTAACACCTTTGTTTCTTAAAAAACTGTGAAATTTGTCGTTATTAGAATAATGCGAAAGACACACGCCAAAAACCAATGCCAAAACAATAGATGATAGTAGGGAAAAAGACTCGTCCCACTTCCAAAATTTGAAATATTCCCAAGGTCCCCCAAGAAAAGTAATAGAATATTTGAATAAAGCGGCAAAACCTTGAACAAAACCTTGAATAAACAGAGTAAAGATTAAGGCTTGCACAACTCTTTCAAATTGAGATGGTTTAGCGTATGAAGTTAGTCCATAAAATATCCACGCTGAAATGAAGCCTGGTAATAAAAACTCAAGGACGGAAATAAGGTCTTTTGAAATGCCGTTCATTTTTTCTCAGCCCACATTGTCTTATGCGGATTATTTATACACCAGATAAGAAAATTTTTCTAAGTGAGGATAAGAGACAGTATTGGTAATTCTGTCTCTTATTTACATCCCTACCCAGTAATTTTAGGCTTAATTTTCTGTGTTATCCATCATTTTTGAAACAATACCCTTAGAATACTGTCTCAAATTGGCGTGACAGCAATAACGGAAAACGGTCATATTCCGTTGATTATATTGACCTCTGCAAGTTGTTGATTTGTAAGGGGGGTGAAATCACGACAAAGGGGCACGGGGATTTTTGCTTATTTCACTGACAAATAGGGTGCTTGATGTTTTTGGAAAAAATGCCCTTGTTTTTCCAGCAGAAATTTCATCGTGACCTGCTGAAATTTAGGGTGTAGCCTAATCGACACGAATACTCATCCCCCGATTCGTTTCAATCATTGAATACTGCTCGAAGTTAATAATTCTAAGGCTCACCTAAAATTGAATATTATAGATATCTTCCTCTATTATATAGAAAGACGGGTGCCTACC
>JAJDBT010000122.1 GCA_029261215.1 Nitrospirota bacterium | reverse complement strand
GCATGCCAACCTGAAAAGGATGACCCCAGACCAGGTTTATTATAAGCTGCCTTCGGGGCTTCCAGAGGCCGCATGACAATGCCCCAGGATTTCACTTATAAAAAGCGATTCACTGTGTCAGGCTTGGGGTCCACCTCTGTTTTCTAGTTTCGGATCTGGCCTCACTTGGTTTTCCGGTCGTTCTAATATAGGTTTTGGCATCTTTCTCATCCTCTTTTTTGGCCCTCAAATATATGTTATCTCATACAATCACTGTATGGCTACAGCTTGACACATAGGGCAACAGTCCCCGATTTTCCAGAGCCAGTTGATCCTAGAATTGCAAAGTGATACCCGAATAGCTTGTCTATATTAGCTCGGCAAACAGCATTGTTACTACCAACATAGTTTCCAATAGGAAACATGGGGCTTATAGACGTTTCGGATACATTGTATTCTGCTGCCCTGTAAACAGATTCCAGTTCACGATTTAGGCATATATAGGCATTCTGTAATGGGAGAGGATACGTTTCCACTCCCCGAGAGAAATTCATTTTACCAGCAGACTGAGACCAAGTTCCCTGCCCAAAAAGATCCGCTTCCAACAATCGGGCATCATCATTTGGGCTGATTTTCGACTCCTGTTTGTCTTCGACAACCTCTGACCTCATCCGAAGTAATCTTACAAATGCGAATAGTATTTTTCTACCAAAATGGATTTTTATTACGCTACCGACTTGGCCGATTGGGTAGTTCTTTCCGTCAACAGCTCTGACCAGTTCGTTGATATCATTGTCCAACTCGATACGTAAACTATTACCATTGACTTCAACAATTCGACCAATTTTGAGATCTGACCTCGTAGAAAATAGTTCAAGCATCACACTTCTCCTGACTCTATAAATTTGATCAAGCCAGAAAACATCCACCATTCAAATTGCTTACCTTCTTCTGGGTTAGCAGGAGTTAAAGAATTATTGTAGAGGCCATTCTTACTTGCAACAAAGACTCGCTCACCAAAAGGCTCATCTTGTAACCAACGATCAAGGGTTTTATTGATGACTACTTCTTTTGCTGGCTTCTCATCTGTAAAAGCAACAACTGTGGTCTTATTATTTCTATCTCTTAGGCAATGTTCTATCTCCGAATTAATATGGTCATCGCTAAAACTATAACCGCAAGTTATTAACACATTCTGGCCACCTGTCGTTAAAGCTGATCTCAACCCAAAAAATAGTACGGCAAAGGGGTCTTTTTGTGTTTCAACATATTTTGTTTTTTGAGGATAGATCATGATATCTGTTGCATCTAAAAGATATTTTGTTCCATA
Source organism: Nitrospirota bacterium (assembly GCA_029261215.1). Classification (GTDB taxonomy): domain Bacteria; phylum Nitrospirota; class Nitrospiria; order SBBL01; family JAADHI01; genus JAADHI01. The sequence continues at coordinate 1,239 of JAJDBT010000122.1, read as the reverse complement.
CCTTGCTCGTACTAATCCATATTCAGAATCACGATGCCAATCCACTGAACCATGCAACTTAAACAGCGAGCATGACGCCGCTCTCTCTGTGTGGGCTGAAAACTCAAAGTCGGCATTCCAGAATCCCATTGCACCACCGGAAAACCCGTCAATAACATTAATTTTGTTAAGTGCTAATGCATCTTCAAGAAGAGTATCGTAGTTTGTTGTAAAGAAGGAAATGGATGATCGTCGCTCTAAATTAACCTTGTTCAAGAAAAGAGCTTGAATAAATTTCACATGTGACTCAATTTGCACTATTGGGTTTTTAATATTGCCGACAATCTCGGTCTCATTATCTTTTTTATAGCCATACCTCATTGTCTCGCCGATTATTTTTACGATTTCTCGGTAGCAATGATTTAGCTTTTCAGATGAGTAGCTTGAGCCATTCAAACTCGCTTCCGTATTTTTTGATCTTTCAGACAAGGCGATTAGATCACCCAAATGACTCAAGTAATGCTCTACGTGGCAGTCGTCAGTTATTAACTTGGCAATTAAATAAGGCGATAAAGCGAGTTAGTTTTGGTATAGTGGATGAATGAAAAAAGAAGACGCGAGAAAATTTACAACAGAGACACAAGAACAGTTACGGAAGCAATCGATTCGGCTCCGCAAGCAGGGGAAACCTTTAAAGATATTGGCACGATTGTCGGTGTTCATAAAGATACGGCTTGGCTTTGGTGGAAAAGATATCAGGCTGAAGGCGAAAAAGGGCTGATAATCCAAAAACGAGGAAGACGTGAAGGAGCACAGCGTAGTCTTAATATTTCTCAAGAATTAAAGATTCAGAATCTGATTAGTGACAATACGCCAGATCAATTAAAACTCACCTTTGCCTTGTGGACCCGTCAGGCAGTACAGGAGATCATTCAATCTGAATTTGGCCTCCGGATGCCGATTCGAACAGTAGGCGAATACCTCATGCGTTGGGGCTTCACCCCACAGAAGCCTTTGAAGCAGGCTTACGAACAACGACCTGCCGCGGTAAAGAAGTGGCTGAAAGAGGAGTACGTGGAAATCGCGCAAAAGGCCAAGCAGGAAGGGTGCGAGATCCATTGGGGCGATGAAACCGGGATACGCAGTGATAGTCAGCATGGGAGAAGCTACGCACCTAAAGGGAAGACGCCAGTCATTCGCTTATCGGCGAAACGGACCTCAGTCAATATGATCTCCACCGTAACAAACCAGGGGAAAGTC
>JAJDBT010000121.1 GCA_029261215.1 Nitrospirota bacterium | reverse complement strand
TAATGGCGGCCAACGCGACTTTGGCTTTGAATGCGGGCAAATGGTTTCTTCGTTTTCGACTCATTTTCTTTCTCCTGGGGTTGTCTAAAATACCTCAGGTTTTTCACTTACGCCACTGTCTCTTTTTTGGGGTCCACTTCTTCAAGCCTATATTTTTGCCATCCTTGCTCTGGTTTACATTGCGTCTGCAAACAGTGCGCATGATGAACGATCAAGCACATCCCTGAAAAAAGGAGAAACTGAAAATGGATAACATTAGTCTCATTGGAATGGCCTCGATCATCTCCGCCGGACTCACTATTGGCCTGGGTTCCATCGGTCCGGCACTCGGCGAAGGGCGTGCAGTCGCGCAGGCGCTGAGTGCCATTGCACAGCAACCTGATGAAAAAGCAACAATTACGCGCACCCTTTTTGTCGGTTTGGCGATGGTTGAATCGACTGCCATTTACTGTCTTGTCGTGTCGATGATTCTGCTTTTCGCCAACCCTTTTTGGAATTACGTGATCGCCAGGGCCGGAGGCTAATTCGTGCTGATCGACTGGTTTACAGTTGCTGCTCAGATCATTAATTTCCTGATTCTGGTCGCCTTGTTGAAACATTTTTTGTACGGGCCGGTTTTAAGGGCAATGGCAACACGTGAAGAAAAAATCGCCACGCAGCTCCGTGCGGCCCAAGCCGAAAAAGAGAAGGCCAGAGCAGAAGCAGACGCTTATTTGAAAAAAAATAAGGACTGGGAGACGGAACGGCTGGAGATGTTCACACAGGCGAAGGAAGCGGCCAAAACGGAGAGAAATGAACTGATCGTCAAGGCGCATCAAGAAGTCGATCTGCTTCAGGCCAAGTGGCATGAAACCATTGAACACCAGAAAACGGCTTTCCTGCAAAATCTCCGTAAGAGGGTCATTCGGCAGGTTTACGATACGGCACGCCGGGTTCTGAAAGACCTGGCGAATGCGGATCTGGAAGACCAGATCACCACCGTCTTTATTCAACGCCTGAAGGCCCTTGATCACGAAAAATGGGAAAAAATCGCTGAAGCGCTTCAGGATAAAAAAAATGCCTTAGTCATCGAAAGTGCCTTTGAGGTTTCTCAGAAAGACCGTGAAAAAATTACGGGCTTCCTGGAAAAACAGCTTCAACAAAAAGTCATGTTGGTCTACAAAATAGAACCGGGTGCAATCTGTGGGCTCACCCTAAAAAGTCCAGGACATAAAATTGCGTGGGATTTAAACGATTATCTCGAAAAACTGGAAGAAGAGATTGCCAAGACTTTTATGGGCCTCAAAACACAAGACTCATGAAAAAGAGCACATCATGTGTGACGATGTCATTCAAGTGAATAAGGAAGTCCAAGCGCAATGAAAAAAGACGATGAACATCTGAAACAAGTCCTTGAAGAGACGTTTTCGGATCTGGAAAAAGGCTTGTTGAAACATCAGACCACACTGCAAGCCCAAGCCCTCGGAACCGTCGCCTTTGTCGGACAAGGCATTGCCCGTGTCACGGGCCTGTCCAGGGTCAAAGCGGAAGAACTGCTGAGTTTTCAAAATGATGTGCTGGGCATGGCCTTTAACCTCGATCTATCAGAAATCGGCGTGATTTTGTTAGACAAAGGTGAAAAACTGGCGGCAAATTCCGAGGTGCGACCGACGGGCCGGGTGCTGGATGTGCCCGTGGGGGAGGCCCTGCTCGGCCGGGTCGTTGATGCCCTCGGGCGGCCGCTTGACAACCAGGGGCCTATCGAAACGTCCTTACGCCGCCCTGTGGAGCGCGAGGCCCCGCCCATTATGGATCGCGCGCCGGTTTCGGTCCCGCTTCAAACCGGGATCAAGGTCGTCGATGCCCTGATTCCCATCGGGCGAGGACAAAGGGAATTGATTTTGGGAGACCGTCAGACAGGAAAAACAGCCATCGCCGTCGATGCCTTGATTAATCAGAGAAGGGGTGCAAACCAGAAAGAGGGTGTCGTGGGGATTTATTGCGCCATCGGCAAACGTGGATCGGCCGTGGCCAAGGTATTGGCCACGCTGAAAAAACATGAGGCGATGTCCCATTGTGTGGTCGTCGCGACGACGGGAGAAGATCCGCCGGGTTTGCAGTTCACCGCGCCCTACGCCGCAACGACCATCGCCGAATATTTTATGGCGGAGGGCCGGGATGTGCTAATCGTATACGACGATCTGACAGAACATGCGCGGGCCTACCGGCAGTTGTCACTGCTTTTGCGCCGCCCGCCGGGACGGGAGGCCTACCCCGGCGATATTTTTTACATCCATTCCCGCCTGCTGGAGCGTGCGACCCATCTGCATGAAAATCTGGGAGGCGGTTCGCTCACCGCCTTGCCGATCCTGGAGACCGAGGCCCAAAACATCGCGGCCTTTATTCCGACAAACCTGGTGTCCATTACGGACGGCCAGATTTATCTTTCGCCGGATCTTTTTCAAAAAGGGCAGCTGCCCGCTGTTCATGTGGGAAAATCGGTCTCGCGCGTCGGAGGAAAGGCGCAGCTTCCGGCCTATCGGGCTGTCGCGGGGGATTTACGTCTCTCATATGCGCAATTCGAGGAATTGGAAGCCTTCTCCCGCTTTGGCACCCGACTGGATGAAGCCACCCGAAAAACCCTGGATCACGGCCGCCGGGTGCGGGAAATTTTAAAACAGCCGCAATATGAAGCCATGACTGCCGCCCAGCAAGTGACCGTGCTCGTAGCCGTCAACGGCGGCTTGCTGGACACGATCCCGGTAGAACAGATTGCCGAAGCAGAAAAGGACATGATCCGACATGTCGCGCAAAACCTCCCCGGAGTGTGTGAGCGTATTGCCAAAGGAGAGAAGCTGAATCAAGAGGATCTGGAAAAGCTGCTTCATGCCGCGAAGGACGTGCTCAAAAAGTTCGGTGCAGCGCAAGAGGAGGGAGATCCCCCTCAAGAAGGAGAAAAAACAGAATGGAAACCCTTGAGTCGCTCAAAAAAAGAATCAAAACCACCGAAGACTTAAAATCGGTCGTGAAGACAATGAAGGCACTGGCTGCGGTCAATATTCGTCAATATGAAGAAGCCGTCGCTTCGCTTTCAGAGTACCACCGGACAATCGATTTGGGTTTGCAGGTCGTTTTGCGCAGAGGAGGTGAGCATGCCGTGATTGCGCGGGTCGCCCCGAAGAAACGACTCGGCATCGCCGTGCTCGGATCAGATCAGGGCATGTGCGGCCAGTTGAATGAGCAGATCGTGGCGCATGCCATCGAAACCATGAAGACGATGAAGGTGCCGCCAGAGCGCCGCACTCTGGTGGCTGTGGGAATGCGCGCGGCGGCGGGACTGGAAGACGCGGGCTTCAGGGTCTCGGAAACCCTGCCCGTACCCAGCTCGACCTCGGCGATTACGAAAATGGTTCAGGAAGTTCTGGTTGGCATGGACGCATGGCAGGCCCCCAGCGGGATTGATCAAGTCATGCTGGTCTATCATCAATTCCTTTCCGGTTCCAGCTTCCGACCTCACAGCCTGAAGCTGCTTCCCATCGACCAGAACTGGCTTCAGGATTTAAAACAAAAACCCTGGCCTTCCCGCTGTCTGCCCACCTTCAGCATGGCGGCCAAGCCCCTTTTTTCTTCACTCATCCGACAGTATTTTTTTGTCTCTCTGTACCGGGCTTTTGCTGAATCGCTGGCAAGCGAAAATGCGAGCCGCCTCGCCTCAATGCAGGGCGCGGAACGCAATATCGGCGAGCGGCTTGACGTGCTGCAAGCGGATTTTCATCGTCAGCGTCAAATGACCATCACCGAGGAATTGCTCGATATTGTCGCAGGTTTTGAGGCATTAAACGGACAGGCATTTCAGTAGGCTCAACTGTTAGGGGAGGTGAAGCACATGAAGCATGGAGAAACATTTGAACCCCTCGTCTGGCACGGCCACCCGGACTGGTCCGAATATATCTTTTTATGGTTTTTCAGCATCGTTTTTGCCGTGCGCGCAGGGTTTGCCTTGCGCATGGGACAAAGAAGCAGCACGCTCATATTCAGCCTGGGGGTGGCCCTCTTTGTGGGAATGGCTCTCTTTTTACGGCAGAGAACCTCTTACAGGGTGACCCGTCGGGAGGTCTACAAGTCAAAAGGGGTGCTCGGAAGCACAAACCACATCCTGCCTTTGAGTGAAATCGTCGAGATCGATATTCAGCAAGGTCCACTTGACCGGGTTTTCGGGATTGGCACACTCTTCTTGAAAAACAAGGCGGGAAAAGTAGAGCGGTTGAATGGCATCAAAGACCCGGAAGTGCTTGACCGAAAAATAAAAGCCCTGCTCTAAGAGGTTGAACGATGATGGGAAGACGACAAGATCAGACCCTGATCAACGGAAAAGCGTGTTTACCACCGATCCATGCGCGGAGAGTGGGAGTGCCGAGGATTGAAAAAACGAACATCGGGCCGTTTAAAGAGCCCAATCAAGAGCATCCCGGCCAGAAAACCGCCGATATGCGCAAAAAAGGCCACGCCGCCGCCCTTTTGTCCGACACTCATGCCGCCGCTCAAAACCTGCATAAAAAACCAGAAGCCAAGCACCCATCCGGCCCGGATGTAAATCATGCGTGTGAAAAATCCAAGTGGAATCAAGACCAGCACCTGCGCATGCGGGTAGAGCAGCAAGTAGGCGCCCAGAAGACCGGAGATCGCCCCGCTCGCACCGATCATCGGGACCACGGAACCCGTATCGGTTACCGCATGGCTCATTGCGGCAATCAAACCGCACAAAAGATAAAAAACAATGAAGCGCCGATGCCCCATCACATCTTCAATATTGTTCCCAAAAATCCAGAGATACAACATATTTCCGGCCAAATGCATGAATCCGCCGTGCAAAAACATGCTGGTAAAAAGACTCATGACAGGCGGCAAAACCGCGACTTCAGCCGGAAGCGACTCCTGGCCAAAAAGCACCGCCGGAATCGCCCCGTATTGATAAATAAAGACCTGCTCCAGCTGCGGGCCAAGGGAGAACTGGTAGAGAAAAACCAGAATATTGATGGCAATAAAACTGATACAAAGAATGGGTTGAATGCTTGTCGGGTTGTCATCTCGAAGTGGAATCATCTCGGCTCCAGCGCTATTGTCCTTTTTTATAAATCGGTTTTATGGAAATTACCCGATTTTCATCCTACGGGTCTTTTTGCCAGAGGTCAATCGAAAGCGATTGACAATCCTTTCCCTGAAAAACGATTTACTCACCTTGAGGGAAACACGGAATTGTTGCTTCAAAAAAATGTACGTATAATTCGTATAAAAAGAGGAGGCCTATCATGCATATCACATTTCTCGGCGCGACCGGAACCGTTACCGGTTCTAAATATCTGCTGACCATTAAGGGCAAAAAAATCCTCATTGACTGCGGTCTCTTTCAGGGCTTTAAACAACTTCGACTCAGAAACTGGGCGCCCCTGCCGATTGAGGCCCATGAAATCGATGCGGTCATTTTAACCCATGCCCATCTTGATCATTCCGGCTACCTGCCTTTGCTGATTAAAAACGGTTTTCGCGGCCCGGTTTATTCCACTTTTGCGACACGTGACCTTTGCGCCATTCTCCTGCCCGACAGCGGCTACCTGCAGGAAGAAGCCGCGCGTTACGCCAATCGAAAAGGTTTTTCCAAACATAAAACAGCCCTGCCGCTTTATACCAGCGAGGACGGGAAAAATGCACTGAGCCGTTTTGTGCCTGTGGATTTTAACGAAGAAATCCGCTTGTTTGATCTTATTAATTTCGTTTTTTTACAGGCAGGGCATCTGCTCGGCTCTGCGCTCATTCGTTTAAGTGATGGAAAAACAAACATCGGCTTTACGGGAGACCTGGGACGACCAAACGATCCGATTATGAGGCCCCCGGTGGATATCGGAAAAATCGACTACCTGGTCTGTGAATCAACCTATGGAAACCGCCTGCACGAAAAAGCCGACCCGCTCGACATGCTCGCAGCGATGATCAATAAAACGGTGGATCGGGGCGGCACCCTCCTCATCCCTTCCTTTGCCGTCGGCCGCGCCCAAACCATGCTGCACTTCATTCATCAGCTCAAACAAAAATCGGCCATTCCCGACATCCCCGTTTATTTGAACAGCCCCATGGCCGTCAATGCGACGGAGCTTTTTGTCCAGTACCACGAAGAACACCGCTTAACGGAAAGGCAGTCTAAAGAGACCTGCTCGGCGGCAACTTTCGTACGTGGTGCGGATGAATCGAGGGATCTCAACACCAAAAAAGAACCCATGATTATCATCTCCGCCAGCGGCATGGCCACAGGCGGACGTGTGATTCACCACCTTAAAACCTTTGCGCCCGATCCGCGTAATACCATTCTCTTTGTGGGCTTTCAGGCAGGCGGCACACGCGGCGAAGCGATGGTCAATGGTGCCCAATCGATCAAGATTCACGGCAGCTACGTCCCCGTCAATGCGGAAGTGAAGGTGCTCCACAATCTCTCGGCCCATGCCGATTACAATGAAATCATCGGGTGGCTGAAAAAGTTTAAATCGCCTCCCAAAAAGACCTTCATTACCCACGGTGAACCGCCTGCGGCAAACGCCCTCAGGCTGCATATCGAAGAAGAATTGAAGTGGCCGGTTTATGTACCGGATTACAAAGAAGAACTGCCGCTGATTTAATATCGATCCGCGCCAAAAAGACTGAGAAAGAAAACGGGGCAGGAAAAAGGCGATAGAGAAAAGCCTTCAGCAGATACGCGGTAATTGCTCGCCGCTAATCATATCCACGATCCGCATCGAACCAATCCGGCTCTTCATCACCACCGGCGAGGCATTTTCATGGGCGCGTTCCGTCACGCGGCCTATGTGAACGGCCTTTGCGCACAGGGGGTGTGCGCGCAAAACCTTTAGTGCCTGTGCCGTATCCTTTTCGGGCACAAAGGCGATAAAACGTCCTTCGTTCGCCACATACAGCGGATCAAATCCGAGGATTTCGCAGGCTCCGCGCACTTGCTCCTCCACAGGGATGAGTGCTTCATCCAGCCTCACCGTCAGGCCCGCCGCTTCGGCGATTTCGTTGACGGCGCTCGCCAGCCCGCCGCGTGTTAAGTCCCGCAGGCAATGAATCTCCACACCCGCCTCCAAGAGGCTCAACGCAGGTTCACACAATGGCGCAAGATCGCTTTCAATCGTCGTTTCAAACTCAAGCCCCTCACGGATGGCCATCACAGCGATGCCGTGTCGGCCGATATCGCCGCTGAGAATCATGTGATCTCCCGGCCGGACTTGGGCCGGGCCGATGGCCTGGGTCGAGACCATTTCACCGATGCCCGCCGTGTTGATAAAGATCCCGTCCCCTTTTCCCCGGTCCACCACCTTCGTGTCCCCCGTGACGATTTCAACGCCGCACGCTAAGGCCGCCGCCTGCATTGAAGCAACAACTGTTTGTAAGGTTTTGATCGGCAATCCTTCCTCCAAAATAAAGCCCGCGCTCAAATACCGGGGCCTTGCCCCGCACATGGCCAAATCGTTCACCGTGCCATAAACCGCGAGTTTTCCGATATCGCCGCCGGGAAAAAAGAGCGGATGGATGACGTAGGAATCCGTCGTAAACGCAAGCTGTTCAGATTGAATCGAAAGCAGCGCACCGTCGTGACTCTCCCGGACTCCGGCAGAGTCAAAAACCGGAAGAAAAAGATGCTCAATCAATTGCTGCATCAAACGCCCGCCCCCGCCGTGCGCGAGTTGAACGGTGTCCTTTTCGCCGAAGGGGAGAGGGCAAGATGGGCTAAAGGGTTTATTTGTCATTTTTTAGTTTTTTTATGTTTATTCTTCCCGCTTAAAATTCTGGAAGTTGATCAAGGTTATGCGCTCAGGTCATTCTGAGCAAACGGCATATTCGTTCCCATTAGGGTCACTAAAATGAAAGCGGCGGCCACCGGGGAATGAATATACCGGCTTCATGATCGAACCACCCGCATGCTCGATTTTTGATTGGGTTTGCTCTAAAGCCTCACTATACATGACAATTAACGCACTCCCGGTTGCAGTGGACATCACCAAATCGGACTTAAAAAATCCGCCATCCATTCCCGCATGAGAGAACGCGGTGTATTCAGGCCCATAGTCTACAAATGACCAGTCAAAAACATCGCTAAAAAAAGCTTTAGCCGCCTCGATATTTCTTGCGGGCAGTTCAAGGTAATTTATTTTTTCGTGCACATTCATTTCTCTCATCTCACTTTATGCTTCATAATGGTCGTTAAATCAGTATTCTATCTTTTCTTCTATGCCGAATATACGGACAATACCTTTCATTGATTATTTTCGAACAGGACCTGGTTGTGAAACCACGTATTCAATACTGGTTTTTACCCAATCCCGAAGGGTCTTCATATCCTCCAGCATCAATGTTGGCAAAACCACATACTCTTTTTTAATCTGGCCGTTGGGGAAATAACGAAGGGGTTTTGCCCCGTGTGCGTTAAGCAAAATGTTTCGTGATTTTTCTGGCAGCTTCATGGCGAAACCCACGGGGGTCAAAGACATACAAACCTTTGCATTCACATAAACCGCCGCGCCACTAAAAAAATGTCTGCACTCCAGTTTAATATTTTTAAAACGTCCAGAAGTGGTTTGTTTTAACAAGACAGTAAGTTGATCGAGGTATGCTTTCGCCATGAGACCATTTCTTCCCTTGAGAAACTAAACAGTTACTCACTGTAGCTTCTTAATCCTGATGTTATTGGCGCGGCAGTGATTAGCTATTCTGGTCTCCAGTTGCTTCGCTATATGTGCTGGAACATTAGGGCCAAAGATAACCTCACTGATGTGACCCTCCAAAATAAGGTTTACATTTTGGCGATTACCAATAAAACGGATCTCTTCCTCTTTCCGCCATCTCCTAGTCTTGATCAATAAGATATTCCGATACGTCTCAAAAGCTCTATCGGGGAAAATCACTGATTCAAGGAAAGAATCTACATGAAATACCTTGTCTGCGACATAGCTTACTCGATGGTATCGTTTCCCAACAAGGTGATCTGGAATATCAATTTCAACGCATACCCCATTACCTTTTCCGCCATATTCTTCCCATAGTTTGG